>NZ_JAVBRQ010000016.1:0-106901 GCF_031547805.1 Desulfobulbus sp.
CGGTTCAACGATCGCCCAAAATTCATCCGAGATTTCCCAGGTTCTAACACGTGCCATTTCTGCCCCCGTTGCATGATTTGCAACGGAATATGAACTAATAGCTCATAAATTACCAGTAATTTATTTATAGATAATCACTTAGTTAAAGAAAACGCGTTTTCTTTAACTAACGTATTAGTTGTGTAGGCCTGGTCGGTCCGGTTGGGTTTGTCGGGGTAGCGCAGGCGCAGCAAACCGTGCGTGACCATGGGGTTGAGAAAACGTTGGCGCAAACCGTCCGGGTGGCGATCAAGCAGCCCAGCCAACTGGTTTCTGGTCAACCACCGCTCCCGGCACAAATCGAGGATGATGGCTTCCATCTGCTGCGGAGGGAGCCGTTGCCGTGACCGGGCTGGCGCGGCAATGCGCAACAACCGGTCGCTCTGTTCGGAGTCGCCCTTCTTATGTTCGGAGTCCATCTCCTTATGTTCGGAGTCGCCCCCCTTATGTTCGGAGTGAGGCGTCAAGGGCAAGCGATAGCGGCTCCATCGGCCCTGTCCTTCCTGGACCAGCATCTTTTTCCCCACCAGTCCCTGCAAGACCTTCGTCATGTCGGCGGCATGCCCACCGGTAATCTGCCGCATCCGCGCATTGTCCACTCCATATTCCACATCGGCGCTCACCAGGGCCTGCACTTCCAAGGTGCTGCAACGGGCGAACCGCCCCCCAAAGGCGGCGGTCAGTTTCGCCAGCGATTCCTCGGGAATCAGGCTGATCATCGGCAGCAGCCATTGCACCCGATCCGGCTGGACCTGTTCGCGAACCGCAGGTATGCGCCAATGCTGCGTTGCCCAGCCCCTTTGAATCTTGTCCACGCCGGAACCTGCCTTCTCCGCCGTGCCGATCATCATGAACATGGTCTGCAAGGCCTTGTTGCGGCATTCGCTGATGTTGCCGCGCAGCAGTTGATCGAATGAGATCAGCAGTGAGCCGGGGTTGGAAAACTCGAAACGATCCGGGTATTTTTCCACCACGATGCCGCCTTGCCCTTGATAGTCGGCATGGATCAAGGCGTTGACCAGCGTCTCGCGAATCGCCTCATGCACCACGGTTTCGCCACGGCGAAAGAGGTTGCCATCCAGTTGGAAGGGTAGTTTCAGATCCTGCGCCAAACGCTGGATGGATCCCAGATAGAATTGAAAGAGGTTGGCGCACCAGGTGCCGTCGACGGTCAGGCGGTCGGTCCAGCGGATGGCCGGATCGGAAGACAGCTTTTCCCGATAGTCGACATGATACTGCGGCACCGCTTCCCGCAGGGCTTCGTCGGAACCGAACATCAGCAGTCCGGCCACCGTCAATCCTTCAAGGCCGGTTGCGCGGTCTTTGCGCCAACCGCCAAGCTTGGCCAGCAGCCCCCGGTCGTCCTCACTTAGCCAGGGATGGGTTGGTTTGTGGGAGGCAAAGCGCTGCCGATACTGCTGCAGACTGAGCCGGTCCAGGTCATCCAGGGTGAAGTGCTCCAGGATGCGGCTATCGGCGGACTCCTCGGCCCGGTCCGACAGCATGCGGCTCACTTCCTGTTCGGTGCAGTGGTAGTCGCCCTCGAAGTTGCGGCGATAGGTGCCGGTGAGAGGATTTTGCGCAAGGAAGACCGGCCGCTGATACCGGGAGGCCTGCGGCACCCGGATGGCGAGGATGAGTCCCTGTTTGTGCGGCACCTCGACAAGATCGCTGTCGGTCAGCAGGTTGCTGCTCACCTTGCCGCGATTGTTGATCGTGTCCCAAAAGGATTTTTTCAACCGGGCCGGGGCGCTCACGCCGCTGACCGTGCCGTCGTCCTCCACCCCCAGGAGGATCACCCCACCATGGGTGTTGGCCATGGCGCTGTAGGTCTCCCACAGGCTCCTGGGTACCCCGCCCTTGGCGGATTTGAACTCCAGGTCGTCGCCTTCATCCCAGTTCAGCCGAACCAGGATATCCAAGGGATTGAGGGGCGGCGGCCTCATGCGCCCTCCTTGCTGGTCATGGATTCCCGCACATCGATCTTGCCGGTGACCGCGGCGGTGATCAGGGCGGTGCGGTATTCCTGCAAACGGGCGATGGCCGCCTCGACCTTGGCCACCAGTTGGTCGATCTTGGCGGTTTCGCGGTCGAGGTAGGCGGCGATGGCGGTTTGTTCGGGGAGTGGGGGAAGTGGTGTCAGAAAATCTTTGCAGAATTCGGGTGGCACACGCTTTTGCCCGCCCGCACCATACATTTCCGATTCACCGAGCTTCCTGAAGCCGTCTGTAATGGTGAGGTAGAATAAAAAACGATAATTTAGAGCCACGGACGCTCGCAATACGTGCAATTCGGTTGTTCCGTAGGCCGCCGAATTGACCAGCCCAGTCGCTATCGAACCCTTGCCATTCTCGAAGCAGGGCGTAATCTTGGCGATAACGACATCGCCATCCTGAAATTCTGTATAACCTCCACCAACCTCTGCTTTTACTCTTGTCTGGTCAAGGCGGATACCACCATATTCTTTCACTGCATCCATTGGAATAAAGGAAACTTCATCCTCTTCTTCCAGATTGCGCAGCAATGGCGCCGGTGGATTAACATGTACTACAAATCGGCCGCGCTTCACCTCCCACCCTTCCGGCACCTCGCCCAGCCATTCGATGTCGGAGTCCTTAAAGCGGGTATGGGGCTCGAGGCCGAATTCGCGGGCGGCATCGGCGGGCAGGCCGCGAGTGACGGTGCGGGAGATGAGCGCGGCGCGCTTCTCCCCCAGCAGTGCGATCAGCCGCCGTTTCTTCGCCACCAGGGTATCGATCCGCCCCGTCTCCCGGTCGAGAAAATCGGCGATGGCGGTTTGTTCAGGAAGCGGGGGGGATAAAATAAGAAAACCGCATAATTCTTCTGCGTTAAGGTGCGGCTGTGCTGCACGCAGACGGGCAATATGTATTTGACCTTCCAGCATGTATTTAGATAGCATCACCCATGCGACAAATCGAGGTATTGCATCAGTTACAGTGAGCACCATATCGTAACCAGCAATGCATCCTGCTATATTCTCGGTCACAATTGCGGAATCACCGGTATAAGCTCCACTGCGTACAATGAGAATTTCGTCAATTTCGAGACTCGGCCGCCTACTCCATGGCACGGTATCTGGGTTGACCATCTTTACCGCACTGAGATCAATTTTCCCCCGATTGATATCAGTTGCTCGAATAAAAGGTAGGCCTTGAGTGTCATGTTCTGGTGGTTCACCGAGCCCATACCGAATTAATCCAATATGTTTTATTCTCTTCACCTCCCAATGCTCGGGCACTGCCCCCAGCCACCGTACCCCGCTGTCTTTGTACTTCGGATAAGCCGGGTGCTTCATTGCTTCCTCCTTTCCGGCCCGGCCAGCGCCGTCCGTGGATACCCCATACCCCGGCAGCCGTCCCAGCGAAAGCCCCTCGTCAAACAACCATCAAATAAAACATATTTCCATAACATTCTGAAATTATGTTTTTTCGTGCAAGCCTTCCCTATGAAGGCAGGGCTCTCCATCAAATGACCGTCAAATAAAAACCGCGTACTCATTTGGCCCACCGTGGCAGATATTTCATGTACTTGCGGCCGGCGTTTTCGTCATGGGGGACAATCAACCCGGCATCAATCCCCTCCTTGATCAAACGGGAGGCAACGGCGCTGTTCTTCTCATTGATTCCGAATCGTTCCCGCAGGGTGGTATTGGTCATGTAATCTCGCTGCACATAGCGCAGGCAGGCGTGCAGATAGCAGGCGCGGACGCGGTCGGCCTTGTCCATCTCCTTGAGTTCCCGATGGGCGAAAAGCACGGCGCGGGTATGTTCGTCGACGGTTTCAAACAGCGGTGCCGGGAGTTGATAGAATTCGGTCTGAAAGACGACCTTGTCTACGCCGCTGCCGCGTTCCTCGCAGATACCGATGCGGCGCATGAACGAGGCCAGTCCCTCGTTGCGCGATTTGGGCGGGCTGTCGAGAAAGCGGTCGGTCTGGACCAACGGCAGGCCGGGGTTGGTAATCTCCATGCGGCTTGCAAAGATCTCCACCATGGGCGCGGTGCCTGTACTATGAAAATCCTGGTGGATGATGGAGTTGGCGACCAATTCGCGGATGGCCAGTTCCGGAAACATGGGCACCTGTTTGCGCAGGGCCTGGCCGATCACCTCGTTGCTGGGGAGGAGGTTGGCGACAAAGCCGATCAGCCCTTCGAAACCGGTGGCATACCCCTTGCTGCCCTCCTGCTCGCGCACCGTTTCCACCCGGCTTTCCCCCTTGTACAGCACCACCCGCACGGCCTTGCGCTTGAGGGTGCGGAAATCGGCCAACCGTTTGGCGAACAGGACGGCACCCAGATTGGTGATGCTCCACTTGCCGCCCTTGCCCCGGACAATCATGTCATCGGCGGCCAAAGCGGCCAGAACACCGTCCCGGCCTTCGGGAAGCGGCAGGGAGAGAAGGTCGAAATAGGCTGGATAGTCGAGCGACCTGAGCACGTCCTCGGCAGTAACGTTTTCGGCGGCTATTTCCTTTTCAAAGGGGATACTGTCGAACACCCGCCACAACTCCCGTTCCTTTTCGGGGAAATCTTTCAACTTTTTTTTGTAGGAGCCGATGCGGATGAATTCGGTGTTCTTGAATTGGACCGGGTGACGGAAAGCTGCTCCGATTTCGAGCAGAACAACCGGTTTATCGCCGACCTGAAAGGCAAAGAAGCGGAAGTTGATTTTGGGAGAAAGGAGGCGCAGCAGCCAGCTTTCCAAGGCCTCGTTGCCAACTTTGGCGGTTACGGGGTTGAAGGCGGTGCCAACGATTGCATGGGTGTCGTTTTGCACGCCCCATACCAGGTAGGCATACACCTTGCCGGTCAAGGCGGCGGCATTGGCGAGCGCAGAAAGATACTCTCCTATCTCGTCCGGTTCGGTATTGTTGTGCTTGAATTCCACCCACTCGGTTTCCTGGGGGAGTTTGCGCAGTTCGGCCACGAGGCCGAGCAAGTCGCTTTCCGAGCGGTCAATGCCCATTGGTCACCTCCCGCAGCAGGGTGACAATTTCGCCTTCCAGCACCTTGATTTCGGCCTCGATTTCCGCGAGCTCGCGGGGTGGCTCGTAGCGGTAGAAGTGGCGGTTCAAGGGAATCTCGTAGCCGACCTTGGTCTTACCGTGGTCGATCCAGGCGTCGGGTAGGTGGGGCAACACCTCGCGCCGGAAGTATTCCTCGACGCTCTCCTTAAGGGGCACGGTCTCGGTGTCGCGCAGGTCGGTGTCCGGCTCCGGGTTCCCCTGTTTGTCCCGACAGATTTCGGCGTTCTCATCCCGTTCACCCAAAGCGGCGAGCACCGCTTTCAACTCGGGGGCGGAAAGTTTGACGCCACGAGCGCGGTCAATTTCCCGCAGGGCCAGCAGGAACTGTTTGCGATCCTTGAACAGGGTGTCGCCGTACCGGTCGGCAAAAGCGGCCAACAGGTCGCGGATGGCCTGCTGACGCGCCTTGCCCGCCTCGATCTCCTGCTGACGGAGGGTTTCGTTCTTTTTGCCGCTGGCCGCGAGATTCTTGAAAGCTGTCTGCTCCGAAAGGCGCAAGATGCGCTCGGCCGTGGCTTGAAAGTTAAGGCGCAACGGCCGCTCGACCGTGATCTTGCGGTAGCCGAAGTCGTCGCCCGCGAACACCTTGCTGACCACCAGCGCCTTCTCCTTGCCATCGAGGAGAAAGGTGCGGGTCTCGCCGTCCTGGAAGTTCTCGTAGATGCGGGTGATCTCGGCGATGTGGTCCGGGTCCTTGGCCTTGTCCTGCGAATCGCCGATGCGGCGGCGCTTGTTGCCCAGGGATTTTTCCATCGGCACCCAGAAGTTGCGGGCATCGATCAACTGCACCTTGCCCTTGCGCGCTTTTGCCTTGCGGTTGGTGATGACCCAGATGTAGGTGGCGATGCCGGTGTTGTAGAACAACTGCTCCGGACACGCGACAATGGCCTCAAGCCAGTCGTTTTCGATGATCCAGCGGCGGATCTCGCTCTCGCCGCTGCCCGCGTCGCCGGTGAAAAGCGGCGAGCCGTTGAAGACGATGCCGATGCGGCTGCCGTCCCTGTCGACGGGACGCATCTTGGCGATCATGTGCTGGAGAAAAAGCAGGGCACCGTCGTTGATGCGCGGGGTGCCGGCGCCGAAACGTCCGTCATAGCCCAGGGTGTCGGCCTCCTGATTGATGTATTTCTGCTGCTGCTTCCACTCCACGCCAAAGGGCGGGTTGGCCAGCATGTAATCGAAGGTCCACTTGTTGCCGTCGGAGTCGCGGTCAAAGCCGTCGCGGGTGAAGCTGTCGCCGAGGATGATGTTGTCGGCGTCCTCTCCCTTGATCAGCATGTCGGACTTGCACACCGCCCAGGCCTCGTCGTTCCAGTCCTGGCCGTAGAGATGCGGGCGGGCGTCGCGGTTGAGATGGCGGATGTACTCCTCGGCCACCGACAGCATGCCGCCGGTGCCGCAGGCGGGGTCGTAGATGGTCTTGACCACGTGGCTCTTGGCCAGGTCCCGCTCCGGTGCCAGCAGCAGGTTGACCATCAGCTTGATCACCTCGCGCGGGGTAAAGTGCTCCCCGGCCTCTTCGTTGGCTTGCTCCGCCCCGATCCGGATCAGCTCCTCGAACACATAGCCCATCTGCATCTGATCGACCCGCTGGGGGGAGAGGTCGATCCCGGCAAAGGCCTTGACCACCTCGAACAGGATGTTCTTTCCCTCCATGTGGGCGATCTGCTCGCTGAACTTGAACTTCTCCATGATGGCGCGGACATTGGCGGAGAAGCCGTTGATGTAGCTGTTCAGGTTCGGCGCCAGATTGTCGGGGTCGTCCAGCAGCGAGTGGATTTTTTTACCCGGTAGGGTGAGCTGCATGCGCGACAGATTGTAGAAACGGTGGCCGGTGATCTGCTGCAGCCGGGCCAGTTGCACCCTTTCCGGCTTGGTCTTCAGCGATTGAAATTCATCCAGTGCGGCCTGGCGGGTTGGTTCCAGCAGGCATTCGAAGCGGCGCAGCACGGTGAGCGGCAGGATAACCTTGCGGTATTCGTTGCGCTTGTACGGGCCGCGCAAGAGATTGCAGATGGACCAGATGAAGCCGGCCAGTTGACTATGGGTTTCACCGTTCATTGCTGGATTTCCTCACTGTCGAAATTCGATTTCCCTTGTCCCGGGAGACATTGGTGAAGGCGAAGCTGGTACACTGGCTGCCCCGATCGGGGTTGAAGATATCCGGCGAGCCGTATTTCGCCAAGATATCTTCCAGGACCGGGACGCAAAAAAGAGGCGGCTTCATGGTACAGGCCGGAGCGGGCTATCTTGAGCAGGGCGCATGGCCGGAAACAAGCTGCCGACGGACGGACGCCACGGCAAACGATCCGAAAAATAGGTTCTTTCGTCTGCATTTCGCCGCTTCCCGAGCATAACAATCCGAATTTACGAAAAGAATAAAATTAAATGGCTTTTATTGGTATTTATTGACTTATATCGCCAATTTTGCGATAATATATATAGAGAAATAATTCTCGATTGCAAGCCGGTCCACTTGCCCGCAGACGATGTTCAATCAGTAAATTTTTCTCTGTTCGTAACCCGGGGGATACAGGCGATGAATGAATCAAAGGAGCGTTCGATACCGGAAACCGTCAAGGGCGTTCCGGAGCCGACCTTGCGTCGCCTGCCGCTCTACTATCGCCTGCTCAAACAGTTGCGCGACAGTGGCCGGGCCGGCGTGTCCTGCACCATGATCGGCACCGAACTCAAACTGGACCCCACCCAGGTCCGCAAAGACATCGAAATGACCGGAACCGTGGGCCGGCCCAAGGTCGGCTACGACATCAACGAACTGGTCTGCGCCATTGAACGGTTTCTCGGCTGGGACAACACCGTCGAAGCCTTTCTGGTCGGTGCCGGCAGCCTGGGCGAGGCCCTGATGGGATACGGCGGCTTTACCGAGTGCGGCCTGCAGATCGTCGCCGCCTTCGATGTCGACCCCAACAAGTGCCACCGGGTCATGCACGGCAAGCATGTCCGCCATGTCAGCAAACTGCCCAACCTGATGCGGCGCATGAAGGTGCGCTTCGGCATCATCACCGTCCCGGCGGTCGAGGCCCAGCAGGCGGCCAATCTGCTGGTCGAGGGCGGGGCGCTGGCCATCTGGAATTTCGCTCCGGCCAAGATCCAGGTGCCGGAACGGGTTATCGTCACCAATGAGGATTTGTACTGTTCGCTGGCGGTCCTGTCGCAGAAGATGACACGGAAGCTGGCTCTGTCCCGCTCGAAAGGAGGCTCCAAACCATGAACGCAGTTGAGCTGGCAACCGTCCAGCAGCAATCCCCGGCGCGCCGCTATGAAAAAGTCGGCGCCATCTTGGCGGAGAACGGCAATCAGCCGCAGCGCCTGATCCCGATTCTCCAGGCCGTGCAGGAGGAATACCGCTACCTGCCGGAAGATGTCCTGACCTTTGTCGCCACCGGCCTGGCGATCCCGCCGGCCCGGGTGTTCGGGGTGGCCACCTTCTATTCCCATTTCGCGCTCAGCCCCAAGGGCAAGTACTGCATCCGGCTGTGCGACGGCACCGCCTGCCACGTCAAGCGCTCGATCCCCATTCTCGAGGCCATCTACAAGCGGCTGGGCGTGTCGGCCAAGTACAATACCACCGACGACATGCTCTTCACCGTCGAGACCGTGGCCTGCCTCGGCGCCTGCGGCCTGGCGCCGGTGGTGGTCGTCAACGAAGAGGTCCATGGCCAGATGACCCCCGAGGCGGCCGTCCGGCTCATCGACGAGATCGAACAACAGGAAAAGGTGAACGCATGAGCGCGCTGCATCGGGAATGTGACCATATCGACGTGCTGATGGGCGCCCAACGCCGGGTGGTGATCTGCGCCGGCACCGGCTGCGTCGCCAACGGGGCGATGAAGGTGTATGCCGCCTTCCAGCAGGAGATGGCGGCCAACGGCCTGCCCGTCCTGCTCGAACTGCGGACGGAAAACGACAACCAGGGCAAGACCGCCGTGACCCGCAGCGGCTGCCAGGGATTTTGCCAGATGGGCCCCCTGGTGACGATCTTGCCGGAAAACATCCTCTACACCCAGGTCAAGCCCGCGGATGTGGCGGAAATCGTGACCACCAGCCTGATGGCGGGCAAAACGGTCGAACGGCTGCTCTACTGCGAGCCGGGCAAGGACCACGTCTGCCAGGGCACCGACGACATTCCCTTCTACACCCGTCAGCAGCGGTTCGTTCTGGGCGATTGCGGCACCATCGATCCGGAGAACATCGACGAATACATCCGCAACGGCGGCTACGAAGCGGCCAAGAAGGCTTTCTTGGAGATGAGTCCCGAGGCCATCTGCACCGAGGTCGCCGAATCGGGCCTCCGAGGCAGGGGCGGCGGCGGCTTTCCCACCGGCCGCAAGTGGGAGGCGGCCCGGCGGCAGGTCAGCGACAAGAAATACGTGATCTGCAACGCCGACGAGGGCGATCCCGGCGCCTTCATGAACCGCAGCGTCATGGAAGGCAACCCCCACAGCGTCATCGAGGGCTTGATGATCGCCGCCCGGGCCATCGGTGCCGACGAAACCCTGGTCTACGTCCGGGCCGAATACCCGCTGGCCGTGCAGCGGATGCGGCGGGCGGTCAAGGATGCGGCCGAGCGCGGCATCCTGGGCACCAATGTCTTCGGTTCCGGCTGCGCGATCAGCTGCGAGATCATGGAAGGGGCCGGCGCCTTTGTCTGCGGCGAGGAAACCGCGATGATCGCGTCGATCGAGGGCCAGCGCGGCATGCCCCGGCCCAAGCCGCCGTTTCCGGCCCAGAGCGGCCTTTGGGGCAAGCCGACCATCATCAACAACGTCGAGACCCTGGCCCACACGGTGCGCATCGTCCGGCAGGGAGCGGTGCGCTTCCGCGAACTGGGCACCCCCGGATCGCCGGGCACCAAGACCTTCGCCCTCACCGGCCATGTCGCCAACACCGGCCTGATCGAGGTGCCGTTTGGCACCACCTTGCGGGAAATCGTCCACAATATCGGCGGCGGGGTCACCAAAGACGACGGCAGCATCGATCCGGCCGGCTTCAAGGCGGTCCAGATCGGCGGTCCCTCCGGCGGCTGCCTGACCCAGGAGCACCTCGACCTGCCGATGGATTTCGACTCGCTGCGCGGCGTCGGCGCCATGGTGGGCAGCGGCGGTCTGGTGGCCATGAACCAGGACACCTGCATGGTTGCGGTGGCCCGGTTCTTCATGGAATTCACCCAGCGCGAAAGCTGCGGCAAGTGTGTCCTCTGCCGCGAAGGCACCCGCCAGATGCTGGCCCTGATGGACGATATCATCGAGGGCCGGGCCACCGAGCGGACCCTGCCGCTCTTGAAGGAACTGGCCCTGGCGGTGCAGAAAGGCTCGTTGTGCGGACTCGGCAAGACCGCGCCCAACCCGGTTCTTTCCACCCTGCGCCATTTTGCGGAAGAGTACGAGGCCCATGTCCGGGACAAGGTCTGTCCGGCCGGCCAGTGCAAGGCCCTGCTCAAGCCGTGGATCAACGCGGACAAGTGCAAGGGCTGCGGCAAGTGTGCCAAGAAATGCCCGGTGGAGGCGATCGGCGGCGAACTCAAGCAGCCGCACACGATCGATCAGGATAAATGCATCAAGTGCGGGGTCTGCGCGCAGTCCTGCAAATTCGGCGCGGTCGAGGGATTGCAAGGAGGACAGGCATGAGCAAGGTACAAGCCACCACACTGACCATCGACGGCCGCAACGTGGCGATCGAGGGCGAAAAGAATCTGCTGGAACTGGTGCGCAAAATCGGCATCGACCTGCCCACCTTCTGCTACCACTCCGACCTGAGCGTTTACGGTGCCTGCCGTCTCTGCCTGGTCGATGTCGAGGGGCGCGGCATTCTCGGGGCCTGTTCCACCCCGCCCGAACCGGGGCTGGTGATCCGGACCAATACCCAGGAGTTGCGGGAGATCCGCAAGATCGCCATCGAGCTGCTGCTGGCCAATCACGATCGGGAGTGCACCAGTTGCGTGCGCAGTGGTTCCTGCCAGTTGCAGGACATCGCCCGCCGGCTCGGCATCACCAACATCCGCTACCGCTCCATCCATCAGTCCAAACCGGTGGATACCTCGAGCCCGTCTTTGATCCGCGATCCCAACAAATGCGTGCTCTGCGGCGATTGCGTCCGTTTCTGCGACGAGATCCAGTCGGTCGGCGCCATCGATTTCGCCTACCGGGGCCACGACGCCGCGGTGCTGCCCGCCTTTGGTCAGGATCTGGGAGCGGGCGAGTGCGTCAACTGCGGCCAGTGCGCCGCGGTCTGCCCCACCGGCGCCCTGGCGCCGGCCCCGGAGATCGAGGAGGTGTGGCAGGCCATCCACGATCCCAACACCGTGGTGGTGGCCCAGATCGCGCCGGCGGTGCGGGTGGCCATCGGTGAGCAGTTCGGCGGCGAATACGGTCTCAACACCACCGGCCAGGTGGTGGCGGCGATGAAACGGATGGGATTCGACATCGTCTACGACACCAGCTTCAGCGCCGACCTCACGGTGGTCGAGGAGGCCAACGAGTTCATCGCCCGCAAGACCAACGGCGAGCGGCTGCCGCTGTTCACCAGCTGCTGTCCGGGCTGGGTCAAATTCGCCGAGCAGTATTTTCCGCAGCTCCTGGGCAATCTCAGCTCCTGCCGTTCGCCGCAGCAAATGCTGGGCTCCATGGTCAAGCACACCCTGCCGGCGCAGCTCGGCCGGGAGCGCAAGGACATCGTCATGGTGGCGATCATGCCCTGCACGGCCAAGAAATTCGAGGCCCGACGGCCGGAGTTCCGCACCGGCGGCGTCCCGGATGTCGACTATGTGCTCACCACCCAGGAACTGGCGCGGATGATCGAGGAATCGGGCCTGAGCCTCAACAAGCTCAACCCGGCGAGCTTCGACATGCCCATGGGCTTCAAGACCGGCGCCGGCGTCATTTTCGGCAACTCCGGCGGGGTCACCGAGGCGGTGCTCCGCTATGCGGCCGGCAAGCTCACCGGCCAGAATCCAGTGGACCCGGAGTTCGAGGATATCCGCGGCGAAGACGCCCTGCGACTGATCCGCACCGAGGTCGGCGGGGTCGAGTTGAAGCTGGCCATCGTCCATGGCCTGGGCAAGGCGCGCGAGGTGATGGAGCGGATTCTGGCCGGCACCCTCTTGGTCGACCTGGTGGAGGTCATGGCCTGCCCCGGCGGCTGCATCGGCGGCGCCGGCCAGCCGGTGGGTCGGGATATCGCCCAACGGCGGAAGGACCGCACCGCGGCCCTGTACAACACCGACCGGCTGCTCGATCTCCATTGTTCCCAGGAAAACCACTTCGTCACCGAGTGCTACCAGAAATACCTGGGCGAACCGGGCGGCCGCGAATCGCACCGGCTGCTGCACACCCATTACCACCATCGCCGCCGCACCGGGGCCGAGGATATCGCCCTGACCAAGGCCAGGGAGTCGAGCGACGGACCGCTGATCGTGCGGGTATGCGCCGGAACCGGCTGTTTCCTGCGCAACTCCCAGGCCATCATCCAGGGCTTGATGAAGCATGTCGAGGCCAACGATCTCGACGACCGGGTGCAGGTCCAGGCCTCGTTCTGCTTCGAACGCTGCGGCGAGGGACCCAATGTGGCGGTCGGCGAGACGATCATCTCCCAGGCGACCCTGGAGAAGGTGGTGCAGGCCATCCATGCCGAACTGGCCCAGGCGCCGGACGGGACGGTCCGGGCCGGCGCCTGCTAAACAAGGCATCCCCCCGCTCCCGCCGGTTGGTTGTCCCTGTCGGCCGGCGGGAGCATTTTTCCTTTTTCGTTCTTTCGGGGCATGGCGGTTTTCGCGACAGACCGCCGTGCCTTGGAAGAACCCCGTGCATGACCCGCAGGAGACGATCGCCATGCGGTTTTTTTTCGACAACGCACCTCTACTCCTGAACCTCTTGCGTGGACTCCGGTATCGGCCCGGTACCGGGGTCCGGTCGATCGCGGCCTTTCGCCTCCAACTTTTTCCGTGGCAAGAAACCCGCATCGGCCCTACAATAGTCGAATCCCGTGTTTTTTGCGGCCATCGACGCCTGTCCCTTTTCCCCTGATGTCCCCCATGTCCCCGACCCGAACGGAAACCGACGCGCTCGGTTCGCGCCAGCTCCCAGGCGATGGCCTGTGGGGCATTCACACCCTGCGGGCATTGGAAAACTTCCCCCTTTCCGGCCGACCGCTCCATCCGGCGCTGATCCGCGCCCTCGGCACGGTCAAGCTGGCGGCGGCGCAGACCAACGACCGCTTGGGGATCTGGCGGGACGATCCGGCCAAGGCCGACGCCATCCTGGCCGCCTGCCGGGAGATGGCCGCAGGCCAACTGGGGCAATGGGTGGTGGTCGACGGCCTGCAGGGCGGGGCCGGCACCAGCGCCAATATGAACGTCAACGAGGTGCTGGCCAACCGGGCCCTGGTGCTGCTGGGCTGTGCCCAGGGCGATTACGGCCGGGTCAGCCCCCTGGACGACCTCAACCGCCACCAGTCGACCAACGATGTCTTCCCCACCGCCCTGCGGGTGGCGGCCCTCGAACTGCTGGCCCGCCTGGAACACAAGGTGGTGGCCTTGCAGGAGGCCTTCCAGCGGCAGGAGCAGCGGTGGGCCCATGTGGTCAAGGTGGCCCGCACCGAATGGCAGGACGCGGTGCTGATCACCGCCGACCGCACCTTTGCCGCCTATGCCGAGGCCATCAACCGCGACCGTTGGCGCCTGGCCAAGTGCCACGAACGGCTGCGGGTGGTCAACCTCGGCGGCACCGCCGTGGGCACCGGCCTGGCCGCGCCGCGCCGCTACATCTTCGAGGTCACCGAAAGCCTGCGCGAACTGACCGGCCTGGGCCTGGCCCGGGCGGAAAACCTGGTGGAGGCCACCCAGAACGCCGATGTCTTTGTCGAGGTTTCGGGGATGCTCAAGGCCCACGCCGCCAATTTGCTGAAGATCTGCTCCGATCTGCGGGTGCTCGGCTCCGGGCCGGACGCGGGCCTGGCCGAGTTGCGGCTGCCCCGCCGCCAGGCCGGTTCCTCGATCATGCCCGGCAAGGTCAATCCGGTCATCCCGGAGGCGGTCAGCCAGGCCGCCATGCTGGCAATCGGCCACGACGCGGCCCTGACCCTGGCCTGCGCTTCGGGCAGCCTGGAGCTGAACCCCTTTCTTCCCCTGGTGGCCCAAACCCTGTTGGACACGCTCGATTTGTTGGCCAATGCCGACGACATCCTGTGCCGCCACTGCGTCGACGGTCTCGAGGTGGATGCAGCCCGCTGCGCCCAACAGGTGGCCAACGCCACCGCCGCGGTCACCGCCCTGGTGCCGGTGATCGGCCATGAACGCGCCGCGGACCTGGCGGCAGCAGCAGCCCGTACCGGCCGCTCCATCCGCGAGCTGGCCCGTACCGAGGCCGGCATCGACGACGACCAGTTCGACCGACTCACCGGCGCCGCCGCGGTCTGCCGCCTCGGCTTCACCCCATCTCCGTCCCAGCATACGAGCTAGCATGAGCCAATCCGCCCCCAAAGGCCTTCGCCTCCACATCGGCCTGTTCGGCCGCCGCAATGTCGGCAAATCGAGCCTGCTCAACGCCATCACCCGCCAGCAGGTGGCCATCGTCTCCCCTGTCGCCGGCACCACCACCGATCCGGTGGAAAAGCCGATGGAGCTGCTGCCGCTCGGTCCGGTCCTGTTCATCGACACCGCCGGGATCGACGATGTCGGCGCCCTGGGCGAAATGCGCATCGCCCGGACCACGGCGGTGTTCGACCGCACCGACCTGGGAATCGTCGTCAGTGCCGGTGGCGAATGGGGCCCTTTCGAGCGCGAACTGGTGGCGGCCCTGCAATCCCGCCGGATTCCGGTGCTGGTGGCGATGAACAAGGCCGACCAAAACCGGGCCACCGATGCGCCGGCCGCCGAGCTGGCGGCCGCAGGCATCCCGCTGGTGCACACCGCCGCCATCGACGGGACCGGCATCGGCGAGCTGCGGCAGCGGCTCATCGAGCTGGCGCCGGCCGATTTCGTCGACAGCCCGGCCATCGTCTCCGACCTGGTGGGGCCGGGAGAGACCGCGGTGCTGGTGGTGCCCATCGACAAGGAAGCGCCCAAAGGACGCCTGATCCTGCCCCAGGTGCAGACCATCCGCGACCTCCTCGACGGCGATGCCCTGTGCCTGGTGGTCAAGGAACGGGAGCTGCGCCACGCCCTCGACCTGCTGCGCACCCCGCCCAAACTGGTGGTGACCGATTCCCAGGCCTTTCTCAAGGTGGCCGCCGACGTGCCGCCCGAGGTCAGGATGACCGGCTTTTCCATCCTTTTTTCCCGCAGCAAGGGCGACCTGCTTACCCAGGTGGCCGGCGCGCTGGCCATCGAGCGGCTTCAACCCGGCGACCGGGTGCTGATCGCCGAGGCCTGCGCCCATCACCCCATCGGCGAGGATATCGGCCGGGTCAAAATTCCCCGCTGGCTGACCCAATTCGTCGGCGGCCAACTGGAATTCACCCACGTCCAGGGACACGATTTCCCCGCCGATCTGCACCGATACCGACTGGTGATCCAATGCGGCTCCTGCATGTTGAACCGCCGCGCGGTCCTAAGCCGCATCCTCCATTGCCGGGAAGCCGGGGTGCCGATCACCAATTACGGCCTGGCCATTGCCTACAGCCTGGGCATTTTCGCCCGCGCCCTCAGCCCCTTTCCGGCCGCCCTGGAACTGTACCGCTCGCTGGCCCACGACGACGGAGGCCGATGATGGATCGCCGGGAAATCCTCGACTGGCTGCGCTGCGACGATCCGCGGCAGCTTGAGCCGCTCTGGCAACAGGCCGATCGGCTCCGGCAGGAACAGGTGGGCGACGCGGTCCATCTGCGCGGTTTGGTGGAAATTTCCAATCACTGCGCCCGGGCCTGCCACTACTGCGGCTTGCGGGCCGCGAACCAGGCGATTGGCCGCTACCGGATGACCGAAGAGGAGGTGTTCGCCTGCGCCCTTGCGGCCCAGCACCTGGGCTACGGCACCTTGGTGCTCCAGTCCGGCGAGGACGACGGCATCAAGGCCGACTGGCTGGCCGGACTCATCCGCCGGATCAAGGGCGCCACCCCGCTGGCCCTGACCCTGAGCCTGGGGGAACGCAGCGACGCCGCCCTGACCGCCTGGCGCGAGGCCGGGGCCGATCGCTATCTGCTGCGGTTCGAGACCTCGGACCGGGCGCTCTACCGGGCCATCCATCCCGACCGGGGCAGCCGGATTTCCGACCGGATCGCCATCCTCAGGAAATTGCGGACCCTGGGCTACGAAACCGGCAGCGGGGTGATGGTCGGCATTCCCGGCCAGAGCCACGAAACCCTGGCCGACGATCTCCTGCTCTGCCGCGAGCTCGATCTGGACATGATCGGCATCGGTCCCTTCATCGCCCATCCGCAGACGCCGCTTTGGCAGGCCAAGTCCCCGCTGCCGGCCGAAGACCAGGTGCCGCCAACCATCGACATGACCTGCAAGGCCGTGGCCCTGGCCCGCATCCTCCGGCCGGACGCCAACATCCCGGCCACCACCGCGGTGGCGGTGATGAACGCCAGCCTGGGACGGGAACAGGCCCTGCGGCGCGGCGCCAACGTGATCATGCCGAACCTGACCCCGCCCCAGTACCGCGAGCTGTATGCCATCTATCCCGGCAAGGCCGACCGGATCGAGACCGCCGAGGCAAGCGACAACCAAATCCGCACCCAGATCATCGCCTTGGGACGGACCGTGGGCTGCGGTCCCGGGGGCAGAAGCGGCGGGGGACAACAAGGGCCCGAGCCCGGACCGGTGCCACCGGAATCCCTGCAAATCGCCGTCTGCATGGGCAGCTCCTGCTTCAGCCGGGGCAACAACGGCCAGGCGATCGAAACCCTGCGCCACTGTGTCGAGGCCGCGGGCCTGGTGCCGGAGATAACCGGCCATCTCTGCGAGAACCTGTGCACCCAGGGGCCGCACGTCACCATTGGCGACACCCTCTACAGCAATGTGCAGGCCTCCTGCTTCGCCGAATTGCTCCGCCACCACCTCGCCAGCGGCAAGGAAGGGATCGATGGATAAACGCATGCCGATCTATACCGAGAAGCACGAATGCCAGGATTGCTACAAATGCGTGCGCCACTGCCCGGTCAAGGCGATCCGGGTCCAGGACGCCTATGCCACCATCGTGCCGGAAATGTGCGTGTTCTGCGGCGGCTGCGTCTCGATTTGCCCCAATGCCGCCAAGCATGTGCGCAACGACCTGGCCCGAGCCCGCCAACTGGTCAAGCTGCCACCCCGGGTCTATGTCTCCCTGGCCCCCTCCTGGCTGACCGAATTTCCCGGCATCGCCGCCGGGCAGATGGTTGCCGCCCTGCGGCGGTTGGGCGTCACCGGGGTGTCCGAGACCGCGCTCGGCGCCCAGCAGGTCAGCGCCCATGTCGCCCGCAGCCTTGCCGAGCAGCCGGGCCGGGTGCTGATCAGCTCGGCCTGCCCGACCGTGGTGGCCTTCATCCAGAAGCACCGGCCGCAGCTGGCCGGGGCGGTCACCGGCCTGATGTCGCCGCTGTTGGCCCATTGCCGGCTGCTGCGCCACCATTTCGGCGCCGAAATCGCCACCGTCTTCATCGGCCCCTGCATCGCCAAGAAAATCGAGGCCGACGAGCAGCCGGAACTGCTCGACGTGGCCCTGACCTTCGAGGATCTCCGGCTTTGGCTCGCGGCCGAGCGGATCGATCCGGAAACCCTGGTTCCCGGCGAGGAGGACCGGTTCGTCCCCACAGCGGCCGAGGAAGGGGTGCTCTATCCGGTGGATGGCGGCATGATCGCCGGCATCCAAGCCCACTGCCGCATCGACGATGCCGCCTTCATGAGTTTTTCCGGGCTGGGCGCGGTGGCAGGCGCCCTGGACGGCCTGGCCGGCCTGCACACCGAGCAGGGGCTCTTTCTCGAGCTGCTGGCCTGCGAGGGCGGCTGCATCAACGGGCCCAAGGTCACCCGGCCGGGCAATACCGTGGTCAAACGCCACCGGGTGCTGAGCTCGGCCCACTTCCCGGAGGCGCAGCCGGTGCCCCGCCGGCCCGAGTTCGAGATCGGCCGGCGGATCGAACCCTTGCCCCTCAGCCAGCCGGATCTGTCGGAAACCAGGATCACCGAGGTGCTGCGGTCGATCGGCAAGCGTACCCCGGAAGATGAGCTCAACTGCGGCGGCTGCGGCTACGATTCCTGCCGCGAATTCGGCAAGGCCCTGATCGCGCAGCGGGCCGAGCGGGCGATGTGCGTGTCCTGGATGCGGCAGCTGGCCTTCAAGAAGGCCAATGTGCTGATGCACAAGATGCCCTCGGCGGTGGTTATCGTCGACAGCGATTTGCGGGTGCTGGAATGCAACGAGGCCTTTGTCGCCATCATCAACCATCACCATGCGACCGCCACCCCGGCTGAGCTGGAGGGGGTGTCGATCGAGGCGCTGCTGCCCTTCCACTCGCTCTTTGCCAGCGTGCTCAAGAACGACATGGACATCCTCGATCGGGATGTCCGCTTCCTCGACACCATCCTGCACCTGTCGATCTTCACCATCGACCCGCATGCGGTGGCCGGCGCCATCCTCCAGGACATCACCCGGCCGGCGGTGCAGAAGGAACAGGTGATCCGGCGGGCCCGCGAAGTCATCCAGAAGAATCTGGCCACGGTGCAGAAGATCGCCTACCTGCTGGGGGAAAACGCCGCCGAATCCGAGGTGACCCTCAACAGCATCATCGAATCGTTTTCGCCGGCCAAGATCGACGGCGAGGAAGGGGGCGGCGGCAATGGCTGACAACGCCTTCATCGATGTCGACCATGCCCAGTGCAGCAAGTACCGCCAGTCGATCTGCGGCGATGCGGTCCTGTCCCACCGGATCAAGGAAGAAGGCCGGGTTTTGGCGGTCCTCTCCGACGGTCTGGGCTCCGGGGTCAAGGCCTCGGTGCTGGCCAATCTCACCGCCTCCATGGCCCTCAAGTTCGCCTCCACCTGCACCGACACCCGCAGCTGGGCCCACTCGATCATGGATACTCTGCCGATCTGCGAGGTGCGGAAGATCAGCTATTCCACCTTCACCCTGATCGATCTCGACGAAAGCGGCAATCTGCGCTTCATCGAGCACGGCAACCCGCCCCTGGCGCTGCTGCGCGGGGCCGAGGAGGTGGAGCTGGAACGTTCGGTGATCACCCTGGAGCGATGGAAGGAGCGGCTGATCTACCACGGCCGGGTCCAGCTGGCCATCGGCGACCGACTGCTGTGCTGCTCCGACGGCATCACCCAATCGGGCATGGGCCAGCCGGCCATGCCGTTGGGCTGGACCTGGGAGCGGGCCGCGGACTACGCCCGAGAGCTGATCCGCGCCAATCCCGAGATGTCGTCCCGGCGGCTGGCCGCGGCCCTGATGGACCGGGCGCTGGCCAACGACGGCGGGACCGCCCGGGACGACATCAGTTGCGCCGTGGTCCATTACCGGGTGCCCCGGCAGCTGCTGGTCATGACCGGGCCGCCCTTCGCACCCCAGCGCGATTTCGAACTCGCCCAGGCGGCCCAGACCTTTCCGGGCCGGAAAATCATCTGCGGCGGCACCACCGCCACCATCATCGGCCGGGTCCTGCGGCGGCCGATCACCGTCGACCTCGGCCAGCTCGACACCGGCCTGCCGCCGCCGGCCAGAATGGAAGGCATCGACCTGATCACCGAAGGCGCCCTGACCCTGGCCCATGTGGCGCAACTGCTGGCCGAGGAGGTGCCGGTCGCCCGCTTGCCGACCAATCCGGCCGGGGACATCGTCCGCCTGATGCTGGGCAGCGACATCATCCATTTCATCGTCGGCACCCGGATCAACGAAGCCCACCAGGACCCCAACACCCCCCAGGAACTCGATCTGCGCCGCAACATCGTCCGCCGCATCGTTTCCCTGCTCGAGGAAAAACACCTCAACACCACCTCGGTCCGGTTCATCTGAGCGCGAAGAACCGGTTGCTCCGCACCGGTTCACCCGTGCCGACCGCCATTTCTCCCGCCCCGGGCAACGGTTCGGAAGGTGCGGCCGGCACCGCTTGCCCCGTCCCTCCTGGCGCCTTCTTTTCCCCCGCTGTTTTTCCCTGTTCGCCGGCTTGATCGTTTGCAAAAAAAATCCCCAATTCATCGCTTTTCAATTTTTAAATACGATTGACAAATCAACCATTTTTCAATAAAATATATATAGAGAATTAATTCTCTATATAGTTGTCATGTGGTACCGCGAAACTTCCTCCAATCAGGAACGGCTTCCTGAAAAAGGGCTCGATTCGATCGGGAGAAAGGATGCGGAGGAAGGGGGATCGTTCGGTGCCGGTGCCCGTCTTGGCGCGATGAAGAAAAGAGCGCGCCAGGTTGGGATAAAACGGCGGGAAATGGCACGCGACCGGGGCACCCGTGAGATCATTTCAGCGGAGGATGTGGACGATATGGAGACCAAAAGCAACAAGGGCCTGCCGTGCTCCCGGCGTTTTTTTCTCAAGGGACTGGGAGCGGCCGGCCTGAGCGGTGCCCTGGCAACGCTGTCGGGCTGCAAGGATGCCGGCAAACCCTCCGGCGGCGAAGGGTGGACCCCGCAGCAATACAATGCGCCCGGCTCCTGGCCGGTGCAGGTGCGCGGCCGGGTTCCGATCGATCCCGCCAACCCCTCCATTGTCCGCGACGACCGCAAGTGCATCCTCTGCGGCCAATGCGCCGAGGCCTGCGAGCGCGTGCAGAGCGTCGAAGGGTTCTACGGCTTGCCGATCAAGAACGACATCACCTGCGTCAACTGCGGCCAGTGCGCGCTGTGGTGCCCGACCGGCGCCATCGGCGAGCGCGACGATATCGCCCGGGTGCTGCGGGTCATCGGCGATGCCAAGCTGCATGTGATCGTCCAGACCGCGCCGGCCACCCGCATCGCCATCGGCGAGGAATTCGGCATGCCGGCCGGCTCGATCGTCGAGGGCAAGATGGTAGCGGCCTTGAAGATGCTGGGCTTTGACCGGGTGTTCGACACCAATTTCAGCGCCGACCTGACCATCATGGAGGAAGGCACCGAACTGATCGGCCGGATAAAGGCGGCCGGCGGTCAGCACGATGGCGAGGGCCACGCCCCGACCGCCCTGCCCCAGTTCACCTCCTGTTCGCCGGGGTGGGTCAAGTTCTGCGAGTATTTCTATCCCGACCTGCTGGAGCACATGTCCACCTGCAAGTCGCCGCAGCAGATGCTCGGCTCGGTGGCCAAGACCTATTACGCCAAGAAAAAGGGAATCGATCCCAAGCAGATCGTCAGCGTGTCGATCATGCCCTGCACCGCCAAGAAATTCGAAGCCTCGCGCGGCGAGATGAACAGCGCCGGGGCCTTGGCCGGAAACCCGGAGCTGCGCGACGTCGACTTTGTCCTCACCACCCGCGAACTGGCCCGGATGATCAAGGGAAAAGGCATCGATCTCGCCAATCTCGCCCCCCAGCCCTACGATTCGCTCATGGGCGAGGGCACCGGCGCGGCGGTCATTTTCGCCGCCACCGGCGGGGTGATGGAGGCGGCGGTCCGCTCCGGCTACTACCTGCTGACCGGCCAAAATCCGCCGGATGCGCTCTTGAACCTGACCGCGGTACGCGGGCTGCAGGGGGTGAAGGAGGCGAGCCTCGAGGTGCCGGGATTCGGCGAATTGCGGGTGGCGGTGGCCAGCGGCCTGGGCAACGCCCGCCAACTGCTCGACCAGATTCGGGCCGACAAGCAGGCCGGCCTGCCGCCCCGCTACCATTTCGTCGAGTTCATGGCCTGCCCCGGAGGCTGCATCAGCGGCGGCGGCCAGCCCAAGACCTCGGTGCCCCCCGGCGACTGGGTCCGCAAGGAACGGATCCGGTCGATCTATGCCATCGATGCCACCATCTACAAGAAACGGCTGAGCCACGAGAACAAGGAGGTCATGGACCTGTACGCCGAATATCTGGGGCAGCCCAACGGCGAGCTGGCGCACCGGCTCCTGCACACCACCTACACCGACCGCAGCGGTTCGCTGACCGCGAAGAACAAGGCCTAAGCCGAAGGCGAGGAAACGATTATGTCCAAGGGAGTCCTGGTCGACATGACCAAATGTTTCGGCTGCGGCGCCTGCACGGTGGCCTGCAAGCTGTGGAACGAGAAGAAATACGATGAAGTCAACAAACCCACCTTGGGCGAGGCCGCCCAGCTGGTGGATATCAACTGGACCGTGGTCAGCAAGCACGATGTCACCGACCAAGGCGGCCACGCGGCCTGGCGTTTTGCCAAGAAACAGTGTTTGCACTGCGTCGATCCGGCCTGCGCTTCGTCCTGCCTGGTCGGCGCCCTGCGCAAGACCCCGGAAGGGCCGGTGGTCTATCACCCCGATCTCTGCGTCGGCTGCCGCTACTGCATGGTGGCCTGCCCCTTCAACATTCCCAAGTACGAGTGGGACAAGAGTTTTCCCAAGGTTTCCAAGTGCCAGATGTGCTTCACCCGGGTGGTCGCCGGCGAGCAGCCCGCCTGCATCGCGGTCTGCCCGAACCAGGTGATGCAGTTCGGCGACCGCGACCAATTGGTCAAGGTCGCCCATCAACGGATCGCCGCCCACAAGGGACTCTATATCGACCACGTCTTCGGCGAGACCGAGGTCGGCGGCACGGCTTGGCTCTATCTTTCCGACCAGCCGTTCGACAAGCTCGGTTTCAAGACCGCGGTGCCGCAGGAATCGCTGCCGGCCTACACCTGGCAGATCCTCAGCAAGCTGCCGGCCATTCTCCTGGGCTGGACCGCGATCCTCTCCGGTATCTACTTCATCAACAAACGCCGCAATGCCGCGGCGGAGGGTAAACTCGACCACACGGGAGGACCGCAGGCATGACCATCAACGGCACCAGAATCACCTTTCGCATGACCCCTTTCCGGCTGGTCCTGATCGGCTTTTCCCTGATTTTCGTCGGCATCGTCGCCTATCGCCTGGTCAACGGCCTGCAGATGACCAACCTCACCGACGCCTGGCCCTGGGGGCTGTGGATCTACGTCGATGTCAAGCTGGGCGTGGCCCTGGCCGCCGGCGGCTTCACCACTGCCGGCATCTACTACGTACTCGGAGTGAAAAAGGTCAAATCCGTGGTCAAGCCGGCCATTCTCACCGCCTGGCTCGGCTACTGCCTGGTCGGTTTCGGCCTGCTGATGGATCTGGGCCGCTGGTACGGCTGGTGGCACCCGATCTTCAGCTGGGGCGAGCATTCGGTGATGTTCGAGCTCTACATGTGCGTCTTGCTCTACACCATTGTCCTTACCTGCGAGTTCGCGCCGGTGTTGTTCAAGGGGCTCGGCCTGCGCAAAGTCTCCTCCTTCTTCACCAGGCTGACCGCGCCGCTGGTCATCGGCGGCATCGCCCTATCGACCATGCACCAGAGTTCGCTCGGCTCGATGTACGTCCTGACCCTGGGCAAACTCAACGAGCTGTGGTGGACCATGCTTCTGCCGATTCTCTACTATTCCTCGGCGGTGGCGGTCGGCCCGGCCATGGTCACCTGCGAAACCGCGCTGGCGGGCCGCTTTTTCCGGCACGAGTGGGATGCGCCGGCCATGACCTATCTGGCCAAATGGTCGGGCTATGTCATGACCTTCTACACGGTGCTGCGGGTCGGCGACCTGGCCGTGCGCGGGCAGCTGGCCGCGCTGTTCGCCCTGGACACCGTCAGCGTGATGTGCCTGCTGGAGCTGGGGATCGGCTGCCTGCTGCCGCTCTGGTTTTTCTGGAGCTACAAGCTGCTGGGCCGGGAGATGACCAAGACCATGATCGTGCGCAATGCGGTGCTCATGGTCCTGGGCGTGGCCCTAAACCGGGGCAACGTGGTCTTCACCGGCATGGCCAAGGCGGCCGGGGCCAGCTATTTCCCCTCGGTGGCCGAGCTGTTTCTGACCATGGGGCTAATTTCGGTGGGCATCTTGATCTATCTGTTCATCGTCGAGAATTTCGACGTTTTCCCGGCCCACGACCAGCACGCCGCGTCCGGTCCGGCCCAGGCGCACGGCTGACGGTGCCTTGCCCGGAGCCGAGCCGTCCTCCGGAGCCGTTGCGGCCCTGACGGTATTTGGCCGCGAGCCTTGCCTGCGGGCGGACTCGGGCCTATTGTTTGATTCTATCCTCACCGGCAGGCGGCCATGCTGCTGCCTGCCGGGCCATGGGAGAGCATGCCATGTTGACAGACACTGTGGAAATCGACCAATTCATCCGCCCGGCCGAGATCGAAGCCATTCTCGACCAGGCTGCCGCCGCCCCGGACAGCGCCATCGAGGCGATCCTCGACAAGGCCGCCCGCTTCGAGGGCTTAAGCCACCTCGAGGTGGCGAACCTGCTGAAGATGGACGACCGGCACCTGCCCCGGCTCTACCAGGTGGCCCGATCGATCAAGGAGGCGATTTACGGCAACCGCATCGTCATGTTCGCGCCGCTCTATGTCAGCGATTACTGCGTCAACCGCTGCGCCTACTGCGCCTACAACGAATGCCACAGCTTCAAGCGCCGCCAGCTGACCCAGGACGAGGTCCGCGACGAGATCGTCGAAATCGTCTCCATGGGACACAAGCGGATCGCGCTCGAGGCCGGCGAGGACGACGTCAACTGCCCCATCGACTACATCCTCGACTGCCTGCGCACCATCTACCAGACGCAAGCCGATCTCTCCGGCGAGATCCGGCGGGTCAACGTCAACATCGCCGCGACCACGGTTGAGAACTACAGCAAACTCAAGGAGGTGGGCATCGGCACCTACATCCTTTTCCAGGAAACCTACCACCAGCCGACCTACGAGCGCTTTCACCTGGCCGGGCCGAAACGGGATTACTGGTACCACACCACCGCCTTTGACCGGGCGATGACGGCCGGGATCGACGATGTCGGCGCCGGCGTGCTCTTCGGCCTCCACGATCCCCTGTTCGAGGCCCTGGCCATGGTGATCCACAACGAGCATCTCGAACGAACCTACGGGGTCGGCTTCCACACCATCTCGGTGCCGCGCATCCGGCCGGCCGAGGGGGTGGACTTGAGCGCGGTCTACCCCAACATCCCCGACGACGAAACCTTCAAGAAAATCGTCGCGGTCCTGCGCTTGGCAGTGCCCTACACCGGCATCATCATCTCCACCCGGGAGACCGCCGCCATGCGCAAGGACCTGCTCGACTGCGGCGTCACCCAGATGAGCGCCTGCAGCGCCGTCGGCGTCGGCGGCTACATGGCCGAAAAACGCCGCCGGGAAACCGGCGAGATCGATCCCACCCTGACCGCCCAATTCGCCAAGAACGACGAACGCACGGCCGACGAGATCATTGCCTGGCTGATGTCCGAGGGACTGGTGCCCTCCTGGTGCACCGCCTGCTACCGCTCCGGCCGCACCGGCGACCGTTTCATGGCCCTGGCCAAGAGCGGCCAGATCAAGAACGTCTGCCACCCCAATGCGTTGATGACCCTGTCCGAATACCTGGAGGATTACGCCTCGCCCGAGGTAAAGGCCGTGGGCTATGCCCTGGTGGATCGGGAATTGGAAAAGGTCCCCAAATCCCAGCACCGGGAACAGGCCCGCCGCAACGTCGAGGCGATTCGTAGCGGCAAAACCAGGGATCTGTATCTCTGACCTTTGTTGATGACAGGGGCGGGGCCATCCCGCCCTTGTGCTTTTTTCCCCGCAGCTCTTGCGGTCGCCGGCTGCTGCAGTGGCGCCTGGCGGTCGCGCTCGGCGCGGTTCGCGCCCTTTCCCCCGCGGTTCCATTGACTAGAAAAATCTAACTATGCTCCTGAGTTAGCCTCGCAACGACCAGGAAAACCTATTGCAGTATTTTTGATCGTTGTGTACAGTAAAATTTATGGTTGCAAGGCGAAGTTCTTTCTTTCACCCCCACCTATGTAAGGAGAGGAACCCCATGAGAATGGCAGTGATTCTGATTTCGTCGTTGTTTTTGTGCGCGAGTGCTTTTGCTGCGGAGGATGCTGCGGATTTGGCCAATCGGGCGAAGTTTGAAAAAGAGTGCGCAGCCCAGATTGCCCCCGGCGGCCCCTGCGCCGATGTCGTCAAAGGCGGCGGCGGCAGAAGAGGTTGTGTCGCCAAACCGGAGAACCTTGACAAAGCCACCCCGGCTTGCAAGGCTGTTATCGAAGAATGGCAGGCAATGCAGAAAAAATAATCCTTGAGCGTTATTTCCTGATTTCGACCGACCAAAGCAGTAACAAGGGGCGATTCGTTCGCCCCTTTTTTTATGCCGGCCGCACCGCCTGCAGCCATTATTCCCGATGGCAAAAGCGGGTGAGAATGTTTAAAAGAAGAGGGCGCGTTGCACCCACCCGCAACCTCCGGCAAGGCATCTGATCCGGCTCACTGCCTCCCGCCGTCCGTTCCGCCGTCTTCCCTTGACCTGCATCCATGAAGTTTCTTTTCGATTTTCTTCCGGTCCTGCTTTTTTTCGTCGCCTACAAGCTGTTCGACATCTACGTCGCCACCGGGGTGGCCATCGTGGCCACCCTGGCCCAGAGCGGCTGGCTGTGGATCACCACCCGCAAGGTGGGGACGATGCAGCTGACCACCCTGGCCATCATCCTCGTCTTCGGCGGCCTCACCCTTTTCCTGCGTGACGAGCAATTCATCAAATGGAAGCCCACGGTCATCAACTGGCTGTTCGGCGGCGCCTTTCTGCTCAGCCAGGTGGTGGGCCGGCAAACCGCCATCGAACGCCTGCTGGGAAGCAACCTCACCCTGCCGTCGCCGGTCTGGCGGCGCCTCAACCTGGCCTGGACAACCTTCTTTTTCGTGTTAGGCGGGGTCAACCTCTATGTCATGACCTATTACGACCGCGACACCTGGGTCAATTTCAAGTTGTTCGGCATGCTCGGCCTGACCTTGGTTTTTGTGGTGGTGCAATCGTTTTATCTGTCCAGATACGTGAAGGAATCCGGAGAGGAGAGCGAATAGGGGCGAGATGGTCCAATCGCTTGCGCCTGACGGGCACAACCGGCGGTCAAGAGCCGGGTTCCGGCCCGGAGGAAAATCGGGAAGACAGACAATGGCAACTACTCATCGACAAGGCAGGAAGCGTTGGCTGACAGGCTTGGGGCTGATGCTGGCGCTGCTGCTCGGTTGGGCACCGCTCCTTCAGGCCGGCGCTTTCAAGGATCTCAGCCCCCGGGAGCAACGCATTCTCCAGCCCTTTGCCAAGGAGTGGAACAACCTTGCCCCGGAAGATCGGCAACGGCTGCGCCAGGGGGCCGACCGCTGGCAGAACGCGTCTCCCGAGCAGCGGGCCGAGGCCAAGGATCGTTTCCAGCGCTGGCGCAATCTGTCGCCGGAACAAAGACAGCGGCTGCGGGCCGCCCGGGAGCAGTTGCGGCAGCTCCCGCCGGAGCAGCGGCAAGAGTTGCTGGAACAGTGGCGCGCCCTCTCGCCCGAGCAAAAGGCCCGGTTACGGCAGCAATTTCTCCAGGCCAATCCCTGACAAGGGGCCGGTTTTTCACCTCTTGAGCGCCGGCAGCCCTCAGCTCCGCTGCTCGTCCACCCGCCGCAGCCCTTCCATGATCAAGCCCATGAAGCCGCCGATGACCGGCAGGGTGGATTCCTCGGCCGTAAGTCCGCCGGTGTAGGTGAAATTCCCCTCGCTTTTCGCCAGCAGGGCGAAAAAGGCTTCCTTGCCGGCAAGCTCGCCGTAGCGGGCGTCGATCAGTTCTCCTTCGTGGAAGGTCACGTCAGCGCTGCCGTCGTCGAGGGTCAGCTGGACCTTGCCGGTCTTCTGGCTGGAGTTGATCAGCTGGAACAATTCCACCGGATTGATTTCGGCCAACCGGCCGGTCATGCCCGAACTGATGGTGCCGGCCCGCATGGTGTTGGCCTGGGCCCGCTCCACCAGCATCCGGTAGAAAAAGACCTGCAGCACCGGATAGCGGTTGAGGACATGCTTGAAATCCTTGCTGGAGAGCACGGCCAGGCGGCTCTTTTCCCGGGAATGGATGGAGGTGGTGATCGGCTCGCCGGACAAGAGGCTCATTTCCCCGAAAATTTTGCCCACTCCCATCTCGGACAAGGTCTGCCCCTCGTCGCCGATGACCGCGACCTTGCCCTCGAGCACGATATAGAGGCTGGTTCCCGGCTCCCCTTTCTTGAGCACGACCTTGTTGGCCTCGAACACCTTCAGCTGGAGTTGGGCGGAAAGGTCGCGCAGGCTGTCGTCGTTAAGCGGCTCGAAAATGTCCAGGCCGCGCAGCACGTCGTAGAACCGGTCCAGATGGCGCATCCGCGCCTTCTGTTCGGCCACGGCCAGCAGCTTCATCTGGAGCGTGGCGAAATCCTTTTCCTTCTTGAACTCGAACCGGATCATGCCGCTGCAGCCGCCGCACTCGAATTTGACCCGTTGCGGCCCCATGGGAGAAAAGCGCTGCATGCTTTTCTTCTCGACCAGTGCCTTCAGTAATTCGTTCATCAACACCAGGCAGACGGGCTTGCCTTCGGGACCGGTCAGGGCGTTCTGCTCGACCTTGAATTCCTCGCCGACATTGTAGATCTGGCAAGAACGTTCCTCGGTGATAATGAAGATCGCGTTACGGTATTCCATGATTCTCCGGCAACAGGCCGTCGGACGAGCGGCGGGTCACAACCGTGCCCGGAAGGGTTCCGGGACGGGACCGCTCAATCGGAACGGCCGATGATAAGATAGACGATCAAGCCCAGCATCGCGGCACCGCCGAAAGCAACCGGCAGGATCTTGTTGATCTGCAACTGGCCGTCGATCACCATCCCATGCATGTAAGGCGTCCCCGAGGCATACCAGGCACCCATGAGGAGGGCTAGAATGATCATGTCGCGGAAGGCCTTCTTGTACAGCTGGTAGCCGACCAGGGCGACAAAGGGGATCAAGAACCAGGGGTTGGTGAACAATGCCGGGAAATCTGCGGCCTTGGCCTGTTCCACCAGGTGCGTTTTCTCGACAAACCGGCCGATCGATTCGGCAATGGAGCCAAAATTCATCCTTTTCTCCTTGTTGGGTTGGGAAGATGTCCCGTCGAAGGACGGGAATCACGATGCTTGGTACCACAAAAACCGTCGTGCAAGACGGGCGATGAGCACGCCCGGATGGATTCGACCTACTTGTATGGTAGCAATGGCAATCCGGTTCGTCAAAACGAAATCAACGACTTCCCTGCTTTGACCTTGGCCAAATCACGTATGCCGGGGAACGGGGAACCGCTCACAAGTAAAGCCGCAGCAGCAGCCTGGTGATATCGGGGTTGTCGAGCCGGGTGAGGCCCAGGGTCCGGGCGATCTCCAGGGCGCGGCGGTATTCCTCGCCGGTAAGGGTGCGGTCCAGTTCCGGAAACCGGCCGGCCAGGCCGCAGGGGTGGTACTGGGCCATGATGTTGAGATAACTGGCCGGGGACAGGCTGGCGGCGAGGAAGCGGAGAATCGATTCCGTCTCGGCCAGCAAGCCCGGCATCAACAGGTGACGAATCAGCAGACCGGAGCGGGCGATGCCGTCCGGGCCAATAACCAGGTCGCCGACCTGCCGGTGCATGGCCGCCAGGGCCTCGCGGACCCGGTCCGGGTAATCCGGCGCTTCGGCATAGCGGTCGGCGGTGGCCGATCGCCAGAACTTGACATCCGGCATGTAGATGTCGACCGCGCCGTCCAGCAGGGCCAGGGTTTCGGCACTTTCATAGCCGCCGCAGTTGAAGACGATCGGAATGTCGAGCCCGCCCTCCAGGGCCGGGATCAGGGCCGCCAGAATCTGCGGCACCACATGGCTGGGCGTGACCAGGTTGATGTTGTGGCACCCCATGGCCTGCAATTCGAGCATGGCGGCGGCAAACCCGCGGGCATCGACCTCCTGGCCGGTTTCGTCGCCCTGGCTGATCTCGTAGTTCTGGCAAAAACAGCAGCAGAGGTTGCAGCCGGCAAGGAAAATGGTACCGGAGCCGCCGGTGCCGACCAGGGGCGCCTCCTCGCCGAAATGGGGGCCGTAACTGGCTATTCGCGCCAGGGCGCCGGTGCCGCACCGGCCGGTTTCGCCCGCCAGCCGGTCAACCCGGCAGCAGCGGGGACACAGGGTGCAGCGGGCCAGCCGCCGGTGGGCCTCCTCGGCGCGCTGGCGAAGTTGGCCGCGGGCATGCAGGCCGTGGGCGGCGATGGACATGGCAGCCTCCGGGAAACGGACCGGCGGTTTATTCCCCGTCGCTGTCCATCGCCTGGAGCAGGGCCTCGAGGCCCATGGCCTGGGCCATGGTCAGCAATTCGTCGTGGTGGAAAAAACCGGCCATCAGGGCGACGAATTGGGAGGCGAGGAACAGGGTCTGGGCATTGGTCTCCTGGCCGAGCAACTGGCGGCAGGTGGCCAGGTCGTCGGTTTCCACCGCCGCCAGCAGCTCGTTGAGCCATTCGAGCTGCTCCTCCTCGAAATGGAACTCCGCCATGGCCTGGGCATACATGGCGACGATGGTCGCCCGGTAGTCGTAGACGGTGTCGAGGTCGTCCGCCTCGACCGCGTCCAACACCTGGCGAATTTGGGCCAATACCGCTGTCCTGTCGTCGGCTTCCTTGGTCATGGTCATACCTCCTGCAAAGAATGAAAAGAATGGCGGCCGCCGTTGCCCGGCGCTCAGCGGCCCGAAGGTTGTCGGTCCATCGCCTGGGCCTGGATGGCGGTGATGGCCACGGTGTTGACGATATCCGCCACCAGGCACCCCCGGCTGAGATCGTTGACCGGCTTGTTGAGCCCCTGGAGGATCGGGCCGATGGCCACTGCTCCGGAGGAGCGCTGCACCGCCTTGTAGGTGTTGTTGCCGGTGTTGAGGTCCGGAAAGATGAACACGCTGGCCCGGCCGGCCACCTCGCTCTCCGGCATCTTTTGGCTGCCCACCGCCAGGTCGATGGCCGCGTCGTACTGGAGCGGACCGTCGATTTTCAGCTCGGGCCGGCGCTGGCGGGCCAGCAGCACCGCCGCCCGCACCCGCTCCACATCCTCGCCCTGGCCCGAATCCCCGCTGGAGTAGGACAGCATGGCCACCACCGGATCGATGTCGAACATGGCGGCGGTCTCGGCGGAACGGATGGCGATCTCGGCCAGGTCCTCGCTGGAGGGGTTGGGGTTGACGGCGCAGTCGCCGTAGACCAGAACCTTGGTCTGGAAACACATGAAAAACACGCTGGAAATAACCCGCACCTCCGGCCGGGTGCGGATGATCTGGAACGCCGGCCGCACAGTTTGCTGGGTAGTGTGCACCGCCCCCGACACCATGCCGTCGGCTCGGCCGGTATGGACCATCAACGTGCCGAAGTAGCTGACATCGTTGATGACATCGCGGGCGTAGTCGCGGGTGGCCCCCTTATGCCTGCGCGCCTGGTAGAGGCTTTCGATGAATTCCTCGCGCAGCTCCGAGCCGCGGGGATCGATGATCTGCACGTCCTGGAGCTTGAGTCCCAGGGTGGCGGCCCGGCTGCGGATGATTTTTTCGTCGCCCAGCAAGGTGAGGTCCACCACCTCGCGGGAGCGCAGGATCTCGGCCGCCTGGAGGATGCGCTCGTCGCATCCCTCGGGCAGGACCACGTGCTTGCGGATGCTCCGGGCCCGCTGGAACAGCGAATACTCGAACATCAGCGGCGACATGGTCGCGGACTTGGTCTCGATCACCCGCTGCTCCAGACCGGAGGTGTCGACATGGCTTTCGAACACGCCCAGGGCCCGGTTGATCTTCTGCTCGTTGTGCGGCCGGACCACTCCCTTGATTTCACCGGCCTGCCGGGCCACGCTGAAGGTATCGCCGTCCATCAGGTAGATCGGCAGGGCCAGGCCGCCGATGCCGTCGAGCAGTTTCACCATCGACGGGCTCGGTTCCATGCCGCCGGAAAGGAGCAGGCCGGCCGGCGAGGGATAGTTGCGCGAGGCAATGGCGCCCAGGGTGGCGAAAATGATATCCGGCCGGTCGCCCGCGGTCACCACCAGGTCGTCCTCTTCGAGGAAATCGATGTAGTTGGACGACGACATCGCCGCCACCTTGATGGCATGCACGTCGCGCTGCAGGCTGAAGCAGGGGCCGCTGAAATGGCGGGCGCCGAGCCCCTCGGTGATCTCCTCCATGGTGGGCATGCTGAACCCCGCCATCTCGGGCAAAAAATCGAAGCGGTAGGGCTTGTCGCGGTGCAGGGCGCGGATCTCGGTGGCCGCCGGGGCCAGCAGGCCAGGGTCGATCCGATTGACGAAGATCGCCAGCAGCGGGCATTGGTATTGCTCGTAAATCTTTTCGGCCACGCCGATGTTCTTTTCGATTTCGGCCACGGTGCGGTCGCGGCCGTTGACCACGTGCAGGGTCGGGGAACCCAGCTCCCGGGCAATGCGGATGGAGATGTCGTAGTCGAAGGCATCGGACATGCCCACGATGGTCGGTCCCTCGCACAGGAGGAAATCGCATTTCTTGCGGACTTCGCTGAACTTGCGGACAATTTCGCGGAACAAAAGCCGGTCGTCGCCGCCGGCGATCAGGGCGCGGGCTTCGTCATGGCTGATGCCGGCGATCTCGTCGTACTCGAGCCCGATGTTGTAGCGTTTCTTGATCAGGTTGATGTCGTTGTCGTTGCTGCCGTCGCCCGGCACGATCGGCCGGAAGAAACCGACGCGGTCGATCCGCCGGGACAGGATCTCCATGACCCCCAGGGTGACGACCAGTTTGCCGCTTTCTTTTTCCAGGTTGGCGATGTACAGGCTGTCGGCCATGGCAGACTCCCTTGTTGACGAAAAAAGTACCAACAAAAACAACGAGCCATGATAGTTGACCGAAGCCGGAATGGCAAGAACCGTTGCATGGTTGCAGGTGCTCCATCCATCGCCCCGTCTCCGCCGGGAGACAGTCTTTCGCAACGCTCGCAATAACCCGTTGTTTTCATGGGCGGCATCGTCGGCAGCACAACTCGACGCCTGGCAATCGGCCTGATGCCGGCACCATCATCAATATTTTTTTCTTTCTTTCAAAAAAAATGATTTTTTTGCTTGAATTATGATTCAGCCCGAGGGGGAAACGCCAACATCTTCAGCTTGTTCTGGCTGAATGGCGCATCATTGTTTGGCAAGCTTAAATCACAAATAAAGGAAAAAAGACGAAAAAACGGCCCAAACCCCTTGATTTTGTTCGTTGACAGCACTTTGGAACTCCTTTATAGTCACCGACACGTTGGAAAAACCGGAAAACATCAGGTAACCACAAGATAATTCAGCAAAAAAAGGAGGGGAACGGGAAGCGAAAGCATGGATACGCACATAAAGTAGCTAAGCAGGTCAACTCAACTACAAGATTAAGGGGGAGTGCATAAATGTCAGAGCAAACTACTTTTCCAAGATGGATACCACTGCTTGGAGGTCTTTTAGGCAGCACAACTTGCGGTTTATTGTTGTATGCGTTTAGCGTTTTCATCAAACCTCTCCAGACCCAGTTCGGCTGGTCTGTGACGGATGTCACCCTGGCCTATGCCATCATCTGTCTGGTTTTTGGTTTGGTGACCTTTCCCGCCGGCCGGCTCAGCGATAAGTTCGGTCCGAGAAACGTCGTTCTCATCGGCGGCATTATCATGGCTTTCGGCTTTTTCATGGTCTCCACCATCACCCCTCCGGATCCCGCGGTCGTTGCCGCTGGTGGCGACGCCGCCAAGGCCGCCGGGAGAACCCCGTTGTACCTGCTTTACCTCTACTATGGCGTTATCGCCGGCTTCGGCGGCGGCTGCGTTTACCTGCCACCGATTGCCACGGCGCCCAAATGGTGGCCCGACCGCCGCGCCCTGGCCACCGGTTTCACCGTTGTCGGCCTTGGCCTGGGTTCCTTCATCATGGCCCCGATGGCCACCTGGATGATCAATTCGCCCACCATCGGCAATGGTAGCGCTCTTCCCGTGTTCAAATATGTCGGTATCGCCATGGGTGTCCTGGTCGTCCTGGCCGCCCTTTGCCTGAAGATACCGCCGGTTGGCTGGAAGCCCGCCGGTTGGAATCCGCCCGCTCCCGCCACCGGTGCCGGCGGCCCCAAAGCCTATCGCGACTACACCTACGAAGAGAGCAAGAAAACTCCTCAGTTCTGGCTGCTGTGGCTCGTCTATTTTGGCGGCTCCTTTGCCGGCCTGATGGTCATCAGCCTGATCGCCAAGCACGGCATCGACGCCATGACCCTGGCCTACAAGGCCAAGAATGCCCTTGACGCCGCTGCCCAGATCCCGGCCGAGGAAGCCAAGAAGATCGCCATGGCGGCCTCCATGGCGCCCAGCACCCTGGCGATTTTCAACGCCCTGGTCCGCGTCATGATCGGTCCGCTGGCCGACAAGCTCGGAACCAAGAAGATCTTCATCGCCCTGTTCAGCCTCCAGTTCGTTGCCATGCTGGTGCTCTTCCCGTTCGGCAAGTCCACCGTCCTGCTGGCCGCTGTTTCCGGTCTGATCGGTTGGAACTACGGTGCCATGTTCACCCTGTTCCCGGCCACGACCCTGCAGTACTTCGGGGCCAGCGCCCAGGGTTCCAACTACGGCCTGCTGTTCACCGCCTGGGGCGTTGCCGGTTTCTGCGGCGTCTATGCCGGTGGCTGGCTCAAGGATTTGACCGGATCGTTCATGGTGCCTTTTGCCGTATCGGCTGGCATCCTGGCAGTGTCGGTCCTCATCCTGGCCGCCTTGAAGGCACCTGAGAAGAAGCACGCATAATCGGCCCCACACGGCCCACCAAAAAAGGCGTTCCGGTCTTCCGGAACGCCTTTTTTATTTCGAGAGAACGCTCGCCGGTACCGCGGGCGCAATACGCTCAGGGCTCGATCGTCACGGCAATGGCGGTGATGTTGTCATGCCCGCCGGCCTCGTTGGCCAGCCGGACAAGTCCGTTGACCAGCGTGCCCGGATCGGATGGATTGCTTCCGAGCAAGGCGGCGATCGCCTCGTCGGGCACCATGGCGGTCAACCCGTCGGTGCACAGCAGCAGCACGTCGCCCGGATCGACCTCCACCGCCCGGATCGAGGGCCGCACCTCGGCCTCGGCGCCGATGGCGCGGGTGATCACATGCCGCTGGGGCGATTGCCTCGCCTGGACCTCGGTCAGGGCGCCTTGCTCGCAGAGGGCATGCACCAGGGAATGATCGCTGGTGATCCGGATCAGGCAGCCCCGGTGCCAGCGGTAGATCCGGCTGTCGCCCACATGGGCCGCCAGCACCGAGCGGGCGCCGGCCCAGACCAGGGCCAGGGTGGTGGCCATGGTGTTGCCCAAATCCAGCCGGTACTCGTAGGTATGCCGATTGGCGGCGGCGACGAGGGCCTCAAGCCGGGAAAGCGACGGTTCCCGGCCGTCGGCCGGAAACGGCAGGGCCGACAACTGACGGTGCAGATAGCTCAAGACTGTGCGGCTGGCGACATCCCCGGCGCCCAGGCCGCCCAGGCCGTCGGCCACGGCGAACAGCCCGGCCTCAGGCAGGAGCAGCAGGCCGTCTTCGTTGTTGGCCCGCACCCGGCCGGGATCGGTCAAACCGGCGTATCCCGCCTCCATGCCCGCCAGGCGACAGGTTCCCGGCGACAAGGCCTCCTCCGGCGCGACCGGAGCAAAGCCAACCTGCGTTGCCATGGCAACCATCCTCAGCGCACCGTGAAGGAATGCCGCGCGCTCCGGGTCTTGCCCTGGGCGCCGAGCTGCATGTTCACGGTATATTTCCCGGGTTTCGCCGACGCGGGCACGGCAAAACTCAGGGTATTTTCCCAGGTCCCGTTTTCCTTTTCGCTGGTCTGGTCTTTCAGGACCGCCATTTCCTTGCCGCCGCTGCTCAGCGCGCTCCGTTCCCGGACCTCCACGCCCTTGGCCGCAGCCCCCCTGATGGTGTACCGCAGGACCAGGGTCACCTGTTCGCCGGAGTGCACCTCGGTCGGCACCAGCATGGAACGCTCTATTTTCAGGACCAATCCGTCGGCGGCGGTTGAAGAACTGGCGCGGCGGCGCGGCGATGGTGTGCCGGTGATTTTTCGCGTGGTCTGCTGGATGGAACGACCCAGGTCGTCGAAAAACGATCCAACGGCGTCGAACGCTGTTTGCGGCCCCGCCATGTAGCCGGAGCCGGTGCCGGCCCCGGCGGTGGACACCAGGGGCGCGCATCCGGTCGTCAGGATGAGACCGACAACCAGCAACGAAAAAAGCAATCGGTCTGCCATGGCGCAACCCAAGAGGAATCAGTAGATTTTGCGGGTTCGGTCTTCGGTCACCTGCCACTCTCCGGCCCGAGCCCGGACCGGGGCCGTGGGGCGGGCGGGCGGACCGGCTTCGGCTTGGGGAGCGGCCAAGGCGCTGGCGTCGGTATTTTTCTGCTGACGCATCTGTTCGACCATTTCCAGGGCCGAGACGACTTCCGGCTGCGGCTCAGCCGTGACGGCCGTTGCCACCGGCCGGACAGGTACTGCGGTGGCCGGCGGCGCGATTGCCTCGGCGGTCGGCTGTACCGGGGAAGAGGGCGCAAACAGGAGCAAGCCGCCCACCGCGAGCACAGCCAGGGCAAGAGCGGCATAAGCCAGGCGACGCGGCGTGGGCAGCTGTGCACGTCTCTTTCGCGGCCGTCCCTGGGCCGGATTGAGCACGGTCGCCTCGGGCCGGGGAGGCGTCGAGTTTTCCGTGGCCAGGACCAGCACGGTCGGTTCCGCCTGGGCCGTGTGCGAGGACAGGTCGATCGCTGCCCGATCGAGCCCGTCCAGGGCCGCGGCAAACCCGGCCGCATCCCGGTAACGGTCGGCGGGCTGTTTGGCCAGGGCCGTGGCCAGGATCGGCCGCAATCGCTCCGGCAGATGGGCGGGAAGCGCGGCCAGGGCCGGCGGCAGCACCAGGTGGCCGGAAAAGATCTCGGTCATGGTCCCGGTAAACGGCGGCTGGCCGGCGAGCAATTCGTAGAGAATGACCCCGACCGCGTACAGATCGGTGGCCGGGCAGACCGGACCGAAGGCTTGGGGATCGATCCGTTCGGGCGCCATGTAGGCCGGAGTTCCCGGCCCCTGCACTCCCAGGGTGGTGAGCCGGGTCATGGCCTCGGGCTCCTCGGCCCGGGCGATGCCGAAATCGGTCAGCTTGGCCTGGTAGCGGCCATCCGGCTGCGGGCGGAGGAGGATGTTGGCGGTCTTGATGTCGCGATGAACGATGTCGCGGTCGTGGATGCAGGCCAGGGCCTGCAGGATCTGGCGGACAATGTCCAAGGCCGTGGCCAGCGGCAGGCCACGGGAGTCGGCGGCGGCCAGGCGCGCGGCCAGGGTCTCGCCGTCGATATATTCCATCACCAGGTAGATATGGCCGTTTTCCTCGACCGTGTCGTACAGGGTGACGATATGGGGATGGGTGCCGATGGCCGCCTGCAGACGGCATTCGCGCTTGATCCGGGCCCGGACCTCCTCGCTGCCGCTCAGCTCCGCCCGAATGGTCTTGACCGCCACTTGGCGCGCCAGCACCAGATCGGTGGCCAGGTAGACGCTGCCCATCCCGCCCCCGCCCAGGGGTTGCGACAAACTGTACCGGCCGGCAATCAGGCCGTCGTTGCCGGCAACAACCGGAGGGCAGTTGTCGACGCTCGGATCGACAAGGGTCGGGGCATCGTGCAACATCATCGAGGATCGCGGTATCGGAGTATGCCGGCGCAGCCGAGAAGCCAGAAAACGGATTGGGCCGAAAGGGCCCAAAAGGCACTATAATAAACGTCCCGGCCGAAGTCAAAACCTATCACTTCCCGGACCAGGGCGGGAATCCAGCGGGCGCCTTCGCCCTCAAGCGAGCCGAACAGGGCGGTGCAGGCCATGGCCAGTCCCCATCGGGCCGGCAGCAAGTCGGCCGCCCAGCGCAGGCCGCCGGCCATCCGTCCGTAAAAGTCGGGCCCCAGGCCGCCGGACAGCAGCAACTGGGGCAAGACCACGACAATGGCCAGCATCACCGAAAAGCGCCCGTCGCTGGGATCGGCGGCGCTGAGCAGCAGGCCGATGGCCACCGAACTCCAGGCCACCGCGACCATGACCAGCCAGACCGGCGCGAACGGGAGCTGCCCCAGGACCGGATGCAGCCAGCAGAGCGCGACAAAGACCAGGCATTGCCCGGCGGTCATGGCCAGGCAAAAGGGGAGTTTCGAGCCGAGATACGGCACGATCCGCAAATGCGACATCCGCTCCCGCCGGTAGATGGAACGCTCCGGGGAAATCTCCAGGCAGGCGATCAGGGTGCCGGTGAACACCGCGGTCATGACGATCATCAGCAGCACGCTCATGGGCACCGGCAGATGCCCCACCCCTTCGTGCCGCAGGGCGTGGAGCACGTCCACGGCCGAACGGGAATCGCGCGGGCCGTCCGGAGCCAGCAGTTGCTTGATCAGGATGGAAGTTGCCGGGCCGCCATGGGCCATCGTGGCGGAAATGGCCTCCTTGCGTTCGCGGACCGTCTGGTCCGCCACCACCCCGGCAACGGGCTGCGACAAGGTGACCAGGGCCAGCACCGCCGGCACCAGCAGCAACAGCAACAACCGCCTGCTGGCGGCGAACCGGATTTGCAGGTGGCGCTGCGACAGGATCAGCCAGGAGCGGCACGATTCGGGCAGGGAAAACCGGTGCAGCATCCGCCCCAGGGCGGCGTGCGCCCACTTCCATCCGCATTCCGGCCGCTGTTGCTCGCCGCCGGCGCTCGACCAGGCCCGGCCGGCCGGCGACAGTGCCCGCGCGACATATGTCTGGAAAAAAGGGGAGTTTTCAAAGGAGTCGGCGTAGCGGCCGGCAATCTCCTCCTGCCCGGAGGTCCCCTCTTCGCCGGCAAGCAGCTCGAAGATCCGGGCCGGGTTGTCCAGCGGTTTGTCCTGTTCGCCGAAAAAAACCAGGGCTTCGGCCGGTGGCCCGAAAAATGCCAGCCGTCCCTGGGCGAGTACCGCCACCTTATCGAGCAGGTCCAGATTCGCCAGCACATGGGTGGTGACCACCACCGTGGTGCCTTGGTCGGCCATGCGCCTGAAGTGGCGCATCAGCCGTTCCTCGGTGCAGGGGTCCAGGCCCGAGGTGGGTTCGTCGAGAAAGAGCAGGCCGGGACGGACCAGCAGTTCGGCCCCGATGGACACCCGCTTGCGCTGGCCACCGCTCAGCCGGCAAATCGGAGTCCGGCGCACCGGCTCCAATCCCAGGGTTTCGATGGCGCCGGTGACGATGTCCGCCCGCTGGCCGGGCGCCAGATCGGGTGAAAGCCGCAGCCGGGCAATGTAGTCGAGACTGGCCTCGACGCTTAGTTCGGGATGGAGGATGTCGTCCTGGGGCACATAGCCGATGGCGTTGCGGAACATGGCGGCGGCGGTGTCCAGGTCTGTCCCGTCGAGCAGCACTTGTCCCCGGTCCGGACGGGCGGCGCCGCACAGGGCGGTGAGCAGGGTGGTCTTGCCGGCGCCCGAGGGACCGATGATGCCGACCAATTCCCCGGGCGCGATGGCCAGGGTGATGCGGTCGAGCAGCGCCCGTCCCGTGCCGCCGGCGGCATATCGGCCCAGGCCGAGCCCCTCCAGCCGGAGGGCTTGTCCGTTTTCCCGCCGGCGCACCGCCAGCGAGCCGTCGGCCTCAAGGCGCAGGCGAAACCGGGTCGAGCCGATGACCACCGTGTCGGCCGGCGCCAGCACCGTTCGCCGCACCGCCCTGCCATTGACCCAGGTGCCGTTGAGACTGTGCCGGTCGAGCAGAACCAGGGTGTCGTTTTCGTGAATCAACTCCGCATGACGCCCGCTCACCGTGGGATCGAACGACAGCGGCAGGTCGCTGTCCGGATCGCGGCCGATCGTCCATTGTGGCTGCGCGGCCAGGGCGCAGGCATGTTCCTGGCCGCTGCTGTGGCGCTGAAACCGGAGATGGGGCGTCGCCGTGCCCAGGCCGATCAGATCGCCGTCGTGCAGCAAGACACGGCGGTCGATCCGGCGGCCGTTGACGAAAACGCCGTTGGTCGAATCGAGATCCTCCAGGCAAAAGGTGGCCGCATCCCGGGTGCCGATCCTGAGATGGCGGCGCGACACCGTGGCACCGGTTACCACCACCTCGCAGCACAAGCCGTCCCGGCCGACGAGCGCGCCACCGGCGTCGAGCCGATATTCCCGGCGAACGCAGCCGGTGGCCAGCGCCACCAGGAAGGCGGCGCCCTCCTCGGTCATGGCCTCGGGCATGGTGCGGGCCCCGGGGACGCGGACAAACCGCGACAGCCTCCGGCCGCCGAAACGGCGGGGAGGCTGGGCGGCTGTTGCAACGGATGCCGGGCAACCCGGCGGGGCGGCCCCACGGCGCTTCAGTTCCTGGATCCGGCCGGTGGGGCGCTTGCCGGCGCGTAGGGATTTTTCAGATACAATTCCTCATCCTTGCCCAAGGCCGGAATAGCTTTGTCGACCTTGGCCTGGGCCTCGAGGATACGGGGAAAGGTCGGCGGTTCGATGGCCTCGAAAAAGGAGGAATCGTAGTACATGATGCCGCTGCCCGTGGGATACTCCACCCCCACCTTGACGTTGTGCTTGCCGCCGTCCACCGGGACATAGGCCCGGAAGGTGAGCACGTAGTCGCTTTGCATGACGTGCTGGATATCCTCGATGCTGCGGGTGATGGTCTCATAGCCGCCGCCGACGGGATAGTACTTGCCGAAGGAATTTTTCACCAGTGCCTGGAGATTGCGCTGGTCCCTGCCCTCGCCGCCGGTGAAGCCCAGGGCGTAGATCGGGGTCGGGATCTTGAGGCTGGAAATCCTGGTCATCAGGTCCGAGCGGCTGATGGCGCTGTCGTCGTCCCGGCCGCTGCCGAGAATGACGATCGAGCTGGAGACCACGTACTCGACCTCGCTCGACGAATCGCCGCCCATGGCGGTGGCGGCCAGCTGCATGGCGGCACCCACGCCGTCGTAGAGGCGGGTCTTGTCGGCGCGCGGCTGGAGATCGGCCAGACGGCGGCCGAGATTCGAAGGCTCGCGGTCGAAATTGGAGAGCACCGTGTAGCCCTCGGCGCTGTTGTCCAAGGCCAGCAGCGCCACCTGATCCTGGGGCCGCTTGGCGTCGATGAACCGGGCGGCGGCCCTGACCATGGCCTCGAAGTCGGCCCCTTTCAGCGCCTTGTTGGTGTCGAGCACCAGGATGGAGCGGGTTGCCTCCTCCCGCCCGCGCAGGGGCTGGATCAAGTACTGCCGCTTGCGGGGATCGTAGGCCCTGCCCTCCACCATCATGCCGATGTTGAGCACGTTGAGATTGACCAGGGGGTTCATCTCCTGGTCGAAGGTCCGCATGTAGACGTGCACGAAGGGATACAGTCCGGACTCGACGCGGAAAATTTTCAAGCCGTACCCCTGAAGGCTGGACGATCCGGACGCGGCATGGCCGAGATTGGATGCCAGCACCGCCATGAGCACCAGCGCCAGGATGATCAACTCCTCCGCCACCGACCGCAATCCGTTCCACCACTTCATCTTCGCCATTTCCTGCTCCTTTAAGTCACATCCGCATGAATGCGTTCGTTTTTACATCTGTTGAAAGGGTTTGCCAAGGTGATTGACACTCTTGCCGCCCGGACCCTTGCCCGAACTGTAGACCAGCTTGGTCGTGCCGGTGGCGGTGTCGACCACGAAGACGCCGTGGACGCCGCCCGACTCCCAAGTGGCGATCTGATAGCGGCCGGCTCCGGCATGGCCCCCGGCGTATCCCCCGGTATGGACCGGGGCTGGAGGCGGGGACATGGAGGGTGGCATGGGCAGCACCCGGTCGACGGGCGGTTCCGGGACAGGGATCGACAGGACAGGACCGTCGCCATGGACCGCTCCCAGGAGCAGGCCGACCAGCGCGACGGCCAGGGCGCCGATCGCCATTCCCCGGACAAGACTACTCGGCTGTCTGTCGTTCATTGATCAGCGCCTCCGCCGCGGATTTCGTTCCCAGGATCGGCTGGGCGCGCACCACCTGGGCCATGCCGTCCGTCTCGTTTTGCCGGCCGGCGTTCGGTTGGCCGGCAACGACCGGCGCGCTCTTCTTCACCGGTGCCGGCTGGCTGCCGTGCGCCACCGCGGCTGGGCCGCTGGCCGCCCGTTCGGTTGCCGGCTTTTCCTTTTTCGGCGCTGGTTTTTCCTGTTTCTGCTCGGCCACCTTGGCCGGGACGGCCTCGGTTTTGGCCGCCTTTTTCGCCGGGGCCGGAGCGGCCGCCACCCGTTCCGTCGGCACCTCGCCTTCCAGTGCCCGCGCCAGCATCTCGCGGCGGTTGGCCACCTGGTCCATGTTGTCGCCCAGCGAACTCCACAGCTCCACATACAGCTCGGTGTCGGCCGCATTGCGGGCGCCGGGCTTGAAATTGGCCAACGCCGCCTGGGTCCGGCTGTCCATTTGACCGGTGACCGGCACGTTGTACCCCTTGAGGTACAGGCAGGTCTGCATTTCGCCGATCTTTTCGCTCTGGCTCAGGTTACGGAAATCCTGGCGGATCTTGTCCAGCACCACCTGGTCGGGCTTCATCTCGGGAATCAGCTTCCAATAAGGCAGATAAAGATACTTGCCCACGATCTGCAGGACACTGGTCTGCACCAGCAGGCGGATGGCCGCATGCCGGCCCTGGATCTTCTTGACCGTGCCCTTGAGGCCGAAGGTCGGCCCGAAGATGGTGAACCCCAACTCCTTGTCCGCGGCCGCCTTGTAGACGTTGATGGTGTTGACGGTCTGCATCCGGGCCACCCCGGCCATGGTCTGAAAATCGAGCAGGTTGAAATCCAGGGTGATCCGCGCCAGACTTTCCTTGTCTTCCTGGTTGTAGTCCACCGAGATGATGTCGCCCGGCACCCAGGACTGGTTGACGTTGAAGGGTTTGGTGGTGACGCCGAAATCGGTGTTGCTGCCCCTGCTTTCCAGGCCGCGGTCAAACTCGGTAATGCCGCCGGACAGGACGATATCCGGAATGAGCTTGCCCTGGAAATTGGAATAGCCGGTGACCATCTGGTTGTTGATGTATACCGGGCTGTAGGGAATGTAGACCACGTTGCCGCCGATGGCGTTGAGGGCGCTCTTGGTCATCTCGGTGATGTCGCGCGGTATTTCGCCATAGCCGAAGGTGGACAGTCCGGTGAAGTCGGTGATGTCCTTGCCCTGGATCAGCACCCGTTTGCCGTAGATCTGGGTCATTCTGCCCAAGTCGGCCAGGGGCTTGTCGAAACTGGTCTCCTTGACCATGGGCATGTCCGCGGGCAAGTCGACATCCACCTGGCGGGGATCGAGCTTGGCGCAGGCCGACAGACTCAGGACCAACAGGGCCAGCAGGAGGCCCAGCCCCCTGCGGACCCGAAAGATGTTGTGGTGTGCGTCCGGCATGATGTGTGCGTCCTTGGCCGTCTTACTTGGCGATGACGGTCTTATCGCCCTTGGAATCGTCGATGATGATGATGTCGCCGTTGATCTGCGCGCCCGCGTCGAGGATGACGCTGTTGAGCGAGCCGCCGTCGGAAAGCACCACATCGTTCGCACCCGATCGGGCCTTGCTCCGGGCGCGTTGGGAGAGGTAGGAGAAATTCCTGCTCGGGCTGCCGAGTTCGCCGTACTGGAGGCTGCTCTCGTCGGCCTCGATCCCGTCGTTGAAATCGTCGGCACGAACGGGAGCCGCCAGGGCGAGCCATCCGCCCATCAGGGCCACCAGCATCAAGATTGCGGTCGTCGTGCGCATGGTCTTTCTCCTCCCCTTCCGGTTCACTGGGCCACCACCGAATCGATGGCCACGCTGGAATTGTTGCCCGACATCGACACCGAGACATTGCCCAGGTCGGCCCTGGTGGTGACATCGCCCCGCTGGGCGCCGTTCATCTGGACCGAACCGATGTTGAGCCGGTTGTCGTTGCCGTCGATCACCCCGGTCAGGGCCTGGCCGGTCACCTCGGAGCTCACCTTGCCGGCCCGGGCGTTGACCATCTGCACCGAGGCGATGTTCGAGGTGTTGTTGTTGCCCTGGACGTTATTGGCGATGGAATCGACCTTGACGGTGTTGCTCACCTGATTCGCCACGGCGTTTTGCATCTGCACCGAGGCGCTGTTGACCGTGTTGCGGTTGCCGGTGGCCGAGGCGGACACGGTCCCGTTGGCCCGGACCTTGTTGGTCACTTCCCGGACCGTGCTGCCGGAAAGGTTGATGGACGCCGCATTGGCGGTGTTGTTGCTGCCCTTGGTCCGGGCGGAGTAGGAGCCGCCCTGGAGCCGGTTTTCCGCGCGGATGCCGAGCAGATCGGCGCAGTGGCCGAACGCCGGTATCGCCAGCAGGACTGCCATGGCAAGGAGTTGTATCGGTTTCATATTCGTTCTCCGTGAAGCGATTCGAGCCCCGGGTTCGGGGGTCCCCCCGCCTTCGCCGTCGCCGGCTCGGGCAGGGGGGAGAGGAACTCAGTTGATGGCGATGGAGCCGGCGTTGGCCATGTTGTTGTTGCCGCCGTTCACCGTGGACGAGATGTCGCCGGTGTTCTCGACCTCGTTGACCACCCGGCCCTTGACCGCCATGGAACCGCCCATGGAGATGGAGGCGGCGTTGGCCTGGTTATTGTTGCCGCCCTTGATGGTACTGGAAATCGCACCGGCGGTGTTGACCCGGTTGATAACCGCATCGGCGGTCTGAGTCGAGCCGCTCATCGAGATGGAGGCGGCGTTGGCGATATTGTTGTTGCCGCCCTTGATGGTGCTGGAAATCGCGCCGGCCCGCTTGATTTCGTTGCGGATTTCCGCCTTGCCGCCCTGTTGGGCCTTTTCTTGCTCCTGGGTGGTGGTGGCAGCCGTGCTGTCGTCCGTGGCGTTGTTGTCCGTCGTGGAGGCGGTGGCATCGGTATCCGTGGCGGTGGTGCTATCGTCGTCGTTGTTGTTGGTGGTGTTAGTATTGGTGGAGGTGTTGTCGTTGGTGTTGCTGCCGCTGTTTTTGTTGGTGTTGCCGGTGGCGGTCGAAGTCTGGGTCGCCGGGGCCGAGGCCGTGGCGTTGGTGGTCTGGGTGGTGGTGGACGAGGTGTTGACGGTGATGATGTTGGTGTTGTTGAACGGCTGGGTGCCGAAGGTGTTGTGGTGGATGGTCCCACCCTTGGGCTTGATGTGGCGGAACGATTTGCTCAAGGAGGTGTCGTCGGAATCGGCGTGGGCCATGCCGATGGACAGGGCGAAAACGATGGCGGTGGTGGAGATGGTTTTTTTCAGCATAATGGCTCCTCTTTCACTGGGGTGGATATCGTTGAACACGACGCATTGTCTGTTGGCAGGGTAGAGCAAAGGGGATGCCAACAACGACCTTGGCCGTTTTTCCGGTGAAACATGCTGAATAAATTCATCTTTTTCAGAGTGCTCCGATGACGGGCCCGTTCGGATGCGACGGCAGCCGTCCGCACCGGGGCCTTGATCAGGCCGCCTTTGTTCGAAAATCGGACACAGCTTGCGCGTCCAAAAGGATAATTACTTGAAATTATGGAACAATGTGAAAAACAGCGGCATGTCGGAGAATCGAACAACGAACATATCCCATGTCCGTTTCTCCGACAAAGGGAGAGGCGGCCTGATATTATCAGACCGAAAGATCGTATTTTTTCATCTTCTGGTACAGAGTCGAGCGGGCGATCCCCACCAGGGCGGCGGCGTCGGAAATATTGCCCCCGGCCCGTTCCAGGGCGGCCTTGATATGATTTTTCTCCACCTCTTCCAGACCGGGAAAGACCTCGATCCGGGCGGGTTCCAGAGCGCCGAACTCCTCGGACAGGGCCAGGACCTCGCGCTCGCCGATCGGCTTTCCCTGGGACTGGACCGCCAGCCGCAGGAGCAGGTTGCGCAGCTGGCGCACATTGCCGGGCCATGGATAGCGGCTGAGCAGCTCCAGGGCGCCGTCGCTGATCCGGGGCTCCTGCCAGCGGTATTCGGCGGCGAATTTGGCGAGGAAATAGCGGATCAGGGGTTCGATGTCCTCGATCCGCTCCCGCAGCGGCGGCACCCTGAGGGTGAAACAGGACAGGCGTTGGAACAGGTCGTCCCGGAAGAGGTTGTCGCGGATCATGGCGGCCACGTCCCGGTTGGTGGCGGTCACCACCCGCACGTCGAGCTTGCGGGTGCGGGTGTCGCCCAGGCGGGTGACTTCGCCGTTTTCCAGGAAGCGTAGCAGCTTGGGCTGCAGGGTCAGGGCCATGTCCGCCACTTCGTCGAGGAACAGGGTGCCGCCCTCGGCCAACTCCAGCTTGCCCGGCTTGTCGATGGCCTCGTGGTAGGCCCCCTTCCGGGAGCCGAACAGCTCACTTTCGAAGATGCCCTCGGGAATGGCGGCGCAGTTGAGGGGCACGTAGGTGCCCTTGCGTCCGGAAAAGGCATGGAGGGCGGAGGCCACGTGCTCCTTGCCGCTGCCGGCCTCGCCTTGGATGAACACCGGGACGTTGATGGCGGCGATGGTCCGGATGTCCTCGTAGAGTTTGATCATTTTCTCGCTGCGCACCACGGTCTCGTCCCGCGCGGCGAGCCGTGCCCTCAGCGATTCGCGCTCCCGGTGCATCCGTTGCCGGCCGGCCAGGTTATCGAGCAGCACGGCGCCGTGCACGGCCAGGATCGCGAGCGCGCCCTGGACGGCCGGCGAAAAAAAACCGGCCTGGCAATGATCGAGATACAGGCATCCCACGGCCCGGCCCATACGCATCAGGGGGGCGGCGAGCACGGATCGCGCCAGAACCCTGCCTTTGCGGAGCTGGCCGTCCTGGCCGCCGTCGAGCCGAACCGCAAGCCCCCGGTCCATCACCTGCCGCACCACCTCCTGGTTGACCTCCCGGCTCTCGCGCAGGGGATCGAAGCCATGGGTCGCGGCATACAGCAGCTCGTTCTTGTCGTTGAGCAGGGCTAGAAATCCCCGTTGCGCCCCGGCCAATCCCACGGCCCCGGCCAACAGCCGTTCGCCCAACGCGGCCTCGTCCTCGGCCAGCTGCAGTTCCACCAGCAAGGAGGCGAGCGGTGCCGCCGGGTCCGCCTCCGCTCCCGCTGCCCGGCCATCGGACGACAATTCGGCGAGCGGGCGGGCGAGCGGGCCGGTCTCCAGGCTGAAAAGCACGGTGGCCGGATCCGGCCGATTTTCGGCCAAACCGGATTGCTCCTCGGCCGGAAACACTCGGGAGGCCCGGTTGCCGCTCCGTTCGTCGATGAAGGTGAAAACATGGTCGCCGATCCGAAAGGCCATGCCGTGCCGGAGCGACACCCCGTTGACCCGGCGCCCCTCCATCCACACCCCGTTGGTGCTCTCGTGATCGAACAGCATGTAGTCGCCTCCCTCCCGCAGGGCAATGGAGGCGTGTTGCCGCGAAACCTGCGGCGAAGCGAGGACGATATCGTTGTCGCCCTCGCGGCCGATAGTCAGGGTGGCGGCACATGCCACCACCCGGTAATTTTGGGCGTCCTGACAGACAATCACACTGGGCATGGCACGCGACCGGGCAACATTGCTCTGTTTTCCTCCAATTACGGCGGACAGGGATTCCATTCGACCCATTCAAGTATCGGGCCACTTCGCACCGCCCCGTGGCTCTTCGTGGCCCCACTGGGACGGCACGTTCACCATAGCATCGCCGCCGGTTTTCCGCGAGTCTCCCTTGATGCAAACGAGAGAACCCCCTGGCGCCCCATGGTCCAACCTCCGCCCCATGCAGGGAAAAAAGCACACAACTGGTATTCTTGTTTGCTAATTCCTCCTTTTCGAGCTAAATATTTACGTTACAAAGTTGTAAATAATTGTTGCATCACAATTTTCCCCACCAAAGATAGAATCCCATGGAGGCATGGATGCTGGAGTTCAAACAAGGCGTCGATATCTTATCAGCGATTGGCGGCATTACAACCATTGGTGAGGCCAAAAAGCTGTTCGAGCAACGGCTTGAGCCCGAACATTTGCAACGGCTGGCCACGATCACCAATGAAGATGCTCTGTTGAAGATCGCCAACGCCATGGCCATGTGCGCCCCGGACCGGGTGTACATCCACACCGGCAGTGCCGAGGACTGCGATCATGTCCGCCGCATGAGCCTGGAAAAAGGCGAGGAGCGGCCCCTGGCCATCCCCGGCCACACCATTCACTTCGACCTGCCCGAGGATCAGGGCCGCATGGTCGACCAAACCTTCTACATCGCCAACCCGGACGAAAAGGTGTCGTCCCTGGCCAAGAAAGAGGCCCGCGAGGTCTCGCACGCCTATATCAAGGAGCAGATGTCCGGGATCATGAGCGGCAAGACCATGTACGTGGGCTTCTACAGCCGCGGCCCGGTGGGCGCCAAGGCCTCGATCCCGGCTATCGAGATCTCCAGTTCCACCTATGTCATGCATTCGGCCGAGCTGCTCTACCGCAACTGCTACGCCGATTTCAACGCCGAGGCCGCCCGGCGGGGCGAATTCTTCACCAACGTCCATTCCGAGGGTCCCAACCGTTCCGAGGACGTGCCCAAGGCCCGGATCTACATGGACCGGAGTTGGCAGACCACCTTTTCCTTTTTCTGCACCTATGCCGGCAACACCCTGCTGATGAAGAAGGGCAACCACCGCTTTGCCTCCGACAGCGCCATGTACAAGTACAACGGCACGGAACTCTCGGAGCACATGTTCATCACCGGTATGACCGGCCCCGGCGGCCGCGTCACCTATTTCGCCGGCGCCGCGCCCTCGGGCTGCGGCAAGACCACCACCGCCATGGTGGGCAGCAATTTCATCGGCGACGACCTGGCCCAGATGTGGATCGAGGCGGACGGCACCCTGCGGGCGGTCAATCCGGAGATCGGCATTTTCGGCATCATCGAGGATGTCAACCAGGAGGGCGACCCCTATCTGATGAAGTGTCTGCGCCAGCCCGGCGCCGAGGTGATCTTCTCCAATCTCCTGGTCGATCCGCAGGGCAAGCCCCGCTGGACCGGCGATGGCGAGCCGTCGCCCGAACAGGGGGTCAACTTCCAGGGGGCCTGGACACCGGCCAAGGCCGGCGTCCCCATATCGCACCCCAACTCGCGGTGCACCCTCAAGGCGGAAACGGTCGGTAACCACAACAAAAAGGTCAACGCCGACCCGAGCGGCATCGTCATCGAGGTCATCACCTATTCGGGCCGCGACGCCAACACCATGCCGCCCATCTGGGTGGCCAAAACCATGGATGCCGGGGTGGCCATCGGCGCTTCCATCGTCTCCAAGGCCACCGCCGCCGAGATCGGCGCCAGCGGCGTCAATCGCCAGCCATGGGCCAACACCCCCTTTGTCGCCGGCCCGCTGACCGACTACCTCGAAGCCCAGCTCAATTTTTACGGCAACCCCAAAATGACCCGGAAGCCGATCATGGCCGGGCTCAACTACTTTCTCACCCACGAGGCGCGCGGCGGCAGCGGCAAGGGCCTGCTGGGCGAGAAACGGGATGTCCATGTCTGGCTGGGCTGGCTCGAGCTGTTCACCAACCGCGATGTCGAGGCCATCGAGACCCCGATCGGCATGATTCCCAAATACGAGGATCTGCGCCGGCTGTTTGCCAGCAAGATCAACAAGGAGTACCCGGAATCGCTCTACACCATGCAGTTCTCCCTGTACATCGACAATATCGTCGCCCGGATCGATCTGCAGGAGGCGGCCTGGAGCAAGGAACCAGGGGCCTCGCCCCGGCTGTTTGCGGTCTACAAGGAGCAGAAGGCGGCCCTGCTGGCGCTCAAGGCCGCCAAGGGTGGGATTGTCACCCCCCAGGAACTGGCTTAAAGCCCTTTCCGGTTCGCCCCGTAAACGACCCGAGCCTCCGGCCATGCGCCGGGGGCTTTTTTTTGCACAAAAAAAGACCGGAGCCGCATTCCGCGACTCCGGTCTTTTTCATTCTTGCTTTCAATCCGCGGCGCGGAGTCAACCGCGCGCCATCGGCGTCAACTTGCTCAGTTGACGCGCAGCTGCTTCACCTTGTCGATGATCGCCTCGGTACCCATGCCCTGATAGGGAATCTGCTCGGACAAACCGCCGGCCCCGTCCTTCCAGGTGCCCATGGCGCCGTATTTGGGGGTGAGTCCGCGCTCCAGCAGCCAGGAGCCGTAGCGGACGCCCAGGCCGGTCTTGCTGTTCTGGGTTTCCACCACCAGCACCATCGGGGTGGCACCGGCGGTGGCCAGCATGGCCTCGTCCACCGCGTTGAGCACCGGCTTGTTGATCAGGCCGATGTCGATCCCCTCTTGCTTGAGCAACTCGACCGCGTGCAGGCAGCGGTAGAGCATCTCGCCGTAGGAGACGATATAGCCGTCCTTGCCCGGGCGGATGATCTCGTCGCTGTCCCGTTTGAAGACATAGCCGTCGCCAAAGCGCTTGTTGCCCTGCTCGTCCAGGATAAACGGGGTGCCGGAGCGGGTGGAGAAGATGAAACGCAGCCCGGGATCGTCGAAGATGGCGGTGAGGATGGCCCGCAATTGCAGGGCATCGGCCGGGAAATAGAGCCGGGTTCGGTCGTGCTCGGCCAGGCCGTTGTCGGCAAAGAAGTTGTTGATGCCGAAATGGCAGGTGTTGTCGGCCATGTCGTCGACCCCGGAATGGGAGAAATGGGCCAGGACATTGGCCTGGTTGAGCCGGGCCATGGTGATCTCGGAGATGACCATCTCCTGAAAGGCGGCAAAGGTGCCGAAAATGCCCTGCCGCCCCGGTACCGAACCGAAACCGGCGGCCACCGAGAAATTGTTGCGCTCCATGATGCCGCCGTGGACATAGACCTCGGGACAATTCTTGCGGATATGGTGCAGGCCGCAGGAGCCTTCGAGGTCGGAATCCACCACCAGCACCTTGCCCGCGGGGTTGTCCATGCCGGCGATGAGGTCGCTGACGATTTTCCCGAACTCGTCGCGGTTCTTGGCCTGCTCGGGGGTGCTGCCGCGATACTCGACCTTGGCGGCCTTGGGCGGCGATTCCTTGAGCAGCTCCACCGCCGCCGCGCGGCCCTTGGCGGTGAGATAGTCGATGGCCATGGGTACCGGAATGACGTCGTGTCCCTTGGGCAGTCCCTCGATCCCGGCCACGCCGGGCGCCATCTTCCGCTTGACCACCACCGCCGCCGGACCCTTGATGGCGAGCGCACGGCGGATGCAGGCAAACAGCGCCTCGATATCCTCGCCGTCGCAGACCTGGACATCCAGGCCATGGCCGGACAGGGTGCGGGCCAGATCGTAGCCCTGCATGTAGGCGCTGGGATGGCCGGCAATGGTGACGTCGTTGTCGTCGAGCAGGAGCTTGACGTTGAGTTTCCTGGCCACGGCATAGCGGGCCGCCTCGGCGTCGTCGCCCTCCTGCTGGGATCCGTCGCTGCCGAAGAGAAACACCGCCTTGTTCGGATGGGCCTCGGCCACCCCGTTGACATAGCTCCACAGGTGCCCCAGGCGGCCCGAGCTGAAAAAGACGCCGTCGGCCTCGTTGCGCTCGGGATGGCCGTAGAAGCCCTTGCCGAATTCCCGGTAATGAAGCAGGGACTCGGGGGCCTTGTGGCCATTGAGCACCGCCATCATGTATTGGATGGCCACCCGGTGGCCGGCCTCGTCGAAATAGACCGGAAAGCAGGCGTCGCTCCCCTTCATGAACCCGTCCGCGATCAGGAGTTCGGGCACGATGTCGTAGGCGCCGCCGGTATGGCCCCCCAAGCCCTTGGTGTTGGCCAGGGCGGTGAAGAAAACGATGGCGTCGCGTACCAGGTCGATGTTGGCCCGCAGGGCGGCGCGTTGCTCGCCGGTCAACGATTCCTGGGTCGCGGCAAGACGAAGGGGGCTGTAGGTCGAGAGATCGATGGGAAAAGTCATAACAGGTTCCTGAAGGGCAAAAGTTCCGGAAGCAGGTCAGGCCGAGGGAACCGGGCCGGCTCGTTCCACGGTGAAAAAGTACAGCACAGATAACAGAAATGCCAGAATACGCAAGGATGATCTTGCCCGGCGTCCGGGGCCGGAAATCCCGCCCCTGGCCGCGATTTCGGCTACAGCAGGTTGTGCTTCCGTTTCATTTCCTCGTACACCAGCGAGGAAAAATCGCGGATGACGCCGCCGCTGGCCCGCATCCACTGTTTGTAGTTGGCCGGCTGGCTCGAGCGCTCGACAATGCCGACCACCGCATAGGGAATCTTGCGCCCTTCCTTGTCCCGCAGCACCAAGATCCCCATGTCGCCGCACAAAAGCGCGGTGGTTCCGGTCTTGTTGTAGACTTCAGTGTTATTGGGAAGATCGGCGCCATAGACCAGGCGGTCGGGGCCGGGCAGGCCCATCACCCGCAGCATCTCCTTGGAGTTTGGCAGCTGATAGCGCCACAGCGCCCTGAGGAACTGGATGTAGCCGCAGGGTTGCACGCTGTTGAGATAGGTGCGCCCGCTGGCCGGGATATATTCCCTGATCCTGATCTGGCCAACCAGGCGGCCGTACTCCTTTTTCAGCAGGGCCTCGCACCGGGCCGGGCCTCCGAGCTGGCGGATGAACCAGTTGGTCGCCGGATTGCTGCTATGCTGGATCATGGCCTCCATCATCTGGCGGTGCTGCGCCGTGTACGACACCTTACCCTTGTCGACTTGGTGGAAAAAGGCCAGGGCGACAAAGGGCTTGATCATGCTGGCGGCCTGAAAGGGCCGGTTGAGGTTGATGCTGACCAGATAGTTGTCGGTGGTAAGGTCGTAGGCGGCCCAGCCGGCGCGCACCTGGGGCTGGATTTTGGCCTTGCGGAGTTCCGCCTGCAGCAGGGGGGCGATCTTGGTGTTGAGCCCGCCGCCGGACTCCTGGCGGGCTTGCGACCTCTGCCGGTCGCTCCGGGCCGCTGCGGCCGATGTGTTCGGGGGTTCGGCCAGGGTGGCGTCCGCCGCGGTCATCACGGCCGGCCGGTCGATGGCGGCAACGAGCACCGGCGCCTTGCTCGTCCGGGGCAATTGGGAGGCGATGTTCCGGGCGCTTTTTTGCGCCTCCTTCTTGCTTTCCCAGCCCCGGTAGACCAACGCCCACTGCCGGGAGTCGATTTTTTCGATGGCCAGCTTGTCCCCGGCCCGGGATTCCAGGGCATTTTTCAGCCGGGCGTATTCTCCCTGCAAGGCGTCGGCCCGGGCGGCTTGACGCACCCGGACATGATAGAGCTCGGAAAAACCGGTGCAGGCAACCACCTGCACCGGTTTGAGCCCTGCCCGCCGCAGGCGCGCGCTCTGCTGCTCGGCCTGCTTCTTTGCCTGGACCATCGAGGCGTTGATATTCCAAACCAGGCCGTAATCCTGTTCCCGGCCGACGATTTTAAGTTGGCTGTCCGTCTTCAAACCCAGTGAGGCGGCGACTTTCCGCCGGTAGTCGAGAATCCGCTGCCGCTCCGTGTCCCAGGCGTACGCAAGGGCATACCGCCGGGATTGCGCCGCGCCGGCAGCTTCGGCCACGGACGCGGCCAGCAGCGCCACGATCAACACCCAGAGGCATGCCGTCGGCAATTTCACCCTGTTCGTTCCCTTGTTCATGGTCTCCTTGCCCCCTTTTTCCCGCGTTTCTCAGGAATCCCCGAGGCGAGTCACCAGAATTTTGTCGATGCGATTGTTGTCCATGTCAACCACCTCAAAGCGGAAGCCATGCTCCTCGAACTGATCGGTTTCCCTGGGGATGCGTCCCAGCACCCACAAAACGAATCCGGCCAGGGTGTGATAGGTGTTGCTCCCCTCCCCGTTCAGTTCCTTGGTGATTTTCAAGGCCATTTTGACCTGTTCGATGGGCACTCCTCCGCCAATCAGCCAGGAGCCGTCCTCGCGCCTGACCAATTCCTGATCCTCGGCCGCCTTGGCCGAGGGCACTGCCCCGACAATGGCCGCCAGGACGTCGGTCAGGGTCACCATCCCCTGAATATCGCCATATTCATCGACAATCAAGGCGCACGGCAGCTGCACCCGGCGGAAATTTTCCAGCAATTGGGTGGTGGTCACGTATTCGGGGACATAGAGGGGCTGCCGCAGATGGCGTTCGATGGCCAGCGGTTCGCAGGCCAAGGCGGCCTTCAGCAGGTCGGCGGTGCGGAGCAGGCCCGCCACCTCGTCCAGGCCGCCGCGGCAGACCACCACCAGGGAAAACGGGGTGTCGGCGAGAAATTGGCGGATTTCCGGCTCCGGCTTGGTCAGGTCGAGCGGTTGGATATCCTGGCGGTGGGTCATGATGGTGGTGACCGGCTGTTCGTCCAGATGCAGGACATTGGCGACCAAGAGCCGTTCGCTTTCGTGGAAGACCCCCGCCTGGGCCCCCTGCTCCATCAGGATCTTGATTTCCTCGTCGGTGACCGACACCTCCTCCCGCTTGCCCGCGCCCAGCAGGCGCAGGAGCAGGTCGGCGGAACGGGAAAAAAAGTAGACCAGGGGTTTGCCGACCCGGGACAGCATCCGCATCAGCGGCGCGACCGCGGCCGCCGTTTGCTCGGGCCGCAGCAAGCCCAGGTGCTTGGGCACCAGTTCGCCGAACACCACCGAAAAATAGGTGAGCAGCACCACCACCACTCCCAGGGCGATGGCCTGGGCATAGGGCTGGAATAGCGGCATCGCGGCCAGGGCGCCGGCAATCGGGGTCACCAACGCATTCTCGCCGATGGCGCCGCTGAGGATGCCGACCATGGTGATCCCGACCTGGATGGTGGACAGGAAGACGGCCGGATTGTTCTTGAGTTTCAGCGCGGTGCGGGCCCCTCGCCGCCCTTCGTCGGCCAAGGCGCGCAGTCGGGCTTCGCGGGTGGAGATGATCGCGATTTCCGTCATGGCAAAGACGCCATTGATCAGAACGAGCACTACCAGCAGGAGGATATCCATTGCGTCGGCAATTGGGTGGAGTTAAACAGAAAAGTCGCCCTTGTCGGGCCTGGATCGGAGACGGCAGCAGTCGGCCGCTTCTCCTATCATATCTGAAAATCGTGGAAAAATCGAATATTGGAACATCATATGAAAACGATCTGGAAATTCGAGCTCTCTCCCAACCGGATCCAGTCCGTTCACCTGCCCTTCGGCGCCCAGCTGCTCACCGTGCGGGCCAAGGACGACAACGCCCCGCTGCTGTGGGCGCTGGTGGATCCGGACATGCCCGCCGAGGAGCGGTATCTGGGCATCTACACCACCAATACCGCCCTGCCCGACGACCCCGGCAGGTATATCGGCACCTTCCTGATTTACGAGGGCAGCCTCGAATTTCATCTGTTCGAGATGGCCTCGCCGCCGCCGGAGACCGAGGCGCCGTAACGAACCCGCGCGGCCGGAGCTTTCAGGAAAAGACCACGGTCCGATTTTGATAGACCAGGATCTGGCGCTGCACATGGTGCCAGATCGACCGGGACAGAATCACCTTTTCCAGGTCCCGGCCCTTGCGGATCAAATCTTCCACCGAATCGGCATGGCTGACCCGGATGATGTCCTGGGCGATGATCGGGCCGGCATCCAGTTCCTCGGTCACGTAGTGGCTGGTGGCGCCGATGACCTTGACTCCGCGCTCAAAGGCGGAATGATAAGGCTTGGCTCCGGGAAACGCGGGCAGAAAGGAATGGTGGATGTTGATGATTTTGTTCTTGTACTGGCCGATGAAGGAGGCCGACAGGATTTGCATGTAGCGGGCCAGGACGATGAACTCGATCTGGTGCTCCGCCAGCAGGCGCAACTGATCCTGCTCCTGTTCCTGCTTGTTGGCACCGTTGATTTCGAACCAGTGGAAATCGATGCCGAACTGCCGGGCCACCGGCTCGAGCTCGGGATGATTGCTGATGATCAGCGGGATGTCCACCTCGAGCTCCTGGGATCGCCACCGGGAAAGAATATCGTAGAGACAATGGGGCTGCTTGGAAACGAACACCGCCATGCGGGGCACTTCGTGGGAAAAATGCAGTTGCCACTGCATGTCGAATTTCTTGGCGATCAGGGTGTCGAAGTACTCGCCGATCTTGTTGTCGGGGATGATGAAGTTGTCCAGCTCCCACTCGACCCGCATGAAAAAGACCTTGCGTTTGACATCGACGTGCTGGTCGAGGTTGGTGATGTTGCCGTTGTTTTTATAAATGAATTCGCTGACGGTGGCCACGATACCCTTGCTGTCGGGGCAATGGATCAGCAGGATGGCCGAGGCCGGTTGGCGTGAGGAGCTGATGGAGATCATGACAATCGGGGCGCGCGGAATGGGAAACAGGGAATGCGGCCCAAGGGCTCAGGGGTGCGCCGCAAGCGGCGAAGCCGGTGCCCCGGACCACACATTTTCGGGCGCAGGATATATTTTTCCCGTGGAATCCGCAAGCTGCGGGAGCAACTTTTCTTAACCGCACGCAACAAATAACGATCCGGACGCTGGACAGGCGGTCAATTCTCCTCGATTTGCCGCCGGAACCGGGCCAACTGGAGGTCGCGGATCGCGTCCAGGTCGAGGCGATAGATGTCCGGCGGAAAGAGAAAGGCCACCACGCCGGTGTCGAAGATCCGCTTCACTTCGTATTCGTCGTGGGCCACGTTGCGCTGGTAGATGTAATTGAGGTAGGAACGGTTGGTGTGGAGGATGAATTCGATCCGCATGCCGCCGGTGCGGGCGAAAAACTTGAGCATCGCGGTCTTGCCCGAGCTGCCGGTGGCGCTGCTGCGGTACTCCCCCCCGGTCAGGGTGTCGGAGATGTCTTCCAGGGTCATGAACGATTTGGCCACGGTCGCGCTCCGGGTGAGGTGGCGCACGAACCGCTTGACATCGTTGACCGAATCGAGCACCGCCATCAGGCCGAGTTCGTCGTCGACCGCGGTGGCCGGATTTTTCTCGTTCTTGCGCAGCAGCTTGAGCACCTTGGCCGGGGGCTCCTTTTTCCGAATGGTGACGTAGATGGGAATGTCGGTGCCGTTGTCGCGGAAACGACGCCGCTTGATCAAAGTCAGTTTCTCACCCGGTCCGGGAACCACCTTGCGGGCCTCCTCCTCGGACAGCACCTTGACCGAGCTGCAGCTGAAATCGTCCGGATGATGGCGACTGTGCAAGTAGCGGATGTCGAGCTCGCCGATCCGGTAATCCGGGCTCCAGACGAAGGCGTTGAGAAAATTGAGAAAGCCGAGGAATTTTTCGGCGATCTTGGTTTCCCGCTCCCGCAGGTCGATGGAGCCGGCCAATCCCATCAGCACCAGTTTGCGTTTGGCCTCGAACCGCGCCTTCTTGTGGTAGCGGTCGTCGAACTGGGCCAGCAGCAGTTCCACCGGATCCCAGGCGGTGACGATCTCGTTGGTGGTTTCGATGTGGGCGCTGAACGGCGCCAGCACCTTGGCCCGGAGCGAGTTAATGACGTCGTCGGCGGTGCGGGCGTATTCGTGGAGCTGCCGGACGACTTCCCGCTGGCCGCCCTCGATGGCGAACATGTTGCCGATCAAGAGATAGGCCCGTTCCGCCGCCTTGAGCCGCAACCGGCGGTCGTGGACCAGGGCCAGGATTTCGTCGAAATTGCGCACGTCCAGCAGATCGAAAACCTGGTTGCGCACCAGGCGGTACTTGGTCTTGAGCAACAGATTGCCGCGAATGCCTTGCACCCACTGCTTGGTTTCGTGGGAAAAGGGGTGAGCCAGAAGCAGGGTATCGCCGATCGCAAAGGGACCGTCCTGCAACATGGCGGCAAAAACGGAATGTTGATCGAGAAGGCTCATGGGCGGGCTGGAAGAAAAAACGCGGGGAACGGCAGTGCCGCTCCCCGCATGGGGCGACGGGTGAGCATCCCCGGGTGAGAATGGGGAAGGGATGCGCCCACCCGCCCGGCGTCAGGCGACCTGTTCGAACACCGACTTTTTGGCACCGCAGACCGGACATTTTTCCGGAGCCGCACCCAACTCGATGTAACCGCACACCGGACAGAGATAGAACTCGCTGACATCGAGATCCACTCCTTTTTTCACGGCTTCCAGAGCCTTGGCGTAAATCTTGGCATGGACGGCTTCCGCATCGACTGCAAACTTGAACATGGTTTTTGCCTTGTGGCCGTCGGCCACGGCCAGATCGACCATCGGCGGATACATTTCGGTGAACTCGTAGGTTTCACCGTCAATGGCAGCCTGCAGGTTTTCCGCGGTGGATGCGATCATCTCCAGGGCCTTGAGATGCCCTTCGGCATGGATTCGCTCGGCCTCGGCGGTGGTTCTGAACAGTTTGGCAATATTGGTAAAACCGTCCTTTTCCGCCTTTTTGGCAAATGCGCGATATTTTTGATTCGCTTGGCTTTCCCCGGAAAACGCTTCTTTCAGATTGTCTTTGGTCGTGGCCATTGCATTCCTCCGTGTTGATTGAGTTAGTGGTTCATTATCCCATGGGATCTCGACAAAGATAACTCACACTTCCGAAAGAGGCAAGTAGAATGGGAATTAAAATCACTTGATATTCTTTATCAAGAATTAATCCTTTCGGTTGCCGAAAACCAGCTTGCCGCCAAAATGCCCAGCCGTTCCCACGACCCCGACCAAAAGCAGACAGCAAAATAAGTAGATCCAGCGGCCGGTCGAAGCCGAACTGACGATGTCCGGTTGGACGGCCCGCCAGATGATCAGGCCCAACAGCAGGAGCACGGCGGCGATCGAGGCACTGATCTTGATCTTGAAAATGGGGGTGAACGCGCCCCGGTAGCGTTGCTGCCACATTACGTAGCCGGTGAACAGCACCAGCGGCATGGAAACCAGGACGAACACCAAGCTGTACAGCGCGGCCGTTTCGAAAAGCGGCAAGCCGAACCAGGCGGTGACCAGCATGAAAACCAGGGCCATCGGTACCACCCCGTTGGGGGTGTGGACCATGATCGGATGGAGGTGGTACCGCACGGTCAGGGCCGAGGCCAGGGCATAGATCCTGGCGGGCAGGGATGGCGGGACGGCCGGTTGCGGTTGGGGTGCGGCTTCCGGTGGTGCGGCCGCTTCGACGGGGTTTTGCTCCTCGACCACCTCGACGAACATGCTCTTGTCGGCCGCGCACACCGGGCATTCATCCGGCGGTTCGTCTCCGACATGGATATAGCCGCACACCGTACATTCCCACTTCTTCATGATTGGACCTCCCTGACTGGTTTCATGGGGGTGTCGCACCCGCTTTGATCTTAAAATCGTTGTGCTTCTACCAAGCGATCAACGATTCGCCACATCGGCCTCCTGCTTCAGGTCGCGTTGGAACAGTTCGACCACCGCATCCTGGCAGAGTTTGCCGTGGTAGAGGATTTGATGCATCTGCTCCAGGATGGGCATCTCCACCCCGAGACCGGACGCCAATTGGTAGCACGATTTGGTGGTCTTGACCCCTTCGGCCACCATTTTCATCTCGCTGAGGGCCTGCTCCAGGCTGAGCCCGGACCCCAGTTTCAGCCCCACGGTCCGGTTCCGGCTGAGATTGCCGGTGCAGGTCAGCACCAGATCGCCCAGGCCGCCCAGGCCGGCAAAGGTCTGGGGTTCTCCTCCCATGGCGACTCCCAGCCGGGCAATTTCCGCCAAACCGCGGGTAATGAGCGCGGCCCGGGTGTTCAAGCCGTAGTTGAGCCCGTCGCAGATCCCGGCGGCGATGGCGATCACGTTTTTCATCGCCGCGCTGATCTCCAGGCCGATGACGTCGCCGGAGGTGTAGACCCGGAAATAATCGGTGGAGAACAATCGCTGCACGGTTTCCGCCGCCTGCGGCTCGGCAAAGGCCACGGTCACCGCCGTGGGCTGCCGTTCGGCCACCTCGGAGGCAAAGCTGGGGCCGCTCAGCACCCCGAATTGCAGTCGTTTGTTCGCATCGTTTTCCGCCTGCATGATCTGGGTCATGGTCATGCCGGACTCGATCTCGATCCCCTTGATTGCGGAAACCACCAGGGCTCCTTGCTGCATCTCGGGCAGGGCCGCGCGGTACACCGCCCGGAATCCGTGCGAGGGCACCACCATCACCACGCAGTCGGCCTGCTTGACCGCCGCGGCCAGGGAATCGGTGACCTGCAATTCAGCCGGAAAGGGGTGGCCGGGCTGATACCTTTTGTTTTCACGGTCCGCGGCCAGCCGGGCCACATGGTCCGCGTCGTGGTCCCAGAGCACGACCGGCATCCCTTTGCGGGCGAGCAGCAGCGCCAGGGCGGTGCCCCAGCTTCCCGCCCCGATCATCGCGATCTTATTCATCGTCGTACTCCTCGACAAAATCGTCGTCTTCGCCATCGACTCCCTCTTCCCGGGCAAGCATCGACAGGTCGACCACCAGTTCGTCTTCCGCCAGGTTGATCAGGCGGACGCCCTGGGTGTTGCGGCCGATAATCCGGACCGTGTCCATCGGCATGCGGATGATCTGGCCGGAATTGGCGATCAGCATCACCTGGTCCTCGTCGTCCACGACGAGAACGCCGACCACCATGCCGTTGCGTTCGCTGGTCTTGATGGTGAACACGCCCTTGCCGCCCCGGCTTTGCAGCGGATACTCGGCCACCGCCGTTCGCTTGCCGTAGCCGTTTTCCGTGACCGTGAGGATGGAATCGCCGTTTTGCAGCACGGCAACGCCCACCACCTCGTCGCCTTCGCCCAGGGTGATTCCCTTGACCCCGGCCGCGAGCCGGCCCATGGCCCGGACATCGCTCTCATGGAAATGGATCGACAAACCATTGCGGGTCACCAGGATGATCTCGTCGTTGCCGGAGGTGATGGCCGCCGATAGGATTTCATCGTCGTCGCGGATGGTCAGCCCGAACTTGCCCTTGCGCAAGGGGCGTTTATACTCGGAAATAAAGGTTTTTTTCACTCGGCCCAATTTGGTGACCGTGAGCACCGAGACACTGTCGTCCATGTTGGCCAGATCGGCCACCGGCAGGATGGCCGCCACCTTTTCCCCCTCGCCCAGTTCCAGGAGGTTGATGATCGCCTTGCCCCGCGCGGTACGGCCGGCGAGCGGCAACTCGTAGACCTTGCGCCAGAACACCCGGCCCTTGTTGGTGAAGAACAGGAAGGTATCGAGCGAGGAGGCGGTGTAGAGGCTGGTGACAAAGTCGTCGTCCAGGGTGACCATGCCCTTGACGCCCTTGCCGCCGCGCCGCTGGGCCCGATACAGGTTGATCGGATTGCGCTTGATGTAGCCCGAATGGGAAACGGTCACCACCATTTCTTCGGGCGCGATCAGATCCTCGGGCAGGATCTCATCCGGTGCATCGATGATTTCGGTGCGGCGGACGTCGCCATATTCCTCCCGGATTTTGGCAAATTCCTCGCGGATGATCTGGATCACCAGGTTGTCGTCGCTGAGCACCTGTTTGAGCCAGGTGATTTTATCGATGATTTCGTTGTAATCGCTGACGATTTTATCACGTTCCAGGCCGGTGAGGCGTTGCAGGCGCATATCGAGGATGGTCTGGGCCTGGATCTCGGAAAGCTCGAAACGCTGGATCAACCCCTCCTTGGCCACGCCGGGGTTGGCCGAACCCTTGATCAGTTCGACCACCTCGTCCAGGTGAGTGATGGCGATCTTGAGGCCGAGAAGGATATGGGCCCGCTCCTCGGCCTTGCGCAGCTCAAAGGCGGTCCGCCGGTAGACCACGGTTTTGCGATGGGCGAGAAAGTACTGGAGGATCTGCTTGAGATTGAGAATTTCCGGCTTGTTGTTGACGATGCACAGCAAAATGATGCCAAAGCTCTTTTGCAGCGGCGTCATTTTGTACAGCTGGTTGATGACCACGTCCGGAATTTCGTTGGCGCGCAGATCGAGCACCACCCGCACTCCGTGCCGGTCCGATTCGTCGCGGATGTCGGCGATCGAGGTGATTCGTTTCTCCTTGATCAGTAGGGCGATTTTTTCCACCAGGGCCGCCTTGTTCTGCTGAAAGGGGATCTCGGTGATGACGATCGATTCGCCGTGGTTGCCGCGCTGTTCGACATGGGTCTTGGAGCGGATGACGATCACCCCGCGCCCGGTCTCGTAGGCCTCGCGGATACCGGCCCGGCCGCAGATGAAGCCGCCGGTGGGGAAATCGGGGCCGGTGATGGTTTCCATCAGCTGGTGAACCGTGATCTCGGGGTTGTCCACCAGGGCGATCAGGCCGTCGATCACCTCGGTCAGGTTGTGCGGCGGGATCTTGGTGGCCATGCCCACCGCAATGCCTTCGGAACCGTTGATCAGGATATTGGGGATTTTAGAGGGCAGAACCGAGGGTTCTTGCAGGGAATTGTCGTAGTTGGGCACGAAATCGACGGTTTCCTTGTCGAGATCGGCCACCAGTTCCTGGTCGAGCCGGGTCATTCGCGCTTCGGTATACCGCATGGCCGCGGCCGAATCGCCGTCCATGGAGCCGAAGTTGCCCTGCCCGTCCACCAGGGGATAGCGCATGGAAAAATCCTGGGCCATGCGCACCAGGGTGTCGTAGGCGGCAGTGTCGCCGTGTGGATGAAACTTACCGATGACATCGCCGACGATGCGGGCCGATTTGATATACGGCCGGTTATAGGTGTTGCCCAGCTCGCGCATGGCAAAGAGGGTGCGGCGGTGGACCGGTTTCAGGCCGTCGCGGACATCGGGCAGGGCCCGGCCGATGATGACCGACATGGCATAGTCCAGGTATGATTTTCGCAACTCCCTGGAAATGGCTATGGCCGGTTGCTGGCCACTTTCTATCGATTGTTCCGTCATTGTTACTTCCTGAGCAATTCTTTCAGAAGGGGGTCGGACGACGAGCGGCCGCTAGATGTCGAGATCGGCGACTTCAAGGGCGTGATTCTGAATAAAATCGCGCCGCGGCTCGACCTTGTCGCCCATGAGGGTGGTGAACAGATCGTCCGTCTGTTCCACGTCGTCGATCTTCACCTGGATCAGGGTCCGGTTGGCGGGATTCATGGTGGTATCCCACAGCTGTTCCGGATTCATTTCACCCAATCCCTTGTATCGTTGCAAGTGGCTTCCCTTGAAGGTCTCCTCCCGCACCAACTCGATCAGCCGCCGCCAGTCGTCCGCGGCCAGGGCTATTTCCTGGCTGGCCCCGGCCCTGAACACCGTGAATCCACCTTGCAGATAAGGCTTGATGGTCTTGTACAGCTCCAGGGCGTGGCGGTATTCGTTGAGCAGGGGAATGTTGGGGCCAAGGGTGGCGGTCAGGTGACCTTGGCCCTGGACCATGACTTCGCACTCCAGGCAGGCCGGACGCCAGACACACGTTCTGAGGGCTCCGGCCTTGATATTGCGCTCAGCCAAACGGCCGACCAACTGTTCGACGAATTCCCGCTCGCCGAATTGGCGGGCCGAATGGACATCGTGCTCGAGCAGCAGCAGAACCAGTTGCTCGGGAATGTTCAGCCGCTCCAGATGGGCCAGGACCCGGTCAAAGGCGGACAGCTTGCGCAGCACCTGCACCATGTCGGCCTCGGCGATGGCCAGCCCCTGATCCGCCTGAACGCGCATCAACTGGCTTGCCTGCGAATAAAGGTGGGTGTTCAAGGCCTCGTCATTGAGGAAATATTGCTCCTTTTTCCCCTTACCCAGGCGGTAGAGCGGCGGTTGGCCGATGTAAATGTGCCCGTTTTCGATCAGCGGCAGCATCTGCCGGTAAAAAAAGGTGAGCAACAGGGTGCGGATGTGGGCGCCGTCTACATCCGCGTCGGTCATGATGATGACCTTGTGGTAGCGAAGTTTTTCGATATCGAATTCCTCGTTGCCGATCCCGGTTCCCAGCGAGGCCACCAACTGCTTGATCTCCTCGGAACCGAGAATTTTATCGAAGCGCGCTTTCTCCACGTTCATGATTTTGCCGCGCAGGGGCAGGATGGCCTGAATCGCCCGGTCGCGGCCCTGCTTGGCCGAACCGCCGGCCGAATCGCCCTCGACGATGAACAATTCGCGCTCGGCCGGGATCTTGCTTTGACACTCGGCCAGCTTGCCGGCCATCAACACCGACAAACTGCCCTTCTTGCGCGACAAATCGCGGGCCTTGCGCGCCGCTTCCCGAGCCCGGGCCGCTTCCACCGCCTTGCTGAGAATGCCGCGGGCCACGGCTGGATTTTGCTCGAGGTAGGCGCCCAGCTTTTCGTTGCCGATCGATTCGACGATCGATTTGACCTCCGAATTACCCAGCTTGGTCTTGGTCTGGCCTTCGAACTGGGGGTTGGGAACCCGCACCGAGATGACGCAGGTCAAGCCCTCGCGGACATCGTCGCCACCCATCTTTTCCTTGAGATGTTTGGGCACCACGTCGTCGCTGGCATAGCGGTTGATGCACTTGGTCAGGGCCGCTCTGAACCCAGCGACATGGGACCCTCCTTCTTTTGTATTGATATTGTTGACAAAAGAAAAAAGGCGTTCGGAATAGCCATCGAAATACTGAAAACAGATATCGACCTGAACATTGTCCCGCTCGCCGGAAATGAGAATCGGGGCAGGGTGAATGCAGGTTCGGTTACGGTTGAGGTATTCGACATAGGAGACCAGGCCGCCGTCGAAATAAAAATCGTTCTCCGCCCCGTCGCGTTCGTCCTTGAGGGTGATGCGGATGTTTTTGTTGAGAAAGGCCAGCTCCCGCATCCGGTTTTTTACGATTTCATACTGAAATTCGGTGGTTTCGGTAAAAATTTCCGGGTCGGGCTTGAAATAAATGGTGGTGCCGGTTTCGCTGCTTTCGCCGATTATCTCCAAATCACCCGCCCGGACACCGTAAGCATAGCTTTGGCGATAGACTTTGCCGTTGCGCTTCACTTCGGCCACGGTCCGCACGCTCAAGGCATTGACCACCGACACTCCGACACCGTGTAAGCCGCCGGAAACCTTGTAGGTGGAATGATCGAACTTGCCGCCGGCGTGCAAAGTGGTCATGACCAGTTCCAGGGCGGACATCTGCTCGGTGGGATGCATGTCCACCGGAATACCGCGGCCGTTATCGGTCACGGTCACCGAGTTGTCCTCGTGGATAACGATGCTGATCGCGCTACAGAAACCGGCCAAGGCCTCGTCAATGGAGTTGTCGACCACTTCGTAAATAAGGTGGTGCAACCCTTCCGAGGCGGTATTGCCGATATACATGGAAGGTCTTTTGCGGACCGCTTCCAGTCCGTCCAGAACTTTTATCTGTTCGGCACTATAAGAATTTTCTGTTTGTTCCTTCACATTCTTCCTTCTTGCTTGGATAACGGAAAAAAAACAGATCTGATGTCAGATCTTCATGGGCATTATCACACTAAGGAAGCCTTCGTCCTCTTCCGAAGTGATCATGCAGGGACTTTCCTGATTGTTAATGCTGGCGGTAATGGTCTTTCCTTCCATGACCTGGAGGCTTTCTATAAAATATCGACAATTAAAACCCAGGGACAAAGGATTGCCCGCATAGTCGATTTCAAATTCATCCTTTGCCGATCCAAAATCAGCATTTTGCGAGGTGAGCACCATTTTGTTTTCTTGAACCTCCATTTTTATGGCATGGAAGAGATCCTCGGTAAACAAATTTATTCGTTTCAATCCTTCCAGAAAGCGAAGTCGGCTGACATGAATGGAGTTTTCCTTCGACAGCATATTCAGCAGCCCTTGAAAATCGGGAAAATCTCCTTCCAGCAGGCGAATGATGAGCAGCGAATCGTCGCTTTTCAACACCGCTTGTTTTTCTTCAACGCCAAAGAGAAAATTGGTCTTATTCTCGCAAAACTTTCGAATTTCCTGCACGCCCCTGCGCGGAATAAGGGTGACCGGATTGAGCTGCAGGTTTTCAAAATTCTCCTCTACTTCCCTGGTCATGATGGTCAGTCGATGGCCGTCCGAGGTTATCATTTTCAGGTACAGGCGGTCATCTTTTTTCACCTTCTGCAGTAAACCGGCAGTCAAAGTGAACATATTCTCCTTGTCTTGTGCAATCGAGAATATTGTTTTATCGACTATATCTGCCAATATTTCGCTTTCGATTCCGACCATGTTGTCTTCATTGTAGGCCGGAAACTGCGGAAACTCGTCCGCGACCATGCCAGCCAGGCGATACTGGCTCGACCCGGCGCTGATCTCGACCCAATGGTTGTCGATTTCCTTGAAGGAGATTGTCGTCGATCCGGATTCGCGAGCGAGTTCGAAGAGTTTTTTCGCCGGCAGGGTCAATATTCCGGTTTCAAAAACTTCGGCCGGTATGGTTTGCTTGAGGCCGATTTCCAGGTCGGTGCAGGTCAGGACGATATGATCGGGCCTGACATCGAGCAATACGTTGGCCAAGATGGCCAGCGTCCCTTTTTTGCTGGTTATATTTTGCTGAGCACTGATGGCCCTAAGAAAATCCTCTCTGCTCACATTGAACTGGAAGGCCATAAGATTATTCCTTTTTTTAAAGATATATTGTTGTTGATGTTAGGGCTGTGAGGATGTTGATTAAGGAACTATTGGTTTGATTTTTTTATATATTTTATGTTGGCAATCGTGTGGGTTGGTGGTTTGTCCCTTGCTGGGAACAATGGGGAAAGGCGCTGTGGTTTTTTTTCAACATGTACATACACATGTTGTGAACAAATTTATTAACATCCCAAGCCGACCAATCTACTCGAAACTACCTGAAATTTCAAACAAATAATAGGATTTTCCATTCAACAAAAATATGAAAAAACAGTTAAATACAGCCTTAAAAAACGCCTGTGAGAGTGGAGTGGCGGATGGGGTATGTTCCGGGGTTTCGGCCGCGGTCAGCGTGGTCGGCAACAAGCTGCGGTATAGAGGCATGTTTGCCTGTGGCTCGACCCGGTCCGATCATTTAGCCAGGCAGGTGGATTTAACCACTTTGTTTGATCTGGCTTCGCTGACCAAACCTTTATGCACCACATTGTGTACACTAGCCCTCATCAATGCTGGGCGGCTTCGCTGGGAAAGTACAGCTCTCAGGGAATTGTCCGCTGACACCTCTCCTGAAAAGTCGGCCATCACCATCCGCGATATCCTCCATCACGCATCCGGTTTACCTGCCTATCAGCCGTATTTTCAGCGATTCGAACCTTATGCAACTCCGGAAAATATTCCATGCCTCCATCGCCATATCCTGGCCGAAACCCTGGTTCACCCCCTAGGATCGAAATGTCTGTACAGTGATCTCGGTTTTATCTTGCTTGGACGACTGCTTGAACAAAAAGCCCGGCAGCCGCTCGAGCTTTTTTTTCAACAAACAGTAACCGGCCCGCTGCGGCTGGACCGGTGTCTCGGCTTTTTACCGGTCGGTTCGATCGACCAAGGCGAAAAAGAGAAAATAGCGGCAACCGAGCTGTGCCCATGGCGGCACAGGGTGATTCAGGGGGAGGTGCACGATGAGCATTGTTGGCTCATGGGCGGCGTGGCCGGCCATGCCGGCCTGTTCGGCACGGCTGAAGCTGTCTTGACGCTGGGCGAGTGTTTGCTGGATTGTTGGCTGGGCAAGACACATCACCCGGCCTTTTCCCACCAGCTGCTGCGTTATGCGCTTGAATGGAGCGACGATTCAGGCCAGTGGGCACTGGGTTTTGACCGGCCGACACCCGGCCAATCAAGCAGCGGCCGCCATTTTTCACCCAACAGTGTGGGACATTTGGGGTTCACCGGCACCTCGCTGTGGATGGATCCCGAACGGGAGTTGGTGGTTGTACTGCTGACCAACAGGGTGCATCCTTCCAGGGAAAACCTGAAAATTAGATCCTTTCGCCCATTTTTTCACGATTATCTCCTCGAAAAAATGGGGATGGCTTAGACAAGGAGCCAGGCACAAAAAAAACCCCCGCCAACATGCAATTGGCGGGGGTTTTGACTGCAATTGCCGTTGGACCGGTGTTTACCACCAGCAAACGGTTTTGTCGTTGGCAAAAATTTTCTGAACAAGAATGTCGTAATTCGGCTCGCCGATATACAGCTTGAATTCATCGGCAACGCGGTCGCGATTGAGGATCTCGACCAGTTTTTTGACATCCTCGGTGGGCTCGGATTTGTATACTTGCAATATTTTCATGGCATCACCATTCCAGAGTGTTCTCAATTATTCGCTGCAAGCCGCGGGCGGCTCATGGGATTGCTTGGGAAGACCATACGGAATGATGAAATCGGCCTCTCTCATCCGCTCGCCAAGCTCTTCAAGGGAGATATTGGCGATCTCGGTTCCCTCGGGCAGATCGGTCGGGGCTTCGGCGCCACAGCTGAACACTTGGCCTTCCATGTCGGCGATCCAGGCAATGTTTTCCGACATATAGTTGGAAAAACGGGGAAATTCGCCATTCATGATGACGGGAAAGGCGTAATGGTTTTCCACGGCAAGACCAAGACCGGAGCGAATACCGTCATTGTAAACACGGTTGGCGATCAGGATATATACTTTCAATGATTCCATTTTCGCATCTCCTTACATGACGATATATTTGGCACATTCGTCAAGAATGGCACCATGGAAAGCTTGGGTCCGCATTTGCTTGTCGATCAGACCACGGGGAACATCGTTGACGTTGTCAAACCCTTCACATATATAGCTGTCGGCGCAGATGGCGATATCTTCGACGGCACACAGTTGGGTCAGCTCATAGAAAAGAGGATTTTTCGTCAGGTGGATGGACTTGAAGGTAAAGAAGACCATTACCTTCTTGTCGGCGCGCACCGCAGCCTTGGCAATACCCAAGATGTGGCGCATGTGTTGCGGGCTGGTGACGAAAATCCCTAATTTGTTTGGATCGGCAGCCATTGGCTTTTTCCTCCTTCAAAAGGATTGTAAAGATGTGTGATCATCCTTTTTTGATATAAAAGCTCATGTAGCCAGCTTCTTCCTTCTCACCAAGATACTCGTGGCCGGCACGGTCGCACCAACCCGGAATGTCGTTACGGGAGCCGGGGTCGGTTCCCTGGATGTGGAGAATCTCACCGGATTTGATTTTGCCGATTTCTTTCTTGGTCCGCAGCAGCGGCATGGGGCAGCTCAATCCACGAGCATCCAAAACCAAAGCGACAGCCAGACCTTCAGGTGCTAATTTTACGTCACTCATCGTGTTCTCCTTAAAGAAAATACTTTTTGGCAAGAATCGTTTTTACACAAAAAAAGACGATTTAGAATATAGATAAAAAATTAGGTTGTCAAGATAGAAACATGGACGGACGGCACTGTTTCCAGACGGGAAAAAAGGCGAACGGAAGAGGATGAGTGTCAGCAAGCACGCCCGTGCAATCAGTGCGGCTGCATGTGTTGACAAATGCGAAGGGCAACGGTATTTTTGCCGATTTGAAGCAAAGTTAAGTTGGTTTGTTGAAAGATATTTATTTGGGAGCAGTTATCATTTCAGGGAAAAGGAGGCTGTTGAAAGAAAATGGAAGATCTTAAGGTATTGTGGCAAAAAATCAAACACTTATACAAAGTGCTGTGTCAGGAGGAATGGAATCCGACGATGACCGGCATTCTCGTGGCCCTGCTCAGTATTCTGATTATGGCCTGGTGGCGCCCCTGGGGCGCGGTGGGCGCGATCCGCAACTGGGGCGATTGGATGTTGTGGCATGCGGGTATCTTCAACGGCGATCTGGCGGAGTTGGTCGGTTTCGTCAACGAAGACGGCGACAAGATCCTGACCAAGTCGATCCTGTTCAACACCGGCTCGGTCATCGGTTTGGGCTTTATCGCCGGCGCCTTCATTTCCGCCTGTCTGGGCGGCCAGTTCGCCTTCCGTTTTCCCCCGATCCGGGAATATGTCAAGGGCATCATCGCCGGCATCTTGATGGGTATCGGCGCTGCCCTGGCCGGCGGCTGCAACGTCGGCGGCATGTATAACGCCATCGGCAACCTCGCCGCCAACGGCTTTGCCATGTGGGTTGGCCTGCTGCCCGGCGTTTTGCTCGGCCTGTGGCTGCTGTACAAGGAAATGGAGCATATCAGCTGGGGCAGCGGCGGTTCCTGGACCCTGGAAATTCCGTTTTTCATTCAGTTGATTTTCGGCATCGCCGGCTTGGTCGGCGTGGTGTGGTGTGCCCACTATTATGCCACCTTCAAGGGCGAGGATTTCGTCGAATACATCACCTCGCTGTCCGGCATCCTGCTGATCGCCGTCGGGCTCGGCTACACCATGCAGCGCGGCCGCTGGTGCATGATCCAAGGCTTTCGCGAACCGCACATGACCGGCGACTGCAAGATGGCTAAATCGGTGGCACTTTCGATCCTGATTGTCGCCGTCGGCGCCGCGGTGCTGAAATACGGCGTGGCCACCCGTTTGGGCGGCGATCCGGTGCTCGACCCGATGAACTATGTCCGCGGCACCTTTGGCTGGGGCGGCGTGGTCGGCGGTTTTATCTTCGGCCTGGGCGCCATGCTGGCCGGCGGCTGCGGCTCGGGCGCGCTTTGGCGGGTCGGCGAAGGCCAGATCAAGCTTTGGGTGGTCGTGCCCTTCTTCTCCATCAGCAACTCGTTGATGGTGGCCTGGTTTTCCGCCTACAATTTCGAGGAAAAGGGCTACCTGGGCAAATATCTCTATCTGCCCGATGCCTTGGGATACGGCTACACCATGGCCCTGATCCTCGCATTCTGCACCATCTGGTACCTGGTGGTCACCTGGAACGAAGACACCAACAAGCTATTGTTGCCGATGTAATCGCCAAGTCGATCGATTCGGGGGCGGCATTCGCAAGATGCCGCCCTTTTTTATTCCCGTTCTACGTTCTACGCATGGGAGCCAGGCATGGTTGACGCCCTTTCCCGCGAACGCGGCCGGATGCGCAAGACGATCATGGCGCGCCGCGACCTTCTGCCTCCAGCGGAACGGCAAGCCAGGAGCAAGCGGATTGCCGCCTCCCTGCTGGCTCACTGGCTGCTGATCCCAAAAATAATCGTCTTTACCTACTGCCATTTTCGGAGCGAAGTGCAGACCTTCCCGATGATCGACCACTGGCTTGCACAGGGCAAAACCGTCTGTGTTCCCGTGAGCGTGCCGGAAGAATCGGACATGATGGTGGTGACCATCACCGACCCGGCCCGCGATCTTGCCCCCGGCTACATGGGAATTCCCGAACCCCTGTCCCATTTGGTCCACTCCCGGAGGATGGAGCCAGCCTTGATTGAAGCGGCGGTGATTCCGGGAACGGTTTTCGACCGCAACGGCCACCGCCTCGGCTACGGCATGGGATTTTACGATCGCTTTCTGGTCCGCGCTCCGCAAGCCATCAGGATCGGACTCGCTTTTTCCTGCCAGATGGTGGAGTGTCTGCCGGCCCAGGACCATGACATCCCCATGGACATGATCGTCACCGAAGATGAGGTGATGCTGTGGCCCGGCAGACTCCGGGCAGCGGGCAACGGCCGATAACCTCATTTTTCCCCTGGAACGACGGTTCCCCTCCCGCTTTCCCCATCTTTGTTTGTATATAAAATTTTGTACCTCACAGCCTTCCATTCTGTTTTTTTTGTTCGACGAAACCAATGGTTGAATAATACTTTTTTTTGCGGCATTTTTATAAGAGACCTTTCCCAGGAAAAAACCGATCCAAAATCATTAACAGCAATAATTCGGGAATATGAGATCGAAAATTCTCATAGCGGATGATGACACCCTGGTTCGGTCGGCGATCCAGAAGATTCTCCACATGTTCCACCACGATGTCGTAGCGGTCGAATCGGGCCGCCAGGTGCTGGAATATGTCTCGGATGAATTCGACGTCATAGTGCTCGATATCAACATGCCGGGTATGGACGGTTTCGAGACCCTGGAGCGTTTGAACCAGCAACAGGTCGATATCCCCGTGCTTTTCCTGACCGGTGCCGGGTCCATGGAATACGCGGTCAAGGCCATTCATCTTGGCGCCTACGATTTTCTCACCAAACCCATTGTCGATATCGAGTTGTTTCACATCAAGGTGAAGCGGGCGGCGGAAAAGCGGCACTTTCTCCTGCAGGAGAAGGCCTATAAGCGGCAGCTTGAAATCGAGGTCCAGGCCAAGACCCACGAATTGGCCGAAAAAAATCTCCTGTTGGAGCAGTACAGCAGCCATCTGGAAAACGCGACCGTACAGATCATGACCAGCCTGCAGGTCGCCATGGAGGAAAAGGACGGATACACCGCCGGCCATACCTACAGGGTAACGGAGCTGGCCCTGCTGCTCGGCCAAGAAGCCTGCCTGAGCAACGAAGACATCGTCGTGCTGCGCCGGGCATCTCAATTCCACGACATCGGTAAACTGGTGATCGACCTTTCCTGCATCCAGAAGGCCGGGGCATTGACCCCGGTGGAATGGGAGCTGATCAAGAAACATCCCGGCATCGGGGCGAGCATCATCGAGCCCCTGACCTTCATGGATCGGGAACGGGACATCATCCGCCATCACCATGAAAAGCTCGACGGCTCCGGCTACCCGGATGGGATCGGCGGCGGCGAGCTGGACACCCTCACCCGCATCATCACCATTGCCGACAGCTACGACGCCATGACCTCGCGCCGCAACTATCGAAACAACCTCACCCCGGCCGAAGCGGTGGGAGAACTGCGCCGCTGTGCCGGCACCCAATTCGACGTCGAACTGGTTGAAATTTTTGCAGGGGTTGTTCTTTCCACCTATTCGCTGTATAAACAGTAGCCGTTCGTCTGCGGATAAACGCAACTGTTCAACGTTCTTCCCCTATACAGCAGCCCATGAAGATAACCAGAGACGAAGTTCGGCATGTGGCCAAACTGGCCCGCCTCGACCTGAGCGGCGCCGAAGTGGACCGGATGACCGGACAACTCAACGTCATTCTCAACTACGTGGCCAAGCTCGACGAGTTGGATACCGACGGCGTGGCGGTCACCACCCACACCCAGCAGGTGGTCAACGCGTTTCGCGACGACGAGGTGCGCCCTTCCCTTCCCCGGAAACAGGCCCTGGCCAACGGACCCGAGCAGAACGGCGAATCCTTCGTGGTGCCGCGAGTCATCGGTTGAAAAAGGCCCCCTTCCCGCATTTTCTAACTATCTATTTCCCATGGAATATTTTTCGTTAACCGTCCAGCAGGCGCTGCGGATGCTCGAAACCGGCGAGGTCAGCTCGATGGCCCTCACCGAATCGGTGCTGGCCCGGATCGACGCGGTCGAGCCCAAAGTGCAGGCCTATCTGGCCTTGGACCGCGAAGGAGCGCTACGCCAGGCCGAACAGGCAGATATCGCGCGCAAAAAAGGCCAGGCCGGCCCACTGTGCGGCATCCCCCTGGCGATCAAGGATGTGCTCTGCACCACCACCATGCCCACCACCTGCGGTTCCCGCATGCTCGAGCATTTTGTCGCCCCCTACGACGCCACCGTGGTCACCAGGCTGGCCCAGGCCGGATCGGTTCTGCTCGGCAAGCTGGCCATGGATGAATTCGCCATGGGGTCCACCAGTGAAAACTGCGCCTTCAAGGTGCCACACAATCCCTGGAAGCCGGGCCACGTGGCCGGTGGCTCCAGTGGCGGTTCGGCCGCAGCCGTGGCCGCCGACCAATGCTTCGCCTCGCTGGGCTCCGACACCGGCGGTTCGATTCGCCAACCGGCCTCGCTCTGCGGCACAGTGGGGATGAAGCCCACCTATGGCCGGGTATCGCGTTACGGCCTGGTGGCCTTTGCCTCCTCGCTCGACCAGGTCGGCCCGTTGACCAAGGATGTCCGCGACTGCGCCTTGATGATGAACGCCATCAGCGGCCACGATCCGCTGGATTCGACCTCCATCGACCAACCGGTGCCCGACTATTGCCACGCCCTGCAGGATGGGCTCAAGGGGATCAAAATAGGGATTCCACGTGAATATTTCGGCCAGGGACTCGACCCCGAGGTGGACCGGGCGGTCCGCCGGGGTATGGCCATGCTGGAAGAGGCCGGAGCCCAACTGGTCGAGGTCACCCTGCCGCACACCGACTATTGCGTGGCCGTCTATTATCTGATCGCCCCGGCCGAGGCCAGCTCCAACCTGGCGCGTTTCGACGGGGTGCGGTACGGCTTTCGCGACCGTTCCGCCGATTCCCTGATCGAGATGTACAATAGGACCCGCTCCCACGGATTCGGCGACGAGGTCAAGCGGCGGATTTTGATCGGCACCTATGCGCTGTCGTCCGGATATTACGATGCCTTTTACAAGAAGGCGTCGCAGGTGCGCACCCTGATCAAGGAGGATTTCGCCAAGGCCTTTGCCGCCTGCGACCTGATGGTTTCGCCGGTGACCCCCACCCCGGCCTGGAAGATCGGCGACAAGGCCGACGATCCCCTGGCGCTGTATCTTTCCGACATCCTCACCCTTTCGGCAAATCTTGCCGGCATACCCGGCATGTCGGTGCCCTGCGGCTTCAGCCGGGACGGGCTGCCGATCGGCATGCAGTTACAGGCTGCCCACTTCAACGAGGCCGTTTTGTTGCGCGCGGCCCATAACCTTGAGCAACGTGCCGGCGTTGTTGGAAAAAAACCGGCGCTCGCCTGATCATGCAGCTTCCAGTACCCCAACACATCGCGGCCATCGTCCCCTACCCACCCGGCAAACCCATGGATGAGCTGGAGCGGGAGTACGGTATCACCAACGCCATCAAGCTGGCCTCCAACGAGAATCCCTGGGGACCGTCGCCCAAGGCGGTTGCCGCCATCGGCGCCATGCTGCACAATCTGCATCGCTATCCGGACGGGTCGAGCTACTACCTGGCAGAGGCCGTGGCCCGTTGGATCGGGGCGGCACCGGAGGAAATCGTGCTCGGCAACGGTTCCAACGAGGTGATCGAATTTCTGGTCAAGGCCTTTGTCGGCACCGTCGACGCGGTGATCACCAGCCATCCGTCCTTCTTGATGTACCAGAAGTTCGTCCAGGTGCGGGGCGGCGACAACGTGGTCATTCCACTGAAGGAAATGGAGCATGACCTGGAGGCGATCACCCGGGCGGTCACCGACCGTACTCGCCTGATTTTTATCGATAATCCTAATAATCCCACCGGTACCTTGATTGGCCGCGAGCGGTTTTCCCGGTTTTTGGCGGGTCTGCCCGAATCGGTGATCGTGGTGGTCGACGAGGCCTATGTCGATTTTGTCGATCCGGGCCAGCGCATCGACATCCTGGGTTTCATTCGCAATCCGGAAGGGATTCCGGCGGTGGTCAGCCTGCGCACCTTTTCCAAGGCCTTCGGCCTGGCCGGCCTGCGGGTCGGGTTCGGGGTGATGCACCGGCAGGTGGCCGACCTGCTCCATCGGGTCCGGCAGCCGTTCAACATCAACCTTCCGGCCCAAGCCGGCGCCTTGGCCGCCTTGGACGACCGGGAACACTATGACGCGACCCTGCGTGGGACCGCGGAGGGTCGTGCCTGGCTGAGCGAGACGGTGGCTGAATTGGGGTGCCGCCCGTATCCGTCGCACACCAATTTTTTCCTGATCGATGTCGGCGGCGACGCCACCCGCCTGTACGAGGCCATGCTGTACCAAGGGGTGATCGTGCGATCGATGAAGGCCTACGGCTACCCGGAATTCATCCGGATTACGGTGGGCACGGCTGCGGAAAACCAACGATTTGTCACCGCTTTGGGCAAGTGCCGGCAAGATTTGGGATATGGTCGTGGATAAACAGCGGATTGTCACCATCGACGGTCCGTCCGGCGGCGGCAAATCCACCGTGTCGCGCGCTCTGGCCGCCAAGCTGCACTTCACCTATCTCGACACCGGGGCGATGTATCGGGCCGTGGCCTTCCAGTGCCGGCAAAAAGGGATCGACCCGGCCGACGATCACCGGCTGGGGGCCTTGCTGGCGACGTTTTGCATCGAACTGCTGCCGCCGGATCCGGGAGAGGACGATGTTCGCGTGCTAATCGACGGCCAGGAGGTGGGCAACCAGTTGCGCACCCCGGAAATGGGGATGCTGGCTTCCAGGGTGTCGGCCCTGCCCCTGGTCAGGCAGACCCTGACTCGCCTCCAACGGGAAATCGGTGCCGGCGGCCGCATCGTGGCCGAGGGCCGCGATACCGGGACCGTGGTCTTTCCCAAGGCGGCCTGGAAATTTTTTCTCGACGCCGGCCCCGAGGTGCGGGCCCGGCGCCGGGCCGCCCAGTTGCGGGGCAAGGGCGAGCAGGTGGATGAACGACAGCTGTTGGCCCAGATCATCCAACGCGATCGGGACGACCGGGAACGATCCATCGCCCCGCTCAAGGCTGCCCCTGACGCCCTCAGCATCGATTCCACCGGCCTGGCGGTCGAGGAAGTGGTGCGGCGGATGTATGACAGAATCCTTGCCACCCCCTGCTGCGGCCGACAGTAACACCGCAGGCATCTCTTGCAAAAAGCGGCATCGCGCCTATCTCCTCCACCAGCTGAGCCGCAAACCGTTCCCTGCCGACCGCATCCCGACTTCCTTGAGGTTGCCGCTCTCTCCTGATCTTCAATTCCGGTGCGCGACGCACCTCCTCGCTCGCCTGCCAAAGCTTCTCTTCTCCTGGTATCTACTCGACCTCCTTGCAAATCAATTATCTGTTCAAAGAACTTTGAATTTGGTGGGCAAGAATATCGCGAATCGGCCTGTATTCTTCTACAAAAAATCGTGTTGCTGACTGTGCACAGGAGTGTGTTTGCATAGCTCTGCGCTTTAAACGAAATAAGAGGCGATTCCGCTTGTCTCTATGTGGTATAATCTGTTCGGCTTGTGGCCGAAAAATTGGAAAGGCCGATACAAAAGTTGGTGACACTGGGATAAACCGATTTCTTTCTCTGCAAACACTGTCCCTCCGGGGTAGGTTGTCGTGCTGGAGTAAAGGGCAAGAGATAAAAATTCATTTTGGTGGCATTGTTCCGGGGAACCTCGATGCGCATAGTGCATATCGTTTTATCCATAATTTTTATTTTTTTACTCGGATCGTGTCGTGCAGAACAAAAAATAGGTAAAAAAACGTATTTTTCATATGAAACATATCGGGATATTCCTGGGATTACCAAGCATGAGATCGCCTCTATAGAGGCTATTAAGAACAGCAGAAAAGAATTTGTTTATGGAGTAAACCGGACAACTGAATCGTTTGTGGGTGAAAATAGCCAAATTGAAGGATTTTCGAAGCTCTTGTGCGACCGGTTTTCTTATCTTTTTGGTATTCGTTTTTCGCCACGCATGTACGGGTGGGATGACCTTAATGTCGAATTAAAAGAAAATGAAATAGATTTTACCGGAGAACTGAGTCCTAACCCGGAAAGAACGAAAATATATCACATGACAAGTCCGATGATACAAAGGACTATCAAAATATTTACGAATAGAAATTTTGACAAAATATTCGTCATATCCAAGGAGAGGTTGATAAAAGCTGCTTTTCTTGTGGGAAGTACAACGTACGATATGGTGAAAATATCGTGGAATTATCAGTTTGAGCCCGTGTTTGTATCGAATGAAAACGAGGCAATCGATCTTCTCAAAAATAACTCCATAGACTGTTACATAGACGAGAGTTCCGTTGAATCAATATTTGATGAGTATGATTTCATAAAAACTGAAAATTATTTTCCCATTACGTACTCTCCGTTATCTGTAACAACAAATAATCAGGATCTTAAACCATTTATCTCTGTTATCCAAAAATACCTCGATGCCGACGGCCTGTACGATATATCGGCCTTGTACAAGCAAGGAGCTGAGGATTACCAGAGATACAAAATTAAAAAGTTTCTTACCGATCAAGAAAAAAAATATATAGAGCAACACAGCACGATCGCTACTGCGATTCCAGTCGGTTTTGAAAACGACAATTATCCCATTTCGTTCTACAACGAAAAAGACGATGCCTTTCAAGGTATTGCTGTTGACGTGCTGCGAGAGGTCTCGCGCCTTACCGGCCTGCGCTTCAGGGTGGCCAATGCACCGGAGACCGCTTGGGAGGAGTTGCTGGCTTGGCTTGAGCGGGGCGACGTGGCCCTGGTTTCCGAGTTGCTCCGCTCCAAAGGTCGGCAGGGCCGCTTTCTCTGGCTTAACGAGCCCAATTGCCTGGACAACTATGCCTTGTTGTCCAGGTCCGACTTCCCCGACGCGGACATTAACGAAATCATGAACATGAACGTGGGGCTGGTGAAGGAATCGGCCCATGCCGAACTGTTTCACGAATGGTTTCCGGAGGGCATGCACACCCGCACCTACCTCACCTACTACGATGCCTTTCTGGCGCTTGAACAAGGAGAGATCGATCTGTTGATGGGGACCCAGAACCTGCTGCTCTCCCTGACCAACTACCTGGAAAAGCCAGGATTCAAGGCCAACATTGTGTTCCAGTATCCCTCCTATTCCGAATTCGGCCTCAACAATAACGAGGTGGTGCTGCAATCCATCCTCAATAAAGCGCAGCGCTACATCGATCTGGACGCCACGGCGGAACGCTGGAAACGCAAGGTTTTCGATTACAACAGCAAATTGCTCAAAGACGTGATGCCGTACATGCTCGCCGCCCTTCTGCTGTTGGTGTTGGGCTTTTCTTCCGTCTTCTTTTTGCTGGTCAAGAATCGGAGAATGAGCAGAAACCTGGAGACCATTGTCGCGGTGCGTACTCGTGAACTGGAACAGGCCAGCCGCGCGAAAAGCGATTTCCTTTCCCGCATGAGCCATGAGATGCGGACGCCCATGAATGCCATCATCGGCATGGGCAAGATCGCCGAACTCTCCGACGACACGTCGAAGCTTCGTTACTGTCTCGATGCCATCGGCGCGTCGGCCGCCCACCTGCTCGGCCTGATCAACGACATTCTCGATATGTCCAAGATTGAGGCCGGCAAGTTTGAATTGAGCCACGGGCCGCTGAATCTTGAGGAGATGCTGATCAAGATCTGCAACCTGATCGTCGACAAGACCGAGCAAAAACAGCAGCGGCTCCGGGTGCGGCTTGGTCAGAATCTCCACCTGAACTACAGCGGCGATGAACTCCGCCTTTCCCAAGTGATCACCAATCTGCTGGCCAATGCGGTCAAGTTCACGCCGGACCGTGGCGAGATCAGCCTGTCGGTGACGCAATTGCTTCGCAAGGGCGACAGCAGCATTCTGCGGTTCATGGTGTCGGATACCGGCATCGGCATGACCCAGGAGCAGACCGCCCGTCTGTTTAACCCCTTTGAACAGGCGGACACCAGCATTGCCGCCCGTTTTGGCGGCACGGGTCTGGGACTGGCCATCTCGAAGACCATTGTGGAGAAGATGCACGGCCGGATGTGGGTCGAGTCGCAGCCGGAGCAAGGTTCAACCTTTTTTTTCGAGGTGGAACTGGAACGCCGCCCGTCCCATACCCCCCTGTCGTTCACAGGGGACACGCGGCCCAGAAATTTGCGCCTGTTCGCAGCGAGCGGCGATGAGGAAACAAGAGCCTTGTTTCGGACGGTTGCGGAAACGCTTGAAATCGGTGACTGCCGCACCGCCGCAACCGGCGATACGGCCGCCAGGCTGCTCGGCGAAGCGCACGCGGCCGGACAGCCCTACGATGTCGTGTTCATCGACGCCCAGCTGCCCGACGTGTCCTGCCTGGAACTCTTGCGACGGCTGCAGGGGCGGGTGCGCCCGGAAACCGTGACGGTGACGGCGCCGTTCTCGGCGTGGTCCGGCATGGAACAGGCCGCGGCGGAACTCGGCCTCCACCGTTTTCTGGCCGTTCCCCTCTTTCCCACCCTGATTACCAGGGCTGTGCGGGAGACGGTCGAAGGCGGTGAATACCAGGTAATGTCTGCGGAGCGGCAACCCGCTCCGGCCGTTCCCGACTTTTCCGGCTACACCTTGCTGTTGGCCGAGGACGTGGCCCTCAACCGCGAAATTTTCATCGCCTTGCTGGAGCAGACGGGCATCCAGATCGACACGGCCATCAACGGCCTTGAGGCGACCCGGATGTTCGAGCGGCAGCCCGAACGCTACGACCTCATCGTCATGGATTTGCAAATGCCGGTGATGGATGGATACGAGGCGACCCGCACCATTCGGGAGATGGGGCATCCACGCGCCAAAAACATCCCGATTATCGCCATGACCGCCAACGTCTTCAAGGAAGACATCGACAAGTGCATGGCCAGCGGCATGAACGACCATATGGCCAAACCCATCGACGAACAGGTGGTTTTGGCAAAAATCAGCCTGGTTCTGCAGCGCGTATCCGCAGCCTGATTGCGGCTGGAACGACCGCGTGTTTTTTTGCCCGGCGGTCCGGCCGGGAAGTCAAACGTGCTTTTGAGCGGTTCTCGGGAGGAGCTGTCGGCCTGCCCGGTGCGCCGTCCAAGCGGCAATCGACCGGGATTCGACGATCGGCACAATGCAAGCGGCTGTTTGGTTCGACCCGGCCGACGCCTGGGGCGGCGTCAGCGCGACTGATCTACGGGCGGGAAGAGAGAAGGGAGAAAGGAGGGCGCGGCCACAGCTTGGGAGGTATCCCGGTTCGGCATGCCGGCCGGGATACCTCCTTTTTCTTTGATACGCAGAAGATCAGGCTTCTTCGAACTGGTCCTTGCCGGCACCGCAGAGCGGACAGGTCCAATCTTCGGGAATATCCTCGAAGGCAGTGCCGGGAGCAACGCCGTTGTCGGGATCTCCATTGGCCGGATCATATTCGTATCCACAGACGACACAGGTATATTTTTTCATGGTGTTCTCCTTGGTTAGATGGGATCAGGCCTTCCACAGGCCGTGCAGGTTGCAATACTCACGGGCGGACACCTGGTCCGCCTTGATACAGAAAATGGCTTCCGGAACTTGGCCCGGAGCGAGATTCTGGCGATAGACCTTGCCGTCGGCGATCAGCTCGATGAACTCGATCCAGTGTTTTTCTTCCATGGGATGGGGAACGGAGCCGACCGATACCTTGTAGCCATCGGCAACCTTGGTGATCACGGGTACATGCTTTTCCTTGGCGGCATCGACGGTGTTTTCAGCCATCATGGCCATGGGCTGGCCGCAACAGACCAATTCGCCCGCCCCGGCATGAAGAATCTCGACAATATTGCCGCAGAGGGCGCATTTGTACACTTCGTTTTTCTGGGTCATGGCTCTTTTTCCTCCTGGTGGTTTGAGAAAATTGTGCGGACACGGGGCACGATAGGCCCCAAAAACAGGCATGAACACGCCAAACAATAAACAATCTTGTCCAGCGGGGAAAGGGGACTTTCCCCCTTTCCCAAATTTATGCCGAAATTTGACAGCGGAATCGACGCAGGGTCATCCGTTGTGTTTGGACAGGTAATCGGCGACCCCGGTGGCGGTGGGTTTCATCGCCTCCTTGCCTTCTTCCCAGTTGGCCGGGCAGACATCGCCGTGCTTTTCGTGGAACTGCAGGGCGTCGACCATGCGCAGGGCCTCGCCGATATTGCGCCCCAAGGGCAGGTCGTTGACGACGGCGTGGCGGACAATGCCGTCGCGATCGATCAGGAAGGTGCCGCGCAGGGCCATGCCTGCTTCGAGCAGCACCCCGTACTGGCGGGAAATGTTCTTGTCGAGATCGGCAACCAGCGGAAACTGGATGTTACCGATGCCGCCCTGGACGACCGGGGTGTTCTTCCATGCCCAATGGGAAAATTGTGAATCGATGGAAACGCCGATGATTTCGCAGTTCTTGGTCTTGAATTCCGGCAGGGACTTGTCGAAGGCCAGAATTTCCGACGGGCACACGAAAGTGAAATCCAAGGGGTAGAAAAACAGAACAACGTATTTTCCACGATAATCTGCAAGGTTGAAATCAGGTTTCATGGAATTGTCGGGCATGACGGCGGTGGCGGAAAAATCCGGCGCCTTGCGGGTCACTAAAAAACTCATGGGACGATCTCCTGATAAAAACGTTAGAAAAGGAAAAGAGGGATACTTATCCGAGCGCTTGCTTGCCCTGATCGGTGATGGCGTATTTGCAGCGAACCGGACTGTCGACATATCCCTTGTTTTTCAGGGCGGTAATCTGGCAACTGATTTGTTTGGCCTCCAGGCCGGTTGCGGCTGCCAGCTCCTTGCTGCCACAGGCCTCGGAACTGTTGGCGAGGGCTTGAAGGACTTGTCGTTGGTTGTCGCTGAGTTTGCCGGCGCTGCAGGATGGGCAGGACATGGAATGTTCTCCTTTTGATTGATGATTTTCTTGCTGACGCGCGCAGTTGGGACAGAGGCCGGAGAATTCGACCCGGCGTCCGGTGATCCGGTATCCCTGGGTGTGTGTTGCTTCGACCTGGGGTACCGGTGCGGCAAGGGTGATGTTGTCGACCCGTTGGCATTGGATGCAGTACACATGGTCGTGGTTTTCCGGGTCCCAATCGAATCGTTTTTGTCGGCCGCTGATCTCCAATTTTTTGATCAGGCCCGCCGCCGACAGGATTTCCAGGTTCCGGTAGACCGTGGCCAAACTCACCCGTGGCAGCTTTTTTTTGATCCGTTCGTACAGTTCGTCGGCCGTCGGATGGGTCTTACCCCGCCGCAACTCATCGAGGATGAGTTCGCGTTGATGCGTCATGCGCAACAGCTTGTCCATATTCGCTCATTGAAAATTTTTACTAAATGTATTTGAGAATTATTTGCATGTCAAGCGAAAATAAAAGCCTCATGCTTGAGAAAAGGCGGGCCGGAACGGGAAGAAAAGTTGAGTAGAAAAAAAGAAGCCTGGGGCGCGGCCGTTCGGTCGCGCTCCAGGCTTGGGTGGATGAGTGGGGAAAGCGTTTATTCGAGGATGAAGTCGTCGCGCCGGTTGTGGGCGTAATCGTCCTCGCTGCTGCCGGTGAACAGCGGCCGCTCCTCGCCGTAGCTAACGGTGCGCATGCGGCTTTCCTCGATACCGAATTCGCGCAGGTATCTTTTGGCGGCTTCGGCACGGCGCTCGCCCAGAGCAATGTTGTATTCGTTGGTGCCGCGATAGTCGGTATTGCCTTCGATCAGCACCCTGGCAGAGGGATTGTTCCTCAGGTAGGTGCCGTTTTGCTCCATGATCGGAATCTGCTCGCCCTTGATTTTGGACTGGTCGTAGTCAAAATAGATCGGCTTGAACTCGGGCGAACAGCGGCCGTGTTCGCGTTTGTAGGCATCGCTCTTGGAGTCGGCATCGCTGCCCAGGCTGCCGGAGCCGCCGCGGCCGGTGGAGTCGAGCCCTTCGACGCCGCCATTACCGCCATCGGTTCCCGGCCCCATCTCCTCGGTAATGTTGCCCATGCGGTTGCCGCTCGTGCTATCGGCGGTGCCCGTGCCTCCACCGGCGTAGGGCGAAACCGGTTTCGGGGCGCAGCCTCCTTGGAAAAGAAGGGCGCCAGCCAGGGTGGCGGCCAGAAAAAAACGGGAATATGTACTCATAGATCGGCCTCGAAAAGAGAAAGAAGGACAAGGTGGTAACGATTGTCGATGTATACCTGCAACCGGACGACAACGTCAATAAAAACCTAACATTCCCAAGAGATCGGAACCAGCGGCGCCACACTCCCGCCAGATGGCGGCACCTTTTCCTTGCGGCCCTTGGGCGGGGATGATAGAAACACTCGTCTTTCGCGCTATCACCGGAGCAACCATGTCCATCAACCCCTCGAATCCGGCCGACTTGCCGGCCATCGCCATGAACCGCGAACTTCTGGAAATATGCGAGTACAGCGGCGAGGGATACAAACCCCTGGTCGATTTCGGCGCCTGGCGGGTGGCGGTTCTCAACTACAGCGCCGACCTGCTGCCGGAGCACCTCACCCGGATGCAGCGCCACAACGAGACCGACGAGGTGTTCGTCCTGCTGGCTGGCCGCTGCATCCTGTTTGTGGGTGAAGGACAAGAAACGGTCACCCGCATCCATGCCGAGGATCTCCAGCCGGGGCGCGCGTATAACGTCCGGCAAGCGGTCTGGCACACCCATACCTTGAGTTTGGATGCCAAGGTGCTGGTGGTGGAGAACCGCGAGACCACCTACGACAACTCTCCCTTCACTCCCTTGACCGATGTCCAGCAGCGCCGCCTGGTCGAATTGACCCGCCTGCTGTGGAGCGAGGTTTGAGCGACGGACGTCCGGGATGTTTTTTTTCTTTCGATAATAAAATCAGTATGTTTTCCGATTGGTTTTCCCCCCGCCCCGACTTGTAAAGAGGGGGGGGATCGTGTATAGTTTCGGTCCAATCGTTCGTCCGGCAGCCTGGCTGCCTCCCTCGTTGTTCTCCTGCGCCTGAAAGGTATACGGTATGCAAGCTTCCCTGAGTAAGAAAACCAAATTCATTTTCATAACCGGCGGAGTCCTTTCCTCGCTGGGCAAGGGCCTGTCGGCGGCCTCCATCGGGGCGCTGCTCGAATCCCGCGGCCTGACCGTGACCTTCCAGAAGCTCGATCCCTATATTAACGTCGATCCCGGCACCATGAACCCTTTTCAGCACGGCGAGGTGTATGTCACCAACGACGGCGCCGAAACCGACCTCGACATGGGGCATTACGAGCGCTACACCAACGCGGTGATGGGAAAGAAAAACAACTACACCTCGGGCCGCATCTACTATTCGGTGATCATGAAGGAGCGACGGGGCGAGTATTTGGGCGGCACGGTCCAGGTCATCCCCCACATCACCGACGAGATCAAGGAGGCGGTTGTTCAGTTGGACGGCTGCGCCGACGTGGCCATCATCGAGATCGGCGGCACCGTGGGCGATATCGAGGGCCTCCCCTTCATCGAGGCGATCCGCCAACTCCGCACCGACCTGGGCCGGGAATTCACCCTGTTCATCCACCTGACCCTGGTGCCCTACATCAAGACCGCCGGCGAGGTGAAAACCAAGCCGACCCAACACTCGGTCAAGGAACTGCTGGCCTCGGGCATCCAGCCCGACATCCTCATGTGCCGGACCGAGGAGCCGCTCACCGACGACCTGAAGAAAAAAATCGCCCTGTTTTGCAATGTCGACGCCAACGCGGTCATTTCGGCGGTGGATGTGGAAAGCATCTACGAGCTGCCGCTGAAGATCAGGCAGGAAGGGGTCGACGATCGCATCCTCGAAAAGTTGGGCATCTGGACCGGGGCGCCCAATATCGAGCCCTGGGAACGACTGGTGCGCCGGATCAGGAACCCCAAGAGCACGGTGACCATCGGCATCACCGGCAAGTATGTCGACCTGAAGGAGTCCTACAAGAGTCTGCACGAGGCCCTGATCCATGGCGGTATCGCCAACGACGCCAAGGTGGCCCTGCAGTACATCAGCGCCGACGGCCTGGAAGAGGGCACGGATCTGGAGCAGCTTGAAAGCTGCGACGGCATTCTGGTCCCCGGCGGTTTCGGCAGCCGCGGCATGGAAGGCAAGATCCGGGCCGTGACCTATGCCCGCGAGCGCAAGATCCCGTTTTTTGGGATTTGCCTGGGCATGCAGCTGGCGGTGGTCGAATTTGCCCGGAATATCGCAAAAATCGAGGGAGCGCACTCGGTGGAGTTCAACCAGGCCACCCCGCACCCGGTCATCTACCTGATGACCGAATGGTTCGATTTCCGCACCGGCAAGATCGAGAAGCGCGACCGGAATTCCGACATGGGCGGCACCCTGCGGCTCGGGGCCTATCCCTGCGTGCTGACGCCCGACACCCTTGCCGCCGCCGCCTATCGCCAGGAAGAGATCAGCGAACGCCACCGCCACCGTTACGAATTCAACAACACCTACCGGGCGCAGTTGGAGGAGGCCGGCTTGATCGTCAGCGGCACCTCGCCGGACGGCAACCTGGTGGAGATCGTCGAGCTGGCCGGCCATCCCTGGTTCCTGGGGTGCCAATTCCATCCCGAATTCCAGTCCAAACCGATGCAGCCCCACCCCCTGTTCCGAGATTTCATCAAGGCCGCCATGGCCTCCGGCAAAGGGAGCCGCTGCTGACATGACGGCCACCGTTCGCATCGCTCCCACTCCCGCCGGACCCATCGACGTCGGACCGGGTGCCCCCCTGTTGCTGATCGCCGGTCCGTGCGTGCTGGAAAGCGCCGAGCTCGCCCGGGAAATTGCCCTGGAGATGCAGGCCGTGGCCGCCCGCCTGGGGGTATCCTACGTGTTCAAGGCCTCGTTCGACAAGGCCAACCGGACCTCGCTCGCCTCGTTCCGCGGCCCCGGACCGGAGAAGGGATTGCGCATTCTCGGCCGGCTGCGCGAAGAGGTGCGGGTGCCGGTGGTTTCCGACATCCACGAACCGGCCCAGGCGGAAATGGCGGCCGATGTGCTCGACATCCTGCAAATTCCCGCTTTTCTCTGCCGCCAGACCGACCTGCTGGTGGCAGCTGCCCGCACCGGTAAGGTGGTCAACATCAAGAAGGGGCAGTTCGTCTCCCCCTGGGACATGGCCAACGCGGTCGACAAGGTGCGCGGCGCCGGCAGCGAGCGGATCCTGCTCACCGAGCGCGGCGCCAGCTTCGGCTACAACAACCTGGTGGTGGACATGCGTTCCCTGCCGGTGATGCGCTCCCTGGGCTTTCCGGTGGTGTTCGACGCCACCCATTCGGTCCAGTTGCCCGGCGGTGCCGGCTCGCGCTCCGGCGGTCAGCGCGAATTCATCCCTGTCCTGGCGCGGGCGGCGATGGCGGTGGGCATCGACGGCCTCTTTCTCGAGGTCCATCCCGACCCGGACCAAGCCTTGTGCGACGGGCCCAATTCCCTGCCTCTGGCCGAGGTGGAACCCCTGCTCAAACAGCTGCTGGCGGTGCGCCGGGCAGTGGCGGGAGTCATCGATGGCTGAGCAGGATTGCGGCAGACCCGGAGCTTCGTATCCGACCGACTGCGAACTGACCGAGGCGTTGCGCGACCGGGCCATGCAGCGGAGCCGTCCCCTGGAACGCAGCGTTGCCTGGCAGGATGCCCTGGCCAGGGCTCGGCAGGTACAGTTGCTGCTGCTCGACGTCGACGGCGTGCTCACCGATGGTTCCCTGATCTATCTCCCCGGCGGCGGCGAGGCCAAGAGCTTCAATTCCCAGGATGGCTTGGGCATCAGGTTGCTGCAGGACAGCGGGGTGGCGGTGGGGATCATCACCGCCCGCAGTTCCGAGGTGGTGGAGCGCCGCGCCCACGATCTGAAAATGGCCCATGTGCTGCAAGGGCAACAGGACAAGTTGACCGCCTACGAGTCCATCCTCAAGGCCACCGGCCTGAGGCCGCCGCAGACCGCCTACATGGGGGACGACTTCATGGACCTGCCCCTGCTCAACCGGGTCGGATTCGCTGTCGCGCCCGCCAATGCGGTGGCCGAAATCCATCGGCGGGTCCATTACACCACCGAGCGCAGCGGCGGCCGGGGAGCGGTGCGCGAGGTCTGCGATCTCATCCTCGAGGCCCAGGGCAACCTGGCGCGGATGCAGGCCAAGTTCGATCGATGATCAAAAATCCCCGCAACCTCCTCTGGCTGCTGCCGGTACTGCTCTTTGTCACCAGTCCGCTGTGGCGGCCGCCGCTGGCCGCCTTCCTCGCCCCCCGCGGCGGCTACAATCCCAAGTTGGCGCAGCCCCAGGAAGAGAGCCCCATCCAGAATTTCATTCTCGAATCGGTGGCCATCACCATGACCAGCAACAGCAAGGAGGAGTGGCAGATCGATGCCAACCGCGCCTACACCCAGGGCGACGACCACGAGATCGAGATGGAGGAGGTCAGCGCCATGTACATCGGCTCTGAACGGGAACCGATCAACATCGAAAGCCGCAAGGGCCTCTATCTCATCGACAAGCGGCACCTGGTGCTCACCGACCACGTCAAGGTGGTCAAGCCGCTCCGCAACCAGGTGATGCTTTCCGAGCGGCTGGAATATGACGATGCCGACAAGGTGCTGGTCAGTCCGGGCAAGGTGACCATCCTGGCACCGGGCATGAAGCTGAATGCCGGCCGGATGGACTACGATTTTTCCACGGAAGGATTCGAATTCAGCGACCGAGTCAAGGTCAACCTCTAACCGTCGCCCCATGGGCGGACGCATGCGCGAAGGAATCAGCCATGTTGAAAATAAACGAGCATTACCTGAAGTTGCAGGCCTCTTATCTTTTTTCCGATATCGCCAAGCGGGTGACGGCCTTTCAGGCCGACCATCCCGAGCGCGAGGTGATCAAGCTGGGCATCGGCGACGTGACCCAGCCGCTGCCCAGCGCATGCATTGCCGCCTTCCACAAAGCGATCGACGAGATGGCCACCGCCGGCGGTTTTCGCGGCTACGGGCCGGAGCAAGGGTATGAATTCTTGCGCCAGGCGATTGCCGAGCACGATTTCCAGGCCCGCGGCGCCGACATCCAGGCCGACGAGGTGTTTGTATCCGACGGCGCCAAGTGCGATACCGGCAATATTCAGGAATTGTTCGCCGGCGATGCCAAAATCGCCATTCCCGACCCGGTCTATCCGGTTTACCTCGACACCAACGTCATGGCCGGGCGCACCGGCGACTTCCAAGACGGCCGCTACCGCGGGATTGTCTACCTGGAGTCGACCAGGGCCAACAACTACGTCCCCGACCTGCCCAAGGAGCCGGTGGACCTGATCTATCTCTGTTTTCCCAACAACCCCACCGGATCGACCATCACCAGGGAGCAATTGAAGGTCTGGGTAGATTTTGCCCGCGACGCCAAGGCGCTCATTCTCTTCGATGCCGCCTACGAGGCCTTTATCCGCGATCCCTCGCTGCCGCATTCGATTTTCGAGATCAAGGGCGCCCGCGAAGTGGCGATCGAGTTCCGCAGCTATTCCAAAAGCGCTGGCTTCACCGGTACCCGCTGCGCCTACACTGTGGTGCCAAAAGAGTGCGTGGCCCACGATTCGGCCGGAGCCAAACAGGCCATTCACCCGCTCTGGAACCGGCGGCACTGCACCAAGTTCAACGGCGTTTCCTATCCGGTGCAGCGGGCGGCCGAGGCGGTCTATTCGTCCGAAGGCAGGGCCCAATGCACTGCCCTGATCGACGGCTACCTGGCCAACGCCAAAATCATCCGCCAGGCCATGAACGAACTGGGCTACCACACGGTTGGCGGCGACAATGCCCCCTATGTGTGGATCGAGGCCAAGGGGGATTCGTGGGCGTTTTTCGATCTGCTGCTGAACAAGGCAGGGGTGGTTTGCACCCCAGGGGCAGGTTTTGGCAAGTGCGGCCAGGGCTATATCCGCCTGTCGGCGTTCAACTCCGAGGCCAATGTGGTCAAGGCCATGGCAAGGATTCGGGAAGCGTTGGCCTGATACCTGATACGCGCAAGCGAATCGACAAAAAAAGCCCTCATCCGGAGCTGGGAACCGGATGGGGGCTTTTTTGGTTCGCCGCAATCCGGCGGCCAGGCGGCTTTCTCAATCCACCCAGATCTCCCGTTGCACGCAGGTCTGGTCCTCGGGCCGCATCACCCGGCAGGCAAGCACGCCTTCCTGGAAAGAGCCGTACAGGGCATGGCGCGGAATTCGGAGTGTGCCGTCGTGGTCCAACTCGACCATGGCGATCACATCGCCGCCGTTGCCCAGGGTCAACTCACAGGGAATCTTTCGCATTGGGGTCCGCCTGGTTTTGTTGATCGGACGCCCGCACGAACTTGACGGTTTTTTCGACCGTGACGTGTTGATTGGACGAGACGCCGTTTTTGGATTCAGGCACCTGGATGGCCGATTCCAGCCTGGAGGGAGGGGCGTTGAGCGCAGTGAGAATGCCCCCGTCGCGGCTGTAGAGGTCGGGCTTGAACATCACCTTGCCGTCGCGAACATTGGTGGTCAAATACATCAGGTAAATCGGCAACGGCTGCTTGAGAATCACCGTGGTGGTCTTGCCCGAAGCCAGGATTTGGTTCATTTTATCGATCGTGATCGGATTGCCCGGATCGTTGGTGAGAATCAACCGTCCCAGTTCCAAGGGGTTCTGGACGCGGATGCAGCCGTGGCTGAAAGCGCGTTGGGTGCGGCCGAACAGCGATTTGCTCGGGGTGTCGTGGAGATAGACATGGTAGGGGTTGGGGAACAGAAACTTGATGACCCCCAGTGAGTTGTCCAGCCCCGGATCCTGCCGCAGGGTGTAAGGCAGGTATCTCCCTTGATACTGCTGCCAGCGGATGGAGTGGGGATCGATCTCGCTGCCGCTGCTGTCAAAGACCCGCAGCCGCTGTTTGGCAAGGTAATCCGGATCCTTGACAATGCTGGGCACGGTTTCGTTCTTGACGATGTCCGGGGTGGGCGTCCAGGTCGGATTGAGCACGATGTAGGTGATCGCCGAGCGGAAAATGGGCGTTTGGTGATAGGGCTGGCCGACCATGACCTTGGTATTCCAGACCTGCTGGTTGTCGTGGTAGTACTGCAGGGCAAAGCCGGCGATATCGATGATGAGGCTGGAGCTGGGCATGTCGTGGACCACCCAGCGGGTCCGTTCGAGATTCACCCGAATCTGGTTGATCCGGTCGCTCACGCTGACGTTCATGGCACTCACCGTACCCTTGCCGACCACGCCGTCGGGTTCGACATGGTGCCGGGCCTGGAAAGCCCGGACCGCTGTCTTCAACTGGTCGTCGTACAGGTTCGATTCCCCACCCCCCTTGGGGCGGTATTCACCGGTTGCGGCCAGGCGGTTCCGGATGGCCGCAACTCGCTGGTCGACCATGCCCGGCCTGAGGCTCGGCCCCAGCGGCACGGAATGCCATCCCCCCTTGCCGGCGTACTTCTTGTATTGGCTCAGGGCCTCCTTGAGGTTGAGGTAGGACGGGTGGTGGGGCGAGAGTTTGTCCAGGGTGACCCGCACGGTCCCGGTGCGGATGGCGCCCAAATAGGCGTCGATGGGCGAAAGCCTTGGCGTGGTGGCGGCGAGGTTTTGCTTTTCCTCGACCTTGGCCGGGTCGACCTTGCCGTACCGTTTGTGCTGTCCCAGCAGGACCAGGGCATCGGAAAGGAGGATGTCGTACTCCACTTTCCTGGCCGTGCTCCCTCCATGATCCTGCAACTCGTTGCCGTAATGGGTCAGGGCCTTGAGGTGATAGTCGTCGGGGGTCAGGCCTTCCTCGGCGCTTGCAACGATGGCACCCATCAACTGGGCGATGTTGTCCTTGTTGTCCCAAAGGAGATTGAACTGGTTTTTTCTATATAAATCCAGTAGATAGCTTGATGTGTAAACCGGTTCCCTGCCAATGCTGTCCGATACCTCGAAATAGAGTTGCTCGAGTTGTTGCTGGAGCAGCTGCTGTTGTTCCTGTTCGTGAGTGACCAGGTCCGGCTGCTGGTTTTCGACTTGGGCCGGCGGCTGCGGCTGCGGGAGGGGGGGACCGTTTTCGGCAAAGGCGCAGGCCGCGAGTAACAGGGACAAAAAGGCCAGAATTCCGGACAGTGTGAAGCCGGAGGAATGCAATCGACAATGATCAGACATGGAAGGGTTTTCCTGGGTGCGGGCTGACTTCTTTCGGATGGAATCAGGTTGAGATTGACTGGAAAGCCACCGGGAGGTTCGTACTTGGGCACTGACGACAATATAATCTCTTACGTAAAAATTGCGTCGTTGACAAGCGGTTAAACCTACGATCCGGAAAAAATCGATGGAATTGTCCGGCACGGTCCGGATGGTGACGAGGCGGGGAGGAGTCCGGTTCGCCCTGAGCCAGCGAGCGGTGCGATGATCGAAAACCGCTTCTTGTTTGACCGTCCCGGCAACCCTGTGCTATCCTTCGGAAAGAATATTAACAAGGAGCTTACCGATGCCTTCTCTGTCCGCCTTTTCCCCTGTTCTGATTTGGTTTCTCGCCGGCATTGTCTTTCTGGCGCTGGAACTGGTGCTTCCCGGCCTGGTGGTCTTCTTTTTCGGGGTCGGAGCCTGGTGCGCCGCCCTGGCCGTGGCACTCTATCCCGTGCCGCTCGCCGGCCAGTTCATGGTGTTTCTGGCGGCGAGCGTTCTGTCGCTCGTGCTGCTGCGATCCACCATCAAAAAGGTCTTTCTCGGCCGGACGCTCGACACCGACGCCATGCAAAACGGCGTGCTGTCCGGAGCCACCGGCGAAGTGATCGAGGATATCCAGCCGCCGGCACCGGGCACGGTCAAGTACGGCGGTTCGTTCTGGCAGGCCACGGCCGACATGCCCCTGGCCAAGGGGACAGTGGTACGAATCATGGAAAAATCAAACCTGACCGTCAAGGTCAGCCCGGTAACCCCGGAAGGAGAAGTCTGATGGACAACTTATTGATCGGCGTGGTGGTCTTGGTCGTCTTTGTCATTGTCATCCTGGTCAAGACCGCGGTGGTGGTCGACCAGCAATACGAATATGTGATCGAGCGGCTGGGCAAGTATCGCACCACCTTGGAGGCCGGATTTCATGTCCTCATTCCTTTTTTCGATAAGGTGGCCTACAAACGGAGCCTCAAGGAGGAATCCATCGATATTCCGGCCCAGTCCTGCATCACCGCCGACAACGTCTCCATGGAAATAGACGGCTGTCTCTATCTCCAGGTGGTCAATTCGCGGCTCTCCGCCTATGGCATCGACAACTACCATTTCGCCGTGGCGCAGCTGGCCCAGACCAGCCTGCGCTCGGCCATCGGCAAGATTACCCTGGACAATACCTTCGAAGCCCGCGAGATCCTGAATCGGCAGGTGGTCGAGGCCCTGGACGAGGCCTCGCAGAACTGGGGGGTCAAGGTGCTCCGTTATGAAATCAAGGATATCCAGCCGCCGCGCAGCGTGCTGGAGGCCATGGAAAAACAGATGAGGGCCGAACGGGAAAAGCGGGCCGAGATCGCCAAGTCGGAAGGCGAGCGGCAGGCGGTGATCAACCGGGCCGAAGGCGAGCGGGCCGAGGCCATCGCCCTTTCCGAAGGTGAGAAGATGCGGCGGATCAACGAGGCCGAGGGCCATGCGCAGGAGATCCTCAAGGTGGCGGAGGCGACCGCCGAAGGCATCCGTAAGGTGGCCGAATCCCTGAACTCGCCCGGAGGCCACGATGCGGCCAATCTGGAAGTGGCGAAAAAATACCTCGATCAGTTCGGCAAACTGGCCAAGGAAGGCAACACCATGATCCTGCCCGCCAACCTGACCGATGTCTCCTCCATGGTGGCCACGGTGATGACCACCCTGGAGCACACGAAAAAAAGCGAACGAACGGCAGGATGAACCGGACAGGCCACCCGGAAGGCCGTGTCCGGGTGGCTTAGAAGAAAAGCACCAGGGACCAGACAACCACCACGTGGACAATGGCCATGAAGACGGCCGCCGAGCCGAGGTCTTTTGCCAGGCCCGACAGCTCATGCCGTTCGGGGCCGATCCGGTTGACCACCACCTCGACGGCGGTGTTGAGCAATTCGACGATCAGCAGCAGGATCAGGCTGCCGACCAGCAGAGCCCGCTCGACGCTGCTGTGGCCAAGCCAGCAGGCCACCGGCAACAGTGCCAGGCAGGCGAGCACTTCCTGGCGGAAGGCCTCTTCGTTGCGATAGGCGGCGGCCAAGCCGACACCGGTGCAGCGCATGGCCCGCACGATCCGGGCCAGGCCGGTTCCGTTCACTTTCTCCTGTTCGCTCATTCCTGTCGTGTCTCGGCTGCGGGTTGACGGATACGGATTCGGGGGTGGGCCAACGCGCAGGCGTAAGCGTTCCCATTATTTTTGGGCGAAACTACACTATTTGGCCTTGCTTTGCCAGACGCAATTCCGCCGGCCCGGCAGGCTCGGCAAAATCGATTGCCGCTTTCATCACTATGTGGTATTTTTTCCGAAAAAATTATCAGTTGACGCAACGAGGGCTTTGCAATGAGCCGTGAAACATTTATTAAGTTACGAGCGAAGTTGGGAAAAACCCAGAAGGCGCTGGCCGAGCTGCTGGGGGTTTCGCTCAAGGCCGTCCAAAGTTACGAGCAGGGGTGGCGTTCCATCCCTTTCCATGTCGAGCGGCAACTCTATTTTCTGGCCGCCAACCAACGAAACAGCGGCCAGCCCAAGCGCAAGGATTGTTGGGCCATCAAGCGGTGCGAGCACAAAAAGGAATGCCCGGCGTGGGAATTCCAGGCCGGGCATCTCTGCTGGTTTCTCAGCGGCACCCGGTGCGAGTGCGCCACAGCCAAGGGCTGGAAGGAAAAGATGACCGTCTGCCGCGAGTGCGAGGTTCTCACCTCCCTGTTCTGATTTTGTTGTTGGCAGCCATGTTCTTTTCGTTGTTTGCTTGTTCTTCCGTTGCTTGTCATTGTCGACAGGCAGCGCGCCCCTGGCCATGGTTCGGTTGAAGATCGGTGTCGCCATGAGCGGCGGCGTCGATTCGACCATGGCCGCCTCGCTCGTGCGGGAGCAGGGGCATGAGGTCCACGGTTTTTTCATGCTGCTGCCGCTTCCCGACCTGGACGCCCAACTGGCGCGCGTCCGCCAAGTGGCCGGACAACTGGCCATTCCCCTGACACTGATCGACCTGCGCCGGCACTTTACCGCCGAGGTCGTCGGATATTTCACCGCCACCTATCAAGCCGGCTTGACTCCCAATCCCTGCATCCATTGCAATCATGCCATCAAATTCGGGTTGTTGGCCGAGGCCATACGCAGCCATGGCATGGACCGCATCGCCACCGGCCACTATGCCCGCATCGGCCGGCGTCACGGCCGGCGATTCGTGGCCCGGGGCATCGACCGCCAGAAGGATCAATCCTATTTTCTTGCCCGCCTGGATGCGGAACAGGTGGAGCGGATTTTCTTTCCCGTGGGTGCCTGGACCAAAGAACACATGTACGAACGGGCCGCCGGTCTGGGATTTCGCTTCGAGGACCAGGAGAGCCAGGACGTTTGCTTTCTGGCTGCGGGCCTGCCCGCCTTTTTGAACGCCCAGGGCATCGGCGACCAGGCCGGACCGATGGTCAACCGCGACGGCCGGAGGCTTGGCGAACATCGGGGCGTGTGGCAGTACACCATCGGCCAGCGGCGGGGATTGGGATTGCCCGATGCCACGCCATGGTATGTGGTGGGGTTGGACGGCGCCGCGAACCGGGTGATCGTCGGCAAGCACGACGAACTGTTTGCCGACCGTTGTACCGTGCATTCCCTGCGGTGGACGCACGAGCCGCCGGAGCTGCCCTGGCGCGGCCTGGTGCAGTTGCGCTCCCGCCATCAACCGGCACCGGCCGAATTGACCGCTGCCGGCGTCGACACCTGGCAGCTGGCGTTCGCCAATCCCCAGCGTGCCATCGCCCCCGGCCAGTTCGCCGTCTTCTACGAGGACGACCTGGTGCTGGGCAGCGCCGTGATCGCGGCGGAGACCGAGGCGGAGCGAGCACGGTGAAACGGATAGCCATCACCACCTTGGGGTGCAAGGTCAACCAATTCGAGTCCGCCGCCTTTGCCAGCGGTTTCGAGGCCCGCGGCTGCGTGCTGGTGCCGTTTCGGGCCGAGGCCGACGTCTACGTGATCAACAGCTGTGCGGTTACCGCCAAGGCCGGGCAGCAGTCGCGGCAATTGATCCGGCGCGTCCTGCAAGAGCATCCCACCGCCCGGCTGATCGTCACCGGCTGCTATGCCCAGATGGATCCGGGCACGGTGCTCGACCTGACCGAACAACCGATGACCATCGTCGGCAACGGCAACAAACACCGCCTGGTGGAAGCGGCCCTGGAGGAAAATCCGCCCGACCTGGTTCTGCTCATGGGCAAGATCCGCGAGAACAAGCACATTTGCCCGCTGCCGGTCAGTCGTTTTCCCGACCGCACCCGTGCCTTTCTCCGCATCCAGGATGGCTGCAACAACTTCTGCTCCTACTGCATCGTACCCTATACCCGCGGTCCCAGTCGCAGCCTGGATGTGGCCGGCGTGCTCGAACAAGCCGCGGTTTTCAATGACCAAGGGTACCGCGAGATCGTGGTCACCGGCATCAATGTCGGCAAGTACGGGCTCGACCTGGACGAGGGCGAAACCATCTACAGCCTGCTGGACCGGCTGTGCCGCGACTTTCCGGCCTGCCGCATCCGCCTCAGTTCCATCGAGCCCACCGAGGTGAACGACCAGCTTCTGGACCTTTTGGCCCGCCACACCAACCTGATGCCCCACCTGCACATTCCCCTGCAAAGCGGCGACGACGCGGTGCTGGCCAGGATGAACCGCAGATATAGCCGCGCCGAATTCGCCGCCGTGATCCGCCGGGTGCGCGCCTGCCTGCCCGCGGTCACCATCGGCTGCGACGTGCTGGGCGGCTTTCCCGGCGAAACGGACGCGGAGGCCGCCAACACCTACGATCTGCTGGCCGAGCTGCCGGTGGACTATCTCCATGTCTTTCCCTACTCCCGCAGGTCCGGCACCTTGGCCGCTTCGTTTGCGGACCACCTGCCCGGACCGGTGAAGGAGGAGCGGGTGCGCCGGCTGCGGACCCTGGATGCGGCCAAGCGGCAGACCCTCTACCGGGCCAACATCGGCCGGGTCCTCCAGGTTTTGGTCGAGCGGCGGCAGGCCAAGGACGGCCTGCTTCAAGGATTTTCCGAAAACTATCTGCCGGTGCTGGTTGCCGGCGGCTCCCAGCTGATCCGGCGGGTGGTGCCGGTGCGGCTGATCGCGGTTAAGGACGGGCAACCGGTGGGGATCATTGCCGAAGACCTGCTTGAGGAAAGTCGGCAAACCAGGTAAGCTCTCCACCCGATTGCAAGGACCGCGACGGCTGTCGCCCGGCTTCCGCGTGTGCGGCAGGGGATGATCCGGGCCCAGGCCCTTCCTCCGGAGTTTTGACGAGAACGACAATGATCGGAGAAATTATCGCCATCGGCGACGAACTGACCTCGGGCCGGATCGTCAACACCACCAGCGGCCTGGCCGCCCGGGAGTTGTTTCTGCTGGGGCATGAAATCCGGGCCATGCACACCATTGGCGACGTACCGGCCCTGATCGGCGACACCCTCAGGGCCGTCGTTGCCCGGTGCGATTTCGTCATCGTCACCGGGGGACTGGGAGCCACCTCCGACGACATGACCAATGAGGCCGTGATCGAGGCGCTGGGCCTGATCGGCACCGTGCACCCCGGAGTGGAGGCCAACATCGCCTCCCGCCGGGACAAGGACGGCGATGCCGCCGCGTTCCTGGTCAAACTGGCCTGGCTGCCCGAGGGGGCGGAGGTTCTGGACCCCGAATGCCGCATGGCCGGCTACCTGCTCCGGCACCGGGGCAAACCGATCTGGTTTCTTCCCGGCGTGCCGCCGCAGATGGAGATCCTGCTGCGGACCAAGGTGCTGCCCGGTCTGCGCGACTTCGACCGCAATCGCGCCCGCCCGGTTCGCCAGACCGTCTATCGCACCTGCGGCCTGTTCGAGATCGAGATCAACCAACGCCTGCGCCCGCTCGAGGAGCAGGGACTGGCGATCGGCTACTATCCGGTGGGCTGCGAGGTCCATGTCAGCCTGACCACCGGACCGGCACCGGATGGCGACGCCGATTCCTCCCCGCAGGCGGCCGATGCTTTTATCCGCAAGGTCCTGGGCGACAATCTCTACGGAATGGGCGGGGAAACCCTGGCCTCGGCCGCAGGCTGCCTGCTTGAGCAACGGGGCTGGATGCTCGGGACCGCAGAATCGTGCACCGGCGGATTGATCGGCTCCACCCTGACCGCAACTCCGGGCAGTTCCCGCTGGTTCAAGGGGGGAGTGATCGCCTACGGTAATGCCGTCAAAGAGCGGCTTCTGGGTGTCGATCCGGACCTGTTGGCCCGCCATGGCGCGGTGAGCGGCGAGACGGCCCGGGCCATGGCCGATGGCGCCCTGCGGCGGCTCGACTGCGACATCGCCGTGGCCGCAACCGGCATTGCTGGACCCGACGGTGGCACCCCGGACAAACCGGTGGGCACGGTGTATCTCGGCCTGGCAACCCGCGACACCGTGATTGACCGGCTCTGCCGTTTTACCGGCTCCCGCCGCCAGATTCAGGAGAAGACCGCCCAAGCCGCCGTGGATATGGTGCGTCGGGCCCTTCTTGCCCGTTAACAGCACGTTGCAAAGGAGAAATGCATGACAAGCGCCACCGAAAACAGTGAAGGCCGCCTAAAAAGCGTGGACAACGCCATCACCCAGATTCACCGACAGTTCGGCAAGGGTGCGATCATGCGCCTGGGATCGACCGAGCGGGAGAACATTCCGGTCATCCCCACCGGCATCCTTTCGGTGGATCTGGCCCTGGGCGTCGGCGGCCTGCCGCGCGGGCGGGTCACGGAGATCTACGGTCCCGAGGCCTCGGGCAAGACCACTTTGGCCTTGCACGTGATCGCCGAGGCCCAGCGCCGGGGCGGCAACGCCGCCTTCATCGACGCCGAGCACGCCCTCGACACCGCCTATGCCGAACGGCTGGGCGTCGATGTCGACAACCTGCTTATTTCCCAGCCCGACTTCGGCGAGCAGGCGCTGGAAATCGCCGAAATCCTGATCCGCAGCGGCGGTATCGACGTGGTGGTCATCGACTCGGTGGCAGCGCTGGTTCCCCGGGCGGAGATCGACGGCAATGTCGGCGACCAGCACGTCGGCCTCCAGGCCCGGCTGATGAGCCACGCCATGCGCAAGTTTACCGGTGTGCTGTCGCGCACCAACACCGTGCTGATTTTCATCAACCAGATCCGAATGAAGATCGGGGTGATGTTCGGCAACCCCGAGACCACCACCGGCGGTAACGCCCTCAAGTTCTACAGTTCGATCCGGATCGACATCCGCAAGACCACCCAGATCAAGGATGGCCAGGACGCCATCGGCAACCAGGTCAAGGTCAAGGTGGTCAAGAACAAGGTGGCGCCACCGTTCAAGGCGGCCGAGTTCGACATCGTCTACGGCGAGGGCGTCTCCAGGACCGGCGATCTGCTCGATCTCGGCGTGGCCCAGGGGATGGTCGACAAGAGCGGCGCCTGGTACAGCTACCAGGACGACCGCATCGGCCAGGGGCGGGAAAATGCCAAGAAATACCTCAAGGAACATCCGGAAACCATGGCCGACCTGGAGCGCAAGCTCCGCCTGGCTTTCGGCATGCCGGTGGACGGCGAGCCCAGCGCCGACTGATCGACCGGCATCGTTTCCGGCCTGCCGCACCGGCGGGCGCGACCCAAGGAGAGCACCATGCGCGTCCATGCCCTGCAGCACGTGGAATTCGAGGGACTGGGCCATATCGGCCGGTGGATCGCCGACCGGGGCCATGTCCTGAGCCTGACCCGGCTGTACGCCGGTGAGGTCCTGCCCAGTCCGGCGGCCTTCGACCGGCTGGTGGTCATGGGCGGACCGATGAACATCTACCAGGACGCCCGCTACCCCTGGCTGGCGGCCGAGCGGGCCTTGATCCGGGAGGCGATCGCGGCGGGCAAATCGGCGGTCGGGGTCTGCCTGGGGGCACAGTTGCTGGCCGATGCCCTGGGCTCGCCGGTGTTTTCAGGTATCGATAAGGAGATCGGCTGGTGGCCGATCCGGCTGACCGAGGCCGGCAAGGGCAGCGGCCTGCTTGCCGGCGTGGAGGAAGAGACCGTGGTTTTCCACTGGCACGGCGACACCTTCGACATCCCGGCCGGCGCCATCCACCTGGCTGCCAGCGAAGGCTGCCCGAGCCAGGCCTTTGTCTATGACAACCGTATCCTCGGCCTCCAATTCCATCTCGAATCGACTCCGGAGACCGTGGCCGCCATTGTCGCCCGCTGCGGCGACGAGTTGGTGCCGGGGCGCTACATCCAAAGCGAGGCCTATATCCGCGCCAGCGGGTCGGCCCATTTTCCCGCGATCAACCGGCTGTTGGAAACCCTGCTCGACCGGCTGGGGTAAGGGAAGTAGGCGGAGCGCGGAAGAAGATCAAGGTGCCTGCCGCGCCTGTTCCTGCTTGAACCGGACCAGGGCGGCGAGAAACTCGCAGCAGGGCGTGGGCACGCCGTATTTGCGGCCTTGGGCGGCGACATAGCCGACCATGGCGTCGACCTCGGTGGGTTTGTGGTGTTCGAGATCCTGCAGCATCGAGGGCCGGTGGTTGTAGGTCGCGGGAACCTGTTCGCGGTAGAAGACCTTGCGATAGGAGCCCGCATCGGGCCAGGGCGTGGACCCGCCCATGGTGGTGATGACGGCAAAGGTCTCGTCGATCACCTGGTCGATGAGCGCCCTGGTTTCGGCGTTGTCGGCGAGCGCGCCGTAATGGACCCCGAGGATTGCGCCCAACGGGTTGAGGGCGCAGTTGTAGAGGAGCTTGGCGAAAAGCGGCTGGTAGATGTCGGGCACGGCGATGCTGGGCAGGCCCGCATGGCTCAACGCCTCGGCCAGCCGCTTGGCCGCCGCCGGAATAACGCCGCGCACGCAGCCGCCCACGTGGATGGCATCCGCCGACACCGTGATCCGAACCGCGCCGGGCCGCTCGATTTCAAACCCGGTGATCACCCTGGCGGCCAGGCTGCGCTCGCGCCCCAGGCGCTCTTCCAGCTTTTCCAGGTTGCCGCAGCCGTTCTGCATCGACACCACCGGGCAGTAGCAGCGATGCAAGCCGGCGATATCGGCCAGGGCCGCATCGGTGTCATAGGTCTTGGTGGTGAGCAGGACGATGTCGTAGTGCTCGCCGTTACGGGCTCTGAGGTGGGTGAGCGGACCGAGCCGTTCCGGGGGCGCGTGGTGGTCGCCGAAAATGCCGGTCACCGACAATCCCGAGGTCTGCACCGCCTCGACAAATCTAGGCCGCAGCACCAGATCGACCCGGTGGCCGTCTTCAGCCAGCAGGCAGCCGATCGCCTGGCCCAGGGCGCCCGCCCCGTAAATGAGAATATGCATTGTCACCTCCTTTCTGCCAACAGCCCAAGACAGGCGGCCCCTTGCCGCCGGCCGGCATGGAACTGATCGTCATCGCGGCCATGGCCGCTAATCGGGTCATCGGCTTGCATAATACCATTCCCTGGCGGATACCGGAAGAGATGGCCCATTTTAAAGCGGCCACCATGGGCTATCCGTTGATCGTGGGCCGCAAAACCTACCAGTCCATCGGCGGCCCCTTGCCTGGTCGCAAAATGATCGTGGTCAGCGGCAATCCGGCATTCCGGCCCCATCCCGACTGCGCGGTCGCTGCCTCCCTGGCGGTGGCCATCGGCCTCTGCGCCGGCGCCGCCAAGGCCTTTGTCGCCGGCGGCTCCCAGTTGTACCGGGAGGCCCTGCCCCTGGCCGATACCCTGATCTTGACGGTGATCGGCCGGGATTACGAGGGCGACGTCTTTTTCCCCGATTTTTCCGATTTGTCCTATCGATGCATCGAGCGGAAGATCCTGCCGGCAGCGATCCCCCTGATTGTCGAGACCTACCGGCGGCAGGGCGCCTGTCCGATTTCCTGATCGATTTCGGGGCAATGGATGCATTGGCCCCGAATTTGTGGTACAGAAAAACCATGCGACGCTTTTTCCTGCCTTCCCAGGCCCTGACCGGCAACCTTTTGGTTCTCCGCGGACCCGAGGCCCATCACCTGGCCGTGGTCCTACGGCTTGCGCCCGGCCAGACCGTGGAGCTGTTCGACGGTGAGGGCGCGATTCACACCGCGCTGCTCCAGACCGTGGAGCGCGATCGGGTGATTGCCGAGATCACCGCCACCCGGCACGAACGGCCGGCGGCCGCCTCGCCGCTGACCCTGGCCCAGTGCCTGCTCAAGGGCAAGAAAATGGATTTATTGGTGCAGAAGGCCACCGAGCTGGGTGTGCATGCCTTTGTGCCGCTGGAATCCCGCTACTGCGAAAACCGCGGCGACCGCGAACATCAACACGAACGCTGGCGGCGAATCATGTTCGAGGCTTGCAAACAGTGCCATCGGGCCACGCCGATGCACATCCTGCCGGTCACGCCCCTGGCCCGGTTCGACACCGCTGCCTACGTTCATTGCCTGGTGGCCTGGGAAGGGGAGCGGACAACGCCTTTGCCGGTCGGACTGGGCGAACGGCCGGGGCCGATCTGTCTGGTGCTGGGGCCGGAAGGGGGCCTGCATGCCGACGATCTGGCCGCGTTGCGGCAGCGGCGATGCACCACCTTTTCCCTCGGGCCGCGGATTTTGCGCGGCGAGACCGCCGCCCTGGCCGCCACCGCCATTGTTCAATATCTCGTTGGCTCCTTGCACCCGGAAATGGAGCCGGCTTCTGAGGAGGATCGTTCATGAGAGCGGTTGTGCAACGAGTCAGTCGAGCCCGGGTCGAGGTTGACGGCCAGGTTGCCGGCGCCATCGGTTCAGGCGTGGTGGCGCTGGTCGGCATCCATCGCGCCGACACCGAAAAAGACCTGGGGTGGATGGTCGACAAAATGCTCAACCTGCGCATTTTCGACGACGAGCAGGGGATCATGAACCGTGCCCTTGCCGAGGTTGGCGGCCAGCTGCTGGTCGTCTCCCAATTCACCCTCCATGGCGACTGCCGCAAGGGCCGCCGCCCGTCTTGGAACGAGGCAGCCCCGCCCGAGTTGGCCCGCCCGCTCTACGACCGCTTTCTCGACTTGTGCCGAGAGCGGTCCGTCGCGGTCCAGGCGGGGGTGTTTCAGGCCGAAATGGAGCTTACCTTGACAAATTCCGGGCCGGTCACCATTTTGTTGGACTCCCACAAAACATTCTGAGGACGGAGCGTTATGACCACTGCATTTGCCATCGGCTCGACGTACCACGGTTTTTTGCTCACACAGAAGGAATACATCGCCGAGATCAATTCCACCGCCTTTCTCTTCACGCACGCGGTGCTTGGCTGCCAGGCCCTGGCGATCAAGAACGAGGACGCCAACAAAACCTTCTGCGCCTCGTTCATGACCGTGCCCGAGGATTCGACCGGCGTGGCCCATATCCTTGAGCATTCGGTGCTGATGGGCTCGAAAAAATATCCGGTCAGGGACGTGTTCGGCGAGATCAACAAGGGCGGATTGATGACCTTTCTCAACGCCATGACCGGGGCGGACACCACGTGGTATCCCTTTGCCACCCGGAACCTCAAGGAATATTTCAACATCATGGACGTGTACTGCGATGTGGTGTTCAACCCGCTCCTGCTCCGCTCGACCTTCGAGCAGGAAGGCTGGCATTACCACCTCGAGAACGCCGATGATCCGGTGCAGTTCATGGGCGTGGTGCTCAACGAGATGAAGGGCGCCTACTCCGATCCGATCCGGGCGCTGTTCCATCACACCTACCAGGGCCTGATGCCGGAATCCACCTATGCCCACGAATCGGGCGGCGATCCCCGGCGCATCCCCGACCTCAGCTACGAGCAGTTCGTCGAATTCCATCGACTGCACTACCATCCGTCCAACTGCACCCTGTTTTTTTACGGCGATGCCCCACTCGACCAAGAGCTGGCCTTTGTCCAGGAGCGATTCCTGGCACAGTTCGACCGGCCGGTCGACAAGGCCATCATCAAGGAGGGTCCCGGCATCACCGCGCCGCAGGTGATCGAGGACACCTACCCGGTGCAGCCCGGCAGCCCGACCGAACAGAAGACCTTTCTGGCGATTAGTTCGGCGGTGGGCACGGTGCGCGACCGCAAGCTCAACGCCTCGTTTCAGATCATTGCCAACATCCTGTTCAACTCCGACGGCTCGCCGTTGAAAAAGGCGATCTTCAACGCGGCCTTGTGCAAGGATTTCGGAGGGTTGTTCCTGACGAACGCCAGCTTTAAAACCTTGATGATTACCTATCTGGTGGGCACGGATCCGGAAAAGCGCGACCATTTCCTCGCCCTGTACAAGGCCACCCTGACACGGATGGTCGAGCAGGGCCTGGATCGAGATCTGATGCTGTCTGAATTGAACAAGTACGAGTTTGCGGTGCGGGAGGAGATGAACAAGGCCCAGCGCGGCCTGGATCTGATCAACAAGGCCTTGCCCGCGCTCAAGCACGGCGGCATCGAACCCTTCGACGCCCTGCGGATCGACGTCCTTTTGGCCGAGATCCGTAAGGAGGCCACGGAAAACGGTTATTTCGAGCGCCTGATCCGCACCTATCTGCTCGACAATCCGGCCACGGTCACGGTTTCGCTGGCGCCCGATCCCGAAAAGATGGGCAAGAATCTGCAAGAGGAGCAGGAGCGTCTGGACACCTTTTCCCATTCGCTCGACCAGGAAGGCCGCATTCGGCTGATGGAGCGTACCCGCGAGCTGATGGCCCTGCAGGCGACGCCTAACTCGGCTGCGGATCTGCGGCTGCTGCCGAGCCTGACTCTGGCCGACCTGGACCCGCGGCCGCCGTTCCACGCCGTCCAGCCGGATCTCCTGGCCGGAGCCGAACTGCTGGTCAGCGACCTGGAGACCAACGGCATCTGTTACCTGGATTTCGGCTTCGACTGCTCGGCGGTGCCGGCGGATCTGCTGCCCTATCTCGACCTGTTCGGCACCATTGTCACCGAGATCGGGACCGCGAAGAAGGATTACATGCAATTCGCCAAGGCAATCAACCTGTGCACCGGCGACTTTTCCCATTCCTTCCAGGTCCATGTCCGGGCCGACGACCGCAGTCAGATCCGGCCGATTCTCTGGCTGCACGTCAAGGCGCTGTCCTCCTATCTGGAGCAAGCCCTGGCCCTGTTGACCGAGGTGTTGACCGAGATCGACTTTTCCGACGAGCACCACATCGAGGAGATCGTCCACCGCGAATTCGCCTGGGCCGAGCATTCGGCCCAAAGCGACGGCTATTCGCTGGCTGCGACCCGCGCCTTTTCCCATTTGAGCCGGGCCGGCAAATATTACGAGCACGTGCATGGCATCCACGCCTACCTGCACCTGCGCCATTTGAGCGGCCATTACCTGGACAACGAGGCCAAGCTCCACGATGCCCTGCGCCGACTCCGCGAGCTGTTGTTCCAACGGCAGGGGATGGTGGTGGCGATCACCGCCCAGGACGGCGACATCCGCCGCTTCCAACGGTTGGGGCAGGGGGTGGTCAATGCGCTTCCGGAGACGCTGCACTTGCCGGTCCGGCCGCAATTCGACCGGATACCGGCCACCCAGGCTTTCACCACCTCGGCAGAGGTGGTGTACAATGTCCAGGTGTGCAATTTGTTTCCCGATTCCAGCCAGTACAATGGCTCGTTCGAGGTGCTTCGTACCTGGATGTCGCGGGATTACCTCTGGAATACGGTGCGGCAGATGGGCGGCGCCTACGGCTGCTTCATCCAGTTCAACCACCTCACCGGCAACTTCGGCATGGTCAGCTACCGCGACCCGCAGGTGCGGAAGACATTCGAGGCCTACGAAGCGCTACCCGCGGCAATCAACGGCCTGGACAGTTTGTCGGCGGAATCGCTGCAGCAGCTGGTTATCGGCGCCTATGGTTCCGCCAATCCGCATCAGGGGCCGGGTACCAGGGGGGCTGCTGCCCGCAACGACTATCTGGCCGGAATCACTCCCGCCTTCCGCCAGCAGCGGATCGAGGAAATCGTGCGGACCACTCCTTCTGATCTGCTCGCTTTTGCGCCTTTATTTCAACAGTTGCAGGCAACTCGGTACCGAGCAACCATCGGTAGCCGAGAGAAGATCGAACAAGACAGCGATCTGTTCGGCGAGACGACCGAGTTATAGTCTCCGGTCGACCGTCACCCTTTTTTGGGCGTGCACAGCCGGTCGACGACCCGATCGTAATAGGGCGTCTCTTCGCCCAGCTCCATGGGACGCCCGAGCTTGCCCTCCAGCTTGGTCTTGAGACAGCTGATTTTGCGCAGTTGCCTGATCTTTTCCCGCTCGTCCGTGCAGGTGGTGATCAGCTGCTCCAACCGGGTGATTTCTTTCTGCACCGCAACTTCCTCGGGTACATAGCCGCCGTTTTTCAGCAGGCGGTAGGCCATGCGCAAGTCTTCGGGAACATGGGCCATGTCGTCTGGCGGCAGCGGTTTGTTCTTCCAATGGGAGAGGTCCGGAATCGTCCCCTCGGTCATGGCTTGCTGAATCTTCCGTTCGGCGATGGTCTGGATAATTGAGAGCATGGCGATGTTGTTCGTGTTGTTCCCGCCACCCAGGTGGGCGGCGGGAAAGAGTAATAAACCTGCAGCCGTCGTTGCTGCGCAAACCGAATCAAGGAGGAAAGACCGATGAACAAAAAAAGCCTGTTATGGCTGACCCCGATGATCCTGCTGCTGGTTGGCCGTGCCTGTGCGGACGATCTGCCATGGGAAAAGAAGCTGCCCTTCAAGGAGGCGACCATCCAGTACGAACTGACCGGCTCGGACAAGGGCACGGAAACCCTGTACGTGCAGGAATACGGCAAGCGTCAGGCCCGGCTGCATGTCTCTGCCATGAGCATGATGGGCACGACCAAAAAGACCGATACCGTGCAACTCACCGATCCGGATTGGATTTATACCTTCGATCTTGTCGAGAAGAAAGGAACCAAGACCACCAATCCCATCAAGTTATACCGCGAAGAATACAGCAAATTGTCTGCCGAGGGTAAAAAGAATTTTGAGAAAAACGCCAAGGAGCTGGGAACCGGCATGATGGGCCAGTTCGGCGCCACGGTCAAGCAGAAGAACGCCAAGGTCCTGGGCTACGACTGCGATGTTGCCACGGTTGGCGGCATGTCCACCGTCTACATTCTCCACGGCAGCGATATTCCCCTGCGGTCTGAAACCACGGTCATGGGCATGAGCAATGTCCTCAATGCCACCAAGATCGATACCGCCACCTCGGTGCCCGACAAGGTCTTTGCGCCGCCTACAGGTATTGTGCCGATGCTCGATCAGCAGACGGATTTGATGATGACCCGCATGGTCAAGGACACGGTGGCCACCTTGGCCAAGCCGGACGGAGCCAAGCTGATGCAGCAAGCCGGACCCATGGGGATGATGGAAGGCGCCAACATGCAGCAACATTTACAGGACAGCATGAAGGAGCAGGGGCTGAGCCCCGAGCAGCAGCAGGAGGCGATGCGGCAGCTCAATGAGGCCATGCAGCAGATGCAGAAGGCGAAACAGCCGGCTAAATAGACCAAATACGGACAACGGCCCCGAAAGAACACTCTTTCGGGGCCGTGTCAAAGGTGCGCATCGAAGGTCGCAAAGAGATGCTCCACTATCCCGGCGTTGGCCAGATCTTCCCGGAAACGCCAGATGGTGGTGGCGTCCGGCACCTTCTGGCTGATGTGCAGATCGAGAAAGCGGCCAAAAGAGTGCCGGTCGAGAATTTGAAATTCGATCGCATCATCCGACAGATTGTACAACGACTGCAGGATGAGAATCTTGAACAGCAAGATG
>NZ_JAVBRQ010000042.1:0-30847 GCF_031547805.1 Desulfobulbus sp.
GTGCAGGCCGTCCTGCGTCTGCCCCGCCTCCTGCGAGACCCCCGGGCCCATCATCTCCGACAGTCCGTAGATGTCGACGGCGCGGATCGCGGACCGGTCCTGGACCGCGCGCCGCATCTCGTCGGTCCACGGCTCGGCCCCGAAGATCCCGACCTGCAGCGAGGAGGAGCGCGGGTCGATCCCCTGCTTCTCGAACTCGTCGACGAGCGTGAGCATGTAGCTCGGCGTGAGCATGATGATCTCGGGCCGGAAGTCCTGGATGAGCTGGACCTGCCGCGGGGTCATCCCGCCCGAGACCGGGATGACCGTGGCACCGAGGCGCTCGATGCCGTAGTGCGCGCCGAGGCCGCCGGTGAACAGGCCGTAGCCGTAGGCGTTGTGGACCATGTCGCCCTTGGTCACACCGGCCATGGTCAGGCAGCGGGCCATCACCTGGGCCCAGAGCTCGATATCCGGCTGGGTGTAGCCGACCACCGTGGACTTGCCGGTGGTGCCCGAGGAGGCATGCACCCGGATGACATCTTCCATCGGGGTGGCGAACAGCCCGAAGGGATAGTTGTCGCGCAGGTCGTCCTTGGTGGTGTACGGCAGCTTGCGCAGGTCGGCGAGCGACCGGATGTCGTCGGGCTTGACCCCGGCGGCATCCATCTTGGCCCGGTACGGCTCGACCTGGGCGTACACCCGATGGACCAGGGCCTGCAACCGTCTCAGCTGGATCGCTTCCAGGCCGGACCGGGGCAGCGTTTCGATCTCCTCAACCCACATCATTCGTCTCACCTCGTTGTCGACGCCGCCGTTTTACGCATGAACCGCGGCCCGGCCGGCGGCAAAGGCCTTCTTGTTGACTTCGCGGAAGCTGGGCTTGACGGTGTTGTCGATCACCTGGAGGAAGACCTCCGGCCCGACCGCGAGGAAATTGGACATGGCCCCGACCATGGCCACGTTGGCGGTGCGCAGCTCGCCCACCGATTCGGCCACCGCAAAGGCGTCGATGGCCACCACGTTAATGTGGCGGGCCTTGAGCTCGTCGAGGATGTTTTCGGGATATTGGGCCTTGCCGAGCGCCACCGCCGGCGGCAGAATTTTCTGGGTGTTGACCACCACGGCGCTGTCGCTGTGCAGGTACGGCAGATAGCGCACCGCCTCCAGGATCTCGAAGGCCACCAGGATATCGGCCGCGCCCAACTCGATCAGGGGCGAGTACACCTTTTCGCCGTAGCGGAGATGGGCCTCGACCGAGCCGCCCCGCTGGGCCATGCCGTGCACCTCGCTCTTCTTGACGTCGAAGCCGGCCGCCAGCTGGGCATAGGCGGTCAATTCGCTGGCCAGGAGAATGCCCTGGCCGCCCACGCCTGAAAAGAGGATATTGCCGCTCTGTTTCATTACTTGGCCTCCTTTTTCGTGATCGCGTCGAACTTGCACACGCAGGCGCACTGGCCGCAGCCGTTGCACTGCACCTCGGCGATCTGGGCGAATCCCTTCTGTTTTTCCCGATAGCCCCGGGCCACCGCCTCCTCGGGGGTCAGCGGCGTCCAGCTGATGGCCGGACAGCCCATCTGCACGCAGAGCGAACAGCCGGTACAGTTGTCGAGGTTGGTGAAATAAACCGGTTTTTCGCGCTTGGCCTCCTCGGGCAGGAGCACGCAGGGGGCGCGGCTGATGATCACCGAGGGCTCGGGAGCCTCGATCTCCTCCTTGAGCACCTTGCGGGTGGCGTCGATGTCGTGCGGGTTGACCACCGCCACCCGTTTGACCCCCAGCGCCCGGCACAGCCCCTCGAGGTTCAACGCCGGGGCCGGATCGCCCAGGATGGAGCGGCCCGAGGCCGGGTTGTCCTGATGGCCGGTCATGGCGGTGGTGCGGTTGTCGAGGATGATCACCGAGGCGTAGGTGCCGTTGTAGACCATGTTCAAGAGGCCGGTGATGCCCGAATGCATGAAGGTGGAATCGCCGAGCACGGCCACGATTTTGCCCTCGCCTTTCTTGCCGAGCGCCTTGGCCATGCCGTGGGCCATGGTGATCGAGGCGCCCATGCAGACGCAGGCGTCCATGGCCGACAGGGGCGGCAGGAAGCCCAGGGTGTAGCAGCCGATATCGCCGGAAACGAACACGTCCTTCATCCGCGACAGGCCGTAGAACAGGCCACGGTGCGGGCAGCCGGCGCACATGTTCGGCGGCCGCATCGGCAATTCCAGCGGAGCGAAGACCTCGCCGACGGTTTCCGGGGCTATCGCCTTGCGCACGATGAACGAGTTGAGTTCGCCCTGGTTGGGGATCAGGTCCTTGCCCCGGCAGGCGATGCCCATGGCCTTGAGATGGGTCTCGATGAAGGGGTCGAGCTCCTCGACCACGATCAGTTCGTCCACGGTGGCGGCAAAGGCGCGGATCATCTTCTCCGGCAGGGGCCAGACCATGCCGAGCTTGAGCACCGGCGCCTCGGGAAAGGCCTCCTTGACGTAGTTGTAGGGCACGCCGGAGGTGATGAAACCCCGCTTGCCGCTGCCGGGTTCGATCCGGTTTTCCGGCAGGGTCTCGGCCAACTCGCGGGTGGCCTGCATCCGTTTTTCCACCGCTACCCGCCGCACCCTGGCGTTGCCGGGCAGCATGACCAGCTTGGCCGGCATCTTCTCGATCGAGGGCTCAGGGGTCTCGCAACGGCTCCCCTTCTCCACCACCCCCTTGACGTGGGCGATGCGGGTGGTGATGCGCATGATCACCGGCACATCCAACTGCTCGCTCAAGGTATACGCCAGGCCCATCATCCGCTTGGCCTCGGCCGGGTCGGAGGGTTCGAGCAGGGGCAACTTGGCGGCAAAGGCGTAGTTGCGGTTGTCCTGCTCGTTCTGGGAGCTGTGCATCTGGGGATCGTCGGCGTTGAGGATCACCAAGCCGCCGCGCACGCCGGTGTAGGCGGCGGTGAACAAGGGATCCGCCGCCACGTTGAGGCCCACGTGCTTCATGGTGGCCAGGGCTCGGGCACCGGCAAAGGAGGCGCCGATCGCCACTTCCAGCCCCACTTTCTCGTTGGGTGCCCACTCGGTGTACACCCCTTCGTAGCGGGAGAGATTGCCCATGATTTCGGTCGACGGCGTGCCCGGATATCCCGAGGCCACCCGCACCCCCGCCTCCCAGGCGCCGAGGGCGATCGCCTCGTTGCCGGAAAGCCACAATGTTGTCTCCTTATCGAAGCCCACGTCCTTCCTCCTTGCTATTCTTCACGGAAATCGGCCGCCATGCCGTCTGTCGGCGCGCAGCAGGTTGAGGGAGGCGGCACGGCCCCCACCGCGACCGCCTTCCCCGCACCGTTCCGACAAAAGAGCATCCTTACCTTGAATGCCGAGGGTTAGGCAAGCCCTTTTTCCTGTTCTTCCGTCCGCCGGCTCGGCCGCCGGTCACTTGCCGCCGTCGGCCGCGGCCGGTTGCTTGGCCTTGACCACGGTCATGGCCCATTCGATCCGCTCCCGGTTGGCCTCGGTGGTGCCCACCACCAGCTCGGTCGACTGCATCAGCTGCACCAATTCGCGCTTGAGCCGCTCCATGCTGATCTGCTTGGAGGCGGCCAGGATGGCGGCCACCCATTCCAGGGTCTCGCCGGTCTGCCGGGACATCCGGGCGGGGTACAGCACAAAATTGCTGAAGTTGGCGGCCTTCACCCGGGCGCTCAACTCCGGCCCCAGTTGGGCAGCCACCGGCGCGATCAGGGCGTCGGGCGCGTCCTTGGTCTCGAGGATCGTCTTGAGGGCCGGTTTGCTGGTGGATAGATACAACATGTTGCCGGTGAGCACCGCCGCCGGCTGGGCCTCGCCGGGCAGCACCGGCCAGGAATAAACGGTCTGGCCCGCCACCTGCTCCTGCTCCTCGCCGGCGATCCCTTCCTGGGTGATGAGGCTCCGGACCCCGTTCAGCGCCTTCTCGGCCACTGCCCGGTCGCGCAACTCGAAGAACAAAGTCATCTTCGGCCAGGGGAACAGCGGCGTGCGCACGATGTCGTCGAGCACGGCGCCGTACTGCGGGCCAAAGGCACGGCCCAGTTCTTCCAGGGAAACGCCCAGCACGGCCCGGGCCGACTGGTCGATCTCCTGGTATTCCTTTTCACCGTCGGCCCGCATGGCCTGGATGATCCGTTCGGTCTGGAACGACGCGGCCCAGTTGTAGGCAAGGGAGTTTTCCTTGAGCAGATGCAGGGTCTGGTTGCCCTTGGCCGCGGCGTCGATCATGCCTTTCATGACCGGGTGCAGTCGGTCGTAGGCCAGGCCGGAATGCCCCCGGCTTTCCATGCCCTGGCTGGTTTCGTAGCCGATCGAGTAGGTGGCGCCGACCCCGGCCAGTAGTTCCCCGACCTCCTTGAACTCGGGCGTGGCTGCGGCCTTGAGGAGTTCGGCCATCACCGGGACATTGAGATACAACCGCGAATAGGTCGTCTCCTCGGGGAAGGGCTTCCAGAAGGTCGCCGCCTCCTGGAAGGCGGGCGCCTTGTCCAGGGCCGTCTCGCCCTTGCCGGCGGAGACGCAAATTTTAATGGTTGCCGGCGCGCAGGCCAGGAACACCATTTTGCCCTCGGTATAGCCGTAGAAGATCTTGCCGTCGTTGGTGGTGATCTTGACCAGGTTCAGGCCATCCACCGTTTCCCGGCTGAACTGGGCGTTCTTGAGCATGCGGCTCAGCATGTCCAGGGGGCCGGCCATCGAGCTCCGGGCCACCAGGACCAGGGAGTCGCGCAACGCCTCCTCCGGTTTTTCGGCCAGGATCTTGCGGTCCGGCGACAGCATGGCCAGGGTGGCGTCCTCACCGAACACGGCGCGGAAGGCCGGGTCGTCCACCACCGCGGTCACCGAGTTGTACACCCGGTCGTATTCGGCGGTTTCCTGGGGAGCGCCGCCCATTTCCTGGACAATGGCGTGGATGGTGTCCTTGGCCAGCAGTTTCCCCAGCGGCGAGGCGGCAAAGCCGTCGATCAGGGTGTTGCCGTGGCTCAGGTTGACGGTCATCAGCGCATCCGGCGGCAAAAAGCGCGCATAGGAATTGACCTCCGCCTTGCCACGTAGCAGGAGGTAGAACCCGGCGGCGACCACAACCGCCAAACATAAGACAATGCCCACAATTCTCTTCATACGATATCTCCGTTCAAGGGGTGAAATCCAAAAGGCAAGCCGCTTGCCCCGAAGCGTCGGGCCGGCTCATTCCTCCATCGCCGCCGCTTCCCGCTCGACGGCCTCCATGGCCTGCTGGGCCTCTTCCCAGCGCTGGTAGGCCCGTTCCAGATGGCGCTCCACCTGGTTGTATTCCTTGCTGACCGAACTCCACAGTTCTTGATCGCCGTAGAGTTCGGGATCGGCCATCTTGGCCTCGAGTTCGGCCTTGCGTTTTTCCAGCCGCTCGATCTCCTGTTCGGCCTCTTCGCTTTTCTTCTTCAGGGGGCCGAGTTTCTTGTTGAGCTGCTGCCGCTCCTGGGCCCGTTGCCGGCGCAGGGCCTTGCGGTCGACCACCGGCTCGGCGCTCCCCGTCCCGTCGGCAGCCGTCTCGGTCCGGGGGGACGGCGCGGCCGCGGACTCGCCCTGTCCCTCCGTCTTCCGCCGCCATTCGAGATAGTCGTCGATGTTGCCCTCGTGGAGGGTGGCCCGGCCGTTGCGGATCTCCAGCACCTTGTTAATGAAGGAGTTGACGAAAAACCGGTTGTGGGAGACCACGATGATCGTGCCCTCGTACTGGGCCATGGCCTCCTGGAGAATCTCCTGCGAACTCATGTCCAGGTGGTTGGTGGGCTCGTCCAGCAGCATCAGGTTGGCCGGGCGCACCAGCATCCTGGCCAGGGCCACCCGTGACTTCTCGCCGCCGGAGAGCACCCGCACCTGTTTTTCCACCTCGTCGCCGGTAAACAGAAAGGCGCCCAATAGCGAGCGGACCTGGGTGATGGTCATGTCGACCGCGGTGTGATAAACCGTGTCGAGGATGGTCAGGTCGCCGGCCAATTCCTGGGCCTGGTGCTGGCCGAAATAGGAGAGGATGACGTTGTGGCCGGGCTTGATTTCGCCCTCGGCCTTGAGTTGGCCGGCCAGGATCTTGAGCAGGGTGGTCTTGCCGGCGCCGTTGACGCCCACCACCGCCAGCTTGTCGCCGCGCTGCAGGGAAAAGCCGACCCCGTCGAACACCGACTTGCCGTGATAGCTCTTGCGCACCTCCTCCAGGTGGAGCACGTCCCGGCCCGAGGGCGCGGCCGGCGGAAAGGTAAACCGGATGGTGCGGTCGGTCTCGGAGAGTTCGAGCCGTTCCAGTTTTTCCAGCTGCTTGACCCGGCTCTGCACCTGGCGCGCCTTGGTCGACTTGGCCCGGAACCGGGTGATGAACCGTTCCGACTGGCGGATCATGGCCTGCTGGTTGTCGTAGGCAGCCCGCTCCAGCTCCAGCCGCTGCGCCTTTTCCACCAGGTAGTGGGAATAGTTGCCGCGAAAGACGCTCAGCCGCCCCAGGCTCAACTCCCAGGTGATCGAGGTCACCCGGTCGAGAAAGGCCCGGTCGTGGGAGATGATGATCATCGCCCCCTGGTAGCCGAGGAGAAAGTCTTCCAGCCAGGTGAGCGAATCGAGGTCGAGGTGGTTGGTGGGCTCGTCCAGCAAAAGGAGCGCGGGCCGCTTGAGCAGCAGCTTGGCCAGCAACAGCCGCATGATCCAGCCGCCCGAAAAGCTCTTGACCTCGCGCTCCAGGTCGGCGGCGGTAAAGCCGAGCCCGAACAGCACCCGCTCGATCTGGGGCCGGATGCGAAAGACGTCGCTGCCCTCCAACAGGTGCTGCAGCTCGCCCTGCCGCGCCAGCAGCCCGTCGATGGCCGGGTCGTCGGCATCGATCAGGGCCAGCTCCCCGCTCACCCGCTCCAGCTCCTCCTGCTGGGCCAGCACCTCGTCAAAAGCCGACTCCGCCTCGGCAAAGAGGCTGCGGCCGCCAAGCTCGATGTTCACTTCCTGGGGCAGGTAGGCCACGGTGAACCAGGAAGCCCGGTTGACGATGCCGGGGTCGACATCCTGCTCGCCGCACATGATTTTCAGCAGGGTCGATTTGCCGGCGCCGTTGACCCCGGCCAGGCCCACCCGGTCGCCGGAATGGATCTGGGCCGCGACCTCGCGGAACAGGTGCTTGTCGCCGTATTGCAGGTTCAGGTCGTTGATGCTGAGCATGGACGGTTGTTCGCGGGATGGTCGGCCGCGGTCGAAATGGTGGTGTTGATCGAGGCGATACGGCCGGTCGCCGGTCGGCCGCCGCCCCCCTCGCCGGCAACGGCGTTTTCCGGCACAAGCCGCAGGGTCTGTCGCGGCTGGCCCGGGTCGATGCGCAGGATCAGGCGATCCAGCAGCCCCAATTGCCGCAGTCGATGCAGGTTGGCGGATTTCGGCCCGCGGAAGATCGATTGGTCCTGGGCGGCAATCGCCAGGGCGGCTCGGCTGCCGGCAGGCACGCCGGCCAGCAGGCGGCGGGTCTGCGCCAGCATCAGCCGGGCCAGGACCAGCTCGCCAAAGGCCGGATGATGAGGCCCAGCCATCAGGGCGCGCGCCAGCTCCGTCGAGGCTTGCAGGCCCATCCGTACCACCCCGATCCCCTCGCAGTCAAACCGTTTTTTCAGATAGGCCGCCCAGGCCACGGCCCGGCCCAGGCCGAGCGGGCGATAGCTTCCCCGGCGATACAGCCGCTCCAGGCCGCTGCCCCGCAGGACCAGGGCCGGATAGATACGGACGAAATCCGGCCGCAGGCGGATCGTCTCGTTTGCGGTGCGCCGGAGCGAAGGAAAATTTTCTCCGGGCAGGCCCAGCATCAGCTGCAGACCCAGGCGCATGTCTCGCTCGCGGATCAGGCGGACCGCGGCGGCGATGGCAGCGGCGTCATGGCCGCGGCCGGAACGGCGCAGGACCTCGTCGTCGCAGGATTGGGCGCCCAACTCGACGATCGAAACCCGGTGGCGGACCAGCAGGTCGAGCCGCTGGCCATCGATGGCATCGGGCCGGGTGGAAAGGCGGATCGCGTGCACCATGCCCTGCTGCCGAAAGGGGCGCACCGCGGCGAGCAAATCGTCCTGCCGGGCAAGGGGCAGGCAGGTGAAACTGCCGCCGTAAAAGGCCACCTCGACTTGGCCGCGCCGCTCGGGGCGGGTGTGCGCCAGCCAGGTCCGAATCGTGGCCTCGATCTCCGCGCCGGAGCGCGCCGGCGGCGTCTGACCGCTGATGCGGTGTTGGTTGCAGAACAGGCAGCGGTACGGGCAACCCTCATGGGGGATGAAAACCGGGATTACCAGCGCCATGGCGTTGCCCCTGCGGCGGCCGACACGCGCCGTTTCACCCTTCCTGCCGCTGCAGAACGATCAGGGCTTCGCGGGCGGCCTGCTGCTCCGCCTCCTTTTTGCTGGAGGCCTTGCCGGCGCCCAGCTCCTTACCCTGGAAACGCACCGTGATCGAAAAGAGCCGGGCGTGGGCGGGCCCTTCCTCGCTGATCAGCAGATATTCCGGCCCCTCGTTGAACCGCTCCTGCAACAGCTCCTGCAGGGCGCTCTTGGCATCGGCGCTGACCAGCTGTTCCTGGTGCCGGTCGATGTGCGGCTCGAAAAAACGACGGACAAAGGCCAGGGCGGCCTCGTAGCCGCCGTCGAGAAAAATCGCGCCCACCAAGGCCTCGTAGGCGCAGGACAAGATCGACGGTTTGTCGCTGCCGTGGGCAGCGGTTTCCCCCTTGCCCAGCAAGAGGTGGCAGCCCAGATCGATCTCCCTGGCCCGTTCCGCCAACCCACCCTCGTTGACCAGGGCCGAGCGGATGCGGGTCAGCTTGCCTTCGCGCATCTCGGGAAAACGGCTGAACAGGATAAAGCCGACCGTGAGGTCGAGGACCGCGTCGCCGAGGAATTCCTGGGTTTCGTTGTGCCGGCCGTCTTCGAGGCGCTCAAAGGCAAAGGAACTGTGGATGAGAGAGAGTTGCAGCAATCGCAGGTCGCGGAACCGGTAATCGATCCGTTCCTGCAACTCCTGCAACCCTTCCTCGTTGTCCTGGATCAAGGCCGCAAGCGTGGTTCCCATGGGGCTTGATTTCTCCTTGTCAAAAAAAAAATCTATGGTATAAGTGCCGCACATTCAGGCGACGTAGCCAAGAGGTAAGGCAGTGGTCTGCAAAACCATTATTCAGCGGTTCAAATCCGCTCGTCGCCTCCAGAAAATCCAAGCGGTCACCGGGAACTCCCGGCGACCGCTTTTTTTTGTGACCGCAGCCACAGGCTATGTACCTGATGCCGCCGGCAAGGTCAAGCGGGCAACAAAAAAAGGCAGGGCCGAAGGGGCCCTGCCTTTTTTTGTTGCCGTAGCCGGAAAGAGGTGGCGATCAGCTCTTTCGCCGGGAAAAGCCGGCCAGACCGATCAGGCCGACACCGAACAGCAGCATGGTGGCGGGTTCGGGTACCGGATCCGTGGGCGGCGTATAGGAATTCAGATCCCGTCCATACAGGCTCAGGTGCGACAGGTCCGGAATTTGGCCGCCCTTAGTGAGGAAGCTAATTGCCCAGGTGCCGGAGCCGCTGCTGGTTGTATCCAAGACGATATCATCGAAGAAATAGCCGACAAAGTTGGACCCTGCCTTGAGCACCACCATAAAGTCGATGGTAGCGGGCAAGTTGGCGCCGCTCCAGGTGAGATCCCAGGTCCCGGTCTTTCCCTTGGAAGCCGACAAGGTAAAGTTGAGCCCCCCGAATACGCCATTGTCAGTGCCACTACCGGGATTGTCGTCCTTGACGATCTGCGAAAAACCGCCACCGAAGTAAGCATTCGCGGCGTTCGTCGAGTCGTTGCCCGATACCAGCCCAGTATAGGCATCGGCAACTTGCCCGTTGAACGTCACGTCCGACAAGGACAAGGCGTGGGCTTGACTGGCAATGAACAGCGCCACCACACCCAAAAACAATTTCATTTTCATACTATCTCCTCCAAAAAATATGCAGATAACCTTGATGGTTTGCTGAGCCCCAAGAGGCTCGCCTCCCTTCTCCTTGTGTGATCTTTAGCAAAAATCAATCCAGCAACTCGGGAAATCCAAACCTCCCCTTCTCTTCCTAAGTAAAAACAGCGATACGCCAATTAAGTATATTTCATGCAAAAACAGTAAAATAGCAGCAAAAACATAACGTTTTCCCCTCTATTACATTTGTCTTGCCGCTCCTGACCGCACTTTATCTTTTCCAGTTTTCTGGAAAAAAAACGACCATTTGCACGGAAATTTTCAAAAAAAATTAAATGATATCATGCCATTGCAGTTAAATTTTTTTTCTGGTCGCCAACCCGTTTGGTTCTGACGGCAAGGGCCACTTCGCTTTCAGGCTTGTCTTACCCCTGAATTCAATAAAATTTATAAGCCCGGAAATCATTGCATAGCAGGCAAATCGGCCACAAATGCCTCCTCGCTGCCGAGGTCGGTGACGGCCGGAATGCACCACGCTTCCAGGCATGGCAAGGGAAGCATTTCCGGTTTTTCGATTTGACTTCATCAAAACAGCAGATACAATATTTGCGGCAGGATCGCCGAGACAAAAAAAAAGCGGGGTCATAGACCCTGCTTTTTTGTTTTCGATAGCGGAGATTATTCAGTTCTTCCGCCGGGCAATGCCTGCCAGACCGATCAGGCCGGTGCCGAACAGCAGCATGGTGGCGGGTTCGGGAACCGGGTCAGGGGAACCGGGAAGTGGATCACGGCCGTACAGGCTCAGGTGCGACAACTCGGGATACTGGCCACCATTATTCGTAAAGGTAATGGTCCAGGGGTTGTTGATGCTGCTCCCGGTCATATCCAACAATTTGTCATCGAAGAAAAAAGCCACATATCTGTTACTTGCCTTGAGCACCACGACAAAGTCGATGGTCGTGGGAAGACCGGGGCCACTCCAGGTGAGATCCCAGGTGCCGGTGACACCGCTGGGTGTTTTGGTGCCCTTACCCGAACTGACCACGGAAAAGTTCAACCCACCGAGCGAGCCGGTGGCGGCGCTACCGCCGGGGGGATCGTCCTTGGCAATCAAGGAGAACTCATTGCCGCCGAAAATATCGTTCAGCCCTCCCGCGGTATCGTTGCCCATGATCACGCCGCTCATGGCATCGGCATCGGCTCCATTGAACTTCACATCCGACAAAGACAGCGCATGAGCTTGGGTGGTAATGAGCAGGGCCACAAATCCTAACAACAGTCTCGTTTTCATACTCTCCCCTCCAATAAATATCCAAATAGCTTTAATGGGTTACAGAGCCTCTTGCGAATCTCGTTCCCACTCCCGATAACGATTCTTTTTTAGCAAAAATCGCTCCATAACGGCTCCAGATTACACTTTCCACAAAATAAGTAAAAATACTGATTAACCATACCGAATATAATACCGAAAAAACAATAAAATAACACATTCGGCATCGCGCTCATTCATCTTGTTTTTCACCCCTGCTCGCTCGCCCGCACCTTAGTTTTCCTTTTTCCTGAAAAAAAACGGCCGATTATACGGAATTTTGTAAGTAAAATTAAGTATAATCAAATTATTGCATCAAAAAACATCTTTGCTGCCAACTCGCCCTGTCCTTCCGGCAGGAGCCCTTCGGGCTTGCCTTGCCATTTCCCTTTGCTTCCAAGTGCGACCGCGGGCAAAGCTGCGGATTCGATGCCTCGGTGAATGCTGTTGTCGTTTCAATCACCGATTTCCCCTGGGTGCCTGGGTGAACGATGTTTTTTTGCAGCATTACGAACCAGTCATTTCCCCATCACCCGCCAAAGCTCATTGGAGTTCGTTGGAAACAAAAAAGCAGGGTCACAGACCCTGCTTTTTTGTTTTCGATAGCGGAGATTACTCAGTTCTTCCGCCGGGCAATGCCTGCCAGACCGATCAGGCCGGTGCCGAACAGCAGCATGGTGGCGGGTTCGGGAACCGGGTCAGGCGAACCGGGAAGCGGATCCCGGCCGTACAGGCTCAGGTGCGACAACTCGGGATACTGGCCACCATTGTTCGTAAAGGTAATGGTCCAAGGGTTGTCGATGCTGCTGCCGGTCACATCCAGCAACTCGTTATCGAAGAAAAAAGCCACATATCTGTCACTAGCCTTGAGCACCACGACAAAGTCGATGGTCGTGGGAAGACCGGGGCCACTCCAGGTGAGATCCCAGGTACCGGTGACACCACTGGGTGTTTTGGTGCCCTTACCCGAACTGACCACGGAAAAGTTCAACCCACCGAGCGAGCCGGTGGCGGCGCTACCGCCGGGAGGATCGTCCTTGGCGATCAAGGAGAACTCATTGCCGCCGAAAATATCGTTCAGCCCTCCCGCGGTATCGTTGCCCATGATCACGCCGCTCATATCGTCGGCAGGGTTTCCGTTGAACAGCACATCCGACAAAGACAGAGCATGAGCTTGGGTGGTAATGAACAAGGCTACCAAACCCAAAAACAGTTTTGTTTTCATATTTCCACCTCCAAAAAGTATTTAACAGTCCTCATTGTTGATCGAGCCTCTTGTAAGGCTCGCCCTCTTTTTGTCATTATTTTGCAACAAGTAATCCAGAAATATAAAAAAGTAACAGGCGCCTTACCTTTCCCAAAATCTTCCATCTAACATATTAAAATAACAATATTTTATTAAAAGACAGGCCAGTTCAACTTTTGGCAATAGAAATTTTCTTACCTTCATTTTCATCTTTGATGTCCTTTTTTGCGCTCCTCTTTTTCAGCTTCCACAAAAAAGGTCCGATTATTCGGAATTTATAAATAAAATTAAACAAAATTACACAATTACAATGCAAACCATCCACCCTCACCAGGCCATCCCCATTTGCCGGGCACAGGCCGCATCAAGGCCAATTTTGTGGTACCTGTTCGCTACCACAAAACTGGAGTCTGGCGATAGCGGCTGAACCGCGGACAAATTGATCCCAAAGCCATTGTCATTCATGGAGCTGTCTGCTAGCGCTTAACAACAAACACACACCGTCCGCAAATCCGGACAACACAGAGGGGCATTTCCGGTTTTGGTTCTGAATCAATCCGGATCAAACGATGAAATGGCGGTTGTAACAGTGCCAGCAGTGTGTATCAGCCGATTGCAAAACCTTCGCGCAAGGCAAGAGAAGTAAAACGGTCGATTGGGGCAACCTGGACGGATATAGGTGCCGTTGCACCAAACAATAAAAAAGGCAGGACCAAATGGCCCTGCCTTTTTTATTGTTTTCGGTGTATCCGGGAAAGTTTGGCGCTCACTTCCTCCGGGCAATGCCTGCCAGGCCGATCAAGCCGGTGGCGAACAGCACTGCGGTGGCGGGTTCGGGAACCGGGTTGGTGGGGCCACCGCCGGGATCGGGAGGATTCACGGCCACGGGATTCCAGGCCAGATCACGGCCGTAGATGGAGATCCCGGTGAATTTGTTGCCGAAGGTCTGGCTCCAGGTGCCGTTCAGGCTGCCGATCGCAGTCGCGAATTCTTCATCGAGGAAGGAAAAGGCGGCCAATCGGTTGTTGGTCTCGACGACCATCACCAAATCCGCGAAAAAAGGGTCGGCGGCGTCCCAGGCGAGCGTCCAGTTCCCCGACTTGCTTGCGGCTTCGGTAAAGCTCAGGACGAAATCGATCCCGGACCAGGTGCTATTCATGCTGGGTTCGCCTTTCGTGGCCGCGGCGATGAACGAAAACCCGCTTCCAAGTGCATTCAGATAGCTATTCAATTCGGTCTGATTGTTGAATTGGTTGCTGACCAGGTTCGCATCCTCCCCATCCAGGGTCACGTCAGTCACGGATAACGCATGCGCCTGCGTGGCGATCAGCAAGGTCAGTGCCCCCACCAAAAACATCTTGTTCTTCATTGCACCCCTCCAAAGGATGTCTCGTCGACTGCGGCGCCGGAAGGCGCTCCTTTTCCTCGTTTCGCTTTCTGCCAGGACCCAAACGGACCACAAGCAACAACGGGCGACCAGTGGCATTCAATCCCGAGGGATATCACGCATAACAGGCTGATGTAGCGTCTTTTACCTGAGTATTGCCACCCGTTGCCGCAGAACATCTGTCGCCTTTCAATTAAACATTTTTTCACCTTTTCCGGATTTTCACAAGGAGAAAAACTTAAATGCGGAAAAATGAAGAGCGAAGCGGAAATCTCATGTTTTCTACAATAATGCCGCATAGTTTCCGGACACTTCGACAAACGTAGCCAACACCGATTGGACCCGTCGCCCCGCTGCAATCCCATTATCGCAAGAGATTTTTCTCGTCGAGCAAAGGGATCCGGCTCGTTAGCCGGTTGTTTCTATTCCAGATTGCCAAACGATCCCCGTTGATCATCTCAACGAACGCGGTGAGGATAAATCTCAGGAAATTTCGATAGAATACCATCCAGGATGAAATCGGCCGAATGTGTGTATGGGAAGGGGCAATCAGTTTTGAAAATGGACGAACGCAAAAAGGATATGTGAAAAACAGGCCCGTTGTTCTCAGGCCGATTCGTCCCGCCAGAGCGAATATGTTTGCTCCACACAATGGCTTGCGCCCTTGCGGCCGAGCACGCTCGAATAGAGAATAAAGTGGTCCACGGTGAACGAACCGCCGGAGAACAGGCCGTTTCCCATCAGGTATTTGCCGACCTTGGTGGCCGGGGTGTGCTGCAGGCGGGCCAGGGTGATGTGCGGGGTGTATTTCCGGTTTTCCAATTCAATGCCCATTCGGAACAGACGGGTGACGATCTTGCGCTGGAGGCCCATCAGCGGTTCGCAGCGCTCGATCCCAGCCCAGACCACCCGGGGCTGCCCCCGGGGCGGAAAGAATCCCACCCCCTGCACCCGCAGGTCGAACGGGGCAGACACTATTTCGGTCAGGGCCTCGCGCAGGTCGAGGAAAGTGGCGCCATCGACCTCGCCGATGAAGCAAAGAGTGAGGTGCAGCTGATCGGATGACACCCAGCGGGCAGCGGGCAGGCCGCAGCAGAGCAAGGCCAGTTGCTTCCGGACCGCCGCCGGAGGATCGATGGCGATGAAAAGTCGTTTATTCATTCGAGGTCCCGTGCAAATGCCGCCAAGCGCGATCGGCACCCCTGCGAACAACGGGAATGCCGGCCGGGGCGAGCGGGGTTGCTGTTTTCGGGGCGCGGAAACAACAAGGGCGCCGCAGGGATCAACGGCGCCCGGTCGAACACGGCGGCAGGGAAAGCGGGAAAGGTGCGGGTGCTCCGGCAAAAAACGCTTACTCCCGCCAATCCATGCCGATATCGCAGGCGCGGGCGCTGTGGGTGAGCGCGCCCACCGAGATGATGTCCACCCCGGTTTCGGCAATGCCCCGCACGGTATCCAGGTTGACGCCGCCCGAGGCCTCGACCGTCGCCCGGCCAGCGATCATGGCCACGGCCTGGCGCATGGTGGCGAGGTCCATGTTGTCGAGCATGATCACCCCCACCTTGCAGGTCAGGCATTCCTCCACCTGGGCGAGGGTGTCGGTTTCGACCTCGACGTTGATGGTGTGCGGCACCCGGGCCCGCACCCGGCGCACCGCCTCGGTGATCGAACCGCAGGCGGCGATGTGGTTGTCCTTGATCAACACCCCGTCGCTGAGGCTAAAGCGGTGGTTATGGCCGCCGCCGCTGGCCCGGACCGCGTATTTCTCCAGCAGCCGCAGACCCGGCGTGGTTTTGCGGGTATCGACGATCTTTGCCTTGGTGTGCTTAACCGCATCGGCAAAGGCCGAGGCCAGGGTGGCGATGCCGCAGAGCCGCTGGGCCAAATTGAGTGCCACCCGCTCGCCTCGCAGCAGGGTGCGGGTGGCACCGCTCAAGCGCAGCAGCACCTCGCCCTGGCCCACCCGGCTGCCGTCGGCCACGGCCCCGGTGCAGGCCACCTGCGGGTCGAGCAGGCGGAAGACCCGGGCGGCCACGGTTTCGATACCCACCACGGTCATGGGCTCGCGGGCGACGAAGCAGGCCCGGGCCCGGTCGTCCGGCGAAAAAATCGCCTCGGTGGTGATGTCGCCGTGCTCCAGGTCCTCGGCGAGGAATCGATGCAAAAGGGGATCGATGAGAAAGGTGTCCATGTCAGCGTAATTTGCTTAATCGTTCGGTGGATTCGATGCCCTTGGCCAGGCGGGCGCGGATTTCGGCCTCCTTGTCGTGCTCCTTGGCCACCACGGCCTCAGGTGCGTTGCGCATGAACTGCTCGTTGCCGAGCTTGCCCACCACCCGCTCCAGCTCCTTTTCCAATTTGGCCCGCTCCTTGGCCAGTTTGTCCAGTTCGCCGACCACATCGATCAGCCCTTTGAGCGGCACCACCAGCTCCACCTCCTGCACCAGGCCGTGGCCGGCGTCGTCCGGCACCTGGCCGCTCTCCACGATGGCCAGCGAGCTGGCGCGGACCATGGCCTGGATGCCGGGGGCGAACTCGGTCAGCCGCCGCCGCTTGTCCGGATCCGGGCAGATGAGCGTCGCCTCGATCCGGGCGCTGGGATGCACCTCGGCCTCGGTGCGGATGGTGCGCACCCCGGAGATGACTCCCATCAGCAGGTTCATGGTGGTTTCCGCCTCTTCGTCCTCCCAGGCCGGATTGATCTCCGGAAAGGATTCGACCATGATCGAGCCGCGCGCGCCGGGCAGCTGGCTCCAGATCTCCTCGGTGACGAACGGGGTGACCGGGTGCATCAGCTTGAGCACCTGCTCCAGAACGGTCAGCAGCACGGCCTTGGCCTGGTCGCGGGCCGCGGCGTCCTCGCCGGACAAATCGGCCTTGATCCATTCCAAGTACCAGTCGCAGACCTCGTGCCAGACGAAACGGTAGTTGGCCTGGGCCACCTCGTTGAAATTGTAGCCGTCCAGCGCCGCCCGCACCTCGCCGATGGTGGCGTTGGTCCGGCTCAGAATCCAGCGGTGCGCCAGGGCCAGCCGTTTGGGGTCGGCCGCCAGGGCGGCGATCGCCGGGTCGGCCGAGGCCAGGTGCATCTGGGCAAACCGGGCCGCGTTCCACAGCTTGTTGATGAAGCGGCGATAGCCGTCGATCCGCTCCTCGTCCATGCGGATCTCGCGGCCCTGGGCGGCAAAGGCGGTGAGGGTGAAGCGGAAGGCGTCGGTGCCGTACTGCTCGATCATCACCAGCGGGTCGATGACGTTGCCGGTGGACTTGGACATCTTTTTGCCGTGCTTGTCGCGCACCAGGGCATGGAGATAGACATCGCGGAAGGGGACCTCGTCCATGAAGTGCAGCCCCATCATCATCATCCGTGCCACCCAGAAAAAGAGGATGTCGAAACTGGTGATCAGCACCGAGGTGGGGTAGAAGGTGGCCAACTCCCTGGTTTGCTCCGGCCAGCCCAAGGTGGAAAAAGGCCACAGGGCCGAGCTGAACCAGGTGTCGAGCACGTCGTTTTCCTGCAGGAGCCTGGTGGAGCCGCAGAAGGGGCAGACGTCCGGCGCGTCGACCTCGACGATCAGCTGGCCGCAGCCTTCGCAGGTCCAGGCCGGGATGCGGTGGCCCCACCAGATCTGGCGGGAGATGCACCAGTCGCGGATGTTTTCCATCCAACTGTAGAAAGTGCGATACCAGGTGTTGGGGTAGAGGTTGATCCGTCCCTGCTGGACCGCGGCCACCGCCTTGTCGGCCAAGGGCCGGACGCTGACGAACCATTGCTTGGAGGTGGTGGGCTCCACCACCGTGGCACAACGGTAGCACTTGCCCACCGCGTGCTGGTAGTCCTCGATTTTTTCCAGCAGGCCCGCGGCCTCCAGGTCGGCCACGACCCGCTTGCGGCAGGCGAACCGGTCCAGGCCCGCGTAGAGGCCGGCCGCCTCGTTCATCACCCCGCGATCGTCCATCACCTTGAGCCGCGGCAGGTCGTGGCGCAGGCCGATCTCGTAGTCGTCGCGGTCGTGCGCCGGGGTGACCTTGAGGGCGCCGGTGCCGAATTCTCGCTGCACGTGGTGATCGAAAACCACCGGGATGGTGCGGCCGGTGAGCGGCAGGCTGATACCGATTTCGGCCAAGTGCTGATAGCGTTCGTCGTCGGGATGGACCGCCACAGCCGTATCGCCGAGCATGGTTTCGGGGCGGGTGGTGGCTACCACCACCTGGCCGGAGCCGTCGGCATAGGGATAGCGGATATGGTAGAGTTTGCCGTCGGTCGGGTCGTGCTCGACCTCGTCGTCGGCCAGGGCGGTATGGCAGCGCGGACACCAGTTGACGATGTAGTCGCCCTTGTAGATCAGCCCTTCCTTGTACAGGCGGACGAATACCTCGCGCACCGCCTGCGACAGGCCATCGTCCATGGTGAACCGCTCGCGGTCCCAATCGCAGGAGGCGCCCATGCGCTTGAGCTGGTTGATGATGGTGCCGCCCTTCTCCTCCTTCCAGGCCCAGACCCGCTCGATGAATTTCTCCCGGCCCAGGTCGTGGCGGCTCAATTTTTCGCTGGCCAGTTGGCGCTCGACCACGTTCTGGGTGGCGATGCCCGCATGGTCGGTGCCCGGCACCCACAGGGTGTTGTCGCCGCGCATCCGGTGGTAACGGACCAGGAGATCCTGGAGGGTATTGTTGAGGGCATGGCCGATATGAAGCACGCCGGTGACGTTGGGTGGGGGAATGACGATGGCAAAGGCCGGTTTGCCCTCGTCCATGCGGGCGCTGAAGGTCTTGTCCGCAAGCCAGCGGGTGTACCAGCGGCGTTCCACCTCGGCGAATTCGTAGCCCTTGGGCAGATCGTACTTCTTCGGATTGTCTGAATGTGTCTCTTGCATTGGGTGTGCTGTTGTTCCGCCTCGTCGGCGGCCGGGTTGGAAAGGATGGAGATTGCCGTCAAAGTCCGGGCGGCACGGACTTCCGCCCGATCCCGCATGGAGCCGGAGCCGCCCTAGAGCACGCTCCAGGGCTTGGGGATGAAAATCTGCGAGTACAAGGCCAGGGCGTAGCGGTCGGTCATGCCGGCAATGAAGTCGCAGACCTGGCGATGCCGCCGCCGCTCCTCTTCCGGCGTCTGCACCGGCTGGCTGGCACGGCAGCAGGCGCCGAGGCCGTTCTCGGGCGGCTCGTGCTCCAGGAAAAAACCGTACAGGTCGCGGATGATCCGCTGCGCCTTCTCGAATTCGTTGTGCACCCGGTAGTTGCGGTAGACGTTGTCGTAGAGGAAGGAACGCAGCTCGTTGATGGTGTCGTTCATGCGGCCGCTCAGGTGGAGCCGGCCGTCGTTGCGTTCCAGGGTGGTGGCGACCAGGTCGCCGACCATGGCGTTGATCCGCTGCGAGGACCGGTCGCCCAGGATCGCCCGCAGGTGGGCGGGCAGATCTTCGTTGGCGAGCATGCCGCCGCGCAGGGCGTCGTCCATGTCGTGGTTGACATAGGCCATGATGTCCGCCACCCGTACCAGCTGGCCCTCCAGGGTGGCGGCCAGCTCGGCGGTATCGCCCGGAAGGATTTCGCCGTAGCCCTTGGAATGCTTGAGGATGCCGTTGCGGACCTCCCAGGTGAGATTGAGGCCATGGCCGCCGTTTTCCAGGAAATCGACGATCCGCAGGCTCTGGCGGTAGTGCTTGAATCCCCTGGGGTGCAGCTGGTTGAGGCTGAACTCGCCGGCATGACCGAACGGGGTGTGGCCGAGGTCGTGGCCCAGGGCGATGGCCTCGGTCAGGTACTCGTTGAGCCGCAGGCAGACCGCCATGGTGCGGGCGATCTGCGACACCTCCAGCACATGCGTCAGGCGGGTGCGGTAATGGTCGCCGGCCGGGGCGAGAAAGACCTGGGTCTTGTGCTTGAGCCGGCGGAAGGTCTTGGAATGGATGATCCGGTCCCGGTCACGCTGGAAGGCGGTGCGCAGATGGCAGTGTTCCTCTTCGTTCATCCGGCCCCGCGAACGGCTGCTGAGGCAGGCATAGGGCGACAATACCACCTGTTCCTGCGCTTCCTGCTGTTCTCGGATGGTCTTGATCATGGCGTTTGCCTCCGGTCGGTCTCAGGGCTGCCAAAGAAGGAAGGCCTTGATGAAGGGATCGAGCCGGCCGTCGAGGACCGCGTCGACATTGCCGTCCTCGGTGTTGGTGCGGTGATCCTTGATCAGGCGGTAGGGCTGGAGCACATAGGAACGGATCTGGCTGCCCCAGGCGATTTCCTTCTTGTCGCCCTGGATGCTTTCCTGGTTACGCAGCTGCTCTTCCTTTTCCCGCTCGAACAGCCGAGACATCAGCATTTTCATGGCCATGTCCTTGTTGCGGTGCTGGCTGCGCTCGTTCTGGCACTGCACCACGATCCCGGTGGGAAAGTGGGTGATGCGGATGGCCGAATCGGTCTTGTTGACGTGCTGGCCGCCGGAGCCGCTGGCCCGGAAGGTGTCGATACGGATGTCCTTGTCGTTGATCTCGATGGCCACGTCGTCGTCCAATTCCGGCATGACCATCACCGAGGCAAAGGAGGTGTGCCGCCGGCCGCTGGCATCGAACGGCGAAATGCGCACCAGCCGGTGGATGCCCACCTCGGAACGGAGATAGCCGTAGGCGTACTTGCCCTTGATCAGGATGGTGACGCTCTTGGTGCCGGCCTCGTCGCCGGGCAGCAGGTCAAGGATGTCGGTCTTGAAGCCCTTGCTCTCCCCCCAGCGCAGATACATCCGCAGCAGCATGCCCACCCAGTCCTGGGCCTCGGTGCCGCCGGCGCCGGCGTGGATGGTGATGATGGCGTTGTTGGCGTCGTGCTCGCCGGAGAACATGCACTCCAGCTCCACCAGGTCGATGCGGCGGCGCAGCTCGTCCAGGCTTAAGACCACATCCCGGTAGGTTTCCTCGTCGTTCTCCTCGACCGCCAGGTCGAGCAGCATGCCGGTGTCGTCGAGATCGTTGTAGTTCTTGTCCCAGATGCCGATCAGGTCCTGCAACTGGCCCAGCTGGCGCTGCACCCGCTTGGCCTCGGTCTGGTTGTCCCAGAAATTGGGGCTAACCGTCTGCCGCTCAAGCAGCTCCACCTGTTCACGCTTGCCGTCTAAGTCAAAGATGCTCCTTCAGCACGTACATCCGGCCCTTCAAACTCTCGAGCAATTGTCGCGATTCCGCTGATTCGGTCACATCGGCCATGATCCACCTCGCTGCATGCAAAACAAAAAAAGAAACGAGCCCGCCCTGGGGCGCCTCGTTACGGTCAATGCCAAGACGGCAATGCCGGCGTCGCCCGACGCCGGCCACATCAGGCTGGGAGGCGTGCATACTAAACAGAAACGGTGCAAGTCTCAAGAAAGAAAGGCCAGGGCGCACAGAAAAGCAACCCTTTCGAAGAGGTGCCCGCCGGGCTTGCGCCGGTCGCCCTTCAGCGGCGACGCGGGCGGCAGACCACCGTCAGCAGGCCCGCAAGTACTGCGCAGGCCAGACCGAACCAATGGCCGCCGCGGCCAAACGGCGTGGGTTGGTCGAGCAGAGGCACCGAGGCAGTTCGGGCCGCCTCGACGAAGATGTCGGTCCGGTCGATGATCCGGCCCAGGGGATCGACAAAGCCGCTGATGCCGGTATTGGCGGCACGGACCAGGGCGCGCCGGTTTTCCACCGCCCGCAGCACGGCCATGGCCATGGACTGGTAGGGGGCGCTCGAGCGGCCGTACCAGGCGTCGTTGGTGATGTTGACCAGGAGGTTGGCGCCCCGCTCCACGCTTTCGCGGGCAATGTCGGGGAAAATAGACTCGTAGCAGATCAGGATGCCCAGGCGCATCGCGCCCAGCACCAACGGCCCTTTCTCGGTTCCGGCCGAAAAATCGTCGATATTGACCACCAGCGGTTGCAGGAAGGGCAACCAGCGGCGCAGGGGCACGTATTCGCCGAAAGGAACCAGGTGGCGCTTGGCGTACTCGCCGCCGACCCGGCCATCCGGCCCCAGCAACAGGGCGCCGTTCCAGTACCGTACCTGCTCGGCTCCGCCCGACCCGGCCGTGACGGTGAACAGCGGCGCTCCGGTCAGCAGCCAGGCCTTGCCGACGGCGAGGGAGTCGATCACCCGACGGATGAGGGGATCTTTCTGCGGGTAGAACGGCAGGGCCGTTTCCGGCCAAACCACCAACTCGGCCCCGCCCTCAAGCATCGTCGGCCGCGAAAGCCCGATATAGGTGTCGACCGTGGCCACCCGGGCGGCCTCCGACCATTTGATGGCCTGATCGATGTTGCCCTGGACCACTGCCACCCTGGCCGGCCGCGCCTGGGCCAGGCTCGCCTCCACCTCCTGGTGCCGCAGGACCGAATAGCCGCCGATGCCCATCAACACGGCCACGGCCGCCAGCACCGGCCAGGCCGATCTGCGGCCGGGGCGGATGTCGCGGCCGAGCCGGCCGAGGCCCGCCGCCATCAAGCCGTTGATCAGCACCAGGCAGAAGGTGAGCAGATGGTGGCCGCCCAGATCCGCCGCCTGGATCAACAGGGGCTGGCCGAACAGGCCATAGCCGAGATCCATCCAGGGAAAGCCGGTGAACAGTACCGAACGGAGATAATCGAACCCCACCCAGGCCACCGGCGCGGTCCATATCAGCGCCGCCGCCGAACCCGGCCGGTTGCCGCGACGGCCGGCGATCAGCCCGGTCACGAAGCAGCTTACCGCCGAAAAGCAGGCCATGTAGGCGGCCAGCAGCACCAGGGCCGGCAGGGACAGGCCCAGGGGCAGGCCGCCATAGCGGCCGAGCACGATCAAGATCCAGTACAGCAGGGTCAGGTGGTAAATCAGTCCGAAAAAGAAACCGGCCAGCAGGCTGCGGCCGGGACGCGAGTTGAGGACGAAAAGAAGCATCGGGGCCAGGCCGACGAACAGCAGCGGCCACCAGCCGATCCGGCCGGGCATGGCCGCGGCGAGCAGACCGGCGGAGGCGAGCGCCGCCAGGACCGGTATGGCCATGCCCTCAGCTTTGCGGCTCGGTTTCATCGTTGCGAACGATGCGGACACTCTTGATCCGGCGCGGGTCGGCCCCGAGCACCTTGAAGGAAAGCGCGCCTTCCTGCACCAGGGTGCCGGCCTGCGGCACCTTGCCCAGGCGGTGGATGATGAATCCGCCCACGGACTCGTAGGGCCCTTCGGGCAAACTGAGATGGAAATGCGCCTCCACCTCCTCGATGTCGATCTTGGCGTCGACGATGACCGTGCGCTCGTCCACCACCCGCAGCTCGCTGGCCTCCTCGTCGTGCTCGTCGTCGATTTCGCCGACGATCTCCTCGATCACGTCCTCGAAGGTTACCAGGCCCCGCACCCCGCCGAATTCGTCCACCACCACGGCCAGGTGGATTTTCTTCGACTGGAATTCGCGCAGCAGTTCGGTGATCGGCTTGGATTCGGGGATGAAGGCCACGGGGTTGAGGAATTCCTTGAGATCGACCGGGGCGGCGGGATCGCGAGTGCAGATGCGCAACAGGTCTTTTGCATGGAGGATGCCGACAATCTGGTCGGGGGTGCCTTGATAGATGGGGATACGGGTGTAGCCTTCCTGGATGATCAGGCGGATCAGCTCCGACACGGAAGTGTTCACTTCGGCGCAAACCATTTCCGCCGAGGGAGTCATGATCTCGGAGGCGATGGTCTCCCGGAAACCGAAGATGGAATTGATCAACCGTTCCTCGTGGACCGAGATCAGCCCCTGTTCCTCGCCCTCTTCCAGCAGCTCCTGAATCTCGTGCTCCAGCTCCTCGGTGGTATCGGGCGCGCCGCGAAGCCCAAGGGCTGATTTGATTTTTTCGAAAAGCGATTTACTGGGGGGTTCCTCTCCAGAGGACGCCGGGCCGGCCGACGGCGACTCCACATGTTCCATACAGAAAAAATTTCTCCCTAGGCATAAAGAAAATGGATGGTATGAAAGTAGGCTAACGCGGCATAAAGTCAAGGGTTATTTCACCCGGTTTTCCGGCAGCCTCCCCTGACGCGGCCGACGGCGGCGCAGCCGATGCCACGGTTACGCACTTCTTGCAGCTTCTCTCTTGACGCTGGCCGACGGGTATGCTATTAGATGCGCTCGCAATTCGGCATACCGATGAATTCGACGAATTGCCCCTTCTTTGATTTTCCGACTTGGGCCGTTAGCTCAGCTGGTAGAGCAGTTGACTCTTAATCAATTGGTCTGGGGTTCGAATCCCTAACGGCCCACCATTTTATAAGCGCTTGACTCTTTTTGAGTTAAGCGCTTTTTTTGTTTCCCCCGCCGAAACGATACAAAATAGCTGATTGCCATTCGAATTCAACCGATTGCACCCTGGACGGTATTCCACTGAAATTTCTTGAGATTTCCCCTCCCTGCGTTCGTCGAAACGATCAACAAAGGACGTTCGAAAACCGCCGATTGCCGGCGGACGAGCCTGGCTCAAGCTCTGATGGCAATCAGATAAAAAAAATCCGTTGGCAGAAAACGGAATTGAAGCCGCCAAGACAGGAAACGTATATCAGGCATCAGGCCCGCTCTACGATGCATTCGAAGGAACCCTGCCGTTCAGCGGTCGGTAAGGCAGTCTCGACCCGGTTTTCACATCCCTGCCAGCCGTAACCGCGCCATCCACTTGTACCTCCCTCCCATCCGCTTCTCATGCACTGCCTTTTAAAACAAGGGACGAATATTTACAATTCTGCAAAAATGTTTATCAATTCCTGTAAAGGTAATTGTCATTCAACATAGTGTGGTGCTGCAAATTTATCAAAATACGTTTTGCGGATGCACCTCTTGTTTTTCGTTGATCGGAAACGATGCATTGTCTTCTTCATGCCAGCGAATCCGGTCAAAGCGTATTGCACATCGATTTGCTCGACATTCATACTTCCCGCACCGAACGACAAACAATGCCTTTAATCACCTGAATTACATACGATCAACAGGAGGATGTCATGTTCAAAAAAATTTTAGTGCCATTGGATGGCTCCGACTTGTCCACCAAGATTCTTCCCGAAGTAAGGGAATTGGCAAAATGTATGCCTGCCCAACTCACCCTGCTTCATGTTTGCCATTTTCCGATGACCGCTGGCACGGAATCCCTGCCGCCAGCCATGGAACAGAAAGCCGAAGCGGATGAAGCAAGGGAATGCGCGGTGTTCATGGGTAAAATCGCGCAGGAAATCGAGTCGGAGGGGATCGGCGTGAACTTTGCCTGCGTCCAAGGCTCGCCTGCCCGCGAAATCATCGCCTATGCCCATGACAACAAGTACGACCTGATTGCCATGGCGACCCATGGCAAGGGAGAGGTGGCGTGGATTTTGGGCAGCACGGCCGAAAAAGTGGTCACCCATGCCACGATTCCCACCTTGCTCTATCGGGTGATCAAGACAGAGCCCCCGAAATCCAAGGAACACCTGATCGGCATGCCGTAGCGAACGCCCCAGGGGCGTGATGGGCTCGATGGGCTGCGGCTGGCCGCGCTCATTGCTTGTGCCGCTGCTCCCGCGCCCCCATCCGTCAGGCCCGCTGTTGTTCCGACAGGTACTTGCGCAGAACCAACGGCCGCCTGACGCGATCCAGCCTGTTGGCGCAGGCGGCACAACACCACACTTTTCCATCTATCAGCCCGTTTTCGCAGATCATTTTCCCAAACTCCGCCACCCCGGCGCCGCCAACGCCACCCGCTGCCTTTTTTCCCGTCGTGCGCGAGCTAGAAAGAGAAAGAGCGAATCCTCGTATTTTTGCGAGTTGTTGCCCCGGCCTTTTTTTTCTTAAGTGCCAGCATCAAATCGCAACGTAGCGCCGGGTACGGCGGCAATCGCAGGCGCCCCCCTCCCGACATCTTGAGTTATACGCTTTTTTAATCGACAAACCGTACGACACCGCCACGGCAGACATTCTCCTTTCGTTATCGTCGTTGCCCAAGCGGTGCAGCCAAGGAGCCCAGCTATGGAAAAGATCTATGACATCGTCATCGTCGGTGCCGGCCCCGCCGGCATGACCGCGGCTATCTACGCGGTTCGGGCCAACATGCAGGTGCTGTTGCTCGACCGCCTCGCCCCGGGCGGGCAGATGGTCAACACCAATGAAATCGAGAACTACACCGGCGCCGGCAGACTGAGCGGCGCCGAACTGGCCATTAAGATGTTCGAGCACACCCAGGAATTGGGCGCCGAGTTCGATTACAAGACCGTTATCGACATCAAGGACGGCAATCCGCTGAAGACCATCACCTGCGAGGAAGACGACACCGTCTACAAGGCGCGGGCGGTCATCCTCGCCACCGGCACCGTTCCCCGGCGGCTGGGCGTACCGGGGGAGGACTCTTGGGCCGCCAACGGTATCAGCTGGTGCGCAATCTGCGACGGCGCCCAATATCGCGACAAGGAGGTGGTGGTCATCGGCGGCGGTAATTCCGCGGTCGAGGAGTCGATCTACCTGGCCGGCATCTGCACCAAGCTGACCATCGTCACCCTGTTCGACCTCACCGCCGACCCCAAGGCCTGCGACCAGCTGCGCCGGATGCCCAACGTCACCATCTATCCCTACCAGGAGGTGCTCGAGTTCACCGGCACCGACCGCCTCACCGGCGTGCGCTTCAAATCCACCCAGGAAGACGCCACCGAGCGCCAGGTCCCCTGCGACGGTGTGTTCGAATACATCGGCTTCCAGGCCTCGTCCCAGGCATTTGCCCGGCTCGGCATCATCGACCGCACCGGCTGCATCCAGGCCGACGCCCGCATGCGCACCTCGGTGCCGGGTATCTTCGGCGCCGGCGACATCACCGTCAAACATCTCAGACAGATCGTCACCGCCTGCGCGGACGGTGCGGTGGCGGCCAACAGCGCCGCCGCCTATGTCGAATCACTCAAATAACCAGGAGAACATCACGATGATCACTGAAATCAACGAACAGGAATACGAATCGTTGGATCCGGCCGCACCGAAACTGATCGAATTCTATTCAAAAACCTGCGGGCCGTGCAAGATGCTGTCCTTTGTCCTCAAGGACATCAGCAAGCAGAATCCCGATTTCCCCATCTATATCATCGATTTCGACGAAAACCGGGCCTTGAAGGAACAGCTCGGCGTCAAGGGCTTTCCGACCATGCTGTTCTTCAAGGACGGCAAGGAAGTCAGCCGCCTGGAAGGATTGAAACAAAAACCCGTCATCATCAAAGCCATCGAGTCACTTGCCTGACAAGGAGCACACCATGAGCAACAAAATTCGCTTTACCAGCCAGGAGCACATCATCACCCGTCAAAACCGGGCGGAAAAAAAGTTCCTGGCCGCTTTCGCCGCCGAGAAGCCGACCTTCGAGGCGCCCATGGTCATCCATAACCCCTACCTGATCAATCCGCTCGGCGCCCTGGTGATGTTCATCACCCCGGAAAAGGTGGCTCCGACCCTGACCGTGCACGGCAAGCGCTACGCCCGGGAAGACCTGACCCACACCTTTGCCGCCGCCACCGAGCATTTCCTGCCGGTGCTCGGCCTGTACGAGGATTTTGACAACAAGGTGACGGTGTCCCTGCCGGACGGCCGTTCCACCACCCTGACCATCACCACCGGCAAACTGCCGGGAGGCGTCGAAGGCGTCTACCGCTGCCGCAACATCCAGGCCTCCCTCGATTATCTGGGGGACGACCTCATGTTTCTCAGCCCGGCCGGCAAGAACCTGCCCTCCGCCTACGACTACAAGGGCGACATCCGCTGGCTGCTGACCGAAAACACCATGTTCGACCTCAAGCGGATGAAAAACGGCAACATCGTCACCGGTTCCAGCCGCTTCTGCCACATGCCCTACAATAGCACCGGCATGTTCGAGATCAACCTGCTCGGCAAGATACACAAGGAATTCCGGATGCCGGGCAACTACCATCACGACCATTTCGAGATGGAAGACGGCAACCTCCTGGCCCTGACCCAGGATTTTGCCCGCGATACCGTCGAGGACATGTGCGTGCTGCTCGACCGCAACACCGGCGAGGTCCTCAAGACCTGGGACTACCGCAAGGTGCTGCCCACCAATGTCGGCGGCTCCGGCTCGCAGGACGCCCACGACTGGTTCCACAACAACGCCGTCTGGTACGACAAGAAAACCCACACCCTCACCCTGTCCGGCCGCCATCAGGACGCGGTCATCAACATCGATTACGAGACCGGCAATCTCAACTGGGTCATCGGCGATCCGGAAGGCTGGCCGCAGGAGCTGGTGGACAAGTACTTCTTCAAACCGGTGGGCGATCTGTCCAAGTTCGACTGGCAGTACGAGCAGCACGCCTGCGTGGTCTGCCCCAACGGCGATGTGATGTGCTTTGACAACGGCCAGTACCGCTCCAAGGTCAAGGAAAAATACATCGAGAACAAGGACAACTTCTCCCGCGGCGTCCGTTACCGCATAGACACCGACAAGATGGAGATCGAGCAGGTGTGGCAGTACGGCAAGGAGCGCGGCCAGGATTTCTTTTCGGCCTACATCTGCAACGTCGAATACTATGCCGAGGGCCACTACCTGATCCACTCCGGCGGCATCGGCCGCGTCGACGGCTACGCCTCCAAGGCGCTCGGCGCCTTTCTCGACATGAACGATCCGAGCATGGAACTGCGCTCGGTCACGGTCGAGGAAAAAGACGGCGTGGTCCTCTACCAACTGGAGACCGAAGGCAACTTCTACCGGGCCGAGAAGCTGCCGCTTTACCATGGCGGCGACAACCTGGTGTTCGGCGACGGCAAGCTGCTCGGCAACCTGGAGGTGACCGAGGAGTTCGACACCGTGCCCGAGGCCGAAGAGGTTCTCGAGCTGCCGCCGAGCTTCCACAACATTCTGGTCGAGGAAGACGAGGACCGCTTTGTCTTCCACGGCAAGTTCGAAAAGGGCACCCTGGCGATGCTCTGCCTGGAGAACGAGCGGGAAGGCCATCACTATTTCATCAACACCGCTGCGGTGGTCCACCTGGCGATGTGCTCCGGCGCCTTCCTCGAAAAGGACGACCGCGACGTCAAGATCCACATCAGCAAGCGGGGCCTGCAGGGCGAATTCGCGCTCAAGCTGATCGTCAACGACAAGAAGTACCAGACCGGCGTGACCATTTACTGCCCCTGATCGCGCCATAAGACTGCCCGGACGACCAAACTCTCCGGTCTCATCGGGCACAGGGGGGCTGGCGGGATGTGCCGCCGGCCCCCTCCCCGCAACAGCCGCACCAACGACGGCGACCCGGTTCGTACCGGGCCGCCGTTCGTTTTTCCCGCCCGCCAGCCGCCGTTTCCCGTCCGGCCCCCTGTTTCCCCGGCCGTTTTGCCTCGCACCATGCGTGCTCCGGTTCGTCATCTTCCTGACCGGAAACCGTCTTCGCCGCCGATACCACGCCTGCCGGCACCGCCACTTGGCCGCCCGCCTTCCCATCCTCGTAAACCTAAGCCGAAAACCTCGTAAGTTTGCGAGTTGTTGGTCAAGCCGCTTTTTTTTTAATTATCGGCATATACGGGCATGCGCCACGACGCCTGGGATCGGCAAGGTCCGCCCCGGCGGGACAAAGCGATCGGGCGGGCGAAGACCCCTTTCGCGCCATGACACAGACAATCACATCGAGGAGGGAAGAACACATGCAACACGAACTCAACGACAGCACTCCCTGCAATCTGGGGAGCAAGGCGGACCAGCAGGGACGGTTCGCCAACAACTATTTCGACGGCCTGCCGGTACGGGGCGTCCACCGGCTGCTCTTTTTCCTGATCATGGCCGCCTACTTTTTCGAGCAGTTCGACAACTGGAACTTCGGCTTCATCGCCCCGGCCCTGGCCCATTCCTGGAACCTGAAACCCTCCGATATCGCCACCATCCTGTTCTGGTACTTCATCGGCATGACCTCGGGCGGTTTTCTGGGCGGCGTCATCTCCGACTTCATCGGCCGGCGCAAGACCTTCCTGATCTCGATCATCATCTTCTCGGTCTCCTCGGTCATCACCGGCTACACCAACGACTTCGCCATCTTCACCCTGTTCCGGTCCCTGACCGGCTTCGGCGTCTTCTGCATGATGGTCACCTCCCAGGCCTATATCGCCGAAATGGCCCCCTGCGAGACCAGGGGCATGTGGCAGGGACGGGTTGCCGCCATCGGCTTTTGCGCCGTACCGGTGGTCGCCCTGATCTGCCGGATGGTCATCCCCATGGATCCCGAGGCCTGGCGCTGGATCTTCTACGCCGGCGGCATCGGCCTGGTCGCCTTTGTTCTCGGCCTGAAATATCTCCTGGAATCGCCGCGCTGGCTGGTGGCCCACGGCCGCATCGAGGAGGCCGAGGCGATCGTCATGCAGCTGACCGGCAAGGACATCGATCTCTCCGAAGCCGCCAAGCTGGTGCAGCCCAAGATCTCGGTCATAGAAGTGCTGACCGGCATGTTCACCAAAAAATATATCGGCCGCACCCTGCTGCTGATGCTGATGTTCGTCAGCATCACCCCGGCCGGCTTCCTCCTGAGCACCTGGACAACCCAGCTGCTGAAGATGCTCGGATTCACCGTGCAGGAGACCCTCACCGCCATGACCATCATCAGCATCGGCGTGCCGTTCGGCTGCTTTATCAATTCGCTGGTTTCCGACATGGGCGGACGCAAGGTGCCGATCATCGCCCTGATTCTTCTGGCCGCGGTCTTCGCCTTCATCTTCGGCAACATGAAGTCCCTGATCCTGTTGACGATCTTTGGCTTCATCGTCACCGCCTTCAACCTGGCGCTCAGCTTCATGATGTTTTCGTACACGGCCGAGTCCTATCCGACCAGGATGCGCAACACCGCCACCGGTTTCCACAACGGCCTGGCCAGGCTGGCGGTCTCCGGCTCGCAGCCGCTGATCCCCATTATCCACCAGGCCTACGGCTTCATGGGTGTTTTCACCTCGGTGGCTATCCTGTTCTTCCTGCCGATGATTCCGCTGATGATCTGGGGCAAGCGGACCGGCGGCAAGAGTCTGGAGGAGATTGA
>NZ_JAVBRQ010000032.1:0-84174 GCF_031547805.1 Desulfobulbus sp.
GATTGGAGATCGACGAAGATGGTCATGTAGGTGTGGCGTTTTTTCAAACTGAACTCGTCAATGCCCAGATAGCGGACCTCGCTCAAATTGCTGGTCCGGTATTTTGCCGCGAGCCAGGTTTTGTGGATCTCTTTGACCAGGTCCCAACTCACGCGGAGTCGGCTACTGCCCGGATAGTGCCGAATTGCAGCAGATCGAGCACGGTCAAGGCAAACGACCTGGTGTAGCGGGCGTTTCCTTTGACAAACGGAAAACGAGGCCACCAGAGACACCCGCATCGTGCACATTGCAATCGGTGCATGGTTACTTGCAGCAACGCCTGTTTGCGACCAACAGGCGCCATGCGGAACCAGCGAACGGCTTGCCCCTTGAACTGGCACGTGAGTGCGAACCACCCGGAGCTTGCCGGATTGTCTGCCGCTCGTTTTTGCTCTTTCACCAGAGCCGCGATGCGCACATCCGCTGGCAGTGCCCGCCGCCGGCCCGATCCCCTGGTCCGGAATCGGGCTGTAGCGGTGAACGCGGCCAACACTTGTGAAAAAAAATCCTCCCCGGCAAATAATCGGTTCGTTTCGTGTCGGTCCCGGAACCTATGGATACCAAGTAGGCTCCCTGGTCTGACACACTTTTTTTCATTTTTTTCATTTAAAACCGATGCATTGCGGCACAGTGAAGTTCCAGGTCGCGCCGCGCGGGGCCGGTTGCTGGAGTTGTACCCGAAAACAATGGTTGCCACAAGTCAGGCACTCAAATAAAGCGCGCCCCTGCCGCAGGGCTGGCCGGCTTATCTCTCGCAAGGATAGGAGCAAAGGGCTCTTGACCGTCAAGCGACCATGGTGCCCGGAAGCAAACCCCATCCCGCTGTTTGATGCACATTTCCCAGTTCCCCGTTTTCGGTCGGCCAGAGCGATCATCTTGTGTTGTTTGACCCGAACTTCAGCATGTTAAATATTCCCTTGCCATATTCGGAGTAATCGTTTATTATTGACAATTATCAAATAGCATTCTCTTTTTTGATGCCCCGCCAATCAGCATCGACCTTCTCGATAATCAAAAAGTTTTTGCTTACAATCCTCTCTGCGGAGTATAGGCATGAAACTTTTTGTCGGCAGCCTTCCCTACAATATTACCGAATCGGAACTTGAATCCCTTTGCACCCCCTTTGGCGATGTGGTCAGTGTCAAATTGGTTGTCGACCAATTTACAGGACAGGCCAAAGGTTTTGGTTTTGTCGAAATGGCGAATCGTTCTGCGGGCCACAAAGTGATGGAAGGACTCAATGGCATGGAGTACAAGCATCGCACCCTTGTCTGCAACGAAGCGAAACCACCGGCAAAAAAAAGCCGCGGCCGGCGATGAAACTCGGTTGACTTTTCGTCTCGATCACTATACCGAGCCTTCCATATTTGAACTTTTCCTTGTTGAACGCATGTCTGCCCCTTGAACTTTACCTGCTGTCCCCACCTTCCTTTCGTCATGAACCGACGGAACCCTTAACAACATAAGCAATCGGGTTACAGGTTGGCCAAAACTTCATGTGCTGTCTGGCATTGTGAATTGCGACGGCCATCGATTCCGATTGCAGGAGTATGGATGAATTTTAACGAATTTCAATTGAACAACCATCTTATCCAAGCAATTCAGCAGTGCGGTTACACTGCTCCAACCCCCATCCAACAACAAGCAATACCTTTTATTCTCGCCGGCCGCGATCTTCTTGGCCTGGCACAGACCGGCACCGGCAAAACAGCCGCTTTCATCCTGCCCACCGTGCAGCGCTTAATGGCCGCGCCCCGGAACCGGGTCCGAGCCTTGGTCATCGCCCCCACGCGCGAACTTGCCGAGCAGATTCATGAATTCACCCAAACCGTGATCCGCCATACCGGGTTGCGAAGCTTGGCCATCTATGGCGGTGTCAGCAAATCGGGCCAAGTGGCCAAAATCCGCCAAGGGGTTGATATTGTGGTTGCTTGCCCCGGGCGTTTGCTCGACCTTCACAATGACAAGGCCATTGACCTGTCTCAGGTCGAGGTGCTGGTCCTAGATGAAGCGGATCATATGTTCGACAAGGGTTTTTTGCCCGATATTCGCCGAATTGTGCAACGGCTACCGATCAAACGGCAGAATTTGGTCTTTTCTGCCACCATGCCCGCTGAAATCAAGCATTTGCTCGAAAACATTCTGGTGAACCCGGCAACGGTACAGATCAACCCCAGCCGCTCGGTCAAGGCCATCTCGCATCGTCTCTTTTCCGTCAACCAGAACCAAAAAACCAATCTGCTCATGTACTTGCTCAGTGAAGAAACAATGCCCTCGACATTGGTTTTCACCCGGACGAAGCACAAGGCCAAACAGTTGGCCCAAAAGCTCGTCAATGCTGGATTCAGGGCAACATCGCTGCAAGGCAACCTTTCCCAAAACAGACGGCAGCAGGCCTTGGAAGGTTTCAAGAACGGAGCCTATACCATTTTGGTGGCCACCGATATCGCCGCGCGCGGGATCGATGTTACCGGCATTTCCCATGTGATCAACTTTGACATGCCTGATACCGCCGAGGCCTACATCCATCGTACCGGTCGAACCGGACGGGCGGGCTGCACTGGCGACGCCCTGACCTTTGCCACGAGTGAGGACAAGCGCCTGCTGCAAGTGATCGAGCGCTCGCTCGACACATCCATGTCGCGCCTGGAGGTGCCGCAACCGGCGAGTACGTATTCCGTTAAGGTGACGTCGCCTCCCGTGGCACCGAACAATATGTCGGCAACCGCTCTTCAAGGCACCTCCAAGGGAGCGGAGCAATCTTCCCAAGGAGCCCGCAAACATCGACGGCGCCCGACTCAATCGAGCATTTTTGGACTTCCGCCCGCTGCACGGAACAAAAAAAGCAGCGCATGCTGAACGGTTGCACAATGCGTTCAGCACCATTCATGGCTCCCAATTCGATTCCGGGGCCATCAAATCACAGTGCGCTTAAAGCACAACCAAAGAGGAGTTATCAACATGGCTGAAGGAACTGTAAAATGGTTTAATGATTCTAAAGGTTTTGGCTTCATCGCCCAAGATGGTGGCAAAGATGTTTTCGTCCATCATTCGGCCATTCAGGCTGACGGTTTCAAATCCCTCCAGGAAGGTGATCGCGTCAGCTTCGAGGTGGTCGATGGCGCCAAAGGTCCGGCAGCCGCTCATGTCGTAAAAAAACGTTAACAATAGAGCCAACATGGAGAATTCCATCTGGCATGGGATTCTCCATGTTGGTCATCGCCCATACATAAAGCGCTGGGGGAGCAACGATGAAACGAACCAACTACAAGCAGGAAAAACGTTTGAAAGAGCTGGAGAAACAGCGCAAGAAAGAAGCCAAGAAGGAACGTAAGTCCCTGAAGGAACAGGTTGCATCGGAATCCGCCGAAGTCAGGCCAGAGGAAGAATCCACGTAACCGTCGATATAGTAGCTTGCGTCCACCTTCGTCAAGATCGACAGGCGCGCACCAGAAGACGATCAGGCGCATCCGGTTGAACGGTTGCCGCTGCCAGGAAGTGCACGTTCGCTGCCCAACGGATCGTCCGTCGTCTTTCATGACGAATCCGCCTCCCCCTCATTCCCTGCCCAATCCGCTTGAGCGGCTACCTTGCAAATCGTTGCGGCACCGCGACACTCTCTGGAATGCCCTTTATCCTATGACGGCCGGTTTGAACGGCAAGATCAAGAGGATCAAAATCACGGTGACCAGCATGACCAGCAGGGTCAGAGGCACGCCGATACGGACGAAATCAAGAAAAGCATACCGGCCCGAACCGACCACCAGGGTGTTCACCGGCGAGGAGACCGGGGACATGAAGGCGGCGGAGGCTGCCGGGGCCACGGTCATACAGAACGGATAGGGCGAGACGCCCATCTCGCTGGCCACGCCAGGGGGCGTGTCCACAATTTTGTGTAATCGGTTTTTTGAGGTAGGCGTCAATAATGGACACCATAAATGTGTCAGGCGGCTCTTTGCCGGCTGATGAATTTCTTCCAAAACGCAAGGGGTGAGAGATTCCCCAGATTGGCGTGTCTCCTCTGCCGATTCTAAACAACCACCGACTTGAAGTCGGTGGTTGTTTAGAATCGCGGACTGAAAGTCCAGCTATACCGGCAGGCTGCGCAGCCGGTTCACGGCTCAACACCAAAACTGTCATGAGGATTTGGTTCAAAATGATGCGAAAGGCACTCCGAGATCATCTCTTTTGTCAGTTCGCCAGCCGTTACGCAAAAATAGCCACGTGCACAAAAATGCCGGCCCCAATAGCGCTTTTTCACGTGGGGAAATTCTTCAAGTCAGCTGCTAGCAGAATGCTACCCGCCTGAAAGGCGGGGGTTTCAACCTCCTTTTTCGGACGAATGAAGCCGCAGGGGTATTCGGTCGGAACGGCGCGACATGCATGTTCGTGGTCCGGAGCATCAATGTCGGCACCTGCGAGCAACTATAATACGATCCGATCTTCAGGTACAGCAACAATGGCCGCCTTCGCACAAGACCTGCCCGCGCGCCGTAAAAACCAGAGTCCGCCGTTGGCGCCGCGCCCGTTCGGTTTCCTTGCGGAAAGTGGATGACGCCACCGGGGGATGCCAGGTATGATCGGGCAGTTATCGGTCCATTGGCACGTTTCCGGGGAAGACCATGCACGATCAGGCAATCAAGATATTGGAGAAACAGCGGCAGGATCTGGTGGTCCGGGTCCTGAAGAAACACGAGGAGATGGAGGCCACCCGGTCGTTCACCGAACGCATCCTGGCCGGCATCTCCGAGCTGTTTCTCCTCATGGACCAGGAGTTCAAGGTGATCCAGACCAACCGTGAGTTCCTGCAGCGGACCGGCTTCAGCCTGGATGCCGGCCGGCGCCTGACCTTGGACGACCTGGTCCGGCCGGACACGGGCAAGGCCATCCGCCAGGCCTTTGCCAAGGGGGAGTTCGCCGAGTTCGAGGCCCAGCTCGCCACAGCCGGCGGCCAGGGCCTGCCGGTGAAGATGCGCGGCTCCACCCACGTCAATCCTAACGGCCTGGTGCTGCACATGCTGATCTGCTCCGATTGCAGCGAGTTCTACGACCTGATGACCCAAATGCAGGAAGGGCAGAAACAGTTGATCCATTCCAGCCGTCTGGCCAGCCTGGGCGAGATGGCCGCCGGCGTGGGCCACGAATTGACCCAGCCGCTCAACGCCATCCTGCTCTTTGCCCGTAACTGCTTGAAGGCCCTGGAAACGCCGGGCGACCACGCCGAGATGCTGCGGGAAAATCTGTCGATCATCATCGACCGGGTGAACAAGGCCTCGTCGATCATCGCCACCATGCGGAGTTTCGGCACCAAGGGCGAGGAAGAGCAGGCCCCGGTGGAACTCAACGCCATCATCCGCAAGATCCTGAGCTTCCTCGAATCGCAGCTGCGTTTGAGCGAGATCGTCCTTGACCTGCGCCTGGCCGACCAGCCCTGCGAAGTTCTGGGGGTGGAGGTCCGGCTGGAGCAGGTCTTCCTCAACCTGGTGCAGAACGCCATCCAGGCCATGGGCCGGGTGGACACGCCCCGGCTGACGGTCACCAGCCGCATCGTCCTGTGCCTCAACCTGACCACCATGCTGAAAGAGCCCTACGTGGTGGTCACCGTGGCCGACAACGGCGAGGGCATTGCCGAGGAGCTGCAGAAAAAGATTTTCGATCCCTTCTTCACCACCCGGGAGGTGGGGACCGGCATGGGGCTGGGGCTGTCGATCGTCGACCGGATCGTGCGCGGATTTGCCGGCTACATCGAGGTGGAAAGCGCGCCCGGCCACGGCTCCTACTTTTCGGTCTACATTCCCCAGTACGTGCGGGACGCTTCCCCGGACCTGCGGCGGAGCGGGGCGGCATGAAGAATCGGACCTGCGCCTTGCCCGCCCCGGAAATCCTGGTGGTTGACGACGACCTCTATCTGCTGGCGGCGATCAAGCAGACCCTGGCCCTCAACGGCTACGCGGTGCAGACCTTCGGCAATCCGCTCGAGGCCCTGGCCCGTATCGACGAGAACACCTATTCCGCGGTCCTGGCCGACATCCGCATGCCCGAGATGGACGGCCTGGTGCTGTTGGAACGGATCCTGGCCAAGGATCCCGACCTGCCGGTGATCCTGATCACCGGCCACGGCGACATCAGCCTGGCGGTGGAGGCGGTCAAGAAGGGGGCCTACCATTTCCTGCAAAAACCGGTGGACGAGGACATCATCCTCGCCACCCTGACGCGGGCCATCGAGCGGCGGCAGCTGGTGCTGGAAAACCGCCGCCTGGAACAGCAGTTGACCGCCACCCGCGAGGGCCGGTCCCGCTTCTACGGGCTGGTCGGCAGCCATCCGGCCATGCTCGGGCTGTATGCGCTGATCGAGACCATTGCCCACGAAAGCGACCCGGTGCTGATCGTCGGCGAAACCGGCACCGGCAAGGAGTTGGCGGCCAGGGCCCTGCACGCCATCGGTAGGCCGGAGGCCGCGCCCTACGTGGCGGTCAACATGGGCGCTCTGCCGGCCGAGATGATCGAATCCGAGCTCTTCGGCCATGAAAAGGGCGCCTTCACCGGTGCCATCCAGCGCAAGGTGGGCAAGTTCGAATACGCCGGCGAGGGCACCCTGTTCCTCGACGAGATCTGTTCGATGCCGGCCCCGCTGCAGGCCAAACTGCTGCGGGTACTGGAGGAGCGCTCCTTCACCCGGCTGGGCGGCAACGCGGCCATTCCCCTCAAGGCGCGGGTGATCGCCGCCACCAACCGCGACTTGCGGGCCGAGATCGACAAGGGGAACTTTCGCCAGGATCTGTACTTCCGGCTCAATGTCCTGCCGGTGCACCTGCCGCCGTTGCGGGATCGCAAGGAAGATATCCCCCTGCTGGTCGAGGCCTTCCGCACCGAATACTGCGACGGCCAGGACGGCGAGGTGCAGCCCTGCTCATCGACCTTGATCCGGCAGCTGATGCGGCAGGAGTGGCCGGGCAATGTCCGCGAACTGCGGAACTTCGTCCGCCGCTACTGCGTGCTCGGCGGCAAGGAACCGGCAATGGCCGGGCCGGCGGCCGCAATGGTCGGGGAGGCGGATTTTGCCGAGATGCCGTGGAAAGATTTTATGGAACAGCAGGAGCGGCACTACATCGAGCAGATGCTCAGGCGGGCCGGCGGCCAGGTTAGCGCGGCCCACCGGGCAATGGGCATCTCGCGCAAGAGCCTGTACGACAAGATCAACAAATACAAGATCGCCCTCAATCAATTCCGGGAGGAGGAATGCGGGGACTGAACGACCGACGGCCCCGCCTTGCCGTTCCGGCGGACCGTGCATAGAGTCGAAGACAAGTCCGGCGTCGCGATTCGTCACTTTTTTCGAGGGAGGAGCAACCCATGAAACGAATCGAACTGTCCACCACCAGGGAATTCAACCCCCTGGGAATGAAAGCGATTGTCCTGCACGATTCCGAACACTTCAAGATCCTCAACTTCAATCTCAAGGCCAACGCCTTGTTTCCCATCCACTCCCACGACCTCGACGGCCAGCTGTCGATCCTGGTGATCGAGGGCGAGGGTTTCTTTCTGGCCGACAACGAGGCCACCCTGCCCGCCCGGACCGGGGACATGCTGATCTCCGACATCCGCGAGCCGCACGGGGTGCGGGCGACCACCGACATGCGCATCGTGGTGACCATCGCCCCGCCCATCTGAACCGCCCGCCGCTATTGCTGCGGCTGTCGATCCCTTGATTCGATGAGTTCCAGCAGAACGGGGCATCGCCCGCCGGCAGGCTGCTTTCTGCCGAGTTCGGCGACGATGGCTTCGATTCGTTGCCGATCCCGGCTCGATAGTGCCGCCGGTTTTTGCAGCAGGTGCTCGCCCTGGGCGGCGATCGCGGAGAAAAACTCGGGCCGGAGGGACTCCTGGCAGCCCCGGCGGATGCGGGCATACCAGGCTTCGGCCGTGGCCGGCATTTCTTCCCGCTCGGTTTGAGGCGGGGGCGCGGTGGCCCGGGCTGGAGCCCGCGAAGCCGCGGACAGCGCCGCGACCTCCTGCCGGTGCGCATCCTGCCGCCCGGCCGCAACTTCCCGTTCGGTGTCCGCCTGCTCGGCCGGCAGCACTGCCGTTTTTTCCTTTGTCCCCTGCATTCCCCTCCTGTCCCGCTCCCTGGGCCCGTTGGCCGCCGGTGGTACTAGTCTGCCGGCGTTGCCGGCGTCGTCCGCCTTGATTTCGCGCCGGGCCGCCTCGGCCATGACCTGCGGCGGCGGTGCGGCCGCCTTAGCCGGTTCGGCGGTTGGGGCCGAAGGTTTCGGGGCGGGAAGGGGCCGGGCCGGTTGCTCCGCCGGCAATGGTTGGGTCTGGGGCGCGGCGATGTCGGCGGCGGGGGGCACGGCCGCCTCCTCCATGGCCGGCTTCGACATCGTTTTTTCCTGGAGTTGGGGCAGGTTGATTCGGTCGACCTGGGTGGAAGGCAGGGTCAGCATCAGGGCCACGCTGGCCGCTGCCGCCAGCAGCGAGCCCACGGTGGTCAAAACCCGCGGCCGCCGGACCAGCCGCAGCAGGGCGGTTTTTCTGCTGGCGGGCCGGTGCTGCCGCCATTCCCGGTCCAGTTGCAGCCACAAGGCATAGCAGGCATCGCAGCCCGCGATGTGCGCCAGGCAGGCTTGGGCTTCCTCTTGCGCCAGCCGGCCCTCGACCAGGGCCGCCAGCGTTTCTGCCTCCAGGCAGGGACCGGCGGGGCGGGGTTGCTCGCCTGCCAGGGCCAGCAGTGCCAGCCTCCGGTCCTCAGCCCTCTTGTTTTCGTGCTCGCTCATCTGATGGTTCATGGTTTCATAGCAGTGCTTTTTTCTTCCTGATCCCTTGGACGGTTCCAAGGTTCCATTGTGTCGGACGATCAGCTCAGCAGGAGCCGCAGTTCCTCTTCCAGGCCGACCTCGGCCAGGTCCTGCCGCAGGCGGGCTAACAGCCGCCGCAGCCGGCCGTGGGTCTGATGCCGGTTCCAGCCGAGCAGCCTGCCCGCCTCGGCCACGGCTACCCCGTCCCGATAGCAGAGTTTGAGCAACAGTCGCTCCTCGGGCGTCAGCGGCAGGGCGATCGTCGCCAGCCGTTCCAGAAGGCGGGGATCGATTTCGCCGCCGATATTGCCGTCGAACAGCAGCCGGCCGAGCACGGCGAACAGGCGGTGCCGTTCTTCCCGGGCCAACCGTTCCTCCTGGTGCGAACAGTCGTCCTCGGTCCCGGGCAAGACCGTGGTTTCGTCCAATCCGACCGACTCGCCCGAGCGGGCGCCGCAATCGGGTATTTCGCCAAGAATGCGGTAGGCCGCCTCCTCGGCGGCCCGCACCGGGCCGGGCAGGCCGTTGCCGGCCATGGCCGCGGCCTCGCCGGGGGCAAGGCGCTCCAGGCAGAGCAGGCGGAACAGGGTGAGCCAGATGCCGCCCAGACGGCGGATCCAGGCGGGCGGCTTGCTCCGGCCGAAGCGCTTGCGGGCGAAATCCTCCAGCAGGCGGAGGGTGAGGGCGACGATGTAGGTGGTCAGGGTCGAACGGCCGGCAAAGGCGCGGAGCCGGCGCCAGTCGTCGCGCGCCAATCCCTCCATGACAAAAAGCGCCGCCTCTTCCGCCATCGCCCCTTGGGGAAAGCGGCGCGCGGCCAGCCGGTTGACGGCCTGCCAGTGCGCCATGGCCTGCTGCTGCCAGGGATTGGCCGAGGTTGTCCGGTCCTGTGCGGTCAAGACGCGCTCCGGCAATTTTTTTTCAGAATGCCGCGACACATTGCCAACTCCGTGCCGTCCAATCGGACAAAAGCGGCCGCCATGCCGGTCGGCCGTCCCGTACAACCTCGAGTTGCTCAAAGGAGCCCGCAATGCGACGACCTATGTTGATCACCCTGTTGACCCTCCTGTTCCTGGCCGGCTGTTCCGCGCCGACCCCGGAATCGAACACAGCAAAAGAACCCGGCGCCGGTGCCGGTCCGACGGTTGCGACCGAGTCCGTGGCCCCGGACGAAAGCACGCTGCGGATCAATCCCGCGACCCTAGCCGAAGCCGAGCCCCATGCCAAGGTCGAGGTCCAGGCCGAGGCCGAACGAAAAGATGTGGCCCGGCCGTCGCCCATGCCGGCCGATGCGATGGCCGCGGCCCCTGCGAAGGAGGTCGGGCAGCGCGGCCTGGTACTCCCCCGACAGGCCGCGCCGGCCAGCCTGTCCCCGCCGGCCTGGAACCGCGAATCCTACAATGCCGTCCAGGAAAACGGATTTGTCAACGTCAGCCGCAGTCCGCTTTCCACCTTCGGTATCGATGTCGATACCGCCAGCTACGCCAATGTCCGCCGGTTCGTCAACAGCGGCGCCCTGCCGCCGGTGGGCGCGGTCCGGATCGAGGAGATGGTCAATGCCTTCTCCTACGACTATCCGGACCCGGAAGGCCGCGATCCGGTTGCGTTGAGCGCCGAAGTCGGACCCAGCCCCTTCCACTCCGGCTATCAGCTGGCCCGGATCGGACTTGCGGCCAAGGAGATGGGCAAGGAGCAGCTGCCGCCCTCGAACCTGGTCCTGCTGATCGATGTTTCCGGGTCGATGCAGGACGCCAACAAGCTGCCGCTGCTCAAGCAGGCCCTGCCGCTTCTGGTCCGGCAAATGGGCGCGCGTGACCGGGTGGCGGTGGTGGTCTATGCCGGAGCCGACAGCGTGGTGCTGCAACCCACGCCCGGCAATCGGCAGCGGGAGATCCTGGCCGCCATCGAGGGGCTGCGGGCGGGTGGGTCCACCCATGCCTCCGCCGGCATCCGCGCGGCCTATCGGCTGGCCCGCAAGAGCTTTCTGCCCGACGGCAACAATCGGGTCATCTTGGCCTCGGACGGCGATTTCAATGTCGGCGTCACCAGCCGCGACGAATTGCAGCGCCTGATCGAGACCGAACGCCAGGCCGGGGTCCACCTCACCGTGCTCGGCTTCGGCATGGGTAACTATCATGATGATACCATGGAAATTCTCGCCGACAAGGGCAACGGCAACTACGCTTACATCGACAGCTTGCTGGAGGCCGAGAAGGTGCTGGTCAAGGAGTTGAGCGGCACCCTGTTCACCCTGGCGGGCGACGTCAAGATGCAGGTCGAGTTCAATCCGGCCCGGGTGGGGGCCTACCGGCTGATCGGCTATGAAAACCGTGCGTTGGCCGCCGAGGATTTCCGCGACGATCGCAAGGATGCCGGCGAGATCGGGGTCGGCCACCGGGTCACTGCCCTGTATGAACTGATCCCGGCCGGCCATTCCGCGGTGCCCCGGCTCGATTCCCTCAGGTACCAAGCGGTGCCGCCGGCGCCGGCGGAAGACAGCGCGGAACTGCTGACCGTCAAGCTGCGCTACAAACCGCGGGGCAGCGAGACTTCCCGGCAAATGAGCCTGCCGGTGCGCGAAGCCTCCGGCCTTCGTACCAGCGTCGATTTCCGTTTCGCCGCCGCCGTGGCCGGGTACGGCATGTTGCTGACCCATTCCGAGCACCTCGGCACCTTCACCTGGGACCAGTGCCTGGATTTGGCGCGTTCGGGCCGAGGATTCGACGCCGAGGGCCAGCGGGCCGAGTTGTACCGGCTGGTCGTGGCCAGCAGTTTGCTGGCCCGGCAGCAGGAGGGGCGGAAGCCGGGGGGCGAGCCGCTGCCCGTGCTCAGGTGAACAGGGCGGGCCAGTCGAGGCAGGGGAAGGTGCGGTGGAGCAGGTGATCGTCATCCGCCAGCCGCACCTCCAGATTGTCGAACGCGGCCCGCGCCAGGGGGATGACTAGGTCCGGCGGGCAGACCGTGTCATGCGCGCCGATCGCCAGAAACACCGGGATCGCCAGAGTGGCCGGCGGCGGCCGGTAGTCGTTGAAATTGAGCGCCGGGGCCAGCAGGACCAGCCGCCGGCAGCGCTCGGGATGGCGGGCGGCGAAGCAGGCGGCCATCAGGCCGCCGAAGCTCGAACCCACCAGGATCAGTTGTTCGACTCCGGCGGTTTGTTCTTCCAATTGGGTGAGCCGGTGGCCGAGCTCGCCGTGATAATCCCGCATGCCGACCTGGGGAAAATAGGCGCGGAACCATTGGGCCTTGGTACCCTTGGTGGAGGAGTCAAGCCCGTGGAGAAAAAGGATGGTGGCCGGCGGCCGGGACCATGCGGGTGCCATGCGGATTCCTTGCGGCTGGAGGAGGCGAAGACATCCCGGCTGGAACGCGGAGGGGCCGGGATGCCGGATTCAGCTTGCGGTTATACCCCATCCCCTTGTGCCGGCAACCTGTTTTTCTTCGGATAGCCAAAGGCGAAGATCAGAAAAATCGTTTCTTTCCGGCGGGATGCGGAAAAGGCTTGCCCTTCCGCAACGAACCGTTTTTGGTGATGCTCGGGATGTTTGCGCGGGATAACCAACAACGAGGGAGGCGCGAGGATGCAGTACCGTATCGAACACGACACCATGGGCGAGATCGAAGTGCCGGCCGACCGACTCTGGGGGGCGCAAACCGAGCGTAGCCGCCGCAACTTCCATATCGGCGAGGAGCGGATGCCGCTGGGCCTGGTTTACGGCCTGGTCCGGCTGAAACGGGCCTGCGCCGAGGTCAACCGCCGGATGGGCAAGCTGCCCGAGCCGCTTTGCGAGTTGATCGTCCGGGTCTGCGACGAGATCCTGGCTGGTCGGCACGATGGCGAGTTTCCCCTGTCGGTCTGGCAGACCGGCAGCGGCACCCAAACCAACATGAACGTCAACGAGGTGATCGCCAACCGGGCGGCCATCCTGGCGAACGGCCATTTGGACCAGGGGCGGCCGGTGCATCCCAACGATCATGTCAACATGTCCCAAAGCTCCAATGACATCTTCCCCTCGGCCATGCACGTGGCCGCGGTGTTCGCCCTGGAAGACCGGCTGCTGCCCGCGCTTTCGGCCCTGCACCGGACCCTTGAGGCCAAGGCCAAGGCCTATGCCGCCATCGTCAAGATCGGCCGGACCCATCTTCAGGACGCCACCCCTCTGACCCTTGGCCAGGAGATCGGCGGCTGGGCCGCCATGCTGGCGAGTAACCTGCGCCAGCTCGGCGAGGGCGTGGAGCATCTGCGGTCGCTGGCGGTCGGCGGCACCGCGGTCGGCACCGGCCTCAACGCCCCGGCCGGGTTCGGCGAGGCGGTGGCCGAGCAGCTCGGCCGGGACACCGGCAAGCGCTTTAGCGCCATGGCCAACAAGTTCCACGGCTTGACCGGCCACGACCAGCTGGTCTTTGCCCACGGCGCCCTCAAGGGGCTGGCCGCCAACCTGATGAAGATCGCCAACGACGTCCGGTGGCTGGCCAGTGGGCCGCGCTGCGGCTTGGGCGAAATCACCATTCCGGCCAACGAGCCGGGCAGTTCGATCATGCCGGGCAAGGTCAATCCCACCCAGTCGGAGGCGGTGACCATGGCGGCCTGCCAGGTGTTCGGCAACGATGCCGCCATCGGTTTTGCCGCCAGCCAGGGCAATTTCGAGCTCAACGTGTTCAAGCCCCTGCTGGTGTACAACTTCCTCCAGTCGGTCCTGCTGCTGGCCGACGTCATCCAGTCCTTCGAGTGCCATTGCGCCGCCGGCATCGAACCGGTGCGGGAGCGGATCGACCACCATCTGCGCCACTCCCTGATGCTGGTCACTGCCCTCAATCCGCACATCGGTTACGAAAAGGCGGCAACCATTGCCAAAAAGGCCCACGCGGAAAACCTGTCGCTGCGCGAGGCCGCTCTGGCACTCGGCCTGCTCACCGGCGAGGAGTTCGACCGGATGGTGCGGCCGGAAGCCATGCTCGGGCCGGCGGCTTCGTCCGGTTCTTGAGGCAGGTCCTCAGGCCGCGTCTCCCGGCGCTTCGCCCAGCCGGGTTTTGTCGATCGGCTGTTTTTTGCCTTCCCGGTCGATGGCCACGTAGGTGAATGCCGCCTCGGTGACCTTGAAGGTGGTGAACTGATCCTTGCCGGCGTGGAGAATCGGCCGCACCCACACCTCGAGCATGACGGTCACCGAGGTGGTGCCCACCCGCTTGATCCGGCCGTAGCAGCACACCACGTCGCCCACCCGGACCGGCTTGATGAATTGCATGCTTTCCACCGCCACGGTGGCGGTGCGGGTGCGGGTCACCTCCTTGGCCATCATGCTGCCGGCCAGGTCCATCTGCGCCATCAGCCAACCGCCGAAGATGTCGCCGTTGAAACTGGTGTCGGCCGGCATGGGCATGGTGCGCAGGAGCAGTTCGCCCTGCGGTCCGGGAACGTCGGTCGGGGTCGTCATGGTTGCGTCTCCTTGGGTGGATGCGAAGGGTGGTCGAGGTGTCTATAGTGGATTTTGCTTCGTTGGGGAATGGGCAATCGACCGAAAATACTGTGGTGGCCGGCCCGGCCCGCGGGTATAGTAAGCGATTGCGGCCGCTGGCCCGTGCCGGCGGCATTGCCCGGAAGACAACCGTGGAGGAAACGATGGAAATCGATTGGGCCTATTTGCGCAAGGGCTGAGCCTCGTGCGGCAAGGCACAGGATGTGCTGCATGAGAACAAGATGACGCCGTTGCGGGTCGACGACGCCAGAAAGACGCCGCTGGCCGGCGAGGCGGCCTGGCGGGTGCTGGCCGGCGCCAAAGAGATTCTGGTGGCCAAGGGCAAGAACTACCAGGTCTTCGATCCCCGCACCGATGACAAAAAGGCGATCCTGGCCGCGGCATCGGGCCGGACCGGCAACCTGCGGGCGCCGGTGCTGCGATCGGGCGATCGGATCTTCGTGGGCTTCAGCGAAAGCCTGTACGTCCGGATCGCGGAGGGGCGGCCATGAGCGATTTCAGCCGCCAACTGGCCGAACAGCTGGCCGAGATCGACCGCCAGGGACAACGGCGCCAGCTGGTGCCGGTGACCCATCTGGCCCACGGCCGCATCGCCATCGACGGCCGCGAGTATCTTAACCTGGCCGGCAACGATTATTTGGGCCTGGCCGCCAACCAAGCAATGCTCGCGGATTTTTACCGGCAGCAGGACGAGGGCAACCTGCTGGCCTGCTACGGCCTGGGCAGTACCGCTTCCCGGCTGATGACCGGCAACACCCGGCCCTACGCCGAGCTGGAGCGCGGGCTGGCCGCCCTGTACGGGACCGAGGCCGCCCTGGTGTTCAATTCCGGCTATCACCTCAACGTCGGCATCCTGCCCGCCCTGGCCGGCAAGCAGGACCTGATCCTGGCCGACAAGCTCTGCCATGCCAGCCTGATCGACGGCATGCGCCTGTCCCTGGCCAAGGTCGTCCGCTATCCCCACCTCGATTACCGGGCCATCGAACGCATCCTGACCAAGGACCGGGACCGCTTTCGCCAGGTGTTCATCGTCACCGAATCGATTTTCAGCATGGACGGCGACCTGGCCGACCTCGCCGAGCTGGTGCGGATCAAGGAGCGGTTTGCGGCGGTGCTGTACGTCGACGAGGCGCACGGGGCCGGCATCCGGGGGGACAGCGGCTGCGGCCTTGCCGAAGAGCAGGGGGTGCGGCAGGCGATCGAGATTCTGACCGGCACCTTCGGCAAGGCCTACGGCGGGCAGGGGGCCTTTGTGGTCGGCTCGCGGCTGCTGGTCGATACCCTGATCAACACGGCCCGGCCGCAGATTTTCTCCACCGGCCTGCCGCCGGTCTCGGTTCATTGGCTGGAGACGGTCCTGACGAGGATTCCGCACCTGCGCCGGGAACGAGCCAAGGTTGCCGAGCTGTCCCAACGGCTGCGCGATCAATTGCGGCAAGCCGGCCTCCAAACCATGGGCAATTCCAACATCGTGCCGGTGGTGATCGGCGATGCGGCCAGAACGGTGGCCGCGGCCGAGCGGGTCTGCGCGGCGGGCTACTGGGTCAAGGCGGTGCGGCCGCCCACGGTGCCGGCCGGGACCTCGCGGCTGCGGTTGTCGCTGAACGCGGCCATGGACTGGGAGCAACTGGCGCCCCTGCCCGCGATCATCAAGACCGCGTTGGACTGAGCCCATGCGGACCGCGTGGCTGCAGCGCCATCAGGGGCGGGAATGCATTCTGTTCTTCAGCGGTTGGGGCATGGACCCGGCCCCGTTCGCCCCGGTGCCCGCCGCCGATCTCGATCTCTGCATGTTCTACGATTACCGGACCACCTCGCCGGTCGATCCGGGGGCCTTTGCCGGCTACCGGCGGCTGCATCTGGTCGCCTGGTCCTGGGGGGTGTGGATGGCCAGCCATCTGCTGGCCGACCGGGCCGCCCTCTTCGCCTCGGCCACGGCCATCGGCGGCACCCTGCTGCCGGTGGACCGGCAGCGCGGCATCCCGCCGGACAGCTACGACGCCATGCTCGACCACTTCGGGCCGGAAGTGCTCGACACCTTCCACCGCGACATGTTCGACGATCCGGAGCAGTTGGGCCGGTTCCTGGCGCGACGGCCGCAACGGCCGCTTGTCGAGTTACGGGATGAAATGGCGGCCTGCCGCGACGCCTTCCTGCAAGCGGGGCCGGGCCGCGACATCTATTCCCGCGCGCTTGTCACCAGCCGCGACCGCATCTTCTCCGGCCGCAACCAGTTGCGGGCCTGGGGCAAGGGCCGGGGCGAGGCCACGGCCTGGCCGCACTTCCCCTTTTATTCGCTCGCCACGTGGCAGGACCTGCTGCCAGGGACCTGAACGGACTGCCTCTGTCGAAAATGACATCTTCGTGGGTAGACTGGGGCGGTTTTGCGTCGATCTGACACAAATGCAAAAGGTGGTTGTATAAATACTTACATTTTGGGTGAGGTTATCCTGGCAAACCGTTGGCGGGTATGGTACAAAGTTGTCAAATTAATGGGAAGGGTCTTGCGCGGCAGGCCCGGAACCCGAGCCGGAAACAGCAAGGGCTGGTTGGCGAGCCAACCAGCCCTTGCTGATATATGGCGGAGAGAGAGGGATTCGAACCCTCGGTGGAGTATAACCCCCACACTCGCTTAGCAGGCGAGCACCATCGGCCTACTCGGTCATCTCTCCAATGTCGGTTTCCAGTTTTCTGGCGGAGGGAGTAGGATTCGAACCCACGGTGCTTTCGCACAACGGTTTTCAAGACCGCCGCCTTAAACCACTCGGCCATCCCTCCATAGCGGCAAGTACATACCATCTCGAAGGAACACTGTCAATATTACTCCTTTGGCCCCTGCATGAAAGCTATGAACAATCCGTTGGACTCCGGACAGAACCAGGAATTCATCGACCTGAGCTGTCTCTACGAAATAACCCGGCACCTGGCCTCGGCCACCAGTCTGCAGGACTGCCTGGAGAAAATCGTTACCACCTTGGCCGAGCTCAAGAACATGGACAACGGCACGATCACCATCGTCAACCCGTCCACCGGCGAGCTGGAAATCGAGGTGGCCCACGGCATCACCGCCGAGGCCAAGCGGCGCGGCCGATACAAACTGGGCGAGGGGATCACCGGTAAGGTGGTGGCCACCGGCGAGCCGATCATCGTGCCGCAGATCGGCAGCGAGCCGCTGTTTCTCAACCGCACCCGGACCAGGGGCGACGAGCGCAAGAAGAAAAGCTCGTTTCTGTGCGTGCCGATCCTGGCCTCGCAACAGACCATCGGTGCCCTGTCGATCGACCGGATGTACCTGGAGGGCTTCGGAATCCAATCGGAGAACGATCTCCGCTTCCTGACCGTGGTCAGCGGCCTGATCTCCGAGACCGTGCAGCGCATCCAGCGGGTCAATCAGGAAAAGGAAGCCCTGCGGCTGGAGAATTCCAAGCTGCGGCGGGAGCTGTCGGCCAAGAACCGGATCGAGGAGATCATCGGCAATTCGTCCCGGATGCAGGAGGTGTTCGACATGGTGCACCGGGTGGCCGATTCCAACGCCACCGTGCTGCTGCGCGGGGAATCGGGCACGGGCAAGACCCTGGTGGCCAAGGCCCTGCACTACAATTCCAGCCGCGCCAACGGCCCCTTCGTGGTGGTCAACTGCTCGGCCCTGCCGGAAACCCTGCTGGAAAGCGAGCTGTTCGGCCATGAAAAAGGGGCCTTCACCGGCGCCACCGAAACCAAGCGCGGCCGTTTCGAGCTGGCCGAGGGCGGCACCCTGTTTCTCGACGAAATCGGCGAGATCAGCCCCGCGGTCCAGGTGAAGCTGCTCAACGTGATCCAGGAGCGCACCTTCCAGCGGCTCGGCTCGAACAAGCCCATCAAGGCCGATATCCGCCTGGTGGCGGCTACCAACCGCGACCTGGAGGCCGCGGTCCGGGAGACGCATTTCCGCGAGGATCTGTACTACCGGCTCAACGTCTTCCCGGTTTACCTGCCGCCCCTGCGGGAACGGCGGACCGACATCCTGCTGTTGGCCGAATACTTCTTGGAACGCTATGCCAAGGAAAACGGCAAGGAGATCACCCGGATCTCGACCCCGGCCATCGATCTGCTGGTCCAGTACCACTGGCCCGGCAATGTGCGCGAGCTGCAGAACTGCATGGAGCGGGCGGTGCTGATTTGCGACGGCCCGTCGATCAAGTCGATCCATCTGCCGCCCTCCCTGCAGAGCACGGACAGCGTGCACGCCGACAAACCCCTGTCGCTGGCGGCGGCGGTCGAGCATTTCGAACGCGAGCTGATCATCGAGGCACTGAAGAAAAACAACGGCAACCAGACCCGGGCCGCCAAGAGCCTGGAGACCAGCCTGCGGATCATCAACTACAAGATCCACTGCTACGGCATCGAGCCCAAGCATTTCAAGGTCAAGTGATGCGCATCCTGCTCCATGTCTGTTGCGGGCCTTGCACGGTGTATCCCCTCCGCAGGCTCCGGGAACAGGGGCACCGGGTGAGCTGTTTCTTTTACAATCCCAACATCCACCCCTTCCAGGAATTCCGCCGCCGGCTCGACGCGGTCCGCCAGTTGGCCGAGGCGGCGGATTGTCCGATGGAGATCGACGAGCGCTACGGCCTCACCGAGTATCTGCGCCGGGTCGTGTTTCATGAAGCGGAGCGCTGCTCCCGGTGTTATGATCTGCGGCTGGCGGCGGCGGCGGTCAGGGCGGCCGCCGGCGGCTTCGACGCCTTTTCCAGCACTCTGCTCTATTCGAAATACCAGAACCACCGGCTGCTCGACACCCTGGGCGGGCAGTTGGCGGCGGCCAACGGGGTCGGATGGTATTATGAGGACTTCCGGCAGGGTTGGCAGGAAGGGATCGACGAATCCATCCGTTTGGGTTTATACCGGCAGCCTTACTGCGGCTGCATTTACAGCGAACAGGAACGATACGATAAGCGGCTGCGCAACCGAAAGGGATGAGGCGCCGGCCTTGGGCGGGGAGGGCGCGCCCAAGGTTGTAGCAAGCATGCCCGGAGAAATGACATGGACAATATCATTGTGCTGGCAACCAGCAATAAAAACAAATTGAAGGAAATCAAGGAGCTGCTCAAGGATTTTCCGGTGACGGTCAAGTCGCTTGGCGATTTCGGCCCCATGCCGGAGGCGGTCGAGGATGGCGCCACCTTTGACGACAATGCCTACAAAAAGGCGCTGCATTATGCCAAGGTGCTGGGGGTGCCGTGCCTGGCGGACGATTCCGGCCTGGCGGTCGATGCCCTGGACGGACGGCCCGGCGTCTATTCGGCCCGCTATGCCGGGCCCAAGGCGACCGATTGGGACAACTGCGAAAAATTACTGGGGGAAATGGCGGGTAAGAGCAACCGGGCCGCCCATTTCGTCTGCGTGCTGTCGCTAGCCACTCCGGCGGGTCCGGCCCTGACTTGGGAAGGCCGCTGCGACGGGGAGATCACCGCCGAGCGGCGGGGCGAATCGGGGTTTGGCTACGACCCGGTCTTTTTTTTCCCCGACTTCGGCAAGACCTTTGCCGAGGTCTCCATGGAGGAAAAAAGCAAGGTGAGCCACCGGGGCAGGGCATTGGCCGAATTCGTCGCCGAATTTCCCAAGGTCCAGGCCTGGCTGCGACAGCGCATGGCCGAGATCAAACCGACCAAACCCGACCACAGCCAGTTCGAGCACAACGACTGGTCCAGCGAGCGGATGTGCTGAGCGGGCGCCACCGGCCCGATCCCTTGAAAACAACAACAAAAAAAGTGCCTGCGCTGCAAGGCTCTCCGGCTTGTTTTTGCAGGCGAAGTGGACTATAGTAGCGGCCATGCCGAGCGGGTGTTTTCCGCCGCCGAACCCGGCGCGACGCACCGCCCGGCCGTCGCTTTCATCGACTGACGCACTCCTTTGCAGGAGAGAGGATCATGAAGAACAAAGCTCTTTTGCTCGGCTCGGCTCTGCTGGCCGCCACCCTGGCGGGCTGCGGCGCCGCCACCATCAATCCCAACTACAGTTCCGCCAATCCCGAATTGATGTTCATCGGGAAGGACGCCCCGGCCGAGAAGCCCGTGGAGAAGCTCAACCTCGGTTCCTACTGCCTCAGCGTATCCGAAAAATGGAAAGTGGACGGCAAGACGCCGGATGGCCAGACCATCTGGACCAAGGACAGCTTCCGCAACGCCATACCGTGCCGGTGAACCGGACGGCTGGCCCCCGCCCCGCAGGTCGGCAGCAATGAACGCATTTTATCGCATTATCGGCGGCCTCGTGGTCGCTCTGGTGGTTGGTTCCGGCCAAGCGCAGGCGCAGCAGCAACGAAAGATCGTCCTCAGCGAGAACCAGTTCAGGGAATCGTTTCTTGAGAAAGTGACGGTCTCCGGCGGCATTCGGGCCGGGTTCATGTACAAGAGCCCCCTGGAGCGGGTCGACGCGCGCCAGCTCTACATCCACCTGCAACGCGATCTCGACGATCCGCAAGCCATGCTGTGCGTGAACATGGTCAGCCGGGACGGCCGGTACGCGGCTTCCTGGCAGTACGCCATCGGCAGCCAGCCGGCGGGCGCGATCAATGTCGATTTGCCCTCGAAATACCAGGAGCAGATGTCGAGCTATTCGCCCGATGCCCTGGTGGTGCTGGCCGGGATCGCCAAGCAGAGCTGTGCCGCGCCGGATTTGAAATACATTCCGGCCAGTTGGGGGGAAGCCCGCGCGGCCGACTATATCCTCTACGTCAACTCGGGCAATACCGACACCATCATCGGCGTTCCCGGCCGCACGGAACGGATTCCCTGTGCCAAGATCGCCGCCGACAACACCATCGCCTACGACACCCAGTGCGTCATCGGCAGGGAAGTGCTGGCCGAGCCCAAGAGCATCTTCCTGGTGCGTAACAGCTTTGGGAACAAACTGCCGAACGTGGAATTTCCCGTGAGATAGGGCGTGGTGCTCCGCAAACCCTGCAAAGGGGCCTTTTCGATCATCCGCAACATCGTCCTGGCCGCTGTCCTCTACGAGCCGGAAAACAGGAAATTCTCCGTTCTGGCCGAGCGCTACCCCAAGACGCTTAACTGCATCACGATTCTCTTCTGTGTCTATCTCGGATTTTTGGTTTTCCTGGTCGCCAAGATCGTCATCAACGCCACTGCCACCGGCTCGTTCATCCTGACCGCCCGCACCGAGCAGATCGAATACCAGCCCGAGAGCATCGCCCCGCCGCGCATTCCCCTGCACAATGCCACCGTGCATTGGGAGGAGGAGAGCACCGAGCGCTTCGATCCCCTGGTCTCGGAGGCATCCGCCTCGAAATCCCTGGCCATTCCAGGCAGCGGTTCCGTGCAGATCCAGGGCAAGTCCCACCTCGTGTTTTCCAGGATCGGCCGGGGAACCCTGCATATCCAGATCAAGAGTTCCAGCCCGGTGGTGGTGTACAACGACAAGGACGAAGCCGTCGCCAACCTGCCGCCCTTCGTCGAACTGGTGCTCAACGATCCCGAGGCCCTGCTCGGCAAGGATATATCGTGGAAATACAATCTCGACGGCCCGCTCATCGTGGGGCGGGTGCCGACCTACGGCGTCCAGCAGTTGAGCGGTTTGCTGATCGACGGGGAAATCCAGATGATCGCCAGGCAGCTGTTGTCCGGCAATCACTACAAGGTCGACCCGTACAAGCTGCAGCTAGGCGATGAGATTCAATTTTTGCCCGAAAATCCCAAGACGAGCGGGATGGTCACTTTCGACACCAACCGCGGCTTGCAGATGGTGGCCATCGTCGAGGCCAACTCGGCGACGGTGAAGAAATTCAGAGCGACCCATATCCAAATCCGGAACAACCTTTGGTCAAAACTGGGCAAGGACGAAGAACTCGTGATCACCTGGGCGGTGCTGCTCACCGTGCCCGGAATGCTGGTCTTTTTGTCGCGGCTTCTCGCCTTTCACGCCCTGCATGTGAAAAAATGAGTAGAATTCCCGCCCTTGCCGTTTGCCTTGTCGCGAGCCTCTCCTGGGCTTGCGCGCTCTTTCCCGGCCCCGGTCCGGCCCTGGCCTCAGATGCCTACATCAGAACCGACAACAACGAGACCGGCCAGGGCGTCTTGCGGCAACGCGGCGAGGAGTGCCTGGTCATCACCCCCTTGCACGTGGTCGACAATGCCCTACAAATCGAGGTCACCCTGGCCGACAAACACCGATATCCTGCGGAGATGATCGAGTCCTTCCCCGGCGATCTCAGCGTGCTCCGGATCGCGGCCGCCGATTCGATCCCGTGCAAGGCCGGCGCCTACTACGCGAACATCCCCCTCGATACCCTGCTGGCGTCCGAAAAGAGCGGCGAATTGCGCACCATGCTCGCGGACGGCAGCATCCGCATCGTTCCGGTCAATATCGTCGGCTACGACCAATTCCGCGCCATCCATATTCTGCCGCAGGACGCCGCCGCCCCCCTGGCCAAGGGCGAAAGCGGCAGCCCGCTCTACATTGGCGGCCGGTTCGCCGGCGTGCTGCTTTCGGTCGCCAACAATGTCGGCAATGTGGTCCGCAGCGATGCCCTGGCCCAGACCGTGGCGCTTTTTTTCGAGGACAGGACCCGGCGGGCGCCTTCCGTCGCCCCGAAGAAAACCGAGGTGTCGGCGACGGAAAAGGCCCTGCGTAAGGAGATGACCGGTAAGGAACAGGAGTTCGGCGGCATCGTCGCCAAGAGCGCGGCGGTCGAGCATACCATCAAATTGGAGGGCAACAGCCCGGTACGGTTGAGTTTCATTCCGACCGGCGATACCGAGCAGTTCAATCTCGAGATCCTGGATTCGGCGCGGTGGATCGTGTACCAGAACAAAAGCCGGCCGCTCAGCGGCACCGATGCCGCCCGCGTCCCGTTCACCCCGCCCAGAAGCGATGTGTACTCGCTGTTCATCATCGGCACCAAGGGGGAGGGGAAATACGCCTTCACGGTGACGCCGATCACCACCAATGCCCGGCTCCGGAGCCCGGCCAATACCCTGCACCTGGGGGGCGGGGCGGCCCAGGGGCTCATCGCCCAGGGAGCGGTGGCCGAATATGGGGTGGCCCTGGAGGAGAACAGCCCGGTTCGGCTGGTCCTGCCGTCCTCGGAAGATCGATTGCGCTATAGCCTGGATATCGTCGATGTTGCCGGCCGGTCCGTGTATCGGGATGCGGCCCGGGTGCACAATGTGGGCGATCCGACCGCCATTGCGTTTACCCCGCCCAAAACGGGCAGGTACACGATCCGGCTCAAGGGCGTCGAGGGGGAAGGGGCCTACGGGCTGCAGCTGTTGCCGATCGCCAGCAATGCCCAGCTGCGCGGCGAGGCCAACGTGCTCGCCATCGGCGGCGCCCAGGCGGAAGGCGGCATCGCCCAGGGGGCGGTGGCCGAATACCGGCTGCAGCTCGAAGCGCTGCAAGCGGTCCGTTTTTATTTTTCAGGAGCCGGAGATTCGGGTAAATACACCATAGAGATTGTCGATTCGGCTGGCGGGCCCGTCTATCTCAATCCCACCAGGCGGTACGATGGCACCGAGTCCTTCGTCCTCCCGTTCGCCGCGCCGAAAACAGACATTTATACCTTGCGCCTGACCGGGACGGACGGCGAATGCAGGTATGCGGTCGGCGTTCGCCAAGGGGCCCGCAAGGATTGAGTCCATCCTCGCTTGCCGAGGCATCCGTACAGAAACGATTGTGAGGGCAGGCTGCCGCGCCTGGATGCCGGCGCAGCAATACCCGGCCCGCCCTCGACGGATCTGCATTTCAGGAGCGCCCAATGGTCCCCCTTCTCCATGACGTCCTCCGTGCGGCCCATCTCCTCTCCCTGCCCGATATCTACATCCGGCTGCGGCAGGTCCTCGACACCCCCGAATACACCGCTGCGGAAGTGGCGGCCGTGATCGAGAAGGATCCGGCAATGACCTTGCGGCTGCTGCGCATCGTCAACAGCTCCCTCTACTCCCTTGCGGCCCGGGTCGATTCGGTCGGCCGGGCCGTCACCCTGCTCGGCAGCCAGCAGATCCACGATTTGGTGCTGGCCACCTCCATCGCCTTGACCTTTAAGGGAATTTCCAGCAATCTCATCGATATGCAGCGGTTTTGGCGTCGGAGCGTCCACTGCGCCGCCGCCTGCCGACACCTGGCGGCCAGGGTAGGGGAATGCGGCCAGGAGCGGCTTTTCGTTGCCGGCCTGCTGCACGATATCGGCCATCTGCTCATGTACCAGGCCATTCCCGGCCTTGCCCAGCAGGCCCTGGTGCGGGCCTTGGCGGACGGCCAGCCGGTGCACATGGTCGAGCGCTCCCTGCTGGGATTCGATTATGCGGTTGTCGGCGGCGAACTCATGCGCCTGTGGGAATTGCCGGAAAATCTGGTGGAATTGGTCCGCTGCCACCTCGAACCGGCACGGGCGCGACACCATCCGGTCGAGACCGCCCTGGTGCATCTCGGCGCGTTGCTGGCCAGGGCGGAACACGAGAACGGCACGTTCGACGAGAGGGCGCTGACCGCCGTGCCCCAGGTCTGGACGACGACCGGGCTCACCCCGGAAGAGTGCCTGGCCATGCGCGAGGCCATCAACCGCGATTTCGAGGCGATCACCCAATTTTTTTTGTGAAGGCATCCGGTGCGAAAGGGCGCGTATCCGTTGGCCGGGCAAGATGTTTGCGCTCTTCGAGCAACGGTCCAATCAACTGGCTGACCGTTGTGGTTCCATTCCGACGTGAAGACGGGCAGGGTCTTATTTGAACCAGAACATCACCGGAAATCCGAAGGCTACGATTGTAGTCCAGGCCGTGTAGGCAGGAAGGTAACCCGCGATCCAGTGTTCAAGTGAAGAAAATGCGCTTGAGCCCTTGAAAAAGCGGATATAGTGCAATGCGATGCCGCACAAGTGACCGAAAACCAATATGTTTGCCCCCAGTACCGCAATTCGATTGGGAGTGAATCCGAAAGACGACAATCGAAACAAGATAGCGGATAAGGCAACAAGGTCAATGATCAGCGTTACGGTGACAAGCGCAATATTCATGAAGTCTCCGGCAGTCTTTTCCTGGTTTGAGCCACGATCTGAGATGGAGAAGACTGAAAGACAGAGAACGATCAAAAGCAATATATTGAAGATTATCAGGAAGTCTCTGCTCGTGTAAGGGCTTTCTCCCTGGATTATCATTGCCACGAGGTACACGATAGTGGTAACGAGAAAAAGAGGAGTAAAAATTTTGGCTAGAATGGGAGCGATTTTGAATCGATTTCCGCTGATTTTATCGATTATTAAAGTGCTGACAATGGGAGCCGCCACAAGACCATAAACAACGATGTTGCTCATGTACAATCTTCCGATATTAATGGATATAATTTTGAATAGCCCTGCGGTAACTCCGATCAATATTGCTCCTCCGATGAGTATCATAATAGTAAATATGAGGAGTTCTCCGTTGTAACGAATATAGTTCATTCGTCCTGTAAAATCTCCATAGCGTCCTGATACGAAAGAGATGCCGAGTAATGACCATAGAAAAAATGGCATGTGAAGGCAGGAGAGAATAAGTGTTTGCGAATTCGAATCGTGTGGCAGAATATTTATGTATATAAGCGAGGTGGCGAACAAGGCCAGAGTCGTTCCTGTTGTCTTGAATGAGGAATTGTTTTGGATCAAAAAATATGCGGCCAATGATATGAAAACAATAAACGACGACTCGCGAATATAAAAAAAACTTTCGTCAATTCCTTTTATTAGATCAGGGATTTTCATTAATGTTCCTGCTGTCAGAGACAGTATAACGGTAAGTATAATGTCTTTTTTGCCTAGAATATCGTTGTTTTTGTTGGATGTGCTGTTGAAAAATGATTGGAAGAAGAGTCGTTCGTGCCAGATTTTAAGGGTGATCGAGTCTGGGTATTGTGAAAACACTTTGGGAAAGGTCTTGGTGAATTCGGCTGGGGATTTCCTGTAAATTAATTCGAGATCCTTCGGGGAATCTAAGGCGCTGACAATCTCTTCCTGCATACTCATTTCGTCAATCTCCAATTGTGCGTACGTGCGATGATTCGCCGCCTTGTCAAGGGCTCGCCAGACATCGGCATGATCAATAGCCATGGCTGCTTGAACCGGTTGACCGGACCGGGTGAAGAGAAGGGGGCAATCTCCGTGGTCCGGTGAGGAAAAAAACTTCAGCAGTTTTGGAGATCCATTGTAACCCGGTGCTATGAAAAAACGATGAAGAGAAAATGAAAAATGACGGTGAAAAAACCTCTTCGGAAGGGGTGTAGGGGGGAAGGCGAGCTTGAAGTACTTTCGTGTATCTGATTCCCATCGAATTTCGGCCAGGCTCGTTCGTCGGCAATCGGCGGTGTTCTTGACGCTCCGGAAAGCCGGTCGATCAAACGGGATCTCTCGCTGCGTTTGAGACAATGTGGGCAGCGGTGTCATTGTCTCAAGCGTTCTCCGGTTGGCATGTGGAGGAATGGAGCGAGGAAAAATCTCAAAAAATTTCAGTGCAATACCTTCAGGGATGAAATCAGCTGCAGTTGGATAGCAATCAGTTTTGTGTAAATGGCACTTGCCTTAAATATTCATCGACCTCTCCTCAAACATGCTGCAGAATTGGTTCAAAGCCATTTTCCATTCCCTGATAGACATGGGCCAAGCCTTGCCATTTTTGCCGCGGTTTGCGCAAAAGTTCCGCGAGCAAGAAACATTCCCCTTGACGGCTACCCGGCGCTTCAGGTAATGAAAAAGCAATATTTTATATTCGCGCCGTTGGCGCAGCCTGTCAACCACCAGGAAAATATGAAGATTTCCTACCGCAACGCCACCAGTTACGTCTGCTCTCTCCTTCTCGTCGTAGACGTAGTCGTCGTGGTACGCGCACCCATAGGGGCGCCGTAGCGGGAAGGTTTTGCTCGATTGAGATGAATCCCCCTGCCGGCGCCAGCCGGCAGGGGTTTTTTTTTGGTTGTTGCATTCGACCCCATATCAGGAGGAATATACCATGCCCAAACTCAGCGGCGCCCAGATCATTATCAACCAATTGGAACGACAAGGGATTCGGTTGGTTGCCGGCATTCCCGGCGGAGCCAACCTACCCCTGTACGACGCCTTGGCCCGCAGCACGACCATCCGCCACGTCCTTGCCCGCCACGAACAGGGCGCGGGGTTCATCGCCCAGGGCATGGCCCGGTCCACCGGCCGGCCGGCGGTCTGTTTCGCCACTTCCGGCCCCGGCGCCACCAACATCCTGACCGCCTTGGCCGACGCCTATCTCGATTCGATCCCGATGGTTTGCATTACCGGCCAGGTTGCCCGTTCCCTGCTCGGCACCGATGCCTTCCAGGAGGTCGATACCTACGGCATGTCCATGCCGATCACCAAGCACAACTACATGGCTCGCTCGGCCGCCGAGCTGCTGACCATCGTGCCCAAGGCCTTCCGTCTGGCCGGGTCGGGCCGGCCCGGTCCGGTGCTGATCGACGTGCCCAAGGACGTGCAGACCGAAATGGTGGAGTTTGCCGCCTGGCCGGAACCCTGTCCGGCCGCCGATCACAGGCCCGGCGATCTGCAATCGGTTGCGCAGGCGGCAGCGATGATCAACGAAGCGGTCCGGCCGGTCCTGTATCTGGGCGGCGGCGTCATCCACGCCGGGGCGGCGGCCGAGGCCAGGCAACTGGCGGAACAATCGTCCATCCCCACGGTCATGACCCTGATGGGATTGGGCATCCTGCCCACAGACCATCCGCTGTCGCTCGGCATGCTTGGCATGCACGCCTGCCGCGCCACCAATCTGGCCATGGAGGAGTGCGATCTGCTGATTGCCGCCGGGGTCCGTTTCGACGACCGAGCCACCGGCCGAATCAACGCCTTTTGTCCGAATGCCAAGATCATTCACGTCGATATCGATGCCAGCGAAATCGGCAAGATACGATTGGCCGACGCGGGCATCACCGGCGATGCCCGGCATGCCTTTACCGGTCTGCTGCCCTTGGTTCAGTCCCGGCCGCGTCGCCAGTGGAACGACCGCATCCAGCAACTGCAAAAGGATTTCCCCCGGTTCCCGCCGCAGAGTTTCGCCCCGGGCAAGCCGTTTCAGCTCATCCGCCGCATTGCCGAGCTGGCCGGTCCCGAAGCCCTGATCAGCACCGATGTCGGCAAGCACCAGATGTGGGTGGCGCAGAGCTATCCCTTTACCGTGCCGCGCCAGCTGCTCACCTCGGGCGGTTTGGGCACCATGGGCTTCGGCCTGCCGGCGGCCATCGGCGCCTCGCTCGCCTTTCCCGACCGACCGGTGGTCTGCTTCAGCGGCGACGGCAGCCTGCAGATGAATATCCAGGAATTGGCCACCGCGGTCGAGCAGCGCACCCCGGTCAAGATCGTGGTGCTCAACAATCAAAGTCTGGGGCTGGTGCGCCAGCAGCAGCGCCTTTTGTACGAACGCCACTATTTTGCCTCCTCCTACGGCATTGCCGTCGATTTCGCCGCCATTGCCCGCGGCTTCGGCATGCGCGCCTTCGACCTCAGCGGCGCCGCCGACTCGGATTGCCTGCTGCGGGAGGCCATGGCCGAACCCGGTCCGTGCCTGATCAACGCGCCGATCGACATCGAAGAGGAAGTAACCCCCATGGTGCCGCCAGGCGCCGCCAACACCACCATGATAGGAGACGATCATGCCAGCAACTGACGCCGGCCACGCCGACCACACCGATCGCATGGCGGCGATGCCCGCCGGTTCCACGACCATCCTGCGCCTGACGGTCAACAACCATCCGGGCGTCATGCTCCAGATCTGCGGCCTTTTCGCCCGCCGCGCCTTCAACCTCGAAGGGATTTTATGCACCGCCATCGGCCGGGGCGACACCAGCCGCATCTGGCTGACGGTCGATGCCACCGATAAACTCGACCAGATCGTCAAGCAACTGGCCAAGCTGGAAGACGTATTGGTGATCGAGGAGCGGCCCGAAGCCCGCGAACAAGTGGGGACCATGGCGGCGATGATGGCTCGCATCGATTGAGAGGAAGGCGGGCGTGTGGCCGGAGCCGTTGACAAACCGGCCGATCCACGCTAGAAAGCGATCAAGGTGTTAAACCGCAACCTCCGCGTATTCAGCAGGATAGCCCCCATGATGAAACGACAGAGCGTGGCCGCGGCGGCGATGAACCCAGTTCATTGGCGACCGCTTGCCGCGTAACCCGCAGCAGAGAAATATTTAAACCGCTCGCCATGGACTGAGACTTCGGTCCATGGCGTTTTTTGGGCAGCCTGGACCGAACGGTTCAGGCTGTTTTGCTTTGGGGACCGCGTCGCCGCGCCCCGCATCCCTGGCGCCGGGCAATCTACAGGAGAACACCATGAGCAACGACGTGACCATCCGCTTTGCCGAACGCATGCAGCAGCTGCCGCCCTATTTGTTCGGCATGATCAACAAAATTAAAATGGAAAAACGGTGGGAAGGCATCGATGTCATCGACCTGGGCATGGGCAATCCCATGGACCCGACTCCGGGCAAGGTGACCGAGAAACTCTGCGAGGTGGCGGTCGATCCCAAGACCCACCGCTATCCGGTCGCCGGCGGCATGAAAAACCTCAAACGGGAGATCGCCCTCTATTACAAACGCAAATACGGGGTGGGGCTGAACGGCGAGGACGACGTCATCTGCACCATCGGCTCCAAGGAGGGCATTTCCCACCTCTGCCTGGCCCTGCTCGGACCGGGCGACACCGTCCTGGTGCCGTCGCCGTTCTTTCCGATCCACGTGTACGCCGCGGTCATCGCCGGGGCCAGCGTGCTCCGCTTCCCTTTGGGTTCGGAAGAGGCGTTTCTCCGCCAGGTGAGCACCATGTGCCAGTCGCTCTATCCCCAGCCGAAATTGGTGATGCTCAATTACCCCCACAACCCCACCGGCACCTTGGCCTCCAGGGACTTTTTCGTCGAGATGATCAAGCTGGCCAAGCGTCACAACTTCATGGTGATCAACGATTTCGCCTACGGCCAGATCATTTACGACGGCCTGGCCGCGCCCTCGCTGCTTGAAATTCCGGGCGCGCTCGAGGTGGGGGTCGAATTCGGCTCCTTTTCCAAATCCTACAACATGGCTGGCTGGCGGTTGGGCTACTGTGTGGGCAACAGGGAGATGGTCGGCGGCCTGGCTAAGATCAAGGGCTATTACGATTACGGCATCTTCTCGGCCATCCAGGTGGCGGGTATCGTGGCCATGCGCGACTGCGACGACACCATTATCGAGCAGGTGGCGATCTACCAGAAGCGGCGGGACGTGCTTTGCGAGGGCTTGGCCCGGATGGGGTGGGAGGTGGAGAAGCCCAGAGCCGGCATGTTCGTCTGGGTGCGCATTCCCGAGCCCTTTGCCGGAATGGGTTCGATCCGCTTTTCCATCGAGATGATGAACCGGGCCAACGTGGCGGTTGCGCCCGGCGCCGGGTTCGGCGAGGAGGGCGACGGCTACCTGCGCCTGGCCCTGGTGGAAAACGAAAACCGCATCCGCCAGGCGCTCAAGCAAATGAAGCGGGCCCTGGTGGAAATCGAGCAGGAGGTCAAGGCCGGGACCTTCGTGCTTGCACCGGCAGGGGCGGCGGCTTAAGCCGCCGGTGGCGCCCGTTTTCTACCCCGTCGTCTCGTTGAGCAAGGCCCGCCAGCGGCGGATGTTCTCCTCGTTCAACTCCCGCTCCTGCTGCCGGTCGAGCACCCGGCCGGCCGGCTGCATGCCGGCATCGTCGCCGACGGTGCCGAACACCATGTTGGCGCCGGTATGGAGCCAGGCCCCGCGGAAAGGGAAAATGCGAAAGGCGCTCAAGAGCCCGACCGCATCCTGGTGCGGCAGCGACTGGTCGAGGATGAAGAAGTGCCCGCCCCCGATGACATCCAGGGCGACAAAACCTCCGGGCGGGTGGAGTTCCCTGATCCAGAAAAGGGAAAACCGGGCCTGGACCATGCCGGCCAGCAGGGCATGCTCGTCGCTGCCCGGCTGGGCGCGTTTGCGGTTGAACATCTGTTGGACCAGGGAGATCCCGCGCGGCTGGTGCATGTAGATCAGGTAATCCTGGAAAATTTCCGCCTCCAGTTCGTGGGCGATGGCCACGCCGGTCCTGCCGTTTTGGCGGCTGAGCATGCCCAGCCGCCGGGCGCAGGACTTGATGTCCTCCTTGCCGGCCAGTCGGGCGATGCGCGCGTGCAGGCCGGACATCAACGGCCATAGGCGCTGGTAGTCGACGATCAGTTGATCGAGATGGGCGGGGACAACGGAACGATCATCCACGGGACAACCTCCGGGCTCGGGTGCGCGGTGAGGGGAAGGTGCGGATCGTTGCCACGGCTCGGTCCGCGTTGGCCGCCAACCATACCATATCTTCGGGTTTTGTACAGGCCGCTGGCACCGTTGGACGCACCCGGCGGCACGGTCGGTCGCAGGAATGCGGTGGACAAGCAGGGGGAAGCGCGCTACAGTTTCGACAAAATGGGAGTCATTCTTTTTTTAAACCAATTCCATAAGCCCATGGCGCACGCATCTTCTCTTTCCCGATACAGCAAAGGCGAGGAAATCGCCAACAGCCTCACCCATGGCCTGGGGGCTCTGCTGGCTGCCGCCGGTCTCGTGGTGCTCATCTGTTTCGCGGCCGCGCACGGAGATGCCTGGCATGTGGTCAGCTGCTCGATCTTCGGCGCCGCCCTGTTTTTGCTCTATCTGGCCTCGACCCTGTATCACGCGGTTTTCCATCCCGGCGCCAAGGCCATCCTGCGCATCCTCGATCACGCGGCCATCCTGGTGCTGATCGCCGGCACCTATACCCCCTTCACCCTGGTCAGCCTGCGGGGACCGTGGGGTTGGAGCCTGTTCGGCCTGATCTGGGGCTTGGCGGTGGCGGGCATCTTGATCGAAACCACCCGGCTCAGGCGGTTTAGGGGCTGGCTGATTGCACTCTACGTGATCATGGGCTGGGCGGTGGTGGCCGCCACCCGGCCGATGGTGGCCAATGTGGCCAGCGGCGGCCTCTGGCTGCTGCTCGCCGGCGGCCTGGCCTACACCGGCGGCATTGCCTTCTATCTGTGGCGGCGCCTGCCGTACCACCACGCCATTTGGCATCTTTTTGTCCTGGCCGGCAGTGTTCTGCACTATTTCGCCGTGCTCTTCTATGTCATCCCGCCGGCAGGCGGCCCGGGATGACGAGGCCGGTCGAGGCGGGCCAAGGTGAGCGCCCGACAGATCACGACAAGGAAGCACCCATGACCGATGACAGCGCCTTCCTGCAGGCCCTCAAAAAACACATCGAGGCGAAACAGCTCTCCCTGCCGATCTTCGATCCCGTTTCCATGCGTCTTCAGCAGGAACTGCTGAAAAAGGATCCCAGTCTGGCAGCCATCGAAAAACTGATCTGCGCCGATCAGTCGCTCTCCAGCCAACTGCTCAAGATCGCCAACTCATCGGTCTACCGGGGGCTGGTCGACAGCACCACCGTCCGTTCCGCCCTGATCCGGCTGGGCATTTCGGAAGTGTTCCGGATCGTGCTGACCAATGTCAGCCGGAAATCGTTCAGCGACCGCGATCGCCAGATCGACGGCATCATGAAAAGACTGTGGCAGCATTCCATGGGCTGCGCCTTTGCCGCCGGCATGCTCTCCAACAGCCTCGATTTCGGCGTTTTTCAGCAGGAGGCCTTCTTCGCCGGCCTGCTGCACGACATCGGCAAGCTGCTTATCCTGAAGGTGATTTCCGATAAAAAACGGACCAGCAAGGCCCTGAACGTCGGCGTGCCCTTGCTGCTCGAAGCCATGGACCAGCTCCACGCCGAGCAGGGCTACCGGTTGTTGTGCCAGATCCAAATGCCGGAGACCTTTGCCCTGGTCGCCCGCGACCACCATCTCGAGGAATTCGCTTCCGACAACTACATCCTCATCCTGGTGCGCATCGCCAACCATATCTGCCATCAGATGGGCATCGGCCTGCGGCACGACCCGGACCTCGACCTGCTGGCGCTGCCGGAGGCGGTCCACCTGGGCCTTTCCCGCACCGAGGTGGACAATGTGCAGGATTTCCTGGCCACCACCTCCGGCCTCTTCGCCTGAACCGCAAGCCGTAGCCTACTCCGCCCCGCCGGCGGGCAATGGTTGCGGCGCCTCCCCGTGAAACGAATTCTCATCCTCGATCGGTTCGAGATGGGTGGTGATGTTCGCCTCGCCCAGGGCTTGGCCCAGCGCCTGCTCGAAATCCTCGGCCAGGTGGTGGGCATCGTGGACCGTCCAGTCGCCGGGCACCAGCACGTGCACGGAAATGAAACGCTGGGCCGCCGCCTGCCGGGTGCGCAAGGCGTGGAAGGCCACCCCCTTGGCCCTGAATGCCGTCATTGTCCGCTCGATCGTCTCCTGCTCCTCCGCCGGCAGGCCCGCATCCATCAAGCCGTCCACTGACCGCCGGATCAAGGCGATCCCCGTCCACACGATATTGGCACTGACCAGCAGGGCCACGATCGGGTCCAGCTCCGACCATCCGGTCACCATCACCAAACCGATCCCGACCACGACCCCGGCCGATGTCACCACGTCGGTGAACAGGTGCCGGCCATCGGCCTCGAGGGTGATCGAATTGTACCGCCGGCCCGCGTTGAGCAGGATGCGCGCCACCACCAGATTGATCGCCGACGCCGCCACCGAAACCGCCAGACCGATGCCGATCTGCTCCAGGGGACGCGGGTGGAGGAGCCGCTCGATGGCGGTGACGGCGATTCCCCCCGCAGCCAGGATGATGAGCGCCCCCTCGGTGCCGCTGGAAAAGTATTCCGCCTTGCCGTGGCCGGATGGGTGCTTGTCGTCGGCGGCCTGCGCTGCCCACGACAGCATCCCCAGAGCCATCAGGGCGCCGAAGAGATTGACCACCGACTCGACCGCATCGGAAAGCAACCCTACCGACCCGGTCATCAGGTAGGCCGTCAGTTTCAGAAGAATGGTGGCGATGGCCGCCGCAATGGAGATCCAGGCATAACGGGTCAGGGGCGGCCGCTGGGCTGTCATCTCTTGCCTCCTTGAAAAACGCGTGATTGCACAGGGGTACGGCGACGACGGGCGTGCTCGGACGTCCGGCGGCTGCCATGGTGGGGACCGCGTTGAACCTACCACAGAGGCAGGGCTTCGTCAAAAGGAGGCCGTCGATCCGGGGAGATATCCCATGAGCATGGGACCGGGCAAGGCTGGGAGAGGGGGCGTGGCGGCAAAGGGGAAAAAAGAAAGGGCGGCCCGCGGGTTGCCGGGGCCGCCCTTGGGCTCAATTGCGGAGCACCTGGGCCATCTCCCGGGCAATGGCCAACTCCTCGTTGGTGGGAATGACAAATATCCGAACCGTGCTGTCCGGGGCGCTGATGCAGCGTGCCTCCTTCGAGCGCTGCCAGTTGCGTTCCGGGTCGAGCCGTATCCCGAACGCCTCCAGCCCTTTGAGCGATTCGGCGCGGACAATGGGATCGTTCTCGCCGATGCCGGCGGTGAACACGATGCCGTCCACTCGGCCGAGCACCGCCATGAAGGCGCCGATGTACTTGCGGGTGCGGTAGGTCTGGACCTCCACCGCCAGCTTGGCCCGGACATCGCCTTCGGCCGCGGCCTTGTGGATGTCGCGCATGTCGTTCATGCCGCACAATCCCTTGAGCCCGGATTCCTTGTTGAGCAGGGCGTCAATGGCTTCCAGCTCCATCCCCTTGTTCTGCTTCAAAAACAGATGCAGGGCCGGATCGACGTCGCCGGAGCGGGTGCCCATCACCAGCCCTTCCAGCGGGGTCATGCCCAGCGAGGTGTCGACGCTGCGCCCGTTTTCGATCGCGGTCATGGAGCAGCCGTTGCCGAGGTGGACGGTGATCAGGTTGCACTCGGGCAGTTGTTTGCCGAGCAGGCGGGCGCATTCCCCGGCCACGAACCGGTGCGAGGTGCCGTGGAAGCCGTAGCGGCGCACCCGGTCGGTTTCGTAGAGCTCGTAGGGGATGGCGTAGAGGTAGGCCCTGGGCGGCATGGTTTGGTGGAAGGCGGTGTCGAAGACCGCCACCTGGGGCACATGGGGAAAGATCTCCATGGCCACCCGGATGCCGTCCAGGTTGGCCGGATTGTGCAGGGGGGCCAGGGGGATGTTGCGCTCCAGGGCCTGGAGCACCGGATCGGTGATCCGCATCGATCCGCTGAAGTCCTCGCCGCCGTGCACCACCCGGTGGCCGATGGCGCCGATTTCCGCGACATTGCAGATCACGCCGTCGGTCTTGTCGGTCAGGGTGGCGATCACCAGTTGCATGCCGCTGCGGTGGTCCGGAATGGGCTGTTCGATCACCGAGTCCAGTTCGTCGCTGGTGCCCGGAAAGGCGGTGTTCTTCAACCGGCCACCGGCCTCGCCGATCCGCTCGACCAGGCCAGTGGCCAGCACGGTTTCGGACGCGCTCTCGATCACTTGGTATTTAATCGATGAACTCCCGGAATTGACGATGAAAAATTTCATGATGCCGTTCCTTGCGCAAGTCGTTTAGTGGTGTTTGGCCACCTGGGCCTGGATGGCGGTCAGGGCCACGGTATCGACGATGTCCTGGACCGTGCAGCCCCGCGACAGGTCGTTGACCGGTTTGTTCAGGCCCTGGAGGACCGGGCCCATGGCCACGGCATTGGCCGCGCGCTGCACCGCCTTGTAGGTGTTGTTGCCGGTGTTGAGGTCGGGGAAGATGAACACCGTTGCCCGGCCGGCCACCTGGGAATCCGGCGATTTGAGCGCCGCGACCTCGGTGTCGAAGGCCGCGTCGTACTGGAGGGGACCTTCCAGGGGATAATCGAGGCCGCGCTCGGCTATCAACTGCTTGGCAATGGCGGTGGCCTCGACCACCTTGTCCACATCCTCGCCCGAGCCGGAGGAGCCGGTGGAATAACTGAGCAGGGCCACCCGCGGCTCGATGCCGTAGATTCTGGCGGTTTCCGCGGAGCTGATCGCGATTTCCGCCAACTGGCGGGCATCGGGGTTGGGCACCACGGCGCAGTCGCCGAAGGCCAGGATCTTGGATTGCAGGCACATGATGAAGATCGAGGAGACCACCGAGACCCCGGGTTTGGTCTTGATGAACTCGAAGGCCGGCCGGATGGTTTGGGCGGTGGTGGTGACCGAGCCGCTGACCATGCCGTCGGCCAGCCCCTTGTGCACCATCATGGTACCGAAATAGGTGGGATCGGACATCCGATCGCGGGCCACGTCCATGACGATGCCGCGATGCTTGCGGATGTCGAAATAGGTCTGCACGAAATCGTCGTAATACTCCGAGGTGGTCGGGTCGACGATCGCCGCGCCTTCGATGTTGAGATTGAGCTTGGAGGCCTTGGCCCGGATTTCGTCCGCCTTGCCCAAAAGGGTGATCTCGGCGATGCCCCGGCGCAGGATGATGTCGGTGGCGTTGAGGATGCGTTCGCCCGTTCCCTCGGGCAGGACGATGCGCTGCTTGTCGCGCGAGGCCTTTTCCACCAGCGAATATTCGAACATGCGCGGGGTGATCCGGGTGGAGCGCTGGGCCACGATCCGCTTGGTGAGCTCGGGCACGTTGACATACTTGGCGAACCAGCCCAGGGCGGTGGCGATCCGCTTGTCGTCGGTGGGCTCGATCCGGCCGTAGAGTTCGTTGACGCTCTGCACCGTGTCGTAGGTGTGCGATTCGACGAACAGCACCGGCACCGGGATGCCGGTCCACCCCTGGATCAGCCGTTGGACGCTGGGGCTGAGCTCGATGCCGCCGGTGATGAGGATGCCCGAAATGTTGGGATAGGCCGAGGATATCCGGCTGGCGAGGCTGGCGATGACGATGTCGGACCGGTCGCCGGGGGTGATGATCAGGCTGCCTTCCTTGAGGTATTCCAGGAAGTTGCTGATCTGCATCGCCGCCACCAGGTAATTGCTCACCAGGTTGAGCATGCTGGGTTTGCCGTACAGCACCTCGGCGCCGAGCCAGCGCTTGACGTCGTCGATGGTCGGGTTGCCCAGGGCGCGGTTTTCCGGAATCACATACAGGGGATACGGCCGGCCGAACTGCTCGCGGCATTTGGCGTTGCTGGCGGTGTCGCGGAGGAAGGTCTCCGGGGCGCGGTTGATGATGCAGGCGGCGATATCCACCCCCTTTTCCTCCAGGGTGTCGATGGTGATCGCGGTCAGGGTGCAGATTTCCTCGGTGGATTTGTCGCGGCCCGAGGCGATGAGCAGCACCGGCGCGCCGAGGTTGGCGGCGATGTTGGCGTTGAGATCCAGTTCGAAGCCCGGGTCCTTGCCCTGAAAATCGGTGCCCTCGCAGAGGACGAAGTCGTATTTGGCCTCGAGCTGCTTGTATTTTTTGAGGATGTTCTCGTAGAGAATCTCCTCCTGGCCCGAGGTGATCAGCTGCCGCGCCTGGCTCAGGGTGTAGGCGTGGGTGTCGGTGTATTCGATATCGAGCTTGAAGTACTTGAGCACCAGGTTGAGATCGTGGTCGATCCGCCCGAAAACATGGTCGTTGATGATCGGGCGGAAAAAAGCGATCCGGCTGATTTCCTTCAGGATCACTTGCATGACGCCGAGAATGATGGCCGATTTACCGCTGCGTTCCTCGGCCGCGGTCACATAGAGATTGTTCGCCATGGCAGGTGCACCTCGTTTTGCCGCCGGGTTGGGCGGGATCGGGGGTGAATCGGAAAAAAGAATCGGTCCCGGTGGCACTGCTCCGGGACCGACTCGTATTTATGTGCTTTAACTGTAAGACGATTTGGACGTTCTCTCAAATTAAAATGCGGCATTGCCGCCGTTTGAGAGTCAACTCCCCGGTTTTTCCGGGGAAGATGGCAACTGTTCGGCCAGAATCTCCACCGTGTGCCGCACCCGGACCGGGGCGCCGTCCTGGTCCATGCCGCCCCGGATCTGCATGACGCAGCCCGGGCAGTCCATGGCCGCAATCGGAGCGCCGCTGTCCTTGATGTTCTTGAGTTTTCGTTGCAAAATCGGGGCCGATATCTCCGGCAGCTTGAGCGAGTAGGAGCCGCCCATGCCGCAGCAGGTGTCGCACTCGAACATCTCGGTGAGTTCGTACCCCGCCTGTCGCAGCAGTTGCCGCGGTGGCTGGTCCGCCTTCAAGGTCCGCTTGAGATGGCAGGAATCGTGATAGGTGATGGCACCCAACGCCTGGCCCTGCTTGAAGCTCAGGCGGCCCTGGTCCACCAATTTTTTCGCCAAGGTGGAGAAATCGACGGTCTTGGCGGCCAGTTCGCGGGCCTGCGGCAGCCACTGGGACTCGCCCAAGCTTTCGAAGGTGGCGATGAATTCATGGTCCAGGGCCACGGTGCAGGTCGGGCAGGCCGAGATTACGTAGTCGGCCCGTTCGGCCAACAGGGCCTTGATGTTGTCGGCCGCGTTGCGGGCCGCCACCTCGTAGGCGCCGTTGTACCGGGCCGGTGCCCCGCAGCAGGTCTGGTCGTCCGGGAACAGCACCTCGATGCCGGCGTGGTTGAGGAGCTTGACCAGTGCCTCGCCCATCTCGGGATAGGCGAAGTCGATCAGGCAGCCGGCGTAGAAGACCGCCTTCTCCTTGAGCCCTTGCGGCTGTTCGATGGCGGGGAACAGGTCGCGGAAGGGCTTGGCGGCAATGGCCGGCAGGCTGCGGCCGTCGGTGAGGTCGGCCAGGAACATCGGCAGGTGGCGGATGAACTTGGTCCCCTTGGCAAAGGGTTTGGCGGCCACCGAGGCGGCCCGGAGCAGACCGTGGAACATCCGGCGGTTGTTGACCACCGAAAAGATCGACTTCTGCGCCAGCCCCATGCCCTGTTCCTTGACCAGCCGCCGCCGGATTTCCATGATCAGGCCGGGGATGTCGATCCGGCCCGGACAGACGTCCTTGCAGGCCCCGCACTGGATGCACAGGCCCTGAATCTCCTCCGAGCTTTTCAACTCGTCGTACCAGGCGGTGAGAATGGTGCCGATGCCGCCGGTGTAGACCTTGCCGAAGACATGCCCGCCCACCAGGCGGAAGATCGGGCAGACATTGAGACAGGAGGCGCAGCGGATGCACTGCAGGGCCTCTTTGAACATCGGATCGGCGGCCATGGCGCTGCGGCGGTTGTCCATGAGGACGATGTGCAGCTCCTTGGGCGAGCCGTCGCTGTTGGGCGTCGGCCCGGTGATGATCGAGACGTAGCTGGTGAGCAACTGGGCGGTGGCGCTGCGGGGCAGGGCCTTGAGAATCGGGGCGATGTCGCTGAACCGGGCCACCAGCTTCTCGATCCCGATCACGGCGATGTGGACCTTGGGCAGCGAGGTGACCAGGCGGGCGTTGCCCTCGTTGGTCACCAGCGCGATCGAGCCGGTTTCGGCCACGGCGATGTTGGCGCCGGAGATGCCCATCTCGGCCCGGAGAAACTTGGGCCGCATCTCGCCCCGCGCCACCTTGACCAGGCGGGGAATGTCCGAGGCGAGCCGCTCGTCGACCTCCTTGGAAAAGAGTTCGGCCACCTCCTCCTTGGTCATGTGGATGGCGGGCATGACCATGTGCGACGGGGTTTGCCCGGCCAACTGGATGATCCACTCGCCGAGATCGGTCTCGTTGACCTCGATCCCGGCCTTTTCCAGAAAGGCGTTGAGGTGGATTTCCTCGGTGGCCATGGACTTGGATTTGACGATCGATGTCACCCCGTTGTCGCGGGCCACCTTGAGAATGTATTGCCGCACCTCGGCCGGGTCGTCGGTGCAGAACACCTTGGCCCCCCTGGCCTCGGCGTTTTTGCGGAACAGTTCGGCCAACTCGGCCAGATGGGAGGCGGCGGAGCCCTTCAGCTCGGCGATCCGGCCCCGCAACTCCTCGAAATCGATTCCTTCGTAGGCCTTGGCCCGGTTGACCTTGTAGGCCTCGGAAAACTTGCCCAGGGCCCCGGTGAGATTAGCGTTGTGCAGGGCGCGGTCGATGGATGCCTTGAATTCTTGCTGCATCAGAGGGTTCCTCCCATCCGGTCGATGAAGACGATGACCAGCCGCTCGGGCCCGTGGACTCCGATGGTCAGGACCCGCTCGATATCGGCGGTCCGGCTCGGGCCGGTGATCATGGCGATATAGGCGGCCTGCTCCGGCCGGATGTCGGCCAGCCAGGCCGGCATGTCCGGCCGCAGGCCGTCGGTTTCGATCAGGGCGACATGGACGGACGGCAAGGTGGAAACCAGCCGTTTGTCGATGGCGGTGGCATCCTGCACCAGGGTGCCGGTGTCGGCCAGGGCCCAGTCGACCTGACTGATGCCGACCTTGGCCGCCGCGGCCCGCTCCCGGGTCACCTCGAACGAGAGCCCGGGAATCGCGGCCAGCTGCGACCGGTCCACCCGGTCCAGGAAGGGGCAGGAGGCGACAACCCCGTACTGTCCGTCCCGGTCGGCCACGCCCTGGTCCCGAAGAAAGCCGACGAGAAAGGACAAGGCCTCGGCCTCGGAGGCGAAGCGATGCACCTCGGCGCTCACGCTTTCTGCTCTCGATTTGAACTGTTCGTACATTTTTCCTCCCTCCGGGGATGCGTCCCCGGTGTCTCCGGTCCACCCGGCAACCGCCCTTGCGTCCTGCGCTCGAAGATATCGGTCAGCCGGGTTTGTGAAATTTGTAAAACAAAATTTTTAGTCACCATATTTCATCCTATTGCCCCTTGTCAACATGCTTTTGTGGCATACATATAAAAAAATGTTGACAAGTTAACGGCAAAAAGATAATTGGTAATACCAATTGAAGAACAAACGCGCGCGCTTTTGTAGGAACCCGGTATCGCCCCGATTCCGGGGTTGTTCATCCACCCTCCGCTCAAGGAAATTTGCCCATGCCCTGGATTCAAAACTATACCCCTGTCGGGGAAAGCCTCGGAATGTCGGCTTTGGTCGCCGCGGTTCCGCTGGTTGTCATTTTCATTTGCCTCGCGTTGCTCAAAATGAAGGCGCACAAGGCCTCGCTGCTGGCGGTGGCGTCAGCGCTCGCCATTGCCGTCGTCGTATGGGGCATGCCGCTTAAGCTGGCCGGCCTGGCCTTTGGTCAAGGCGCGGCCTTTGGTCTTTTTCCGGTCTTCTACATCGTGCTGACCACCCTGTTTCTCTACAATATCACCGTCGAAGGCGGTCAGTTCGAGATCATCCGCGCCTCCCTGGCTGGGCTCACCGCCGACCGCCGTATCCAGGCGCTGTTGATCGCCTTCTGCTTCGGGGCCTTCATCGAGGGCGCCGCCGGCTTCGGCACGCCGGTGGCCATTGCCGGCGCCACCCTGGTGGGGCTCGGCTTCCGGCCGCTGTATGCCGCCGGCATCTGTCTGGTGGCCAACACCGCGCCGGTGGCCTTCGGTGCCATCGGCATCCCGGTGGTCGCCCTGTCGGCGGTCATGGGCTATGACGACACCGGCATGATGAAGCTCTCGGCCATGGTCGGCCACCAGCTGCCTTTCCTCTCGCTCATGATTCCTTTCTACGTCATCGTCATGATGGCGGGCTTCAAAAGGGCCATGGAAGTCTTTCCGGCGATCGCGGTCTGCGGTCTGGTTTTTGCCCTGGCCCAATACGTCACCGCCAGCTTCATCGGCCCCTATCTGCCGGACATCACCGCCTCGTTGGCCTCCATGGCGGCCCTGGTGCTGTTGCTCCGTGTCTGGCAGCCCAAGGAGAATTTCGTTTTCGCCCACGAACAGCAGGCGATCAAGGAAGAGCACAGCTACACCGGCGCCCAGATCTTCCGCGCCTGGACCCCGTACCTGTTCCTCACCGTCATGGTGCTGCTCTGGGGCATTCCCTCGGTAAAAAATGTGCTCGACCAGAGCAAGGTGGTCTTTGCCGTGCCCGGTCTGGACAACATGATCGTCAAGAAGGTGACCACCCCGGACGAGGGCCTGCGGCGCATTGCCGCGGTCACCGGTGAGATCGACAAGCTGGCCGCGGCCCTGCCCCAGAGCGATACCCAGGGGGCAAAGGCGCTGGCGGTGCTCGGCGAGCTCAAGGCCCTGCAATCGAATCTGGCCCCGGTCGAGCAGCGATTGGTCGGCAAGGGCGCGGTGTTGCCCGAGGAGCGCTTCACCGCCTTTGAGCCGATTTTCAAGAAGGCGGATGAGCTGAAAAAGCTGGGCGAAGACCTGGTGCGGGACAAGGTGGTGGAAAAAGATCAGTTCAAGGCGATCAACAAGGCCCTGGCCGATCAGCTGCCCGCCCGGATTCCGGCCAAGTACACCTTTAATTTCATGTCCGCGGCCGGCACTGCCATCCTGATCGCGGCCCTGCTCTCGGCCTTGGTTTGCGGCGTGCGGTTCGGGTCGGTGTTCAAGATCGCGGTCAAGACCGTCGTCGACATGCGCTACCCGGCCCTGACCGTGGCCTCGGTCCTGGGGCTGGCCTACATCATGAACAATTCCGGCATGACCAATTGCCTCGGCTTGGCCTTCACCAAGACCGGCCATTGGTTCCCGCTGATCGCGCCGCTGCTCGGCTGGCTGGGCGTGTTCCTCACCGGTTCGGACACCTCCAGTAATGTACTGTTCGGCGGTTTGCAGAAGGCCACGGCCGAGCAGTTGGGGATCAGTCCGATCCTGACCGGCGCAGCTAACACCAGCGGCGGTGTCATGGGCAAGATGATCTCGCCCCAGTCGCTGGCCGTCGCCACCGCCGCCTGCGGCATGGTGGGCGAGGAGGGCACTTTGTTCCGATTCACCCTGAAGCATTCGCTCTTCCTGACCTTCCTGGTCTGCGTCATCGTCTATCTCCAGGCCTATCACCTGCAGTGGATGATTCCGTGATCGCGCCATTTGTCCCTTTTCTCCAGGAGTTGTCCGGTTTGTTCCCTCTGTCCGGATGACGCGCCCCCCTGGAGAAAGGGACGAATACCTGCGGCAGGGTGCTTCCCTATGGACCTTGCCGCACCCCCCTTGTCTTTGGGGGACGCCAGCGCGTCCCCCTTTTTTTATTCCGATCGCAGTCTGTCCGTTCTGGCAAAAACGGGAGCGCGACAGCGGGGAACGGAGCAGGAAGGTGTCCGATGTACGCATTTTTCCATGGGCTGGCGAGCGCCGCCGGCGCATGGATCGCCTGGGTGACAACCTGTTGCAATGTCAAGGGTATTGGAGTAGAAAGGGTTGGTTTAGGGGCCACTTCCATCTGAAGCCGGGGACAGCATGAAATTCAAGCCGATCAAACCGAAAAAGGTTTCCAGCCAGATCGCCGACCAGATCCGCGACTCCATTCTTGCCGGCGACTTCACTCCCGGCGAGAAGTTGCCGCCGGAGCGCGAGCTGGCGGAAATGTTCGGCGTATCCCGGCCTTCGGTGCGCGAGGCGCTGAATTTGCTTGCCTCGTCGGGCCTGGTCATGTCGTATCAGGGCGGCGGCACGGTGGTGCTCTCCCTGGTCGAGGCCGGGCAGGGCAATACCTTGAGCGACCTCATTCGCAGTCAGCAGGAGCGCGCGCTGGAGGTGATCGAGGTCCGTAAGTGCATGGAATCGTGGACCGCCTACTACGCGGCCCAGCGGGCTCTGTCCGAGGACCTGTGCCGGATGGAGGAGATCCTGGCGGGCATGGAAAAAAATCTGGTTGCGGATCTGCCCTCGGAGGATCTCGACGCCAACCTGCACATCGTCATCGCCCGCGCCACCCACAACGTTGTCTGGCTGCACCTGATGCAGTCCATCTTCGATGCCATGAAGGAATTCCAGCGCGGGGTCTGGCGCGCGGTCTACCTCACCACCGAGGATCGCAACCTGCTGTTCCGCCACCACGCCGACATAGTCGCCGCCATCCGCTCCCGCGATGCCGATGCCGCCCGCGACACCATGCTCCATCATCTCACCTTTGCCGAAAAACGAAGCATCGCCTACGTGGCCCGGGGCGCGGCCTGACCGTACCGCCCAGCCGGCAAATTTTTCCCGCCCACCTGTTGTTTTCAGCCTCATCGCCGCCTTCTTTCCGGTGGTTATCTCCTCTTGCAGTCGAAGAAATATTTGACAGATCAATTTCTATTTGATAATTGGTATGACAACAATACCGCAACCGCGGCCGGTTCTGATTTCAAGCAGTTAGGCGGGCAGACCGAACCGGTCCGGGCAACCCCATCATACGAGGATCGCCGACATGCTTGAGGCAGCCATCATAACGGAACTTGAAAATCTGGCAGGAAAGGAAAACGTGCTCACCGGCAAGGTCGACCTGGTGGCCTACAGCTACGACGCCACCGCCGACATGCCCAAACAAACCCCGGATGTGGTGGTTCTGCCGACCAGCGCCGAGATGGTCCGGGACATTGTGCAGCTGGCCCGACGCAACCGGATCGCCATCTATCCCCGCGGGGCCGGCACCAATTTGAGCGGCGGTACAGTGCCCTTGAAAAAGGGGATCGTGCTTTCTTTTCAGAAAATGAATCAAATCGTGGAGATCGATCCGGCCAACCTCACCGCCGTGGTCCAGCCCGGGGTGGTCATCGCCGCCCTCAACGCGGCGGTCGCCCCCCACGGCCTGATCTACCCGCCCGATCCCGGCACCGTGGCCACCGCCACCATGGGCGGTTCCGCCGCCGAGAATTCCGGCGGCCTGCGCGGCCTCAAATACGGGGTCACCAAGAATTACATCATGGGCATGGAGGTGGTCCTGGCCAACGGGGAAAAGGTGCGCTTCGGCGGCAAGACGGTCAAGAACGTCACGGCCTACGATTTCTCGAACCTGTTCGTCGGCTCCGAAGGCACCCTGGGCATCATCACCGAGCTGACCGCCAAACTGATTCCAGCCCCCAAATACCGGCGTACCATGATGGGCGTTTTCAAGACCCTGGCCGACGCGGGCAATGCCGTGGCCGGCATCATCGCCGCCCAGGTCATTCCCGCCACCCTGGAGATCATGGACCGGATGACCATCCGCACCGTGGAGGATTTCGCCCGCATCGGCCTGCCGCTGGATGCCGAGGCCCTGCTGCTGATCGAGGTCGACGGCATGGCCGAGGAGGTGGTCCGGGCCGAGGCCGAGGCAACCATGCGGGTGGTGCGCGACAACAACGGTGACCTCAAGGCGGCCGAAACCGACCAGGAGCGCGATCAGCTGTGGACCGCCCGCCGCAACGCCCTGCCGGCCCTGGCCTCGCTCAACAACACCGTGGTCTTGGAAGACGCCACCGTGCCCCGTTCGCGGATCACCGACATGCTGGTGGCCTGCGAGACCATCGGCAAGAAATACAACCTGACCCTGGGTACCTTCGGCCATGCCGGCGACGGCAACCTGCATCCCACCATTCTCTGCGATAAGCGCGATCCGGACGAGATCCATCGGGTGCACCAGGCGGTGGACGAGATCTTCGAGACCGCCCTGCGCTTCGGCGGCACCCTGTCGGGCGAGCATGGCATCGGCATGGCCAAGATGAAATACCTGGGCGACGAACTCGGGCAATCCGGGCTCGATTTGATGCAGACCATCAAAAAGGCGCTTGATCCCGATGCCATCCTCAATCCGGGCAAGATGGTGCCCCAGCGGGAGAATTGACCATGGCGGCGCAAACGAAAAGCCCGGAAGCATCGGGCGAAAAAACCTATTACGACGAGTTGGCCGTTGTCCGCGAGGAACTCGACAAGTGCATGAAGTGCGGCAACTGCATGGCCGTCTGCCCGGTGTACGGGGCCGAACGGGTCGAGTCGGCGGTCACCCGCTCGAAGATCGCCGTGGCCGAGGCGGTGCTTGCCGGCGAACTGGCCTTGGACGACCCGCAGGTCTACGAGATGCTGTTCAACTGCCTGGTCTGCAAGTCGTGCATGACCAACTGTCCGACCAAGGTCAATTTCGACCGGATCATGCTGGCCTTGCGCGCCGCCCTGGTGCGCAAGAACGGTGTGCCCTGGCTGAAGAAGGCGATCTTTTCCACCTTGAAGCATCCCGCCCTGTTCGATACCGGCATGCGGCTGGGCGCGGCCCTGCAGGGCCTGGCCTTCAGGAACGAAGACAGCTGCCGGGCGATCCTGCCCCGGACGCCCCTGGCCAGGGTGGGCGAGCGGATCGGGTTTGACGGTGAACGGCGGCTGCCGGCTCTGAACGACACACCGTTGCGCGACCGGACCGACGAGGTGGTCCGAGTGGAGGGCGCGGCGATGAAGGTGGCTTTTTTCACCGGCGACTCGCTCAACTATTTCTACCCGGAAACCGGACTGGACCTGATCGAGGTCCTCGTGGCCAACCGAATCGAGGTGCATGTTCCCAAGGCGCAGAACTGCTGCGGGGTGCCGGTCCTGGTGCACGGCGACGTCGAGACCGCCCGGACCCTGGCTCGCAGGAATATCGACACCTTCGAGGCCACCGGCTGCGCCTACTTGATCACCGGCTGCGGTTCCTGCGGCGGCGCCTGGCAGCACGACTACCCCGAGCTGCTGGCCGCCGATCCGGTCTACGGGCCCAAAGCCCGCCATTGGGCCGGGCGCACCTACGATATCTCCACCTTCCTGACTCGCGTCATCGCCCTGCGGCCGCCCCAGGGCCGCATCGAACGCACCGTGACCTATCACGATTCCTGCCACCTGAAAAAATCGATGAAGGTGGCGGCCGAGCCGCGCGAGATTCTCCGCTTAATTCCCGGCCTGGTCTTCAAGGAAATGGCGGCCCCGGATGCCTGCTGCGGCAGCGGCGGTTCCTATGTGCTGACCCACTATGAAACCGCCGGCATCATCGGCCGCAAGAAGGCCGAAGACATCGAGCGCACCCGGGCCGATGCCGTGGCCACCGGCTGCCCGGCCTGCATGATGCAACTGCTCGACAATGTCAACCGAACCGATGGTCACCAACAGGTCACCCATTTCGTTTCGCTTTTGGCCGAATCGTACCGCCGGGAAAAAAACGGGCCGCGCCCGCACCGCTAAACTGTCCTTCGTTGCGCAAAAATAAAGCGAGGCCGGAGACAGTCGTCTCCGGCCTCGCTTGGTGGTTTTTCAGCTCCGGCCCGCTCCTCGGTCACGCGGCGGCGGGACACCTCGAACACACTCTCCGCCACCCGAGCAGACGGGCAAGTCCTTCACGCCACCCCCTTGCGCTGATCGCCCTCGAATTGGCTGCAGCGCGTCAAATAATCGCCGATGATCGTCGTCACCTCCTCCGGGGTATCGACCAGGTGGAAGAGATCCAGATCGCCGGGGGCAATCGCCTGATGGGGAATCATTTCGGTTCGGAGCCAGTCGATCAATCCCTGCCAGTAGCTCGTGCCGAACAGGACAATGGGAAACCGCCGGATTTTTTTGGTCTGGACCAGGGTCAGCGATTCGAACAATTCGTCCATGGTGCCGAAGCCGCCGGGAAAAATGACATAGGCCATGGCAAAGCGGACAAACATCAGCTTGCGGATGAAAAAGTAGCGGAAGGTGATGCTGCGGTTTTGGTAGTGGTTGGGATGCTGTTCCCGGGGAAGGGTGATGTTCAGTCCCACCGAGGTGCCGCCGGCTTCGAAGCAACCCCGGCTGGCCGCCTCCATGATGCCGGGGCCGCCGCCGGTGATCACCGCCAGGTTCATCCTGGTGAGCAGCCCGGCCGTGGCGCGCGCGGCCTCGTAGTAGGGCGCGTCTTCCTTGAAGCGGGCGCCGCCGAAGATCGAGACCGCCGGTCCCAGGTCGTTGAGGGTTTCGATGCCGTCAATCAGTTCGGCCTGGATGCGGAACACCCGCCAGGCCTCCGAAGTTCTGAGATCGTCCATAGCAGGTAACAAGGCAAAACAGGCGAAGAGGCATTGCCTCCCCGCCTGTCGAACGGTTTATCAGCCCGTGGGCGCGGCGCCAACGGGCGACGTGTTATCGATCAAAGGCTCTTGAAGAAGTCGTTGCCCTTGTCGTCCACCAGGATGAAGGCCGGGAAGTCGACCACCTCGATCTTCCAGACAGCTTCCATGCCCAGTTCGGGATAGTCGATGCACTCGACCTTCTTGATGTTCTCCTCGGCCAGCAAGGCGGCCGGGCCGCCGATGGAGCCGAGGTAGAAGCCGCCGTGCTTCTTGCAGGCGTCGGTGACCTGCTGCGAGCGGTTGCCCTTGGCGATCATCACCATCGAGCCGCCGTTGGCCTGGAACAGGTCGACATAGCTGTCCATGCGGCCGGCCGTGGTCGGGCCGAAGGAGCCGGAGGGCTTGCCGGGCGGGGTCTTGGCCGGGCCGGCATAGTAGACCGGATGGTTCTTCAGATAGTCGGGCAGCGGCTTGCCGGCGTCGAGCAGCTCTTTCCACTTGGCGTGGGCGATGTCGCGGCCGACGATGATGGTGCCGGTCAGGGACAGGACGGTGGAAACCGGGTATTTGGTCAGCTCGGCCAGCACCTTGGCGATGGGCTGGTTGAGGTCGATCTTCACCGAATGGCCGCCGGTACGGTTGCGGTATTCCGCCGGAATCAGACGGCCGGGATTGTCGTCCATCTGCTCGATCCACAGGCCTTCCTTGTTGATCTTGGCCTTGATGTTGCGGTCGGCCGAACAGGAAACGCCCATGCCCACCGGACAGGAGGCGCCGTGGCGGGACATGCGGACGACGCGGATGTCGTGGGCAAAGTATTTGCCGCCGAACTGGGCGCCGAGGCCGAGTTTCTGGGCCTCGACCAGCAGTTCTTGCTCCAGTTCCAGATCGCGGAAGGAGCGGCCCAGCTCATTGCCGCTGGTGGGTAGGTGGTCCAGGTACTTGGCCGAAGCCAGTTTCACGGTCTTGAGGCAGGTCTCGGCCGAGGTGCCGCCGATGACAAAGGCGATGTGGTAGGGCGGACAGGCGGCCGTGCCCAGGGTTTTCATCTTTTCCACCAGGAATTTCTTCAGGGTGCCGGGGTTGAGCAGGGCCTTGGTCTCCTGATAGAGATAGGTCTTGTTGCCGCTGCCGCCGCCCTTGGCCAGGAAGAGGAATTTGTACTCGCCGCCCTTGGTGGCGTAGATGTCGATCTGGGCCGGCAGGTTGGTCTTGGTGTTGACCTCGTCGTACATGGTCAGCGCCGCGTTCTGGGAATAGCGCAGGTTTTCCTCGGTGTAGGTGGTGTAGACGCCGGCGGAGATCATCTCGGCGTCGTCGCAGCCGGTCCAGACATTTTGTCCCTTCTTGGCCACGACGCAAGCCGTGCCGGTATCCTGGCAGATCGGCAGCACATAGCTGGCCGCCACCTCGGCGTTGCGCAGCATGGCATGGGCCACTTCCTTGTCGTTGCGCGAGGCTTCGGGATCGGCGAAAATCTTCGCCACCTGCTCGTTGTGGGCCGGGCGCAGGCGGAACGACACTTCGCGCATGGCCTGGTTGGCCAGGACTTTCAAGCCTTCGGGATCGACTTTGAGGACTTCCTGGCCGTTGAAGGTGTCGGTGGCGACATACTTCTGGGAACCTTCCAGCAGCCGGAACTTGGTGTCATCCTGACCGAGCGGAAAGGGATCCTGATACACAAAACCTGCCATAATCATGCTCCTTGTTGAGTGAAAAGACGACGATAAGGGACCGGCTGAACCGGGCCTCCCGACAGACAAACAACGCACGGCTGTTGCGGTCCAGGGGATGCGGCAGTAGTGCGCGGCCGGCATCCCGAAATCCTGGGCCGTCTTCGCGCCAGGGCCTCCGCCGGGGCGAAAGCCGTCCGCTGGCACGACGAACAGCGGGCCGGACAAATGTTCAACCGTATCTTTTACCCTGCACCGGCGACAAAGGCAAGACGGGAACGGCGGGTAATTGCCGCATTTAGTGATTGTTTTGGCCGAAAAACGGGGTGCGCTAGACCAGTTCCGCCATTACTTGATTGGCCAGCGGCAATCCCCTGGCGCTGAGGAACAGCCGGCCGTCGCGCAGGACGAGCAGGTGCCGGTCAAGGAGGCGGGCGAGGGTCGGGCCGTAATATTCGGGCAAATCGATGCCGAACCGTTGCCTGAGTTCGGCCAGCTCCACGCCGGCCGTCATCCGCAGGCCCATGACCACTGTTTCGCGAAAGGCGGCTTCCCGGTCGAGCCGTTCGCTCTCGCACCATCCCGGCGAGCCAGCCGCCACGGTGCGGCAAAAGGCCTCCAGGTCGGCCACCGCCAGCCGCCGTTCGCCCTTCAGGGCGGAGACCGCCCCCGGCCCCAATCCCAGGTAACAGCCGTTACGCCAGTAATTGAGATTGTGCCGGCACTGGCTGCCGGCCGTGGCATAGTTGGAAATCTCGTAGCGTTGCAGGTCGCTGGCGCCGACGGTCGAGTCGATGGCGGCCATCATCGCCAGGATCTCGTCCTCGCCGGGCAGCCGCCAATCTCCCCGTCCGGCGGCCAGGGCAAAGGGCGTGCCCTGCTCGACGGTCAGTTCGTACATCGACAAGTGGACCGGGGCCAGCGCCATGGCCCGGTCCAGGGTGGCCTGCCAGGCCTCGACCGTTTGGCCGGGCAAGCCGTACATCAGGTCGAAGCTGAGATTGGCAAATCCAGCTCCACGGGCCGCCGCAATCACCTCCAGGGCCTCGGCGCCGCGATGGATGCGGCCGAGCAGGCGCAGTTCCGCATCGTCCAACGATTGCACGCCCACGGACAGCCGGTTGAAGCCGGCCCGGCGCAAATGCGTCAGGCCCGCCGCATCGACGGTGCCGGGGTTGACCTCGACGGAGATTTCCGGCTCCTCAACAGTAAAGGCAAACAGGCGGCGCGCCTCGGCCAGCAGGCCGGCCAGGGGCTCAACCGGAAGCAGCGACGGCGTGCCGCCGCCGAAGAACACGGTGGCAAAGGTAAGCGCCCGCACCTCGGGCAGGGTGGCGGCCAGGCGCATCTGTGCCTGGATCGCGGCCAGAAATCGGGCGATGTCGCCGGGCTGCGGGGGAAAGGAATGAAAGCTGCAATACGGACATTTGCGCCGGCAAAAGGGCACATGCACGTAGAGCCCGGCGCTGGCGGCAAGCTCCATCAGCCGACCCGGTCGAGCAGGCGGCGGCAATCCTCGCGGATGCGCCCCATGATCCCCTGGTCGACAAAACTGTAGACCTGGTCGCCGCTGCCGATGATCAGGTGGTCGAGAAGCCGGATGTGCATGAACGAGCAGACCAGGTGGAGCGAGCGGGTCAGCTCCTCGTCCTGGCGGGAGGGGCTCAGGTTGCCGGAAGGGTGGTTGTGGGCGAGAATGAGGGCGCTGGCGTTGCGGGTCAGGGCGGCCTTGACCAGTTCGCGGGGGTAGACGGTGTTGGAGCTGACCGTACCCTCGGCCACCACCGCCGAATCGATGATCCCATGGGCGGCGTCGAGAAAGATCACGGTAAGCACTTCGTGCTGCAACCCGCGCATGGAATGGATCAGATAATCGGCCACCTCGCGGGAAGAACGGACATAGTGCTTGCCGACGATGCGCTGGCGGAGGTAGCGTCGGGCCACCCCTTGGATGAAGCGGAGGGCAAAGATGTTCTTGGGGCCCATACCCTTGATCCGCTGTAACTCGTCCGGGGCGGCGTCGAGGACCGCGGGCAGGGTTTTGAATTGGGCAAGCGCCGCTCGGGCCGCCTCCTTGCAGTCGGAGCGCGGGGTACCGAAGGTCAGCAGCAGCTCGATGATCTCGCTGTCGGTGAAGGCGTCGATGCCCTGGCCGAGGAACTTGTCACGAAGCCGCTGTCGATGGCCCTCGCCCTTTTCCTGCCAGTCGCTCTTGTGCAAAGGTGTTCCTTGTCGAAAGTTGCGGCCGAGCGGTCAAGGCGTCGTCATGGACGTAACCGCTCCTTTGCCCGGATGGCCGTCACGAGGCCCGCGCCGCCACGTCGAGCGGGAGAGCGCGGGCGCACGCAGCCTCACATCTTCAAAAATCCGGACAGTTCCCCGCGAATCCGGGCCAGGGTTTCGGCGCAGGGATAGTCTTCCTCGTTGCGCACCTTATCGTACATGGCCTGTGCCTCCTGGCCCAACTCGACCAGGCCGCACTGCTGGATCATACCTTTGATGGTGTGGCAGGCCAGGTTCAGGTCCTTCTGGTTCTGTTCGGCCAATGCCTTGTCGGCCAGATCGAGGTATTCGTTCAGGCTTCGGCGGGCCGAATCGACCAGTTTCGCGACCTGAGCATCGGGCAAACGGGTCGATTCCTTGATGCTGCGAGCTATTTCCGCCGCCAGTTCCGTGCCGCTTTTCATTATCTCCTCCTGAGGTTGGGCAGGTTCCGGCGAATCGGGTGGGAGGGGGGACTCCGCCGGCGGAGTATCCTGCCCCGTGGGCATATCCGGGGAGGCCGCCGAAGCGTGCCGTGCCGGAACGATACCGTGGAAACGCTGCTGTGATTCTATCCGGGGGAGTAAATCGGCGAGCGTTGCTATAAGTGACTGATATTTAAAGGGTTTGCTGACATAAGCGTCCATGCCGGCCTGCAGGCATTTTTCCCGGTCCTCGCTCATGGCGTGGGCGGTCATGGCGACGATCGGAATGTGGCCGCCCCCCAATTTACCGCGCAGAATCTCGACCAGGGCGGTCGGGACGGCCTTGGCCGGATCGGCCCCCCGCTCGATATCGCGGATGGCCTCGGTGGCGGTGATGCCGTCCATGCGCGGCATTTGCACATCCATGAGAATCAGGTCGAAGGCGCTGTCCGCCAGGGTCGACATGGCTTCGAGACCGTTATTGGCGGTCGTCACCTGATGGCTTTCCTCCAGCATCATGCGCGCCACATCCCGGTTCATCTGGTTGTCGTCCACCACCAGAATCCGCAAGCCCTGGATGGAGTGGATCTGGTCCAGGGTGGAGGGCCGGGCGGCGAGGTCTTCCTCTTTGGCCGGTTCGGAGGGGATGACGACGTGGAACGAGGTGCCGACATTCACCATGCTGTCCGCCCAGATGCGTCCGCCCATCAGGCCGACGAGCTGTTTGGAGATCGCCAGGCCGAGACCGGTGCCGCTGTATTGGCGGGAATAGGAGGAATCGACCTGCTCGAACCGGTTGAACACGCTGTCGAGTTTTTCCTGGGGAATGCCGATGCCGGTGTCGGAAACGATAAAATGCAGAGCCCCGCCGCCGGAATCCTCCGCCTCATCCTGGCTGACCGAGATGGAAATCGATCCTTCCGGGGTGAATTTGACGGCATTGCCGACCAGGTTGAGCAAAATCTGCCGCAGGCGCATTTCATCGCCGATGAACAGAGGCGGCAATGAAGACGACGGTTCGTTGAGCCACAACTTCAAGCCCTTTTCCATGGCCGGCACGTTCATGATGGAAAGAATGCTCTCCAGCAGTGAACGCAAATTGAACGGCCCGACGCAGAGTTGCAGCTGGCCGGCCTCCATTTTGGAAAAATCGAGGATGTCATCCAAAAGCCGCAACAGGTTTTCCGCGGAAATGGCCACCGTTTTCAACAGGAAGCGCCGTTGTTCCTCGTTTTTCGCCTTTTGCGCCAGCGAGGTCATGCCGATGATGGCGTTCATGGGCGTGCGGATTTCGTGGCTCATGTTGGCCAGGAAAAGGCTTTTTTCCTTGTCCGATTCCTCGGCCCGCTGCTTGGCGTCCTGGTAGACGGCGATGGATTTTTGCAGTTGGTCGGCCATTTCGTTGAGCGCCGTCCCCAACTGGCCCATCTCGTCGCGGTTGGCAACGGGCAGGCGGGAGGAAAGATCGCCGGATTTGAAACGGCCCACCGCGCGGATGAGATCGGTCAGCCGTTTGGTCATGCTGGAGGCGATCCAGATGGCAACTCCGATGACCAAGACGATCATCACCAGGGTGGAGATGGTCAGGGTCCAGCCGGTTTCCTCGACCGAGTTCCGGATGGTGGTCAGCGTCTTCTTCTGGTCCTCGGCCAGGGTGTTTTCGTATTCCTTGGTGATGACCCCGAGCCGCTCGGAGGTCTCCGTGGCCGCCCGGTGAAATTCGTTGATGTCCGCGCCGATGGTGACAAAGCCGAATCCTCGCGGACTCGCGCCGTAGATGCCGGTATAATACGGTATGGAGGCTGCGGTGGTGAGTTTCCACAGGCCGGTCCAGAGGATGACAAACGAGCCTGAGCCGCCGTGCTGGGTCAGCGACATCCAGCCGCTGCATTGGGGGGCGAAATTGAGGTAGCGGCAATCCAGGCCGACAAAACCGGCCTTGGTAAAGGCGGAAACCGGCTTTTTCTTGTTGGTCTGCTCCAGGTATTGGGGCGCGGTTTTCTCAAAAGCGCTGAATACGCCGTTGGCTGCTTCCCAGATGGGCAGAAGCTCGGAACTGATCCAGGGCAGGGTCTCCTCGCCGGTGTTCGGGTCGTAGCCGACGATGGAATGGTCGCGGGGATGGCAGATGCTGCGGCCCAGGTAATCCCAGATAAAGGCGTAGTTGCCGCTGCCGGCGTCGGCGATGGCGGAGAAACGTTCCTCGGTGGGCAGGACGTGGTCGGTGAACTCTTTGAGGTGGGTGTGGTCAAGGGCCAGCGAGACATAGCCGACTTTCTTTCCATCCTTGAAAACCGGGGCAACCCAGCGCACCAGCCCCTGAAAACGCTTGCCCACCGGATTTTCCTTGCCGGCGTAGCCTGCTTTTTCGGGTTCGAAGGGGATGCCGCGCTTCTCGGCCGCGGCAGGCGTGTACACGCCGACAATCGGTGACGGCACATACGGGCCGATCACCTTGGAGACATAGATTTCCCCTTCCTTCAGCTTTTGCGCTTCCGCAAAGTAATCTTCCGCCTTGCACCAGGTGTTTTCCCGGTGCGAGATATTGCGCAAATCCGGCGGCAGCACCTTGGTCAGCGAGATCTTGATTTTTTCCTGACCGGCGAGATCGAAAAACGTCATCTCGTGGTAGAGCGGCTGCATGGTGCGGATGCCGGGGCGGTCGGGCGGACTGTAATGAAAGTCCTTTTCGTTGTCCGGCGCGCCGTAGGGCACCTGGGCAGGCGTATCGAGGGGAGCCGGCGGCTCCTTGGGCACCCAGGCCGTCTGCTCCTTGTTGAGCACCCACTCGTGGGGGCGCACGACCTCTTTTTTATAGACCGAGACGAATTTTCGGTAGGCTTCCTCGTTGACCGGCAAGGCCGAGGCCTGGATGATATTGTCATCCCTGGCATAGAGAAAATCCGCCACCTGCCTGGCCAGATTGGTGGTGAGCCGTTCGATGGCCTCCCTGGATTTGAGATCCAGGGCCCGGATGGAGCTTTCGGTGGCCAGGGCGCCGGTCTGGTTCACCAGGTCCTGAGTGGTGCGCACCACTTCGTTCGATTTGTCGATGAACGCCTCGCCAAGCTGGCTTACCTGTCGGTCGGCCACGAACATCAAGCCAATCAACGGCAGGACCTTGATGACGACAAAAAGAAGAATCAGCTTTTCCCGCATGCCGAACCAACCGGTCTTGACGGCTGATTGTCCGGGAGAAGGCGGCAGCTCGAGGCTGCGGGGCGGTTGTTTTGACTCGGTCATGGGGTGCACATACCTGGTTCGGTAAGAGACAGCAATAATTTCAAAAGCAAATTAAAATCAAGACGCTATAATTTCAACCAAATACTCAAAGAATCGTCAGCTCCCTCGCACTGTCGACACGGCCCCGCCGCCAGAAATGGCTTTTAGCGTTGCAGCAATGTTTTTTTTATTCATTGCTTATCGGTAGGAAAATCCGGATTTGCATCAACAAAAATGCGTAGTGCAGCTTTGGCGACGATATCAATGATTGCAGCTGGCATCGCGCACAGGGCAACAGTGTCGAGGCCAGCACCGGCCGAGTTCCGGTGGCGCCGGTTTTTCGGTGGGCCAAGCCGGGAAAGTGGAATGATCGGGAGTCGGCCTGCCGCACCCGTTCAAAGACGGGAGCGTCGGTTCGGTTCCTGATGCAGTGACATGACTGTCGTTTCCGGAAAAGACCCGCGCTTGGTTGTTTCGTCTCCAGACAAAAGCGCGTATCCGTTCTTCGCCGCGGCCGGCCGGGGCACCGGCCGGAGCCCGCCTAATTGCCCAATTCCTGCTGGAAAAGCTTGTTGGCCAGCTGCGGGTTGGCCTGACCCTTGGTCTTTTGCATCAGCTGGCCGACGAAGAACCCCATCACCTTGGCCTTGCCCTCGCGGAACTGCTGCACCTGGTCCGGATTGGCGGCCAGGATCTCCCGCACCAGTGCAACCAGCTGGCCCTCGTCGCTCATCTGCACCAGCCCCTTGGCCTCGACGACAGCCTCCGGATCGGCACCGCTGGTGAGCATTTCGCCAAAGACCGTCTTGGCGATCTTGCCGGAAATCGCCCCTTCCTCGGTCATTTTGAGCAAGCGGGCCAATTGGCCCGGCTTGACCGGGCACTCGCCGATTCGCTCCGGGCCGTAGTCGCGCAACAGCTCGGTGCCGATAAAATTGGCGAGCTTCTTGGCGTTGGCGAACTCCTGGAGGGCGGTTTCGAAAAAATCGGCCAACTCGCGGGAGCCGGTGAGAATGGCCGCATCGTAATCGGTCAACTCGAACTGGCTGGCAAAGCGCTGCCGCCGTTTGTCCGGCAGTTCGGGCAACTCGGCGTGCACCCGCTCGATCCAGGTCTCGTCGAGTACCACCGGAATCAGGTCGGGGTCCGGGAAATACCGGTAATCGTGGGCTTCCTCCTTGCCGCGCATCGACTCGGTCCGGCCGTGATCCGCATCCCACAGCAGGGTTTGCTGCACCACCTGGCCGCCCTCGAGGAGGATGTCGCGTTGCCGCCGCTCCTCGTATTCCAGCGCCAGCTGCACGTTGCGAAACGAGTTCATGTTTTTCAGCTCGGTGCGGATGCCGTATTCCTCCTGGCCTCGGGGCCGCAGGGAAATGTTGGCATCGCAGCGGAAACTGCCCTCCTGCATGTTGCCGTCGCAGATGTCGAGGTAGCGGACAAGGGCGTGCAGTTTCTTGAGATAGGCGGCCGCTTCCTCGGGCGAGCGCAGGTCCGGCTCGGAGACGATCTCCAGCAGCGGGGTGCCGGTGCGGTTGAGGTCGACATAACTGAACGGTTCGCGGTCGTCGTGCACCAGCTTGCCGGCATCTTCTTCCATGTGAATGCGGGTGATGCCGATGGTTTTGGGCGCCTGGCCCTCCACCTCGATCTCCAGCTGGCCGTGTTCGCAGATGGGCAGTTCGAATTGGGATATTTGGTAGCCCTTGGGCAGATCGGGGTAGAAATAGTTCTTGCGGGCAAACCGGTTTTCTCGGTTGAGGGTCGAATCGGTGGCCAAGCCCAGCTTGATCGCCGATTCCACCACCTTGCGGTTGAGTACCGGCAGCGAGCCGGGCATGCCCAGGCAGACCGGACAGGTCTGGGTATTGGGCGGCGCGCCGAATTCGGTGGAGCAACCGCAGAAAATCTTGCTTTTGGTCTTCATCTGGGCATGGATTTCCAGCCCGATCACGGTTTCAAATTCCATGGGAATACTGTTCGCGGCAGAGGTTATGCGGCTTGGACGCCAGCGTTGATCCAGGCGCGGATCTTGAGCAATTCTTCGTTCCAGAGCGTTGACGCCCTGATATTGATGAACATGCGGAACAGGTCGTCGACCAGCCGGGTCAGATGCTCGATCAGTGCTATCCGCTCCAGGATGCGGCCTTCCAGGCTTTCGGCCCGGCCGTCGTCCTCGTCGGCCCCGGCGGTCTTGGGTAGGCGGATGTTGCGGAATTCGAAGGTCGCCGCGGTCAGGGTGACGCTGAATTCGTATTCGCCCCAGGCCAGGCGGACGCGGGCCTGTTCGGGTTTCTTGGCCAGCCCGAGCCCGGCCCGCGCTTCCTTGAGTTCGGTTTGCAGACCGCGGCAGATAACCTTTTCGTTGGCCTCGCCCTCGCCGTATTCGAGTAGCATGTGCTTCTCGAATACCACCTGGACATCGCCCCGTCCAGGTACTTCGACGCTGCCGCCGCGCTCTTCTGATTTATACCATAGCCAGGCAAGAAACTCCTGGCCAACAAATCGCTTTTCTTGAATGAGATCGACAAGATCCATGTGTGATTCTTCCGTTCGTTGCGTGCCGCTTTCGGGTTAGAGCTCCAAGGTCAGCGACTCTTCGCTGCCCTTTTTTTGCTGGGCCTCGACACTTTTTTGAAAAATGGCCGCGGCCCGTTGCTGGTATTGCCTGGCCTCCTCGGGATGGCGCAGGTTGCCATGCAGCTTGGCCAACTCCTGCAGCACGGCGGCCACGCTGGGGTGGTCCGGGCCGTAGGTCGCCTCGTGGATTGCCAGGATTTTTTGGTAGCAAGATTCGGCTTCCCCGTACCGCCCCACGAGGCGATAGGATTCGCCCAGGTTGTTGAGGCTGATGGCCAGTTGCAAATGGTTGGGGCGCAGCGTTTTTTCCTGGATGCGGACCAGCCGCTCGTACAAAGATACCGCCTCGGTTTCCATTTCCAGCTCCGTGCACAGGGCCGCCAGCTTGTCGAGAATGGCGGCCAGGGCGGGATGTTCCGCGCCTTTTTGCTTTTCGACAATCGCCAGGGCCTTCCGGTACAGAGACACCGCCTTGTCGTACTCGCCCAGCGTCTCCTGCAATTCGCCGATCTGGAACCAGCAGGTGGCCAGCTCGTGATGGTCTTGGCCCAGTTTTCTGGCCAAGGCCGTCATGGACTCCTTGTACAGCGGCCCGGCCTTCTGATGTTGACCGGCAAGGACATGGGTGTACGCCAGTTCCCGTTGGGCCAGCGCCAGGGCCAGGGGATCGTCAGCGCTGCTCTTCCGGGCCAGGCGCACCAGCGATTCCAGCCAGGGAATGGCTTCTTTGTAATTGTAGAGCGTGCGCGCCACCCGGCCGGCAGCCTGCAGACCGCACCAATCATCCGGCTCCAGGGCGACTGCCTGCCGGTACTGGTCCAGCGCCTGCTGCAAATCGACCCGGCATTCGGCCAGCTGCCCCCTGCAGAAGGCGATTTTGCCAGCCATGGCGGGCGGCTGCCCGCCCCATTCGGCCAGGCATGCTGCCGCGGGTTCGGCATTGCCGCCGCACAGGTCGGCGACCGCTCCCTCCAGGGCCGGTTGTGTCCCCGACTCCCGGCGTAATTGAAGCAGAGTGTCCAGAACCCGCTGCAAGCAGGCGACTTCCTCGGCGTGGCTGTCCGCGATCAGGGCCAGCCTGTCGTTCATGACCACCAGCTCGCGCTGCAATCTGTCGCGCAATTCTTCGTCCCGATCGGCAATGGCCTGGGTCAGTAAAGTGCGTTGCCGATCCTCCAGGCCGTTCATGCGGCTTGCGTAGGCATCCAGACTGAGGCGAATTGTCGGTGCGTCGGATGTCGCCTGGATCGTGGCGGTGCTCGGTTCTTCCGCCACGATCGCCTCGCCGGCCGGCTGTTCAGCCGGTTCTTCGTCTACGGCGGCCTGTGCAACAACGGCCTCGGTCGATTCGGCCGCCAGCTGCATCTCCTCCTGTTCCGGGACAATCGGTGCGGCAACAGGAGTGGGTTCGCCCTCGTCGATCTCTGGCTGCGGGGGGGCGGTTAGTTCGTCTGCCAGGGCGGGTTTGCCTCCGCTCTCCACTTCGAGCGGCGGCATTGCCGCCTCGGCCAAGGGCGAGGATACCCCGGCATCATCCCGCACCGGCGACTGCTCCGGAGTTGCAGCCGGTTCGCCGGTCAATTCCTGGGGGGCGGCGGCTGGTATCGACTCGGGATCGGTACGCATGGCGGCTCGCTTGCGTCCGGTTCGCGTTTTCCACACCAGGTACGCCGCGAGCAAGGCGACGACAAGAAGCGCCCCAAGTATCGAGCCGTTCATTTCTCCTCCATTGATTAGGGACTGGCGTCCGGCTAAAGCAGGATGGCGGGTCGCATGGCCTCGTAATGATCCAAGGCGTCCCCTTCGGCCAAGTGCTGGCCCGTCAGCCACGGGATCTGCAGAATCAGCGACAGATTGAAGGTTTCCTTGAACAGGTCTTCAAGCAGGGCCATGGCCTTTTTGCTGGTCGAAAAAAAGAGGAGGGTGCTGTCGGCAAGATTCCAGCATAAATCATAGGTTGCCGGCACGGCCGGGGCATTGCGGATCAATTCTGCCCGGACGCGCTCCTTGATTTCCATTCTGGCCGCCCGCGCAAGCCGCGGAATCTGCTTCTCCCGCTTGATCCGCTCTTCCTCCTTCATGACAAATTTCTTGAGCACCGCCGGTGCCACCTTGCGTTCGTCCACCCGCATGGTCAGGGCGATGTAATCGCCGGCGGCATAGGAACTGTAGGCAAAACCGGCATCGAACATGTCGGCGACCGACACCCAGCCAATGGAATACTCGTCCATGGTGTCGTCGATATCCCGAAAACTCAAGGCCGCGATCCGTTGGCTCGCAACATCCCAGAAAGAGGCGGGCAGTTCGCCCACCACCGAAAACCGTGTCAGCGACGCCGACCCTGTCAGCAACCCCATAGCTTCTCGAACTCCATAATGAATAACGGACAAGACGTATTCCGTCCGATCAAATCGATTGTAGGAAGAAGATTGTACTCGCAAACCCGCCGCGAGACCATAAGGAAATGTGGAGAAAGATTCGTTGCGGCCGGAGCGGGACGACTTGGCGCGGCGGGCAAAAATCAGGTTTCGATCGCCATTTTTCATTGACACGCCAAAGAGAAATTAGTAGAGAGATGCTCTCGAAGTTAAGGGTCGTTAACTCAGTCGGTAGAGTATCTGCCTTTTAAGCAGAGAGTCGCGCGTTCGAGTCGCGCACGACCCACCATTATGCGATCAAATTTAGTCCCCATCGTCTAGCCAGGTCCAGGACACCGGCCTTTCACGTCGGCAACACCGGTTCAAATCCGGTTGGGGACGCCAAATATTTCAGCCAGTTAGCTACCCGCTGATACAGACGCCTTGAAAGTGATGCGCTTTCAAGGCGTTTTTGTTTGTAGAATCGCTTAAACCCGGCAGGACATCAAGAACCTCTCGATTGTCAGAATCGAGGAGTGAATATGGCGAGCCGTCGTGGTAATGGCCACAAAAAGAAAACCCGCTGACAGCTCGAGTGTTTCTCGTAGCCATAACAGCGGGTTGTAAAAAATGGTGGAGGCGCCGGGAGTTGAACCCGGGTCCGAAAATTCTCCCCTCGTGTCTCTACATGCGTAGTTCCGGGATTATGTCTCGCATCCGCTTCTCACCCGGAACCGGGATAGTCGGTTGCCAGCCTGAAAAATCTCGTCATCCGTGCCCCAGGCATGCACGGACAACCAGCCTGTGAAGTCGACGCTCCGAATCCGGCCTTACAGGCGAAAGCCGGTGGAACGGCATGGCAGGTTAAGCTGCCAGTGCGTAGTTATAATCGTCTGCGATTATATTTAATTCCGCCAATTTTACGAGCTGACAGAAACTCGGCATGCAACAACAAGCTTCAATATCCCCGTCGAATCCGTTTCGCCCCCATCGATGTGCGTCAAAGGTGATGTGCCGGCCGGCATGCAGGAATCAGTCGTCATGGCGCATGGAGCGTTCCATTTCCCGATTCGACTCCCTCTCCTTGAGTGCCGCCCGTTTGTCGTAGAGTTTTTTGCCGCGGGCCAAAGCCAGTTCGACCTTGGCCTTACCATTTTCAATAAAATAAATCTTGAGTGGGATCAGCGCAATGCCTTTCTCGTGGAGTTTGCCGATGAGCTTGCGGATCTCGCGTCGATGCATCAGCAGCTTCCGGACCCGAAGAGGATCCTGGTCGATATGGGTGGCGTAGGAGTAGGGCGAAATGTGGACATTGTACAGAAAAACCTCGCCGTCCTTGAGCTGGGCATAGCCGTCGCGGAGATTCACCTTGCCGGCACGCAGCGACTTGACCTCCGGCCCACTGAGCACCATGCCGGCCTCGAAGGTCTGCTCGATATGGTAGTCGTGAAAGGCTTTTTTGTTTTTGCTGACGATTTTCTGTCCCATGTTTTGCCGCTCGCTCCTTATTCCCGTTTCGCCGCAACACTATAGGGAGTGTTGACCCGAACGCCAGGAAAAAATCATCCCGCCTCGGTTTCTCCGGTCACCCGCAGCACCTCCTCCACAGTGGTCAGTCCGGCCAAAACCTTCCGCCAAGCATCCTCGCGCAAAGTGGTCATGCCCTCCCGGATGGCCATCTGCCGCAGTTCCATGCCGTTGGCCTTGGCGGCTATCAGTTTTTTCATCTGGTCCGACATCGGGAACACCTCGAAAATGCCGATCCGCCCCAAATAACCGGTATTGCGGCATTGGAGGCATCCCTTGCCCTTTTTCAGCTCGACCAGTTCCTGGTTGCCGACCGGAAAGCCGAGTTTGCGCAGACCCGCGCCATCCACCTTGTAAGGCTCAATGCAGTGGGGACAGTTGCGCCGCACCAGCCGCTGGGCCAGGGCGCCCAGCATGGTCGAGGCGATGAGAAAGGGCTCGAGCCCCAGGTCCTGCAGACGGACGATGGTCGAGACTGCGTCGTTGGTGTGGAGGGTGGAGAACACCAGGTGTCCGGTCAGGGCCGCCTGAACGGCATGGGTGGCGGTTTCCAGGTCGCGGATTTCGCCGATCATGATCACGTCCGGGTCCTGGCGCAGGATGTTGCGCAGGATGGTGGAGAAGGTGACGTCGATCTGCGATTGCACCGCGATCTGATTGAAGTCCTCGTGGACCATTTCCACCGGGTCCTCGACGGTGACGATGTTTTTTTCCGGCGAGGCGATCTGCTTGAGGGTGGAGTACAGGGTGGTCGACTTACCGCTGCCGGTCGGGCCGGTGACCAGGACAATGCCGTGGGCGGCGGTCATGAAGCTGTTGAAAACGATCCTGTCCCGCCGGGCAAAACCGAGATGGTCCAGATCCTGGAAGATGACTTCGGGATTGAGGATGCGCATAACCGCTTTCTCGCCAAAGGCGACCGGAACGGTGGAGACCCGGAGTTCCGCCTCACCGCCGCCCTCGCCCGGGCGACCGATCTTGATCCGGCCGTCCTGGGGCCGCCGTTTTTCGGCGATGTCCATCCTCGCTAGGCTCTTGATCCGCGAAACAATGGCGGCATGCACGGCCTTGGGCAGTTTGTAGATGGTGTGCAGGACACCGTCGATCCGGAACCGGACCAGGCAACTGTCCCGCTTGGGTTCGATGTGGATGTCGCTGGCCCTTTGCTCCAGGGCGTACACGAACAGGTGGTTGACCGCCGCCTTGATGTGCTGATCCGTGGAACTCAGCTCCTTGGTCGTGGCCAGGCGCACGTACTGCTCGAGGTTGCCGATGTCGACGGTGGCGGATGAGCCGCTGCTGACGAACTGGGACTCGGCGGCCGTGATCGAGCGCTGGAAGCCGAAAAACTCGGCCAGGATTTTCTTGATGTCGGTCCTGGTGGACAGAAACGGCCGGACTTTGACCTGGTTGACCCGCTCGATATCCTCGAGCACCGGATGAATATCGGGGTGGTAGGTAACAATGTCGAGGATGCCGTTGTTGAGGCCCACGGGCAGGATCAGGTGGTTGACGGCAAAGGACCGGGGGATCGTCTTGGTGACCGTGTCCATGTCCAGCTCAAGGGGATCGAGCTTTTTGAAGGGAATCTTGAGGGCGTGGCTGACAGCCTGGATGATTCGCTCCTCGGTCACCGGTCCGGGGGGCGGCCCGGCGCTTTCCAGCTCGAGCGAAACGATGATGTCCACCATGTCGGGAAAGCCCTTGTCCCGCTTGGTTTCCTCCTCCTGCCGCCGGGCTCCTTGCTGCTTAAGCAGTTTCTGTCGCTGCCGCCCCTTGTGCAGGAGAACCAATTTCCGCTGTTCGGCGGAAAGCAACCGCTCTTTGACAAGTACATCCAGCAGGGTATCACTATTGAGAAAAGACATGGGCACCGGTGGGGGAAGGGGACAAAAGCAAAACCGCCACGGCCCGGCTGCTTCCGGCAGGGCGGAAAGGCGCGGGGCGGCGCGATGAACATGCCGACATCGGAGCGAGGCGGTCCCGCAGCGGGCGAGAGCCCGCCAAGATCAACTTAGTTCGGCCAGCCGTGGGCGCCGATCAAATCGACGAAGCGGACTTGTTCGATGGTGGTCACCGTAATGCCGCCGTCCCGTTTGTCCACGACCTGCAGCTCCTGCACGTCCTGGCCGCCGACCGGCATGACCAGACGGCCGGGATCGGCCAGCTGGGTGACGAGCGGCTCGGGAATGCGGGGGCCGCCGGCGGTGACGATAATGGCGTCGAACGGGGCCTCCGAGGGCCAGCCGACGGTGCCGTCATCGATGCGCGAGACGATGTTGTAGTAGCGGAGCCGGTCGAAAACCTTTCTGGCCCGGCCGACCAGGGCATCAAGCCGCTCCACCGTGTACACCTTCTGGCAGAGGCGGGAGATGATCGCCGCATGGTAGCCCGATCCGGTCCCGATCTCCAGCACCTTTTCGGAGCCGGTAAGATGCAGGGTCAGGGTCATGAGGGCCACGATGTAGGGCTGGGAAATGGTTTGCCCGGAACCGATCGGCAGGGGAAAGTCGCCGTATGCATGCGCCTGGATGGCATCCTCGACGAACAGGTGCCGGGGGACGGTCCGCATCGCTTCCAGCACCCGCTGGTCGGTGATGCCGCGGGCCACCAGCTGTTCGTCGATCATGCGCTCCCGGTTGATGTCAAAGGTCGACGGCGGGCTCACTTGACTTCCTGGTCCCAGGTGAAATCTTCCCTCCATTTGCGATCCGACTGATTGAAGTTGCGGAATTCGCAATTGGTGACGACATCGTTGCTGACCGTGACCACGATCATCTCGTAGCCGGTCGGTCCGGTCATCGAACCGAGCACCGGCATGGAGCCGAATATGCCCGGCCGGTTCTCGAAGTAGACGTACTCGCTGACGCCGGGGGCCACTTCCCGCCGGCCATCGGGTTCGCCGAGGTATTTTTGCATCTCTCTGGCCGTGGTCTGACCGGGTTTGATCAGGGCGGCGTCGGATGCCAGGTGGCGTACCTGCTTGGAGTGACAACCGCCAAGCAGAAGAAGTGTGCACAGCAGCACGAACAGGGGGTGTCGCATCGATTCCCTCCAGGAACACTCCGGACAAATAAAAAGGTTGTGTTCATATATCGTGAACACAACCTTTTTTCAAGTTCTGATCCTGGGCTTTCCTGGAAATCCAACAAAAAACCGACCCGTTAGACGACAAAATGCCTGTCGGGGCGGTGGAAAAGGTCAGGCGGCGTCTGCCGGTCCGTCGGCAATCCGTTCCAGAATGCGGTAGTTTCGCCGGACCATCACCATGGGATCGACGAGGAGCCCGGCCTGGATCATGGCATTGTCGTACAACTGCTCGACCAGGTCCTTGGCAAATTCGGGATCCGCCTCCCGCAGGGCCGCGAGTTTTTTGATCAAGGGGCTGGCGCCGTTGATCTCCATGTCTTTCTTCGAGCCCATGCCAAAGGCCTCGCCCTGGCCGGAGGCCTTGAGGATCCGTTCCATCGAGGAGGTCATGTAGCCGTCGACGTTGACAATCATCGCCGGACTGTCCACCAGGCGATCGGAGGACTTGACCTCCTGGATGCGGTCGCCGAGCACCTCCTTCATCCAGCGGCAGAGCGAGGTCAACACGGCGGCGGCCAGCGGCTCGGCCGTTTCCTGGGCAGCAGCCGGGTCCGCATCCGCGGCGGGCTCGGGCAGGCTTACGTCGGCCCGGTCGGCGGAAACCAGCTTCTTGCCGTCGTATTCGCCCAAATGGTTGAGAACGAAATCGTCGATCGGCTCCAGGGTGTAGAAAATCTCGATGCCGCGCTTCTTGAACAGTTCCACGTAGGGGCCGTATTCCACTGCAACCCGGCTGGGGCCGTTGATGTAATAGATCTTGTCCTGGCCGTCCTTCATCCGGCCGACATACTCGTCCAGGGAAATCATGCTGCCCGGCTCGCTGGCCGAGGATTCGAAGCGAAGCAGCTTGGCCAGCTCGGTGCGGTGCTCGAAATCCGAGGTCACGCCCTCTTTGATGAAAATGCCGAAGGTCTGCCAGAATTCGCGGTAGGCGTCGGCGTCGCGGCCGGCCTCCTCGGCGAAAAACTTGATCACCCGCTTGGTCAGCACCTTGCGCAGCTTGACCACCAGGGCGTTGTCCTGCAGCGACTGGCGCGAGATGTTGAGCGGCAGGTCCTCGGAATCGACCACCCCTTTCAGGAAGCGCAGCCACTCGGGCAGGATGTTCTCGCTGTGCTGGTCGATGAGCACTTTCTGGCAGTAGAGGTTGACGCCGGGTTGCATGCGGCCCATGCCCAGCACCTCGAAATTCTCCTTGGGCACGTACAGCAGGGCATTGATCGCCAGGGGCGCGTCGGCCGAGAAATGGAGCCGGTAGAGCGGTTCGTCCACCGCGTTGGCCACGAATTTGTAGAACTCGGTGTATTCCTCGTCGGTGATCTCGGATTTGGACCGGGTCCAGATGGCCTGGACCGTGTTGACCTTTTTCCCTTCCACCTTGACCGGAAAGGGGACAAAGGTGGAGTATTGCTGGATGATGCGCTCCAGAGTGAACTTGGAGGCATAGGTGTGGGCGTCGTCCTTGAGCTCGATGATGATTTTGGTGCCGCGGTGCAGGCCGGGGCAGGGGCCGATGCTGTAGGTGCCGCCGCCGTCCGAGCTCCACTCCCAACCCTCGCCGCCGTCCCAGGAGCGGGTCTGCACCCGGACCGATTTGGCGGCCATGAACACCGAATAGAAGCCGACCCCGAACTGGCCGATCAGGTTGACGTCCTTTTTCGCGGCCTCGGCCAGTTGCTCGAAGAAATGCTGCGATCCCGAGTGGGCGATGGTACCCAGGTTGGTTTCCAGCTCTTCCCGGGTCATGCCGATGCCGGTGTCGGCGATGGTCAGGGTGTGCTTCTTGTCGTCGCCGTCGATGACGATTTCCAGAGGCACGTGGCTGTCGAACTCGATTTTCTCGATCAGGCTCTGGTGGCGGAATTTTTCCAGGGCGTCGGCGGCATTGGAAACCAGTTCGCGGACAAAGATGTCGCGTTCGGTGTAGAGCGAGTTGATGACGATATCAAGGACCTTTCTGGTCTCCGCCTGAAACTGCTTGGTTTCAACCTGTGCTGTTGTCATGGGGCTGTTCCTCTCCAGGGTACAAGGGCTGTTTCGTTGACCGGAAAGACATGATTTTCCGGAGATACCAAGGGGATAAAGGGCCTTTCCTTTATCCGGGCAACATGGTAAGCACGAATGATCGACTGTCAAGAAAACCCTCAAGCGGCCGTCCGCGGCCGACCATATTGGAATGTTTTATGAAATTAAATGAATACGATGTCGGCATCGTCGGCGCCGGCATCTCCGGCCTGAGCGTGGCGACCTTTGTCCGGTCGTTGCGGCCCACGGCACGTCTTGTGGTCCTGGAGCAGACGGCCGAACCGGGCGGAGTCATTGCCAGTTTCAGCGAATCCGGCTATCTGGCCGAATGGGGGCCGCACGGATTCCTCGACAACTGTCCCGAGAGCCGCGAATTGGTCCGCCTGGCCGGGTTGGAAGACGAGGTGGTCACTGCCCCCCTGTCCAGGTTTGTACGCTATGTCTGCCTTGATGGCCGCTTGCAGTGTATCCCCCAGAAACCACTGGCGATTCTGCGCCAGCCCTTGATGCCCTGGAGAGACAAGCTGCGGGTCGTGGGCGATCTGTGGCGTCGGCCGCTGCCGGGCGAACCCACCGTGGCCCAGTGGGTGGCCCACCGGTTCGGCCCGGCCCTGCTGCCCTTTGCCGACGCGGTCTTCACCGGTACCTATGCCGGCGATATCGAACGGCTCGCCATCGATGCGGTGATGCCGGGGGTACGGGAGTTGGAACGGGCGCACGGTTCCGTGATCCGGGGCCTGTTCGGCAAAATGCGGGCAACGAAAAAGCAGGGGCGGGAGAAGAAGGGATTGCCGGCCATGACCAGTTTCAAGGATGGCATGGCCGTACTGCCCCGACGGCTGGCCGCGGATTTGCAAGCAGCGGAGATGCTCGCCTACGACAGCCCGGTCCTGAAGATCAGCCGCCAGGAGGATGGGTGGCGGGTGGCAACCGGCCAGGGCGAGCTGTCCTGTCGCCATCTGGTCCTGGCCCTGCCGGTGAATCGCTGTCTGCCCTTGGTGGCCGCCGCCCTGCCGGACACGCCGCCGCCAAGGGCGGCCATCCCCGAGGCCCGGATTCTCTCGGTGCTGCTCGGTTTCGACCACCGGGCCCAGATTCCCTTTGGTTTCGGCTACCTGGCCCCGGAGCGGGAACAGCGCTTCGCCTTGGGGGCGCTGTTTTCCTCGCATATGTTTCCCGGCCGCGCTCCGGCCGGCGGCCAGCTGCTCGAGGCCTTGGTCGGCGGCCGCCGACATCCGGAACGGCTGGCGCTGCCGGATGCGGAACTGGTCGAGGCGGTCTACGCCGACCTCGGCCGTCTGATGGCGCTGCCACGGCCCGTCTATACCGCCGTGCTCAGGCCCAGGGCGGGCATTCCCCAGCTGGAGGCCGGATACACGGAACTGCTCCGCTGGCGCGGCGCGATCCAGGCCGCCCACCCCAACCTCCACCTTTGCGGTTTCGGCTGGAAGGGAATCGGTATCAATGACATGATCAAGGAGGCCCGGCGGATTGCCGGGGCGATCGATACCCCGGCCGCGCCGGAGGCGGGCGCCGAGGTCAAGGGAGTCTATTTTTGAACAGTGCGGGTGCGCGGAAGGGCGGGGTGTTGGGCGGTGGCCCGACAGCTCGTTGCGCTACCGTTATCTTTTGAGTTTGGTGCAGAGCATCTCCACCTGGAGCCGAACCGCATCCTGCTGGCTCATGTCCCGGGTGATGGTCTTGATGGCGTGCAGGACCGTGGAGTGATCGCGGTTGTAGATGCTGCCGATATCGGCCAGGGAGCGGTTGGTGAACTTGCGGGTGAGATACATGGCCACCTGCCGAGGAAAGGCGATGGACCGTTTGCGCGACCGCGACCGCAGCTCCTCGACGCTGACCCGGAACTGATTGCCGATGAGGTCGCGGATGGCCTCGCCGGTGATTTCCTCCAGGGTGCCGCCGGTCAGCCCCAGAATCACTTCCCGGACCATGGCCATGTCCGGCGGGGTGCCCCGCAGGCAGGACTTGGCCTTGATGCCGATAATGGCGCTTTCCATCCGGCGGATGTCGGTGTGGAGGTTTTCGGCCATGAATCCCACCAGATCCTCGTCCGCACCCAGGCCGTGGCTCTGCATCTTGTGGCGGATGATCCGGGCCCTGGTTTCGTAATCCGGCGATTCGATCCCGGTGACCAGTCCGGAAGTCATGCGGCTGCGGAAGTCGTCGTCGATGCCAGCCAGCTTGGCCGGAGCCAGGGCCGAGGTCAAAATCACCCGGGACCCCGATTTGATCAGGTAATCGAGGATGGTGTTGAGCTCTTCCTGGGTCTTGGTCTTGCCGGTGAGGGTGTGGACATCCTCGACCAGCAAGATGTCGCAATTGTTGATGAATCGTTTTGAAAACTGCTCCATGGAGTGGGTGCGGATGTTCTTCACCATCTCGGCGGAAAACTGCTGGGCGGTCAGGTACTGCAGCCGGGTGGAGGGGGCGGTGCTCAGGACCTGGTGGACAACGGCCTGGGTCAGGTGGCTCTTGCCCAAACCGGTGCTGCTGTTCATGAACAGGCAATTGCCGAAGGTGGAATCGCCGGTGGCCAGGGCCTTGCAGGCGGACCGGGCCAGCAGGTTCGACTCGCCCACCATGAACTGTTCGAAGGTGAAGGCCGGATGCAGCGAGCGCAGGCGGGGCGGGGGCGTGGTTCCCGGCAGGAGCAGCTGGCCGCCCTTGCCGCCGGCAAAGGGGCGGGCCTGGTTTTCGGCGACGGCCAGGCGGATTTCGTCGATGCCGCCGATCTCGCTCGCTGCGCGCCGGATGAGCTCAAGGTAGCGATCTTCCACCCAGGCGCAAAAAAAGCGGTCAGGTCCGGCAAGCTCCAGCATCTGCCCCTCCTGCAGCCGACATTCCAGCGGTTTGATCCACAGGCCGTATTCACTCTCCGGCAGGGTGCTGTGCAGGGATTTTTTGATCGCGTTCCACATCATAAAAAGCCGTTTCCTTTGTATCGCAAGGGTTTTCCCGAAAATCGGGCAACCGGTCGAATGGTGATCATCTACCGAAAATCCGGCGGCCGGTCAAAAACGGTTTGCGGCGATTTCGTGATACAAACAGGACGATTGACAACAACATGGAACTCCTTGGAGCTATAAGGCGTTACGAGGGGGAAAACCGTATAACCCTCAATAACGACGTCCGTTTTACCAGTATCTGAAATAAAATGAATTAAAACATATCGTTATTCCTTTGGTTAAAAAGTTATCAACAAAATGTCCACAGTGTCCGATCCCTTCCTAGCTCGATTTTACTCGCCAAAGCTCGACAATGCTCGGTTTTCATCTTACCACGCGCTCACAGCGTATAACCCCCTCTCATTCCATTGTTTCGAAAATCAGGCGGTAAAGAAAAAAAAATAAGGGGGGAGGAATACGTTTTTACTGAATTAAAACAAGGGGAAAGGGGTGCCGGGAGCCCATTGGGACCTCCTGCGGCGCATCGGAACGCATCGGACCCAGAGGGGCCGCATCGGGAGAACCGTTGCTTTGGGCCGGGGACGACGGGATGGCGCGACGATCGCACAAGGAAAGGGGCAGCGCTGCCCGGGGCTCGCGGCCTGCCCGTCGGGCGGGGGAAAAGGTGCCGGAAGAAAGAAGAGGACAGCCCGCCCGGCGCGCGGCTGTCCCGATTGTCGGCAGGGCCGTTATTCGATGACCACCACGGTGTCTTCGGAGGGGCTGTAGCTGTTGCGGTTGGTCTTCACCAGGTAGCGGCGCTGCTGTTTGCCCGAATTGAAGTCGCCCAAGGTGTTGAGGCCGCCGTAGAGTTCGGCGCCGTTGAGGAACCGGAGCCCGACCTCCGAATAGGGGAACCTGGCCTTGGCATCCAGGAAAAAGCTTTCCGCCAGGCCGTATCCGGCGCCCAGGGCGCCTTGGACATGGTTGGTGCCGTACAGTCCGAGCACTTCCCCGGAGATGTTCCAATCGCCCAGCACGGTGACGAACACGTTGCCTTCGACGCCATACACCCGGTTGCCCTCGTCCACCTGGGTCGCGGCGGGCGTTTCGACGCTCTCGGTCAGCGTGCCGTTGACGTAGGTGTTGGTTATCCCGCGGGTGGTGGTGATATTGTCCTCCTCCACGTTCGCGTACTGGCAGGTCACGCCCAGTCGGATGGCGCCGGGATCGAACAACGAGCGCTCCGAACTGAGATTGAAGGGGATCTGGACCACGGCGCCGACCCGGATTTCATCTTCCGCCTTGACGGTCTGGGCGGGCAGGGCGAGCAGCAGACCGGTCAGCAGACCGGAAAGGATCGGGCCACAGAGACGCCACCCATATGGTTGTCGGTCGTTCATATTCTTCCCTCGGGCATAAAACGAGTTAGCAGGATAAGCTCGACCGGGAGTAAACATCTTTCTGCAATTTTTTCAAGAGGATCTTGCGTAAATTGTACCAGGGGTCATCTTCAAAAAAGTATTTTTCCTAACACGCGGTTGGCCGGCTCTTTTTTCGCCGGGAAAACCCTGTTTTGTTCCGAGCCGCTCGATGGCCGGGACCGGGGCGGGTGAAAAGCTGTTGACTGTTGTGGCGCGATTCTCTAAAGAGGCTCGTGGGGCGCGAAGGCGATGCGAACCGTTGGCCGCGACAGGCGTTTTAGCCGCTGCAAGCCGCTGCGGAGGAGGATTGTACATGCAGGGATTTGTCCAGGTCTACACCGGCGACGGCAAGGGCAAGACCACCGCCGCCCTGGGGCTGGCCGTGCGGGCCGCCGGAGCGGGGCTGCGGGTGTATATCGGCCAGTTCATCAAGAACGCCGATTACAGCGAGTTGAACACCCTGCGACACCTGACCGAGTCCATCGTAATCGAGCAATACGGCCTGGGGTGCATGCTGGTGCACGTGCCCACCGGGGAAGATATCGACGCGGCCCGCCTGGGCCTGGTTGCCCTCGACGCGGCCATGGCCTCGGGCGCCTTTGCCCTGGTGATTGCCGACGAGATCAACGTGGCCTGCGCCCTGGGCCTGCTGGCCGAGGAGGATCTGCTCGGCCTGATGGCGCGGCGGCCGCCCGAGGTGGAGCTGGTGCTGACCGGCCGGGGCGCGCCGGCTGCGGTGCTGGAGCGTGCCGATCTGGTCACCGAGATGCGGTCGGTCAAACATTATTATGAGCGGGGCGTGGCCGCCCGCAAGGGCATCGAGGGCTAGGCATGCGCGGCCGACCGGCCGGCGTGCCGGACGCCCCAGGCGCAGGAGACAGCATGACGCATAAAGCCGCCTGTTTGGCAGTGCTCGGGACCGGGTCGGATGTGGGCAAGTCGATCGTCGCCACCGCCCTGTGCCGGATCTTCGCCAACCGGGGTTTGCGGGTGGCGCCGTTCAAGGCCCAGAACATGTCCAACAATTCCGGGGTGACGCCCGAAGGGGCGGAAATGGGCCGGGCCCAGATCGTCCAGGCGGAGGCGGCGCGGACCGCGCCCCACTGTGACATGAATCCGGTGCTGCTCAAGCCGGTGAGCGACGTCGGCTCCCAGGTGGTGCTGAACGGCAGCGCCTGGATGGACGCCACCTCCCGGTCCTATTACCGCAACAAGGATTTTTTGTTCGCCGAGAGCCGGGCCGCGCTCGACCGGCTGCGCAGCGCCTACGACGTGATCGTCCTCGAAGGGGCCGGCTCCTGCGCCGAGGTCAACCTGATGGCCAACGACATCGTCAACCTCAGGATGGCCGCCTATGCCGAGGCGCCGGTGGTGCTGGTGGCCGACATCGACCGGGGCGGCGTTTTTGCCCAAATCGTGGGCACCCTGGCCTGCATCGCGCCCGAACAGCAGGCGCAGATCGGCGGTTTCGTCATCAACCGGTTCCGGGGCGATCTCAGCCTCTTCCAGCCAGGGATCGATTGGATCGAGCAGCGCACCGGCAAGCGGGTGTTCGGCGTGCTCCCCTGGTTCCGGCATTTCCGCATCGAGGCCGAGGACGCGGTGGTGATCGAGAGTCCCCGGCCCTTCCAGCCGACGGCGGCGGCCGAACCGGCGATCGCGGTCATCCGCCTGCCCCACATCTCCAATTTCACCGATTTCGAGCCGCTCTCCCAACTGGACGGTTGCCGGCTCATCTACCTGGAACAGCCGCAGGCATTGAGCGCCTTTTGCGCCGTCATCCTGCCCGGCACCAAGGCCACCTGCGCCGATCTGCAATGGCTTGCCGACAGCGGCTGGCGCGGGCACCTGCTCGATTACGCGGCCGGCGGCGGCCACCTGCTCGGCATCTGCGGCGGTTACCAGATGCTCGGCACCTGGGTGCGCGATCCCGACGGCATCGAGGGCGCGCCGGGTGCCATCGCCGGACTCGGTCTCCTGCCGGTGGAAACCGTGCTCAAGGCCCCCAAGACCACCACTTTGACCGACTTCACCTGGGACGGCATCGCCGGCAGGGGCTATGAAATCCACATGGGACGGACCGAGCCGCCCGAGTCCTGCAGCCTGGTGGCGGTGCAGGCCCGCAACCGACAGCCCTGTGCCGACCGCGACGGCTGCGTCGCCGCCGATGGCCGGATCATGGGCACCTACATGCACGGCCTGTTCGACACCCCGGCCATCACCCGCCGCTGGCTGGCCGGCATCGGCCTTGGGCGGATCGATGTCGACCGGCTGCACGGCCCGGCTGCCCGCGACCAAGCCTACGAGCAGTTGGCGGCCCATGCCCTGGCTCACCTCGACATCGAGGCGCTGACGGCGCTGCTGCCGGCCAGCCTGCGGGAGCGGCTGCGATGAGATGCGGCGCCGCTTCATACCATGTGCCGCGCGCCCGGTGCGGGTCACCAATCGTTTCCAATGGAGGGCGGCCATGATCCAGGGACACGGCGGCAACATCTTCGGCCTGGCCGAGCAGCTGGGCTGCCGGCCGGAAGAGATCGTCGACATGAGCAGCAACATCAATCCGCTCGGCGCCCTGCCCGGATTGATCGATCACCTCCGGGGGCGGATGGACCGGATCAGGGTGCTGCCCGAGGTCGATGCCCGCTCGGCCGCCCGCGCCATCGCCGGCCTGCTCGGGGTGGCCGAAGAGCGGGTGCTGGCCGGGGGCGGGACCACCCAGTTCATCTATGCCGCATGTGCGGCCCTTGCCTCCCGAAAGGTACTGATCGTCGGTCCGACCTATGCCGATTACGCCGACGGCTGCCGAGTCTGCGGCATCGAACCCGACTTTTTCCTGGCCGAAGCGAAGCACGATTTCGCCTTGGACGTTGAACGGCTGGCCGCGGCACTCTCCGGCTACGACACGGTGTTTCTGTGCAATGCCAACAATCCCACCGGCCATCTCGTCGACCATGGCGCCTTGCTTTCGCTGTGCACCCGCCATCCCCGCGTCCGCTTTGTAATCGACGAATCCTACCTGCCCTTTGCCCCGGCGGATCGCAGCCACAGCATGAGCGGCTGCGGCCTGGACAACGTCGCGGTTCTCTGGTCGGTGTCCAAGATTTTCGGCATGCCGGGCCTGCGGGCCGGATTTTTGGTGGCCAACACCCCGGTGATCGACCGGTTCCGCCGCCTGATGCAACCCTGGAGCATGAACAGCCTGGCCCAGGAGGCGGTCCGTTTCCTCGGCACGGATCTGGAGGCGGTGGCGGCCTTCATCGACCGCACCCGCGCCTACCTGGCCGAGGAAGGGCGCCGTTTCCGGCAGCGCCTGCAAACCGGCAGGCTGATCCTCTATCCGAGCGCCACCTCCTATGTGCTCATCGGCCTGCCTGCGGACCGCACCGCCACGACGGTCTGCCGCACCCTGGCCGAACAGCGGTTTTTGATCCGCAACTGCGCCAATTTTCACGGCCTCGATGAGGGTTTTGTGCGCATCGCCCTCAAGGATGCGGCTGTCAACGAAACCGTCGCCCGCCATCTGCTGGCCGCTGTCGGCGAAAAAAAGTGAGGGCGCCATGACTGTTGCCGATCTCCTGCCGTGGCTGACCATTCCGGCGGCCTTTGCCCTGGATGCCATGCTTGGCGACCCGCGCTGGCTGCCGCACCCGGTCCGCTGGATGGGCTGGACCATCGCCAAGGCGGAGCCTCTGTGCCGGAAATGGATTGCCGATGAGCGGCTGGCCGGCCTTTGCTTCGCGCTCGGCCTGATTGTCGGTTGGTGGGGGCTGGCCGCCCTGGTAGTCGGGGTGGGTTGGCGGCTGCATGGGGTGATCGGCTTTGCGGTCGAAACCGTGCTGCTGTTCTACTGCCTGTCGGCCCGCTCGCTGGGCCAGGCGGCCATGGCGATCCACCGCTCGCTGGCCGCCGGGGCGGTCGATCAAGCCCGCTCGGAGGTGGCGATGATCGTCGGCCGGGATGTTGAGCGCTACCAGGCCGGCGACATTGCCCGGGCCACGGTGGAGACCGTGGCCGAGAACGTGGTCGACGGCGTGCTGTCGCCGCTTTTTTTCGCGGCCATCGGCGGGGCGCCGCTTGCCGTGGCCTACAAGATGGTCAACACCCTGGATTCGATGGTGGGCTACAAGAATCCGCGCTATCTGCTCTTCGGCCGGGCCGCGGCCCGGATCGACGATGCCTCCAATTTCGTTCCCGCCCGGCTGGCGGCGCTGCTGATCGGGCTGGCCGCCCGGCTGTGCCCCGGACTCGACGCTCGCCGCGCCTTGGTCACTGCCTGGCGCGAGGGCAGCCACCATGGCAGCCCCAACGCCGGCTATCCCGAGGCCGCCTTTGCCGGGGCCTTGGGCGTGTGCCTCAACGGCCCGAATTACTACCACGGCGTTCTGGTGGACAAGCCCTACATCGGGATCGGCCTGGGCGCGGTCGAGAGCGCCCATATCCCGCTGGCCTGTTGCCTGATGACCCGCACCGCGCTGCTCGGCTGCGGTGCGACTTGGCTTGGCCTCGTGGCGGCCGCTATCTTGTGACCTCCTTTTTCCGAGGCGCCGTTCCGCGCCTCTTTTTCCCTGACCGCGCATTCAGTCGATTTTAGTCCAAACGCCATCCCGCCGAAACTTCTTGAGATTTCTCCTTGCTGCGTTCGTCGAAACGACCAACAAAAGATATTCGCAACAAGGATGACGCTGGCCACATTGTCATCTCGGGCGCAGCGGGAGATCCCGTTTGATTAACCGGCTTGCCGGAGCGTCAAGTACACCGCCGATTGCCGGCGAACAAGCCTGGCTGAAGTTCGATGGTAACCAGATGTAAAAATATCGCCGATACGATGGCGAATCTTGGCCGCGCCCGTGGGCAGCGCCTCTTCGACCATGCCGGCCGCTTGACGCGCCCTCAACGCTGGAAAAATGCATCTATTTTTGTTCCTGCTCAGTTTTCCTGCTATGATGGAAAGGAAAAGGCCAAGACGGCGTCAAGCCGTCTTTTATCTCCGTAACCTCTTCCTTGTGACCTCTCCCCCGCCATGGATACCCGGCAAGCAAACCAGAGCCCACCTTCCCCCGGCCAGATCGCCGCTCCGACCGATGTTCCAGCCAAGGCCCTGCAACTGTTCGCCGCCCTGGAACAGCGGCTTGGCGTCCATGTGCTCGGCAAAGAAGAGCAGATCCGGCTGTCGCTGTGCTGTCTTTTGGCCCGAGGCCATCTCTTAATCGAGGACATCCCCGGCATCGGCAAGACGACGCTGGCGAAGGCCCTGGCCAAGGTGTTGGGCCTGAAATTTCGCCGTGTCCAATGCACCAATGACATGCTGCCGGGCGATATTCTGGGCGTTTCCGTCTTCGACCAGCGCAGCGGCCTGTTCTCCTTCCATCCCGGCGCCATCTTCACCCAGATTCTTTTGGTCGACGAGATCAATCGGGCGACGGCCAAGACCCAGAGCGCCCTGCTCGAAGCGATGGAAGAGCGGCAGGTGTCGATCGAGGGCGAAAGCCGCCCGCTGCCCACGCCTTTTTTCGTCGTCGCCACCCAAAATTCGCTGGAACAGGCTGGAACCTATCCGCTGCCGGAGTCGCAACTCGACCGCTTCCTCATGAAAATATCCCTCGGCTATCCCAACCACGAAGCGGAGCGGCAATTACTGGTGGCGGGTGGGACCGCATTTAGCGATGACGAACAAGCGCTCGTCGACGCCAAAGTCGTTTTCCAGTTGCAGGAGCAGGTCGGCCAGGTGCGTCTTGCCAAAACGCTTGTAGGTTATCTTCAGGATATTCTTGATTTTTCACGGAACAGTGGTCGCTTCGCCATCGGCCTTTCGCCGCGCGCCGGCTTGTCCTTGGCCAGGGCCGGCCAGGCGCATGCCCTGCTGCATGGGCGAAATTTCGTGCTGCCGGAGGATGTGCGCCGCGTGCTGCCCTATATCGCCATCCACCGCTTGAAAACAGCCGATTCCCTGGCGCCCCTGACCATCGCCGAACTGGAGATCGCCTTCCAGGCGGTTCCGGTTCCGGCATGACGACGGATCGGATAAGGGCAAGCCGGGGAATCGGTCTGAAAAACAGGTTTTTCGCCCGCTTTGCCGTGCCCGCCTTTGGCGTCCGCCTGCTCCCGACCGGCCACGGCGTCGTCTATGTCGTGCTGCTGGCGGCGCTGTTGGTCGGTTCGATCAATCACAACAACAACCTCGGCTATCTGCTGACGTTTTTATTGAGCGCTGTTCTTCTGGTCTCCATCATCTTTACGCTCCGCAATATCAACGGGTTTATCTGTCAGGGGCACGGCGAGGCCGCGGTCTTCGCCGGGCAGGCGCTGCCCTTTTCCCTGTCGCTTCAGGCCAAGGACGGCCCTTGCTATGGCCTCGGTCTGTCACTTGACGGCACCAGCTGGAGCAGGGTGGAGCGGGTCGATGCCTTGTCGGCGGCGTGCCAGGTTTTCATGCCGGTCAACCGCCGGGGCCGGATCGAGATGCGCCGGATTTTTGCCGCCAGCGCCTTTCCGTTGGGGCTGTTGCGGGCGACGCGAGAGATTCCCATCGTTTTGACCGGATTGGTGTACCCGAAGCCATTGCCGACCCACGCGGGGAGCGAAAAAATCCAGGGCGAGCGCGAGGAAAACGACACATTCCCCCTCCATACCGCGGGCCACGATTTCGATGGCCTGCGCCACTATCGCCCCGGCGACCACCCAAGGCGGATCCACTGGAAGAGTTTGGCCGGCCAACGCGGCCTCTTCGCCAAGGTTTTCGAAGAAGACGAGGGCGGCGGGGCCATTTTTTCCCTGGCCGATATGTCGGGGAGGAGTCTTGAGGATAAGCTCGGCGAGCTTTGCTATCTCATGCTGCGGGCGGACGGCTACGGCGCCCGTTACGGCCTGCGCCTGGGCGGACAATTGATCGCGCCGGGCCGTGGCCTGTCCCATAAAAGCCTCTGCCTGCGGGCGCTGGCCCTGTACCAATCGTCATGACCACCCCAGCAAGCGCCACGCCGGGTTTCGTCCCCAGCCGCCAGGAAGCGCATCTGGTGCTGTACGCGGTCATCCTCTGTACCCTGCCGCATTTTTTCAATATTTCGGTCCCGGCCATCCTGCTTTGCCTGGCCCTCTGGGCCTATCATTTCGCCGCGTATCGTTGGAGCTTGCCGAGGGCGGGGCTGATGACGAGAACCCTGTTGGGCGTCTTGTTGTTCGCGGCGGCCATCGTCACGAACGAGGGGCTGACCCTCGAAGCCTTCGTCTCGCTGCTGACCATGATGATCGCCCTGAAGCTGTTTGAACAGCGGCATCAGCGCGACGAAATGACGGTGGTCATTCTTTGTTATTTCTTGATTGTTTCCGGGATGTTCTTCGATGATTCCATCCTCTCCTCCGCCTATATCCTCGGCTGCATCCTGTTCACCACGGCGGTGCTCATCCACATCCAGTTTCCGGCCCTGGCGCTGACGCCGGCGCTCGCTTTGTCGTGGCGGCTCACTTCCCGGGCCTTCCCCCTGATGCTTCTGTTGTTTCTCGTTTTTCCGCGTATCCAGGGCGGCTTGTGGGGCCGGCCGGCCCTTTTGGAGAGCAACACCGGTTTTGCCGACGAGATTTCCTTCGGTGCCGTCGCCCGACTGGCGGTGCGAGGCGACGCCGCCTTCCGCGTCACCTTCGACAATGGATTCCGTCCCACGAAAAACCAGCTCTACTGGCGCGGTATCGTGTTGTGGGATTGTCAGGGCGAGACCTGGAAGCAGGGCGGGCGGATGCGCCCGGTGGAACGGGATAATATGGATATGGTGGCGCAGGAGGAGCGGCGCGGCTATACCGTCACCTTGGAGCCGCACAATCAGCGCTGGCTGTTTGCCCTCGACTTGCCGGTGCGGGTCACCAGCCCGGGAAGCCGGCTGCATGACGATTTCGCCATCCATCGGTCAAGGCCGGTGACGTCGCGTCTCAGCTACCAGGGCGAGTCGATCCTCGATATCCAGCCGGTGTATCAGCCAGCCCAGGACGACCGGCCCGGCCTGCAACTGCCCCGCGGTGGCAATCCCCGAGCGCGAGAACTGGCGGCTCGGCTACGGCGGACCTCGGCAACGGACGCGGAGTTCGTCGAAAAACTCCTCGATTTTTATCGGGAAAATCGCTTCACCTACAGCCTGACTCCAGCAGTGGCGCCATCTGGAACGGATGCCATCGACTGGTTTCTGTTCAACAGCCGCAGCGGTTTTTGCGAGCACTTCGCCGCCTCGTTCGCCTTCCTGATGCGAGCGGCGGGCATCCCGGCCCGGTTGGTCAACGGCTATTTCGGCGGTGAGGAAAATCCTTTCGGCGGCTACTGGCTGATCCGTCAATCCGACGCCCATGTCTGGGTCGAGGTGCGGAACGGCGACTTCTGGCAACGGGTCGACCCGACTCTGGCCGTTGCCCCGGAACGCGGTCTGGAAAACGCCAGAGTGGCCACCGGCGCCGAGGCACGGGATTCGCTTTTTTCCCAGTTCAAACAGAGTGCCGTCGGCCAGTGGACGGCCAGCCTGTTCAATGCCTGGGATATGGTCAACAGCCGCTGGAATCAGTCGGTCATGGAGTATTCCTTTGCCGATCAGTTCCGCTTATTCGCTTCGTTGGGCATCGATCTGGAAAAGTTCAGGGGGCTTTTTCAATTGCTTCTCATCGCCGCGGCGGTGCTGGGGACAGCGGTGTTTTTTTTCCTGGCTCTGGCATTCATGCGGAAAATGCCTCGGGAGGGCGATCAAGTGGCGCGGGCCTGGAGGGTTTTTCGCGAAAAGCTTGAGCGAGCCGGCGTCGTCGTCCTCGATTATCAGGGGCCGGCCGATCTGCTGAAGGAGGTGGCTGCGGCACGGCCCGATTTGCGAGGCCGGGCGGAAGTCATCATCGACTTCTATATTGCCATCCGTTACCGCGAACAGGCGACAGCGGAGATGCTCGCGGCCTTTTGCCAGGCAGTCAGGAATTTCCGGCCCGGGAGGCCAGGGCGGCACAACCGGACGACCGAAGTCGGCAACTGAAGCTTGCAGGTCCAGCCCGTCCCTATGAGCGGTGGGCCATGGGCAGGATGATGGTGAAGGTCGAGCCCTTGCCGAGCGAACTCTCCACCTCCACCGTGCCTCGGTGGATATGGGCGATGTGCTTGACGATCGCCAGGCCCAGGCCGGTGCCGCCCTGGTCGCGGCTGCGGGCCTTGTCGCAGCGATAGAACCGCTCGAACAACCGGGGCAGGTGTTCCCTGGCGATGCCGGGGCCGTTGTCGGCGACGGCAAGGTGCACCTGCCGTTCCCCTTCCAGGGTGGCGGTACCCCGGCCGCGCAAAGTCACCATTGAGCCGCGCGGGCTGTAGGCAATGGCGTTCTTGAGCAGATTGATCATCGCCTGCTCCAGCAGCGGCTGATTGATGGTCGCCCTCAGCTCCTCGTCGCATTCCATCTGCAGGACGATGTCCTTTTCGTCGGCCAGCACCGCGCAGGTCTGGAGCGCGCTTTCCAGCACCGACCCCACCTCGCCCGGCCCCAGGGCGATTTCCTCCTTGTTCTCCCGATCCTCGATCCGGGAAAGGGTCAGCAGGTCGTCGACAATGGCATCCAGGCGGTTGGCCTGGCGATTGACGATGGCCAGGAACCGGCGGGCATGGTCCGCATCGTCGAGCGCCCCGTCCAGCAGGGTCTCGACATAGCCCTTGATCGCGGTGATCGGCGTTTTCAACTCGTGCGAGACGTTGGCCACGAAATCCTGGCGGACGGTCTCCAGCCGGTTGAGCTTGGTCAAATCGTTCATCACCAACAGCACGCCCATGCTGCGGTTGTCCTCGTCGCGCAGGGGCACGGCATGGACCTGGAGCATAATCGGATCGGCGCCGTTGAACAGGGTCACCTTCTGCTCCTGCGGCAGATTGTGGGCGAGGGTCACCTCGATCATCTCCAGGAGATAGGCGTTGCGGATCACACCTTCCACCGCTTTGCCCTTGACCGCGTCCGCCGGCAAACCGAACAGGGCCGCCGCCGCCTGGTTCATGCGGATGATCTTCTGGTCGGCGTCGATGGCCACCACCGAATCGGCCATGCTGGAAAAGACCGCCTCCAATTCGTTGCGCTGCTGGATGATGATCCGGATGCGGCGGTTGATCTGCTCGGCCATTTGATTGAGCGAAGCGGCCAGGCCGGCCATCTCCGCCGACATGCGCCCGCCATCGATCTTGACCAGCTGATCGATGCGGCCCGTGGTCAGCTGCTCGGCGCCCCGCTTCATCTCCTCCAGGGGGCGGCTGATCCTGCGGGCGGAATAGAGCGACAGCAGCCCGGCCAGCACGGCGACGGCCAGGGCGATGCCGGCCATCTTCTTGTGCAACAGGGCCAGCATGTCCTCAACCGGCGTCACCGCGAGGGCAAGACGCAGGGCGCCTCGGTGCCGGTCCGGCCCGATCCTGGCCGGGATGGCGGCATAGAGCATGCCTTCGCCCAGGGTTCGGCTGCGGCGCAGGGCATAGCCGATCTCCCCGGCCAGCGCCGGTTCCACCTCGGGCCGCTGGGCATGGTTGTCCATGAGGGTGTGGTCTTCGTTGGAATCGGCCAGCACCGTGCCGTTGCCGTCGATCACCGTGATCCGGGTCGCGGCCCGCCGACCGGTCTGTCGGACGAAATCCTGGAATAATCGGTCGTCGCCACCGCTAAGGGTCGCGACGGTGGGTTCGATCAACAGGGCCCGTTCCCGGATTTCCTCCTTGAGGCGCTCGAGGTAGAAGGCGCGGCCGGTGGTGGAGGCCAGCCAGACCACCGCCAGCATGGAAATCAGGGTGATGCCGAGGCAGACCGGGAAGATCTGCCAGAAGAGACGGATGTTGCGCATGGGCGGCTCTCTCGGAAAATCGATAATGGCGTCGGCGCTCCGTCGCGAAGGAGGCGCACCGGCGGTCGACGGTCGGTGCGGCGGCTAGGCGCGGATCCGGTAGCCGATCCCCCGCACCGTTTCGATGCAGGCGCCGGCGTCCCCGAGTTTCTTGCGTAGGCCGAAGATCTGCACGTCCACGGCTCGGGGGGTGATGCTGTAGTCGTAGCCGCGGATTTGGTCGATGATCTGCTGCCGGGAAAAAACCCAGCCGGGGCGGCCGGCCAGCAGCTCCAGGATGGTGAATTCGGATGCTGTCAGATGGATTTCGCGGCCGTCCACCCGCACCTCGTGCCGGCCGGGGTGGATCTCCATGCCGTGGCGGCCAAGAAGGACCGATTCGCTCCCCGGCCCGCCGCCGGGCTCCGGCTGGCGCCGCAGGGCCGCTTCGATCCGGGCGATCAGCACCCTGGGGCTGAAGGGCTTGGTGACATAATCGTCGGCCCCGCACTCCAGCCCGGCCACGATGTCGTCTTCCTCGCTCTTGGCGGTCAGCATGACGATCGGCAGGGCGCGGGTGGATTCCTGGCTACGCACCGCCCGGCAGACCTCGCCGCCGTCCTTGCCGGGCAGCATCAGGTCGAGCACCATGGCGTCGACCGGCTCCTTGGCCAGCAGCTGCAGGGCCTCCTCGCCGCTGTCGGCGCAGGTGACGTTGAAGCCGGATTTGATCAGGTTGTAACTGACAAGCTGTTGGATGTCGGTGTCGTCCTCGACAACCAGGATGCGCGGTTTTCTCACGTTTTCACTCCGTTGGGCTGCATGGTCTTGTCGGTAGTGTTATGCAGCCCCGGACGGGTTGCAAGGGAAAAGAAAAAGGCTAACGCGATCCTAACCGGTTTCTAATCGGGCGGTAACGCGGAGACGGTACCTAACAACGGTACGCATCCTTTTCCCATCCCAGATCAATCGGAGGCATCCCGTGGCCAAGCACATGCATTTCCATCGCGAGATCGATGAACTGAAGAAAACGATCCTCACAATGGGGACCCTGGTGGAGGATCGGCTGCGGCGGGCCTGCGCCATTCTGCACACCAGGGACCGGGACCAGGTCCAGGCGATCATGGCCGAGGATTGGGAAGTCGACGACATGGAGATCCGGGTCGAGGAGGAATGCCTGAAGATTCTCGCCCTGCACCAGCCGGTGGCCCGCGACCTGCGGTTGATCGTCTCGATCATCAAGATCAACAACGAGCTGGAGCGGATCGCCGACATCGCGGTCAACATCGCCAAGCGAATCAGCACCATCATGGCCACTGCCACCGCGGATTTCTCCTTGAGGCACGACTACCAGCCCATGGCCGCCAAGGTGATGGAGATGGTCAAGGCCAGCCTGGACGCCCTGGTCACCGAGGACGCGGCCCTGGCCCGCACCATTTTCCTCATGGACGACCAGGTCAACGGCCTGCGCGACGCTGCCTACAAGACGGTGATCGAGGAGATCGGCCGCCGCCCGGACAATGCCGCCTCCCTGGTCAACGCCTATCTCATCGCCCGCCATCTCGAACGGATCGGCGACCGGGCGATCAACATCGCCGAGGAAATCATCTACCTGGTGGAAGGCGAGATCGTCCGCAGCAGCGAGGACCCGGTTTGAGGGGGCAAGCTTGACCGGATAAACGCTTGGCCGCCTTCCCCGGTCAGGGAGGAGGTCGGCGGCGGTTGCCCAGGCAGGGAGACCAACGCCGTAATACTTCTCTAAGTGCTTATCTACGAATAAATTACTCGCATTTTTCGCGCCATTGGCTCATATTCCGTTGAAAATCAAGCAATGGAGGCAGAAATGGCACGCATCAAAACCTGGGAAATTTCGGATGCATTCTGGGCGATCGTCGAACCGTT
>NZ_JAVBRQ010000015.1:0-71337 GCF_031547805.1 Desulfobulbus sp.
TGCGTTTTTTGCCCACCGGACACCCCCCACCCCCCCGTGCCTGGGGCCCCGGCGTGTGTTAGCTCCTGGGCGCGCGCCATGCCCATAAATCAAAACCCCAGTGTCTGACATTTCCCGACTGGCCCCTCGACATGACGAAAAAAAAGCGTGCCCGGAAAGATTCCGGACACGCCGCCCAAGAGATGGGTGATTGCAGTAGGCCTTACTTCACTTCGATCAGCCGTTCTTTGGCCGCCTGTGCCTTCGGAGCGCTCTTCGGGATGCTGATGTTGAGCACCCCATGCTCCATTTTTGCCGAGATCTTGTCCGCCTTGATGTTGTCGGGCAGGATCATCGCCTGCTGGAAGCGCGTGTAGGAGAACTCCCGGCGCAGGTAGCGGCCTTCGCCGCCGCTTTTCTCGATGGCTTTGTCCACTTCGGCCCACTCCCGGGTCTGTTTTTCGGTCATTTTTTTCTCCGCTTTGGCATCTTTGTCCTCGCTCTGGAACTTCTTTTCCATCGTCACGACGAGCTGGTTGCCGTCGTTGATGCGGATGTTGAAATCCTCGCGGGTCATGCCGGGCGCGGCCACTTCGACCTTATACTCTTTGTCGGTTTCGATCACGTTGATGGCGGGTGCCGTGGCGTTGGCGCGGACCATCCAGCCGTTGTCGAAAAAATCGTCGAAAATGTCGGGAAGCCATTGGCGTTCCCTTCTTACGGGTAACATAATTTTATCTTTTTATTGGTTTGACATCATACCCGCCCAAAAGTCAAAATGTGTGCCACACCGCGCGGGGGCGGAAGCGGATTTCTGATTTTCCTAAATAAATATTACCTTTGCGCATCTTTCAAAAACGATGCGCCGGATCCTTCTTTTTTCGCTTCTTGTTGCCACAGTGTACGGTTGTTCGCGCAGTCGCACCCCGGACGACTACGAGGTTTGGGGGATCGACGTTTCGAAGCATCAGACGGGCGTCGACTGGCGCCGCGTGGTGGAGCGCAACCGCCCTCATTTCGTCTTCCTGAAGGCGACCGAGGGGCTCATCATTTCCGACCCGACCTACGCCCGCCACGCCTGCCAGCTGGATAGCCTGGGCGTGCTCTGGGGCGCCTACCACTTCTTCGGCCACCGCACCGGGGGACGCGAACAGGCGCGCAACTTCATCCGCACCGCGCAACTTAAACCCGGTAACCTGCTGCCCGTGCTGGACATCGAGAAGCACCGCTTCATGACCGACCCGAAAAAGACCGTGAAGGAGGCCAAAGCGTTCTGCGACGAGATCCGCGGCTATTACGGCGCCGACCCGATCATCTACTGCTCGACCGTTTTTTACGAGACCTACCTGAAAAAGGATTTTCCCGCCAAACGCTATACGCTCTGGATCGCCGATTACCGCGGCGAGCCGGGCGACCTGGAGTGGCACTTCTGGCAACACACCGACGCCCACCGCCTGGAAGGGATCCGCGGCAACGTCGACCGTAACGTGTTCGGCCACAAACCCGAGCACCTCAAGAGACTGACGCTATGAGTATCGAAACCGATTTTCTGGTCATCGGCAGCGGCATCGCCGGCCTGAGTTACGCCCTGCGCGCGGCCGACCACGGACGCGTGCTGATCGTCACCAAGGGCGACATCACCGAGTGCAACACGAACTACGCCCAGGGCGGCATCGCCTGCGTGATGTACGAGCCGGACACGTTCGAGCGACACATCCACGACACGCTGGTCTGCGGCAGCGGCATCTGCGACCGCCGCGCGGTGGAACAGGTCGTCACCGGAGCCCCGGCCGCGATCAAAGAGCTGGTGCGCATGGGCACGAAATTCGACCGCAGCGCCGACGGCACCTACGAACTCGCCCGCGAGGGAGGCCACACCGAAAACCGCATCCTGCACGCCAAGGACCTCACCGGCGCCGAACTGGAACGCGTCCTTGTCCGCCAGGTCAAGCGGCACCCCAACATCGAGGTGCGGGAACACCATTTCGCCGTCGACATCCTCACCCAGCACCACCTGGGCCAGATGGTGCGCAAGAACACCTCCGGGATCACCTGTTACGGCGCCTACGTGCTCGACCTGAAAACGCAGCAGGTCGCCACGGTCCTCTCGCGCGTGACGGTGCTCGCCACGGGCGGGGTGGGGAACATCGACCACACCACCACCAACCCGTCGGTCGCCACCGGCGACGGCATCGCGATGGTGCACCGCGCCAAAGGGGTGATCGACAACATGGCCTTCATCCAGTTCCACCCCACCTCGCTGTACCACCCCGGCGAGCGCCCCGCCTTCCTGATCAGCGAGGCGATGCGCGGCTTCGGGGCGAAACTGCGCCTGCCGAGCGGCGAGGAGTTCATGAGCAAATACCACCCGATGGGCTCGCTCGCCCCGCGCGACGTGGTGGCCCGCGGCATCGACAACGAGATGAAGACGCGCGGCCTGGATTACGTCTACCTCGACGTGACGCACCTCGACCCGCGCTCGGTGATCGACCATTTCCCGAACATCTATAAGAAGTGTCTCTCCGAGGACATCGACATCACCAAGGACGTAATCCCCGTGGCCCCGGCCGCCCATTACTGCTGCGGCGGGGTGAAGGTCGACCTGAACGGCCAGACCTCGATCCGGCACCTCTACGCCCTGGGCGAAACCTCCTCCACGGGCCTGCACGGCGCCAACCGACTGGCCTCCAACTCGCTGATCGAGGCGGCGGTCTACGCGTCCAAAGCCGCCGCGCACTCCATCCAAAAGATCAAAGAGATCGAGCTGCGCACGGACATCCCCGCCTGGGACTACGAGGGCACCTCGCACCCCGAGGAGATGATCCTGATCACGCAGAACTACCGCGAGATGCAGCAGATCATGTCCGCCTACGTGGGCATCGTCCGCTCGAACCTGCGCCTGGACCGCGCCAACCGCCGCCTGGAGATCATTTTCCGCGAAACGGAGGAATTGTACCTGCGCTCGACCCTCTCCCGTAACCTGTGCGAGTTGCGCAACATGATCGCCGTGGGCTACCTGATCATCAAGGACGCCCGCCGCCGCACCGAGAGCATCGGGTTGCACTATTCGCTCGATTACCCGGCCTCACCCGGAAACGAATTTTAATCGCATACATGGACCTGACCCAAGAAATAGCCCGGCGGCGGACTTTCGCCGTGATCGCGCATCCCGACGCCGGGAAAACCACCCTGACCGAAAAACTGCTCCTCTTCGGCGGCGCCATCCAGATGGCCGGCGCGGTCAAATCCCGCAAGACGGCGGTGCACGCCACCAGCGACTGGATGGCCATCGAGCGCGAGCGCGGCATCTCGGTGACCACCTCGGTGATGAAGTTCAACTACCGCGACTACGAGATCAACCTGCTCGACACCCCCGGCCACCAGGACTTTTCCGAAGACACCTACCGGGTGCTGACCGCCGTGGACTCGGCGCTGATGGTGATCGACAGTGCCAAGGGCGTCGAGGCCCAGACCACCAAGTTGATGGAGGTCTGCCGGATGCGCAACACCCCGATCATCACCTTCATCAACAAGCTCGACCGCGACGGCCTGGAGCCGCTCGACATCCTTTCCGACATCGAGGACAAACTGCAGATCGAATGCGCGCCGCTTTCCTGGCCGATCGGCATGGGCAAGGGATTCAAGGGGGTCTACGACCTACACCGCCGGCAGATCACCCTGTTCACGCCCAGCAAGGATACCCGTCCCGAGGACTGCATCGTGGTCAAAGACCTGGCCGACCCGATGCTCGACCAACTGCTGGGAAACTACGCCGCCGACAAGCTGCGCGAGGACATCGACCTCCTCCACGGCGCCGCCAACCCCTTCGAATACGAGCACTACCTCAAGGCCGGCCAGACACCGGTGTTCTTCGGCAGCGCCATCAACAACTTCGGCGTGCGCGAACTGCTCGACGCCTTTGTCGAACTGTCGCCGCCGCCCGGTCCGCGCGCCACCACCACCCGCATGGTCCACCCCGAGGAAGAGGCCTTCAGCGGCTTCACGTTCAAGATCCAGGCCAACATGGACCCGGCCCACCGCGACCGCATCGCCTTTTTCCGCATCTGCTCGGGCAAGTTCACCCGGGGCATGAAGGTGGTCCATCACCGGCTGGGCAAGGAGGTGAACCTGAGCAACGCCACGGTGTTCATGGCCCAGGAGCGTTCGCACGTGGACGAAGCTTACCCCGGCGACATCATCGGCATTCACAACCACGGCACCATCAAGATCGGCGACACCTTCACCGACAAGGAAGAGCTCAAATTCACCGGCATCCCCAACTTCGCGCCCGAGCATTTCCGCCGGGTGATCCTGAAAAATCCGCTGAAGATGAAGCAGTTGCAAAAGGGCCTGCTGCAGATGGCCGAGGAAGGCGCGGTGCAGGTCTTCCGGCCGCTGATGGGCAACGACTACATCCTCGGCGCGGTGGGCGTGCTCCAGTTCGAGGTGACCATGACCCGGCTCAAGGACGAGTACGGTGTGGACGCCACCTACGAACCGCTCAGCTACACCCTGGCCCGCTGGGTCAGTTGCGACAACAAGCAACAGTTGCGCGAATTCGAGAAGAAAACCCAATTCAACCTGGCCTTCGACGCCGAAGGCCACCTGACCTACTTGGCCGAGGGGACCTGGCGGCTGGCGCATACCCAGGATCTGTTTCCCGAGGTGGTTTTCCACAAGACCCGGGAATCGGTGTGAGTTGCGCCGGCAACGCGGCCTTTTCCTTCTCCGCCGCCGGCATCCTCCGCCATGTCGATTGTTCACGATGCCGAACGCCATTGCCGCTGAGCCGGGCGACGGGGTGCGGAACCGGGACCAGGGGCAAGCTGTTTAAGCGCAGCGAGTTCTTGCCCCGCCGGGTTCGCGGCTCGGCGGCCGGCGAGGGAGCGACCTTGTTCGGTCAGGCACGAACGGTTTTCGCCTGACGAAGAACACTCGCCAAGAAGAAGCCGAGCCGGAATCTCCCCATGACCTCAATCCTGCTGATCCATCCGCCGGTGGCCAAACCCGGCGAACCGCCGCCCGGCATCGCCGCCCTGGCAGGTTGCCTGCGCCGGCACGGCATCGCCTGCGCCCAGCTGGACGCCAACCTCGAAGGCCTGCTGTTCCTCCTGGATCAAGAACCTCCTGCAGCCGACGACGCCTGGTCCAAACGGGCCCTGCGCCATCGGCACGCCAATCTGACCGCCCTGCGCTCTCCCGAACTCTACCGGAATGTCGATCGCTACCAGCGGGCGGTGCGCGACCTCAACCGGGCGCTGGAACTACTGGCCCGGAAGCGGCCGACAATCCATGTAAGCCTCGGCAATTATCAAGACGAGTTCGATCCGCTCGCCAGCGACCAACTGTTGCAGGCGGCCGCACATTGTAGGCGCAGTCCCTTTTTCCCCTGGATGGAAGCGCGACTGCCCCCCCTGCTGGAGGCGCTCGCACCCGAGTGGATCGGCCTGTCGCTGTGCTATCTCAGCCAGGCGGTCTGCACCTTTGCCCTGCTCGGGTTCCTCCGGGACCGGTATCCCGCGATCAAGCTGGTGCTGGGCGGCGGCCTGCTCAGCTCCTGGATGGGCCGCCCCGGCTGGAACGAGCCTTTCGCCGGCCTGGTGGACCGCTGCATCCAAGGCCCCGGCGAAGCGCCGCTGCTGCGTCTGTTGGGATACGATGGCCCAATAACGGGCGCGGCTCCCGACTACACCGACCTGCCGCGGGCCGACTACCTCGCTCCCGGCCCGGTCCTGCCCTATTCCGCCTCGCGCGGCTGCTATTGGAACCGCTGCACCTTCTGTCCGGAAACCGCCGAGCAGAACCGCTACCAGCCGATTGCACCCCAAACCGCGACCGGCCAGCTGGCGCGGCTTTGCCGCGACCTGCGACCGAACCTGATCCACCTGCTCGACAATGCCGTCAGCCCGGCGCTTCTGACGGCGCTGCGCGACCAACCGCCCGGAGCGCCCTGGTTCGGTTTTGTCCGGTTCCACGAGCAATTGGCCGATGTCGACTTTTGCCGGCAGTTGCGTGCCGCCGGCTGCGTCCTGCTCAAGCTGGGGCTGGAATCGGGCTGCCAGGCAGTGCTGGACGCCATGGACAAGGGTATCCGCCTGGAGTTGGCGGCCCGGGTGTTCGCGGCCATGGAACAGGCCGGCATTGCCACCTACGTCTACCTTCTCTTCGGCACCCCCTCGGAATCGCTGGCAGAGGCGCGGCAAACCATGGACTTCGTCCTGCGCCACCACCGGGCCATCACCTTCCTCAACCTGGCCATCTTCAACATGCCGATTGCCAGCGAAGAGGCCAAGCGGTTGCCGGGCACCGAATTTTCTCCGGCCGATCTATCGCTCTACCTGGATTTCGTCCATCCCCGAGGCTGGGACCGGCGGTCGGTGCGAACCTTCCTCGACCGCGAATTCAAGCGCCAGCCGCAGATCGCCGCCATCCTCCACCGCGACCCGCCGTTTTTCACCTCCAACCATGCCCCGTTCTTCAGCGGCTGTTTTCCCTGGCCCAACGGAGAGAACCGTAAAAAAAGCGAGCCCGACGCGCACTTTGGGGCGGAAAAATAGGAACGGCATTGGTAAGTTGGACACGCCTGCGTTGAAGATGCGCCTCGTGTTGCACTCGCCGACGCAAACCGGAGCAAGGAGATGGCGGCATGACAAGCCGGCAGACCGTGCAGGCATGGTAGGCGTTGACAGTCTTGCCAAAAGAGGCAAGGCTTTCGTTCCGCCATGTCGAACTGAACGATAACTCGATGAAATAATTAATATATCTTCCAGGAGACAACCATCTTATGAACGATCACATCAAAGCAGTTCCTCGTGTTCTTTGGCAAGAAATCAAGAAAGATCTTCCATCTTTCGGAACCTTGGGTTTCATTGTCGGCTGCTTAGTGCTCATTCGATTTCACTTGATTGGCGTTGCCCCGAAAGATTCATACCTCAATGCTTTGCTCATCAGTTTTGTTGATCCCCGGACATTTTTCTTCATCTTCCTAACCCTTCTTTGGCTCGGCTCACTGATCACTTGCCTCCGCGCGCTAGGGATCAATTGCCTTTGTCTGGAGAGATCGGTTGCTCATACCGAGAATCGATTGGGACAACTGGCGAGCTCAATAATTTCCTTCACTGTTGGCTTGTCACTCTTCATCTGCCTTCATGCCCTGTGCACAAGTACGACACATGGCGCCATAGTAATCGTACTTGCGGTGGTCGACATTTTCATCGTCGGAGGCCTTGTGTATGCAGCATATGTTACCCACCGCTTACATCCATTTGATAAGTGCTGCGTTGGCTTGCTAATATTCATCACGGCTTCAGCCGCCATTACTTACCTCGTTCTCAATAAACAAGGCTAACTCAGCAATCTTACCACGCTCCCTGAAACTGCGATCACCATTGAAACTTACCACTAATTTTCATCCTCATACCCACCGACCAACCATGCCATCTCTCGTCACCCAACTCCATCGTCAAATCAAGCCCGATTTCGCCTATTGCTTCAATATCGAATCCAGCCGGGCGCTGAAGCCGGAGGAAACCGAGCGGCTGCGCCTGATCCTGGCCGACGGCTTTCTCCTCGACACCGTCACCTTTACGCCCGCCCTGGCCGGCGAACGGGTCATCGAAATCGGACCCCGGCTCAACTTCGCCACCGCCTGGTCCTCGAACATGGTGTCCATCTGCCGGGCAGTCGGCCTGGACATGGTCACCCGGGTGGAACGCTCCCGCCGCTATCTGGTGCCGGAAGGCGAAGAGATGGCGGCCTTTGCCGCCAAGCATCACGACCGGATGACCGAATGCGTCTACCCGACGCCGCTGACCACCTTCGAGACCGGCATCGAGCCCGAGCCGGTCTACGAGGTCGACCTGATGGGCAAGGGGCCGGACGGCCTGCTCGACATCCCCGGCATCTCCATGGACCAATGGGACCGGGAGCTGTACCACGATTATTTCGTCAAGCGTTGCGGCCGCAACCCGACCATTGTCGAGATCATGGACCTCAACAACGCCAATTCCGAGCATTCGCGCCACGGTTTTTTCCGCGGCAAACAGGTGATTGACAGCTACAACTACGACACGCCCCTGTTCAAGGTGGTAACCGATACCCTGGTCGCCAATCCCAAGGGCAGCAAGGTGGCCTTCAAGGACAATTCCAGCGTGATCGAAGGCACTTCCCTGCTCACGCTCCTGCCCGAACAGCCAGGCCAGCCCTCGCCGCTGCGCGAGGCCGCGGTCCACTATCACCCACTGCTCACCGCCGAAACCCACAACTTTCCCACCGGAGTCGCCCCCTTTCCCGGCGCCGAGACCGGCACCGGCGGCCGCATCCGCGACGTGCAGGGCACCGGCCGCGGCGGCCTGGTCATGGCCGGGACCGCCGGCTACTGCGTGGCCAACCTCCACATTCCCGGCTACCAACTGGAATGGGAAAACAACTACGCCTGCCCGGACACCCTGGCCCCGGCCCTGGAAATCGAGATCGAGGCCAGCAACGGTGCCTCGGACTACGGCAACAAGTTCGGCGAGCCGCTGATCCAGGGATTTACCCGCAGTTTCGATCTGCGCCTGGATAGCGGCGAACGCTGGGGCTTTCTCAAGCCGATCATGTTCACCGGCGGCATCGGCCAGATCGACGACCGGCACACCGAAAAAAAGCAGGCGGCCAAGGGCATGCTGATCGTCCAGGTGGGCGGCCCGGCCTACCGGGTCGGCTTCGGCGGCGGCGCGGCCTCGTCGATGATGCAGGGCGAGAACGAATCCAAGCTCGATTTCGACGCGGTCCAGCGCGGTGACGCCGAGATGGAACAAAAGATGAACCGGGTGATCCGCGCCTGCAACGAGATGGGCGACTTGAGCCTGATCGACGTTATCCACGACCAGGGTGCCGGCGGCCCAGCCAATGTGCTCAAGGAGTTGGTCGAACACGCCGGCGGCCGGGTGGAGATCCGCAACATCCGGGTCGGCGACCCGACCATGTCGGTTTTGGAAATCTACGTGGCCGAATACCAGGAGCGGGTCGGCCTCCTGATCAGTCCCGAGAACATCGAGCGCTTCCAACAGATCTGCGAGCGTGAGAAGGTGGCCTGCGAAATTCTGGGCGAGGTCACCGGCGACTTGCGCTTCACTGTCCATGACAGCCTGGACAACTCCACCCCGGTGGACATCGAGATTCCCGAACTACTCGGCAAGATTCCGCAGAAAACCTTCACCGACAGCCGGTCCGTCCTGCCCCTGTCCCCCTTTGTCCCGCCCAAGGGCCTGGATGTGCGGGAGGCCCTGCACCGGGTGCTGCGGCTGGTGTCGGTGGGCTCCAAACGGTTTCTCACCAACAAGGTCGACCGGGCGGTCACCGGCCTGATCGCCCAGCAGCAGTGCTGCGGCCCGCTGCAACTGACCGTCGGCGACGTGGCGGTGGTGGCCCAGAGCCATTTCGGCCACAGCGGCATTGCCACGGCCATCGGCGAACAGCCGATCAAGATGCTGGTGAGCCCGGCGGCCGGGGCGCGGATGGCGGTGGGCGAGGCGCTGACCAATTTGGTTTGGGCCCGGATCAGGGATCTGGAGCAGGTCAAATGCTCGGCCAACTGGATGTGGGCGCCGAAGTTGCCCGGCGAAGGCGCGGCCCTGCGCGATGCGGCCGAGGCCATGGCGGCGGCGATGATCGCCGTGGGCATCGCGGTGGACGGCGGCAAGGACAGCCTGTCCATGGCGGCCAAGGTGGGCGACGAGGTGGTCAAATCGCCGCGCGAACTGGTCATTTCCCTGTACGCCGCCATGGACGACATCCGCAGGAAGGTCACCCCGGACATCAAGGAGCCCGGGGCGGCCCTGCTGCTGGTCGACCTTGCCGGCGGCAAGAACCGCTTGGGCGGCAGCGCCCTGGCCCAGGTCTGCGGCCGGATCGGCGACGAGGTCCCGGACATGGACGACCCGCAGCTGGTCAGGCGGGCCTTTGGCGCCGTGCAATACCTGCTCGAACAAGGCCTGATCCACTCCGGCCACGACCGCAGCGACGGCGGCCTGATCACCACGGTGCTGGAAATGGCCTTTGCCGGCAACTGCGGCCTCAACCTGGCGCTCAGCGGCCAGGCTTCGATGCTGGAGATGCTCTTTGCCGAGGAGCTGGGCCTGGTGATCGAATGCGGCTGGAACCATCTGGCCGAGGTCAAGCAGCGGTTCGAGCAGGCCAAGGTGCCCTGCATGGTGCTGGGATCCACCACGGCGAAGAAGGCCATCACCGTCCAGTACAACGGGCAGGTGATTTTGGACGACGCCATGATCGTGCTCCGCCAATGGTGGGAGGAAACCAGCTATCAACTGGAGCGGTTGCAGATCGGCCCGGAACTTGCCGAAGCGGAGAAGTTCAACATCTTCGACCGCCAGGGTCCGGAATACGCCCTGAGTTTCAAGCCCGAGGCCACCGCGCCGGCCATCCTGCAAAAAAACGACAAGCCCAAAGTGGTCATTCTCCGCGACGAGGGCTCCAATTCCGACCGGGAGATGAGCTCCGCCTTTTACTCGGTCGGGTTCGAGCCCTGGGACGTGACCATGACCGACCTGCTGGCCGGCCGGATCGATCTGGCTCGCTTCCGGGGCATCGCGGCGGTGGGCGGTTTTTCCTATGCCGACGTGCCGGAGAGCGCCAAGGGCTGGGCCGCGACCATCCGCTTCAATCAGCGGCTCCAGGCTCAGTTCCACGCATTCTACAATCGGCCGGACACCTTTACCCTGGGCATCTGCAACGGCTGCCAGCTCTTCGGCCTGCTCGGCTGGGTGCCCTGGCAGGGCATCGAGGCCGAGCGACAGCCCCGCTTCATCCACAATCTGAGCGGCCGCTTCGAATCACGCTGGACCACGGTCAAAATCCTGCCCAGCAAGGCGATCATGCTGCCGGGCATGGAAGAGACGGCCTTCGGCATCCATGTCGACCACGGCGAGGGCTTTCTGCATTTCCCGGACGCCGCCATCCGCGACCGGGTGTGGAACGAACAAATGGCGGCAGTGGTTTTTGTCGACGACGAGGGCCAGCCCACCGAAAGCTATCCCTTCAATCCCAACGGTTCACCCGGCGGTCTCGCCGGCATCTGCTCGCCCGACGGCCGCCATTTGGCGATCATGCCCCACCCCGAACGGGCCTTCCTGCCCTGGCAGTGCCACTGGCTGCCCCAATCGATGCAGGGCTTGCCGGTCAGCCCCTGGCTGCGGATGTTCCAGAACGCCTATGCCTGGTGCATGGGTTGAACGGAGAGGCGAAATTGACCGATGAGGAGTCGCTGCGACAGTCTCTATTCCGCAGCAGCCAATCAGCTTGGCCCTTGATCAAAAACCAAAATGGATGTATTTTGGTTCCAAAAAAGGAGATCATATGTCGACAACACTTACGCTCAAAAATATCCCCGAGAATGTCTACGCCCGTCTCAAGGCTTCTGCCGAGTTGCACAGGCGCAGTTTGAACAGTGAGGCCATTGTGTGCCTCGAAACCGTTCTCGTCCCTGAAAGTATGGATGCGAGCGAACGCCTGAAACGTGCCCGCCTCCTTCGGGAGCGGATCGGAACAGGCTTTCAGGCTGCGGACATCGATGCTTTCAAGCGGGAAGGCCGTTCATGATCGTTGTCGATACCAATGTTCTGGCCTACTTGTACCTGCCGTGCGAGTTTACCTCTCATGCCGAACGCTTGCTGCTGGATGAGCGGGAGTGGGCAGCCCCCTTGTTATGGCGAAGTGAATTTCGCAATATTCTGACCGGGTATATGCGACGAGGCCGATTATCTCTCGCTCAGGCGATGCGACTCCAGAACGAAGCTGAATCGTTGCTCGTCCGTGCGGAATATGAAGTCAACTCAGCGGATGTTCTGGCCTTGGCCGATAGAAGCGATTGTTCCGCATATGACTGCGAATTTGTGGCCTTGGCCATGAGTCTTGGGATAAAGGCCGTCACGATGGACGGCAAGCTGTTGCGGGCATTTCCGGAAACCACTCTTTCTCTTGTTGCGTGCTGACAGGCATGGTCGCACATTGAGGCACCCGACGGTGAGAATGAGGCTTGGCAAGGGATGTTGTTCGGAATCCGACAAAACAGCGAGAAGAAATCTCGTTGTGGCAAGGGGATGTCTCCTTTGGTCGAAATGCCTCATCCCCCTCGGCCACGTTTTGCCGTGCGGATCACATCTTGTTTGATCTGGAAATGGGGTTAGTGCGAGACTCCGTCGCGGCGGCTGACCCGGACCAGGGTCAGCCACAGGATGGTGAGATCAAACCGGAAGGATCGCCGGCGCAGGTACTCCGCATCCAGTTCGACCTTTTCCGGAATGGGCAGTTCGTCGCGGCCGTTGATCTGCGCCCAGCCGGTCACGCCGGGGACGAGCCGATGCACGCCCTGCTCGGTCCGCAGGGCGATCAGGTCGTCCTGATTGAACAGGGCGGGACGCGGCCCGACAAAGCTCATGTCGCCCCTCAGCACGCTCCACAGTTGCGGCAGTTCGTCCAAGCTGGTGGTGCGGAGGAAGGAGCCGATCGGGGTCAGATGGCGGGCCGGATCGTCGAGGAGATGGGTGGCGACCGCCGGGGTGCCAATCCGCATGCTGCGAAACTTGGGCATTTTAAAGAGCACGTTGTTTTTCCCCACCCGGTCCGACCAGTAAAGCGCCGGACCCGGCGAGGTCAGCCGCACCAGAAGGGCAATCGCCAGCAGGGGAACCGCCAGGACCATCAGAGCGATCGTTGCCAGGACCAGGTCGAAACCCCGCTTCAACACCCGAACATCTCCCGTAGTCCCGTCTTCAGGGAGATTGTCGCCTCCCACCCCAGCTCCCGGGTGATACGCGCCGGAGAATACCAGGCCGAGCCCAGCAGGCGGGCAACGGCCTCGCTGTCGAGCGGCACGCGCCGCCGGCACAGGACTTCCAGGCCGTCGCCGCAACGGGCCGCGCCGCGCAGCACGGCTGCGGGGACGCTCCACCGGCAAGGCGGCAATCCCAGAACCTCCCGCAGGGCATCGTACAACTGCCGTCCAGACGGGGCCTCCGGCCCGGCCACGATATAGGTCCGGCCACGGGCTCGCTCATCTTCCGCCACCCGCAGCATGGCGGCAACCACATCGTCGACATGCACCAGGGAGCGACGGTTGCCGGTCTCGGGCAGAGGCGGAAACAAACCGCGCCGCACCAGCCTGCCCATGCGCTCAAGATTGCCCCGCCCGCCGGACCCGTAAACCATGGCCAACCGCAGGTTCACGGTGTGCATGCCGTATTGCCGCCCGGCCTCCAGCACCGCCTCCTCCGCTGCCCGTTTGGCTTGCCCGTAGGCTGTTTCCGGCGCTCCCGGAAAATCCTCGTCCGCGCACAATTCGCCGGGCTCGGCCATGGCCTTGACGCTTGAAAGAAAAACAAAGCCTTGCACCCCGGCCTGCCCGGCCGCCTCGACAAGATTGCGCGTTCCCTCGAAATTGACCCGCCAATGCTGGTCGGCATCGCTGTGCGACAGGGCGGCAAAGGCGTGGGCATGCCCGGCGCAGTGGAAAACCGTCCGTGCGCCCTGGCACGCGGTACGCAATGCCGCAGGATCGTCCAACGACGCCGTGCGGCTTGCCCTGTCCGGAACGGGGTGCCTGCCCAAGGCCGCGCAGGCCGCACCCCGGCGATCCAGCTCCCGCCCCAGACGGCCGCCGATGAACCCGGTTGTACCGGTAATCAATCGCACCCCGCCACCTCCTGGAATAGATCGACATTCTGCAAAGCAGATCCGGAGACATGCATCGCCATGGAGTTCATGTTGCGCTCCCGTGTTGCCGCACCAAAGGGGCGTTTTTCCAAGCGTGGAGCAAAGCTGCCGACAAGCCGATGCCCACCACCACCTCGGTGGCCACGGTCATCCATACTGCGGCCCAGACACCGTAGATGGGCATCAGCAACCAGTTGCCGCCGACATTGAACACAGCGGCCACCGTGGCTGTCCATGCATACCGGCGGTCAAGCCCCAAAGCAAAAACCCCTTGCGCAAGTACCGTGTTGGCCAGGGAAAACACCAGCATGAAACAAAGCACCTTAAACAAGGTGCCAGCAAATACGAATTTTTCACCGAAAAACAACGGAAACAATATATCAGCCGTGGGTAGGGCCATCAAAAAAATCATCGCCCCCATCCCCCCAGCCAGCAAGGAAAAACGCACGATGCCGATCACAACTTCTCTGACCGGTGTTTCCACGTTCAATCGAAAACGGCGAAACAGCATGAGACTTATCGGCGATGCGAGTAGCAGAAAGGCATCGATCAAGCGAAACGCCACGGCATAGGCGCCGACGTCGGCGTTTGGCATATCCAACAGCTCACACAAAAGCATATCTGACCGAAAATAGATCACCGAGGCCAGGTCAAGCCAGATGAGGGGAACAACAACAGCGTAGATTCTTCTAGGAATTTTAAAAACAGGAAGCACCCAGCCATTACGCATGAGCAGCAACAGAAAAAACACCATGCCCATGCAATGCGCCCCTAAGACCTCCCAAGGTTCATCTGCCCCCCACCATAGAGCAAAAGCGATGCTGGCGGCTGTCAATGCCCGGCCGCCGATCTGCCACGCGGCATCCCGGACCAGGCGGCCTTGACCGCGGAGAATGGCGAGCGAAAACTGCCCGAGCACAGTTACGCCAAAGGCACCCACTGTTGCCAGCAAGGTCAATCGATGCGAAAAAAATGGGCCCGTCATCGCCAGAAGCGCCAGCAACGCAATGGTCATGTAGGCGTGACCAAACGCGAATCCATGCAGTTTTTCGCTATATTCCTCCAATGCCAAGGATGTGCGGGCTTTCTCGCGAAGCAGAAGCTTGCCGAAACCGCCATCGACAAGGATCGCCAACAGAATGCCGAACGAAGTCGCCTGTGCGTAGACACCAAAGGTTTCTGGCCCAAAACGACGGGCAATGAACACGCTGAGGATAAACGACACCCCGCCGATAAAACCGATCGCCAGCCACTGCGCCCCAAGAAAACGCCGAAGCATTCCATATCCTTGCATTCGCGTTTCCCCGAATATCACACAACAAAAACGCGGCGATGGACATCGTTCATCTCTGCGGTTGATTGTTCCCCAAAAAATCCGGCCATACACCTCGGCGTGAGAGTTGTTGCAGCTTTTCCGTGATATCGGACTAATAGGATACATCCTGCTGCTTCGACAGCGAGCCGCATCGGTGTACTCATCATGTCTTCATGAAGCATTTGGCACTCCGGGTAGTCGCCCCCAATGTTTCAAAAAATAGCGAACCATGCTCGACAAATGCCAACGCATATAGCGAAATTGACTATGGCTGTCGCGCCGGGCATCATGTACAACCGAGATGACAGGGCATGCGATGACCTTCATCCCGGCGTTCCAAGCTCGTACACAGATATCCACATCCTCGTAATAGAGGAAGAAGCGTTCGTCAAATCCACGAAGTTGCTTGAAGGCATCGCTACGGAACAACATGAACATGCCGGCAACCCACTCTGGGAAAAAGACCGAGGAATCGTCCGGAATCCGGCAACGACCATCCGATACACCCAAGGTTTTCAGCAACAGGGACCGGATGGTGGGAAAAGTACGCATACTGTCTTCCACTCCGCCCAAAGGATTTCTGACAAGTGGCGCCGCAATGACGGCTTTGGCCTCCTCCTCCATGACAGCAAGTAAAAATGGAAAGGGATTGTTTTCTAACTGGATATCCGGATTCAGGGAACAAAAATACGGTTGATTGCAGTGGTTGAACGCCGCATTGTGGTTGGCTCCGAAGCCTGCCGGCCGAGAGTTGTCGATCAACCTTATCCGGGTATCTTGCGGCAGCATCAACGATTCTGGAATATTACGCGTTACAATAAGTTGTCCGACTTCCGGATAATTTAACAAAACTGTGACGAGTCGCTCCACCATGGTGCCGTGACCATGACTGACAACCGATATAGCAACTGATTGCGAATAATTCCGGTTCATCCGTCAGTTTACTGGAGAAATGAAGGGCGAGCCAAAAATGACATGAGCGATTTGGCTATTTGGCCTAATAGTCGCTGTTATTGAGCACGTTTTTCATGGGTGCGCTCAATGATGGGATCGGCTGAGCATTGTGAGGCAAACAAGAAAACCTGCCGTACGAAGCACTCCTTGTCTAAAAAAACGATATTTGAATACTGTTTTGATACGCTCCATTCTTGACATGCGTGGAAGATCAACGTAGGCATTAATCATAGTGCTCATTGAAGAAGGTATTTGATCACGATACCGGTCCAATATAGCCTGCGCTTGATCCATTGCATATAATATAGATTTTTGAGAAACTCTAAAATTTTGCATATGATACACAATCCTCCCGAGCCCCCACTGCTTCGCACCGACACAATTTTTGTGGTGCTGCCGATACAAAATCGTTGGCTCATCCAAAAAGGCAATTTTACCAAATAGGGCGGCAATCAATGCCAGCCACCAATCGTGCATGACTGCCTTCTTTGAAACTGGAGTCGCCAGTTTTATCAAAGGGCGATTTATCATCATCGTACAACCTGTTGCAATATTTTGCGTCAGGAGGCGATGCATTTGAGAACCAGAACGAGGAGAAAGATGTTGGTATTTCAACAATGAGGAAGCGATGGGTTGCAGTTGCTCATCAACGATACGCAAATCTGTATGGATCAATATTGGTTTATCATGACCGTATTTTTGTTCAATCGATTTCATCAGTTTGAGCGTTTTGGCAATTTTATCCGGCAGCCAAACATCGTCCTGATCACAAAGCATAATATAATTTGCGGCCGACTTTTCCAATAGGTATGAAAAATTTCCACAGGCTCCTTTGGTTTGAAAATATTCATCATCAAACAATACTTTTTCAGGGCATTGGCACGCCAATATATTGATTATTTCAATGGTACGATCGACTGACCCATCATCTCTAATGATCAACCTCCAATCTGTATAATCCTGGTCAACGAGTGATTTCAACTGTTCACGAAGGAACGTTTCTCCGTTAAATGATGCAAGAAGTATGTCGATTTGATACATTAGTTTTTTAAATTAAGGAGACCATCAACCAAGTGTATAGCATTGTTTTCAAATTGCTCTATGGAAAAGAAACGCTCATAGGCTGCCCGTGCCGGAGTGGCAAAACGTTCTATCAATTCCGGCTGGTTGACAATGTTCGTGATCGCATCCGCCAACGCCTCTGGAGAACCTGCCGGAATCAGTATTGCCTCCTCATGATTCAACAAATGCGCCTGCCCTATCGCATCAGAAATGATGCAAAGCTTCGAACACATTAAGGCCTCTGTTACTACAACCGGCATGGGATCGTCTGTGGATGGGCAAATGAGCACATCCAAAGAAGCAAGCAGTTTGAGGCAGTCGTCATTGGACATTGTTCCACGATAGTCGATATTGGAAAATTTTCTCATTTTTACAAGAATATCCTTGGTATAGTCAGGATTTCCATCGGGGTCATAAGGCTCGCCAACGATGATAACACGAATTCTCTCAAGAACAGGGGAAGAAAGTTGCGCCAGAGCGGACAACAAAATATCCTGCCCTTTACGGCGAATGAATGAACCGATAAGACCAAATACTATCTCCCGGGAACACAGGGGCGCATTTTTCTCCGTGGTGGCACGATCTGCCACGCCGTAGCGTAAATATGCAGTTTTATCTTCGGAAACGTATCTTCGTCCGCAAGCTTCGGAATTTGGACTAACCCACCATACAGCCCGCATCATATCAAAACAGCGGGGAAACACAGGAGGCGCATAACGAAAACCTTCGGCACTTTCATGAATCCACCAGGCCATGGGAAGCCCGTGGGAGGCAAAATTCTGCAAAAATATTGATGAGGCAAGGCTGTTCACAATAATTGCATCAAAATGGCGGCAAAACAGTTCTTGGCAAAAGAGGTCTCGCTGTGCGGAGAGATAGTTTTCGTCAATAATCACGGTCATGCCTACGCGTTCCAGCACATCTTTGAGAGGACCATCTCGCAGGGCCAGAATAACAGGAGGGAGGCCATAGTGTTTAGCCAGCGTTTGCGCAAGTTGTACTCCGACAATAGGCGCTCCGGTTAAAGAGAGTTCGTGGAAGATGAACAAGATTGAGGGAGGTTTCCCTGATCGATCGCGGCAAAATAAATGCTGTGCCTGTGCGGAAAGCAGAAAACGTTGTATTGAGGTCCGGGTGATTACGGAGGCATTCTGCGATGTAATTTCAGATAGATAACGATTGAGATAATGCAAAAACAACTTTCTGTTTTGTTGCGTGACGAGAGACTTGAGCAACAGAAAGCCCTTTTTTATTTTTCCCCATGTTATGCTGCGATGTGTCATAATATCACACTTCTCAGGCAGAAATTAACTCATTGTAAAGCTGTCGATAAGCCAAAACCATTGTCGGTAATGAGAACAAACGGATCGCTCGTTCCTGGTGCTGCTTCCCCAACTTTTCGCGTCGAGGGGTATCGTCCAGCAATTCACACACTTTTTTTGCAAATTGCGCGGAATGCCCTGCAGGCACCAAACTCGAAGGCGTATCTAAAATTTCTCCCAACGCTCCGACATTATGGGCAACCACAGGCAGCTGCAAGGCCATGGCAATAGGGGTTACCTGACCAAAGCTTTCAGCTATGACAGGTGCAAGAAACACAGACATCCTGGAATAATGGTTCGGCAAGTCCTCGAAAGCCACATGCCCCACAAGTTGAAACTGGGCAGCAACCCCCGCGTCGGCGATCTTTGCCTTTATTTGCTCGTAGAGAGCGCCTCCCCCGACAACAAGGATGGTGACAGCAGGCCGCATCATTGCCAGTGCAATAAGTGGATCAAAGGACTCAATCGTTATTTTATCTCCATCCAGCCTGTACACCATTCCCACGCAATTCGGATCCCGTAGCGACATGTCCGCATGCCTGAAATAGTGATCAAAATCCACGCCGGGATAAATGACGAGGTTCTTTCCGTCGTTTTTTCCAAATGTTTCTTCAGTATATCGGCTGACAAAAACATTTTTTGTCACAACAGGTGATTCGTAGGGTTCAACGGGAGTATTGACGTGTTGAATGACTGGAACAGTCACATGCGCAAGATTGTCAAAAATACGAGAATACCAGGGCATATCACCTGCGCCCCAATAATGGACATGGATGCAATCTGGCATATATGCATCGAATCTGTCGCGAAACACGCAATCAGGCGTATCCAAGGGAAGCTCCTCAACAGTAACGCCAAGGTAGGCCTGAGGGGAGGGGTTCGACTGCGCAATGATGTGATGTCGAAACTCCGGTCCGACGCCTTCAACAATATCCGCAATCAATTTGCTGGATCCCCCCATATGAAAGTTGCCGATAATATGGAGAATTCGTTTGGCGTTTGCGGCGGGCACGGGCGCTTGTATGAGATAGGGAGTCGCCGCGTTGTGGGACAATCCTTTGTTTGGGCATTCAACAGTGCGGAATATTGCCAATATTCTGGAAACATACCGTTCGCACGTAAAGTCACGGACATACGCATAAGCGTATCGCACCATATCCGGGTCGGGGTGCAGCAAAAATTTCTTTAACTTTTCTGCCATATCCGCAACATCCAGGTGCCGGGCAATAATGCCGCGACCTTCTCCAAGCATCTCTTCCGCGCCACCGGTGCCGGAAAATGCGGCGGCGGGCAGGCGTGCCCGCATGGCCTCAAGAACAACTGTGGGGAAGGGATCTTCGCGCGAACTCAGGAAAAAAAGGTCGGACCCGCAGAAATACATAGAGGGATCGTTCTCAAATTTATCCAGAAAAATGAAACGGTCAGCCAGTGGCCCGTTCTGGAGATTTTGCTGTATCCCCGCAATGTATGCGGGGTCGGCATTATTGCCCAGCCAAACAAAAAAAATATCCTGCATGCTGCTGCCCAAGCATGTCAGAACATCGGTGAACAAATCGACGCCTTTGCGGGGCGCCGCTTGACCACAGCCAAAAATAATACGGGCATCCTGGGGGATACCGAGTTGCGTACGTAACTTCGTTCTTGTTTCTTCTCGAGAATAAGGCGTACTGTAATGACGAGCACCCTGTCCAAGCACAACAGTTTTTCCGGGAAGCTTTGCGGGAAAAGGAAAGGCTTTTCTGACAACGTTACCGCCAAAAATGACGGCATCAGAATATGTGGCCAGTTGCTCTGCATTCGTCAGAAGATTTCCCTGCTCTATCACTCGCAGCATTTCATGAACCAGGGAAATGATCGTCATGTCGTGTTGCTTCAAGAGTTTTGTCAAGGACCCGGAAATGACGGTATTGGCGATCACCCGCCTGACACCGTTTTGCGCCAGACGGGCAACAATCCGTTCGACACGTCCGGGCAACGAATCTCCGCATGCATATTGCATATCAAGCAAATGGACAGTGCCCAGTTCATGGAACTCGCCAAGCTTCGGACCGCCTTGATAGATGAGGAAATGCAGGGAAAAATCATAGTGTTGACGCAAAAAGCGAGCCAGACGCAGTGCAAGGATTGTCGCCCCGCCAAGACGTGCGTCGTGCGAGACTATAATCATGGCCTCCCGGCCTGGTGCAAAGTTACCCACGGTCCGGAAGCCGCCTCGCGCGGCAAGTATACGGGCGACAGGCCCTCTCTCAAGCATAGTTGCATAGAGCTTGCGTGTCAGCGCGGAAAAGCCATGAACTCTTTTATAACGCCAAGCTGTTTGCGCCAGGTTACCCCCCTGCCGCAAACGGCTTGCAGCGATACGCAACGGGTGTGTTAGACGCCACGAGCGGGAACCATACAAACCCGCCAAATCCCTTTGCGCCTGTGCACAGCCTTGTTCCAATTTTTGTATTTTTTCAACATTGAAAAAAACATCATATCTTCTCGCCAAACTCCGCATTTGTACTGTTGTAAAACCATAGACCCTTTCCAGGGCCGCACGCGTCTCGTCTTCGTTCAACAAATCCATAAGCAAATGCAAACCAAAGTGTACGCAATATGGCCGGTGCTCTTGTCTCAGACAAAGGTGCGCAAAGGCATAGCGAGGTTCGCACCAATCATTGATCATGAACTCTTCAAACTCGGGAAAAACACGCAGCCAGTCTTCCTGCGATGGCAAACCAAGAAAACATTCCAATATATATGAAAATTCAGCCATATACTGTTTTTTTGCCGTGGTTGTATCGCCACTATCACTAGTCCTGTACCATCTGAATTGGGTTAACTTTTCCTGCAACACAAAAATATCGTCGCGCAGGCATATGCATACCCAATTTCGCAAATCGTTGATCAGTGTGGGGCCATAGTTCGTATACAGCCGTTTGGCATAATCCGCTTTCATCAACACGGAAGGATGGCATAGCGCATTGGCATGAAAAAAGAAAAAACGGAGCCATTCATGCTTGGTCTTGTTTTTCTGATCGAATGCGGGCACTGGAATTTTGTTCCCTTGTAGGTCTATACCCTCCACGCGGGTAAAAACAGCCGCATACTGTGGATTATCTTCAATAAAAGCCACCTGCTTTTCAAGCTTCTCGGGCATCCAGATGTCATCGGAATGATGCAGTGCAAAATATTCTCCATTGAGGGACTGGATCATGTCAAAAATGAACGCAGTCCGCCTGTTTTTGGGAGAGCGCACGGCACGAATACGGGGATCGCCGTACGATTGGATAACCTCCCAGGAATTATCGGCGGAACAATCGTCTGCAATGACCAACTCAAAGTCAGTCATCGTCTGCCGCAAAACGCTGTCTATGCTCTCGCGTAAAAAATGCGCATGATTATAAGAAGTGAGTAATACAGAAACTTTCGGTCTTGCCATCAGGTTGCCTGTTGATTTTTAGCCGCCGCAACGGACCGTTATATGTAATGATACTTATTTCACTTCGCTTTCGGCTGAAAAATTTCGCTCCAGCCAGAAGAAGGAGCGCTTAACACCTTCTTCAAAGACAATTTCCGGCTTCCAACCCGTGTCCGTTTCCAGCCGGGTGGAGTTCAGAATGTTTTCACGCACGTCAAACATCCGCTCCGGCACATGTTGTATGGCCGGCATGGAATATGCCGTGGGCAAATTCCTTTGTAAAAGATCAAGCACCTGTGCGTTGTTCAGGCCGCGTCCTGTGCCAACATTATATGCCGTGCCCGGCACTCCTGCTTCCAATGCGGCCAGAACAGCCCGCGCCGCGTCTTCCACATGGATGTAATCGCGTACGGTGCCGGTGGAACCGAAAACCGTAATGGGCCTGCGCGCCAGAACGGAACCTATGGCCGTGGCAACAAAGCCCTGGCCGCGAAAAGGCATCTGTCCTTCACCATAGATGTTGCCCGGCCGCAGGCAAATAATCGGGATGCCGCGTTGCAGGCCATACATGGCCGCGTATTTTTCCGTGGCCAGCTTGGTGATTCCATAAGGAGACAGCGGTTCTAGGGGATGGTTTTCCGTAATGGGCAAAAACTGCGCCTGTCCGTATACCGTTCCACCGGAAGAAAGGAACACGAACCTGCCTTTGCACCGCTCTGCCGCGAACTGCAACAAACGGACAAAACGGGGCAGGTTTTCGCTGATATCCTTTATGGGATCCTCGTAGCTGGTTTGCGGCACCGAAGTATACGCCAGATCGACAATCTCGTCGAAATCACCACTCAGTCCGGACAAGCCACAATCCGCAGCCCCGGCAACGCTGTGATACATAACTCCTTTCGGCAGGGAAAGCTCGGAAACCGGCAGAAGATCGGCCACGTAGACCCTCCGCTCAGTCCGATTCAGCAAGTGTACGATATGACGGCCGATAAATCCGGCGCCGCCCATAATTAATGTTCTCATGGATGCAATAGCTTATATAGAAGACCTAACAGGTTTTTTCTTTTCATGGTTGCTGGGCCTGACTTACATCACATACTCTACAGGTTTCCTGCCGCATTGCGCGCGCACCTCTTCCGGGCTGTTCCACATCAGAACGTCCAGTATGGAAAGATGCGGCTCGTACGCATAGGGTTTGCAGTCATAAGCAAAGCTTGGGATGCCGGTGAAACCGAGTCGGATGCCTCGTTGCGCGAATTCTTCAGGCCGGAACAGCGCCCGCCCGCCCGGCGTGTTCAGATAGGTGCCGGCACCGAGCAGAGTACATATTTCCAGAGCCCATTGTCCGGGATGCGTGATTTCCGGTAGCCTGAATCCGGCTTCGGAAGCGATGATGGGCCGAAATGGAATGGCGAGATAGTCACAAACAGCGGACAGGCCACTTACATCGATATCGGTGAGAGAATCGGAACGGGCCGTATCAAAGGCGCGTTCAACGATATGGACAACCTGTTTGTAGTAGGGAGCATGTTTTTTGTAATGATCTAGCTGGCCAAGTACCTTGTTCTGCGTTTTCATGCGATCGCACAGCTTGGTAGTTGAAATCGACATTTTTATCGAGCCATGCACATCACAATTGATATATTGCCAGCCTTGCTTGGGGTGTTGAATACGGTTGCGGGTCATCCACGATTTTGGGGCATATTGAGTGAGATCGAACACTATCCAGGTGTCACAGCGGAAAATGTGGTCGAAATACCCGAAATACGGAAAAAAATATGGCTGCATAATCCCCGCGATCATGCGAAAGCCCTTTTTTCAGCCATGATCAATGCCCAATCTTCGCGTTTTCTTCAATAAAGCTTGCAAGGTACCTTGCACAGTCCTGCTCTGAAGCATGCTCCGTCCTGAGAATGCAATCAGGTGACTGCGGCACTTCATACCCAGAGGAAACTCCTGTATAGTTTCGTATCTTGCCTTGCCGCGCTTTTTCATAAAAGCCTTTGACATCACGGCGTTCACACTCTTCCACCGAGCAATCGACATGTACCTCGCGAAAAAAATCTTCCCCGATAATGCGCCGCGCTTCCTGGCGAAACGCCGCACTGGGAGAAATAAAAGCGCATAAGCAGATAATACCGCTCCTGACGAATATCTTCGCCAGTTCGGCAACTCTGCGGTTGTTTTCACGCCGTTCTTCCATGGAAAAACCAAGGTCGCCACAAAGCCCAGCGCGGATTACATCACCATCCAGAACGGTAATACGGTAATTTTTTTGGAAAAGCAGCACTTCAGCCGCATGGGCGAGCGTGGATTTTCCGGCGCCTGAAAGACCCGTAAGCCAAAACGCCATCCCCCTGTGGTTTTGCCTTGCCTCGCGCATTTCCTGACTGACAAGGCTACGCGGAGCGATGAGATGTATAACATTATTCTTCATTGTTGCGGCTCTTCCCGTTTGGGAAGTGCTCCTTTCAGTTTCTTCGCATGGGTGTGGACAAAACGGATGAGGTCGCAGATGACAGTAATGTCCCCATCCGTCACGCGCTGGCCCGATGGCACCTGCATCACCTTTTCGCACAGCGCATCCGTCACGGGCAAGGTATTCATATACTGCGGGAATTGCGTTTTGTAGGGAACACAACGGTGCATGCCGGGCACAAAATAACGCCGGACCAGCACGTTTTCCGCCTCAAGAATACGCACCAGGGCATCGCGACTGAGGCCGAATTCTTTTTCCTCAATTTCCAGCACCACATACTGATAATTATGTCGTTCCCCAGGCGTGGGCAGCAAAAAACGAATTCCGGGCACGGCTCGCAGACCTTCAACATAGAGGTGCATGCGTTTTTCATTGGCAGCGCAATTTTTCGGGAAGTCTTCAAGGCTCAGAAGACCGAAGGCAGCTTGGGCTTCCGAGAACCTGCCATACCCGGCGATAGGAATCGGCACCGTCATTCTCCGTCCGTAACTGCTACGCAGATTTCGCAGGCGTTCGGCAAGGTCATCATCATTGGTGGTGATGCAGCCGCCTTCAGTGGAGGTTAAAATTTTCGTGCCGTGGAAAGAAAAAACTTCGCAACTCCCAAAGCCTCCTATGGAAAATCCTCTGTGGGTACACCCTATTGCGTGCGCGGCATCAAAAAAAATAGAGATATCACGTTCTTTTGCCAATTTTGTCAATCCATCAGCATCACAGGCGTTTCCCCACAGATGTACCCCCAAAATGGCACAAACACCAGGCGTATCAAGCAGAGGAGCGACGGTATCTGGGGTAATGAGATGACTATGGTGGGTAATATCGCAAAATACAGGTTCCAGCCCCGCCCAGCTTAAAGCTTGAACAGTAGCCGCGAAGGTAAAACTCGGCACGATGACCTTGCCTCCCACGGGGAGGTTCAACCCTTTGCAGGCAAGACTCAAGGCGATGGTGGCATTGGTCATAACCAATGCGTATCGCGTACCCAGCAAACGACAGAGTTTTTCTTCAAACTCCTGCGTCAATACGCCATGGTTAGTGTAATAACGGCGTTCAAACAAATCATGAAAGGAATCGCAAAAATATTCCCAGGACGGCAGGTTGATCTGTCCCACAGGGATCTGGTTTTCAAAGATAGGAGAATTTCCCCATATAGCCAATTCAGAGAGGTTTTTTTTCATACATATGTCCCTTTTCCCGTAGCATGACTTTGAGCATCTGCCGATGTTTATAAATGAAATGCAGAGTATCAGAGATGATATCCACATCTTGCTCGGAAACGTGCGTACCGGAGGGGAGGACGCAAGTAGAGGCGGTAATCGCTTCGGTTACAGGGAGAACTGTCGTGACAAAGCCTTGTTCCGCGATATGCAGGGGGGGGGTATAATAAGGACGAGCCAATATATTTTCAGCCTCAAGCAGTTGCAAAAGTTCATCGCGAGTTAGTTCCCATTCTTCTTCAAATTTCACCACCACGTTTTTCCAGGTACGTGTTTCATTGGTCGCGTATTTGAAGAGATGCAAGGGCAAGCCTTCCAGGCCGCTCTTGTATCGCTTAAAAATAATTTTATTATGCCGGAGTTGTTCTTCAATCTCATCAAGGCAAGCCAGACTCATCGCGGCATGAAGTTCGTTAAGCTTGGCATTGCAGCCAAGCTCTGTGATCACATCTCTTTTTTGGAAACCAAAGGCTTCCATTCTTTTAAGTTTATCCCGTAGTTCAAGGTCATTGGTGGTAATATAACCGCCCTCAAAACCGTTGATAAATTTGCTGGCGTGCATGGAAAATACTTCCGCTCTACCGAAACCACCAATTTTTCTTCCAGCAATTGTTCCATAAGCGGCTTCAACGGAATCAAAAAGCAAGGGGATGCCGCTTTCAGCGGAAAGCATCTCAAGATCTTCAGCCGCACTCATATTGACGATGGGGTGAACTCCGAGCAATAATGCGGTCTTCGTGGAAATAAGCGGCCTGAATAATTCGGCATTAACTCCCAAGGTTTGCGGGTCAATATCCGTAAAACATGGCTCCATCCCGGCCCAACGCACGATAGCCGCCATGCGCCGATATGTGGCTGACGGCATAATGACTTCCGTACAGCCTGGAAGGGCCAGGGCGTATATGCTCAGTAGCAATGCCATAAAGCCGCTGCAAAAGGTGGCGCAGCTTGCCGTGCCGTGCAGTTCAGCCAAGCGTTTTTCCAACTCGCGGACAAGGGGGCCGTTGTTTGTAAGCTGCTGCGTGGTAAACAGGGAGCGGGCATAAGATAAAAAACGTTCTTCAGATGGTCTGTACAAGCCCGATGTGGGTTTTGGGATATCAAACAAGTTGCTTCCGCCGAAAAGCGCAAGGTCGTCAATATATCGCTTTTTCATATCTACCTGTGGGTACTAACATGGAGTTAAAGCGGTAATGAGCTTGATAAAATGCAGGCGGCATTTCCGAAATAAAGACCTTCCAGCCGCAGGATTCAGCGAGTTTTGTGAACCCGCTGCGAGTATACCAGCGCCCTATAGCGCTTGTATGGTCGCTTGTGGGCAAAGCTTCCCGGCCATTGAAAAAGACATTGGCGTTGTCTTCGTCAGGAATAGAACCGATAAACAGGCGTTTTAAGTTAGTAAAGCGCCTACGGAGCAGAGAAAGCACCTCAAAGGCATACGCTTCAGAAAAATAGGCAAAAGATCCAAAACATAATAGTTTAGTAAATCTTTCCGGACTGGACTCTTCCCGACAATATTCCTGCGCTTCTTGCAACAAAAACGTATGCGAAGGAGGCCGTTCAAAATTTTCCCGGGCTATTTCAATGAGCGATGGAGAAAAATCCGCACCAAGATATTCGCGGACCTCATCAAAAAATTCAAAACCAAGTCTTCCGTTGCCACAGCAAAGATCCAGCAGAATATCATCCTGTTGAAAATTCAACGCTTGCCTGATCATGAGAAAAATCAGATCAAGCTGCTCCTGCGAGAGCGGTTTGCCATTGACCGTTCGGCGCACTTGATCCCAAAAATCGTCTGAAGCACATGTTTTTGGTCGCTCAATATAATCGTAATGCGCTTGATTTATTTTAGCCATACAAGTTGTCCTTTCTACGCTACATCACGGCCGGCTCATATTTTTCCACAGAAAAACTCACAAAAAAAACAGTCGATTGAGTCAAAGACGGCACGGTCCAATCAGATCTCTTTTGCCGAAAAGATTCACCGGTAATCGGTAACGCCGCGGTCAACATAGACAAAGGAATCTTTAGGGAGTTTCAAGATATCGGCCCAATTAGTCTCGTGGTCATGCCTCTGAAGACTGGCTTCCTTTGCTGGAAAGTGACCGATCAACATGGCGAGGAATTGGCTCCAGTGGTTGTCCTGGATCCGTGATATCAATGCAGTGAAACTGTTATCATCATATTGATTTTATAGTGTTTTTCAACCAACATAAAAACTCACCTGCTGGGTGAGTTTTTATGCACCGAAAAAAAGCGAGTAAAATCAATATTGTTATTGCACTTTCATTTCACCATCTTCACGGATTCAGGGTTGTATGAACGAAATTTCCGTTCAGAATGATAACTTGCAGCAAAGGTATCACATCATATTTCGAGACAGGTGCAATCAATTGCTTGAGGAGGGTGCCGTAAGGTTATGGTTCGAATCTCTTTGATTTGCATGATTTTCCACAAAATATTGTGCACCAATGAGTTCCTCCGAGCTTCTTCTTTCTTCAATTTTTACGAGATAACAGTGACGCTGTATAATATTAGCTTTGCAAACAGCATGACCCTAAAGGAACCTTTGAATAATTCAATCTGAAAAAACAAACAAACCGTTGATTCAACATGTTAAATGTACAAAACCAACAAATTTGACTGATTATCAAAATTACCTTAATGGTACATTAAAAATTTTTTGCATCCAAGCTTGTATCCGCCATGGCCTCGTTATTTTAACGTCACCCTTGTCCTGTTTATGGTCATTATAAAATTTTGATACATAATATTTAGTTAATGCATCGCGTTGCTTTTTTAACGATGGCTCGAGTATAGAATTTCTAGAAATAGACATCGACAAAAAATTATTCGCAATATTATGTAAAATATCACCATAATTTTTATCTATGTCTTCATAAAATATACGGTCAGGAGTATGCCCATTGACAGAATAATATGTTTCCCATTGTTGATAGAGTTCATTTATTTCTTTAACTTTACTAGATATGGCATAAAAGTCATAGTCCGACTCATTGATATTTTTTCGCGACACTTTTTCCGAAGACCAAGACTCGGTGAGCTCTCCCTTAAACCATGAAACTGCCTGTAAAACAATATCCTTACGTTGAATAGATATAAAATGCAGATTGAATGATTTTAAATACTGTTCATACAACGAAAAATGATTATAATGCGCCTTAACGGCAAACAATCCGTTCGATTTTGTCCGATGCTGGATAAGTTTTTCAAGATACTCTTTATCGGACAGAGTACCCCACCTGGCTTCAAAATCAACCCGGTGAACCGGATTGAAGAATTCCGTTGACGCGGCTATGGCGTCTATACTCATCAAACCGCGCAATAAAAGAGTGCTGCCGACCCTCGGCGTACTGGCTAAAATAAGAACTTGCTTAGGTTCGCCGGCATAGAAAGGTTCATCAAACTCGGCTTTGTTGTATTGAGAGTAGTATGTATGCCCGGACATGAGACTTCCTCCAAAGAGTTAGCTACAATAAAAACTTATGTGCTTTGGCTGGTAATTCCATCTACCTGAATCCGTGAAGATGGTGAGGTAAAAGTGCAATAACGATATTGATTTTACTCACTTATTTCGATGCATAAAAATTCACCCAGCAGGTGAGTTTTTGCACTGGTTGAAAAACGCTATAAAATCAATACAATAGGAACAGTTTCACTGCATTGACATCACGGATCCAGGATCTATTTATTTCTCCACTACGTATAATACGCCCATATCCGGCAGACCCAGCCGCTGGAAGCACTCCTCCCCGAACCACTCTTTGCCGAGTTGCTGCAAGGAAAAGCCGGCCTTGCCGATTCGCTCGACAAAATCCTTTTTGGCATACATGCGGATATGATCATCCTGACCGAACCTGCGCCAGCGCTCCTCAATCGTGGCTTGCGGGTTCTCGTCGCTCTTTTCCAGAACGAGGCTGAGGGGCACAAGCAACAGCCCAAAGCCGCTCGGCTTGAGAATGCGGTATAATTCCCGCAAAGCGGCGAGGTCATCCGGGATATGCTCCAACATGTGCAAGCTGATCCAGACATCCACGCTTTCAGCCTCTATTTCAGGCATGTGCGCCAGGTCAAGCGTATGGTCCACATCCGGGCGCAACAAGTCCGCTGTTTCATGCTGAAAAGAAAAGTTCCGACGTAAAAAATCGCTAAAGGCCGGGTTGGGAGCGAACTCAAGAAAGCGGAATTCAGAATCGGTAAACCCCACCCCCAGACGCCGGAGTAAATATTCAGCGCTCATGCGTTCCCGATCCATACCGCCACAAACCGGGCAGGAAAGTCGACTTCTGTTATAAAATTCCATTTGCAGGGCTTGAGCGTCAAAGCCGTATCGGGTGAGCTTGTCTTCCAGCTCTTGCCACAGGGGAAGATAGCCGGAATGGGTCTGACCGCAGAGAGAACACGTAAAGTACCGCTGCTCTTTGCCCGCGTAGTGCTCCACAACTGTATTCGGCATATTCGCTGCAGTCCATATTTTTTGAGGATGGCGCGGGGTCACATGAAAAATGAAGGCATGTGCCGCCATGTCGTTGAAACGGCGCTCTCCATTCGCAACAGGAGTAGTCGCCGTCGCATGGATGCTGTACGTGCCTTCCAAAATTGGCACCCGGGTTGTAAAATCAACGACAAAACGGTCTCCCGCCTTGCCGTGCAGAGGAGGATGCCCCTCCAACCCCGTGCCGCTTCCGATGATCCCTTCGTTAAGCCTGTTACGAATCTGATATCCTATATGCGTAGAGCACGCAGCATGAAAGGTGAAATGCAACCGCACGGTGAGCCTTTGGTTGAACTCCGCCTGCGTTATGATCTCGCCTTTTCCGTCCAACACCTCGACGCATGTAAAATGGACATCGCCCGTTCCCGTCCGTATCACCCGGTGTTCAAAATCCGGGTCAATTTTGTAGTCTACGGATGTATCCGATGTCGGAGCGGAGATTTCGTCCACCGCATCCGCTGGCACAGCGCCGGAAAGTTGTACGTTGCATTGGTTGCGTTGATCCCGCAGGTACATCTCGCTTATCTCAGCGGCGGCCCCCATGGCAAGTATGCTTCCTTGGGCAAGATAGACACCGCGCTGACAGAGGCGTTTTATGGATCCCATGTCATGGGTGACAAAAAGCACCGTGGTGCCGTTTTGCATCAACGACTGCATTTTCGACATGCATTTAAACTGAAAGGCAATATCCCCGACAGCCAGAGCTTCGTCAACGATGAGGATGTCCGGATTGCCCTGGATGGCGGCGGCAAAGGCCAGGCGGACGAACATGCCGCTTGAATAGAGCTTGACCGGTTGGTCGATGAAGTCGCCGATGTCGGCGAATTCAAACGCATTGGGCAGATAGGCGTCGATTTCCTCTTTGAGCATTCCCTGCAGGGTACCCTGGAAATACACATTCTCCCGGCCCGTGCGCTCGGGGTGGAATCCCGCGCCGAGTTCCAGAAGGGCCGATACGCGCCCCAGAACCTCCACTCGCCCCGCAGTCGGAGCCAATACCCCGGTGAGCACCTTGAGCAGGGTGGATTTGCCTGAACCGTTGACCCCGATGATGCCGACGCATTCGCCTTTTTCAACGGTAAAAGAGAGATCCCGCAGGGCGTAAAAATCCGTGTGACGTTTTCGTCGGAAGGGATCCAGGGCTTCAATGAGCCTGTCGCGCTTCCTTGCGTACAGTGGGTATACTTTTGAAAGATGTTCAACAGTGATGATCGGCTGCATAACCGCATAACCCGGCTGATCAGATGACGTCCGCGAAATGCGGTCGCAGTCTTTTGAAGGTAATGGCTCCGGCGCATACCACGACCGAAAGCCAGGCGAAAAAAAACAGATGATCTAGCAGGGGGCGTTGCCAGAACCAGAGCGGTTCCACAAAGGTGTTTCGGTAGCCCTGTATGATGTAATACGCCGGGTTGGCGGTAAAGAACCAGTGATATTTCGGCGGCAGCATCGCAGGATTCCAGACGATGGGCGTTGCCCAGAAACCAAGGTTCATGCCGATACCCAAAACGCTTGCAGCGTCCGGAATGAACACCGTGAGAGCGGAGGTAGCCCAGGTAAGCCCTAGCAGGAACAGAAACATCAAAGGAAAATAGTAGAACCACTGCAGCCAGTACAGAGAAGGGAACATGTCGAAGTACAGAAGGATACCCAGCAGAAGGCACATCAAGGAAAGGTGTATGACGGCAAGGGCGCACAGCCGGATACCGGGCAAATAGCTCATGCGAAAGGTCGCCTTGCGCACCAGAAAACTGTAGGAAACGACCGAAGACGCCCCTGACTGCGCTCCATCGGCAAAATAGTACCAGGGCACCAAACCGCAAGCCAGCCACGCGACAAAGGGGAGACCGCTTTCATTGACCGTGGCAACTCTCAACCCAAATTGGAAGACCAGGGAGATGACGGTCAGAGAGACCACCGGCCCGATAATAGCCCAGGCAAAACCAAGGTAGGACGACAAGTGATTCTGCGTAAAATCTCCCTTGACCAGAGTCAGGAGGTTTCGCTTCTGCCTCCATAATTGCATAAATCCAACTAACACCGTGGACACCTCTTCATGTCAACATGTAGCATATAGACTTTGATGAACCTCATCAGCATGCCTTTTCAAATGCCATCGTTTTTCCCAAACTTGTTGCATGCACATGTTTTTGTTCCAAGGTTTTTCCTATATAAAACCCGCGGTAGGTCCACAAGGCACTGAGCATGGCCTGTCATCAGTCGTTTTTTTTGACAAGCTGTTCGATTTCACCGACCCTGGCGTTGACCAGGGCGGCGTTGCCTCTAGCCTCGACATTGAGCCGCAGCAAGGGCTCGGTGTTGGAGGAGCGCAGGTTGAACCGCCAGTCGGCGAATTCGAGGCCGATTCCATCGGTGCGGTCCACCACCAGCGGGTTCCGGCCGGCAAAATGCGCCTCCACCCGTTGCATCGCCGTTTGGGCATCGTCCACCCGATAGTTGATCTCGCCGCTGCAGGGAAAGGCGGCCTCACGGTCGCCGACCAGGCTGGAGAGCGGCTTACCGGTGGTGCTCATCAGTTCGGCCACCAGCAGCCAGGGGATCATGCCGCTGTCGCAGTAGGCAAATTCGCGGAAATAATGATGAGCGCTCATCTCGCCGCCATAAATGGCGTTTTCGGCGCGCATCCGTTCCTTGATGAAGGCGTGTCCGGTCTTGCTTTGAACCGGAATGCCGCCAGCACGGCGCACGATGTCGATGGTGTTCCAGATCAGGCGCGGGTCGTGGATGATTTCCTCGCCGGGATGGCGGGCGAGAAAGGCTGCGGCCAGCAGGCCGACGATGTAATAGCCCTCAATGAATTTGCCGGTTTCGTCAAAAAGAAAGCAGCGGTCGAAATCGCCGTCCCAGGCAAGGCCCATGTCCGCCCTGTGCTCCCGTACGGCCTCGGCGGTGGCGGCCCTGTTTTCGGAAAGCAGTGGGTTGGGGATACCGTTGGGAAAGGTGGAGTCCGGCTCGTGGTGCACCTTGATGAATTCGAGTGGAACATCCAACTCCCGAAACCGCGCCTCCAGGGCATCGACCACATGGCCGGCCACGCCGTTTCCGGCATTGGCCACCAGTCGTAAAGGACGAAGCCGGGTCGGTTCGATGTAGCCCAGCAAATGGTCGACGTACGGGGCGAGTATCGAGCAATGCCGCAAGGTGCCGCGCTTTGCTGCCTTGGTAAAAATGTTGCCGCTTGCCAGCCGCTCGATCTCCCGGAGGCCGGTGTCGCCGCTGATCGGCCGCGCCCCGCTACGGACCAGCTTCATCCCGTTGTAATTCATGGGATTGTGGCTGGCGGTCACCTCGATGCCGCCATCGACATCCAGATGAAAAGCAGCGAAATAGACCTCCTCGGTCCCAGTCTGGCCGATGTCGATCACATCCACGCCGGCATCCATCAACCCTTCGGCCACGGCTCGCTTGAGCGCCGGGCTGGAGAGGCGAGCATCGCAACCGACGGCCACGCTTCGGGGCCGGAGATATTCGCCGTACGCCCTGCCAATGCGGCGGGCGATGTCCTTGTCCAGATCCACGCCCAGTTGGCCACGAATGTCATAGGCCTTACAGCAGGTGAGCATTATTGGCACCGTCCGTACTGATCAAGGAAACGGACGATATCGTCTTCTCCCAGATATTCGCCGCTCTGCACCTCGATCATGACCAGGGTGAGTATGCCCGGATTTTCCAACCGATGGGAGCAGCCGGCGGGGATGTAGGTGGATTCGTTGGCGCCTACCAGCATTTCCTGGTCGCCGCTGACCACCTTGGCCATGCCACTGACCACGATCCAGTGTTCGCTGCGATGATGGTGCATCTGCAGGCTGAGGCTGGCCCCCGGCTTGACCTCGATCCGCTTGATCTTGAACCGAGGCCCTTCCTCCAGCACGGTATAGGCCCCCCATGGTCGGAAAACCGTGCGGTGCAGCCTGTAGGCATCATGATCCTGCTGCTTGAGGTGGGCCACCACCTTTTTCACGTCCTGCACCTTGTCCGGGTGGACGATGAGCAGGGCGTCGGCCGTATCGATGACAATCAGGTTCTCGACCCCGACCGTGGCCACCAGTCGGTCTTCGCTCTGGACATAGACGTTGCGGCTGTCGCAGAAAAATGCCTCGCCCGTGTGCCGGTTGTGGTCGACATCGCCGTCGATAAGCCGGCTAACCGCGCTCCAGGAGCCGATATCGCTCCATCCCATATCCGCCGGCACCACGGCGATGTCGGCCGAGCGTTCCATCAGGGCATAATCTATCGAAATATCGGGAAAGCGCTCGAAGTCGTCCGGTGGAATTTCCTGCATGGCCGCATCCGGCTGAGCAGAGGCGTTCATGGTGTGCCAACAGGCCTGCGCCGCCTCGAAAACCTCCGGGGCGTGTCTGGCCATCTGGTCCAGCACCGTGCCGGCGGCAAAACAGAACATGCCAGCGTTCCAGTAATAATTCCCCGCCGCCAGGTATTGTTTGGCGGTGTCGATATCCGGTTTTTCCACGAACCGGTTAACCCTCTTCCCTACCGCCAGATCCTTGCCCGCCTCGATATAGCCAAAGCCGGTTTCGGGTGCGTGCGGGACAATGCCGAAGGTCACCATGAGCCCCTGGCGAGCCAGTTTCTTTGCCTCCGCGACCGCGCAGGCAAAGGCGGCTTGGTCCCGCACCAGATGGTCGGCCGGCAGGACCAGCAGACAGGTTTCGGGCCCGAATGTTTCCCTGACTTGTAAGGCGGCCATGGCAACTGCCGCGGCGGTGTTGCGGCCAAAAGGTTCGAGCAAAAAGCGAGTCTGGATCTGTTCGCCGATGCCGGCCTTGACCAGTTCGTCTTTGCTGGTGAAATAATAATCCCGATTGGTGACGGTGAGTATCTGTCCGCCTTCGGCGACCAGGGCGGCCCGCAGATACGTTTTCAGCAGCAGGCTCTGACCGTCGGCCATTTTTATGAAGGGTTTGGGATGTCCTGCACGGGAAACCGGCCACAGACGAGTCCCCGCGCCGCCTGAGAGAATGACAGGGACGAGCATGAGCAATCCTCGGCAATAACTAGCGATAATTTTTATAATTTCCTTTTAATGAACCGACAGTGCTGCCCACCTTATCGAAATATCTCGGCTCGCGCAAGGGTGTCTCCGGCCGCGTCTTTTGCCGCCAGCCTCGGTTTGCCGTTGATGGGCCAGGCGATCGCCAGTTGCGGATCGGACCAGAGGAGAATCCGCTCACTCTCCGGAGCGTAATACTCCGTGGTTTTATAAAAAAATTCGGCAATCTCGCTGATCGCCAGGAAACCGTGGGCAAAACCCGGTGGAATCCAGAGCTGCCGTTTGTTCTCGGCACTGAGATATTCTCCCACCCATTGACCGAAGGTCGGTGAGCTTTGGCGGATATCGACGGCCACGTCGAACACCTCCCCGGTCACGCAACGTACCAGTTTGCCTTGGGCGGCAGGCGGCAGTTGGTAATGGAGCCCCCGAAGCACACCTTTGACCGAACGGGAATGGTTGTCCTGGACGAACCGGACATCAAGCCCGGTTGCTTGCAAAAAACGGTGCTCATTGAAGCTTTCGTAAAAAAAACCACGCTCATCGGCGAAAATTTTCGGCTCGATGATCAGCACCTCGGGAATTGCCGTGGCCAGCACCCGCATCAAAACACCTTTTCCTTCAAGATTGCCGACAGGTAGCGGCCATAACCGTTTTTCGCCAGCTCCCGGGCCAGGGATTTGAGTTGTCCGGCATCGATCCATCCCTGGCGGTAGGCGATTTCTTCCGGGCACGCCACCTTCAGCCCTTGCCTTTTTTCAATAGTTTGAATGAATTGGCCGGCCTCCAGCATGGATTCGTGGGTGCCGGTATCGAGCCAGGCATAGCCGCGGCCCATGATTTCGACATGCAAACGGTCGCGCTCAAGATACACGCGGTTGACATCGGTGATCTCCAGTTCTCCCCGCGCCGACGGTTCGATGGTTTTGGCAATGTCGATCACCTCTTGGTCATAAAAATACAACCCGGTGACCGCATAACTGCTCTTCGGTTCCTTGGGCTTTTCTTCGATGCTGGTTGCTTGCCCCTGTTCGTCGAAGGCCACCACGCCGTAGCGCTCCGGATCGTTCACCCGGTAGGCGAAAATGCTCGCTCCGGTCGTTTGCCCGTCGGCGTTGGCCAACAGTTTGTGCAAATCGTGACCATAAAAGATATTGTCGCCCAGGACCAGGGCAACCGCATCCTTGCCGATAAACTGCTCGCCGATGAGGAAGGCTTGCGCCAGTCCATCCGGGCGAGGTTGGACCGCATAATTCAGGTTGATCCCCCACCTACTGCCATCGCCGAGCAGCTGCTCGAAGCGCGGGGTGTCCTGCGGGGTGGAGATGATCAGGATATCCCGGATATTGGCCAGCATGAGCGTGGACAGGGGATAATAGATCATCGGTTTGTCGAAAATCGGCAGCAGTTGCTTGGACACCGCCAGGGTTGCCGGATACAGCCGGGTGCCGGAACCGCCGGCCAGGATGATTCCCTTGCGCATGGTCACGTCCGGTGGAGTTGTTGCAGTACATGCCCAAGCCCTTCCTGCCAGGGCGGCAGCCGCAGGCCGAAGGTGTGCCGGAGCAGATCGGTCGCCAGCCGGGAATTGGCCGGCCTGGCTGCCGGCAGGGGATACTCGGCCGTGGCGATCGGCAGAATGTTCTCCGGCCGCAGTTTCAAGTCGCGGCCATCGCGCCAGGCGGTGGCGACCACGGTCTTCGCATAGTCGCACCAAGTCGTTTCGCCGGTGGCAGCTAGATTGTACAGACCATAGGGAAATTGTTCCCGGTCCGGCCATCGCCGATACTGCCCGAGAATCTGCGCGGTCACATCCGCCAACAAGGCGGCTGAAGTGGGTGCGCCGGACTGGTCGGCAACCACCTTGATTTCCTCGCGCTCCCCGGCCAGCCGTAGGATGGTCTTAGCAAAATTGTTCCCATATGCGCCAAACACCCAACTCGTTCTGAATACCAGATGTTTTTTCACCTGCCGGCGCAAGGCCTGTGTCCCCGTTGCCTTGCTTTTCCCATAAATACCCAGGGGATGGGGAATATCGGCCTCGCTATGGGCCCCGGATTTGCTACCGTCGAACACATAATCCGTGCAATAGTGCACCACCAGGGCGTCGAGCCGAGCGGCCTCCTCGCCGATGACTTCAGGTGCCCGGCTGTTGACGGCAAAGGCCGCCTCCGGCTCCGATTCGGCGCGATCGACCGCGGTATAGGCCGCCGGGTTGACGATGATCTCCGGCCGCCATTCCCGGATCAGCCGGCGGATGGCCTGTTCATCGGCCAGGTCACACTCGGCATGGCCGACGGCCCGCACAGTGCCGAGCGGCGCCAGTGCCCGCTGCAACTCGAAGCCGACCTGCCCGTTTTTGCCTGTCAGGAGAATCCGCACAATCAGGCCCCATACTGTTGGGCCAGCCAATGGCGATAGGCGCCGCTGGTCACGTTCTGCATCCATTGTTGGTGCTCAAGATACCAGCCTACGGTTCGGCGCAGGCCGGTTACAAAGGTCTCCACCGGCCGCCAGCCCAGTTCCCGTTCGATTTTGCCGGCATCGATGGCATAGCGCCGGTCGTGGCCGGGCCGGTCCTGGACAAAGACGATCTGTTCCGCATAGGGACGGCCGTCGCCCCTGGGGCGGAGTTCGTCCAGGATGGCGCAGAGCGTGGTCACCACCTCGCGGTTGGTTTTCTCGCTCCAGCCGCCGATATTGTAGACTTCTCCGGGCGAGCCGGCTGCCAGCACCCGTCGGATGGCGTCGCAATGATCCCCGACATAGAGCCAGTCGCGGATCTGCAAACCATCGCCGTAAAGCGGCAGGGGCTGGCCGACCAGGGCATGATGCATGCACAGCGGGATCAGCTTTTCCGGGAACTGGTACGGCCCGTAGTTGTTGGAACAATTGGTGGTCAAAACCGGCAGACCGTAGGTGTGACGATAGGCCCGCACCAGGTGGTCGCTCGCCGCCTTGCTGGCGGAATACGGGCTATTGGGTTCATACCGGTTGGTCTCGGCGAAGGCCGGAGCCTCGGGGGTCAATGATCCGTAAACTTCGTCGGTCGACACATGCAGGAAGCGGAAGCCTTCCCGGTCTCCGGCTGTCAAGCCGTTCCAATGGGCCCTTGCCGCCTCGAGCAGGCGGAAGGTGCCCACGATGTTGGTCTGAATGAAATCGTCCGGCCCGTGGATGCTGCGGTCGACATGGGATTCCGCGGCAAAATGCACCACCGCCCGCGGCCGGTGCCGGGCCAGCAGGTCGACAACCAAATCGGAATCGCCAATGTCGCCCTTGACAAAAATATGCCGGTCGTCGCCCGCAAGTGAGGCGAGATTCTCCGGATTGCCCGCATAGGTCAGGGCATCGAGGTTGATGACAGGCTCATCGGACCGCTCAAGCCAGTCGAGGACAAAATTGCTGCCGATGAAGCCGGCGCCGCCGGTAACGAGTATGGCCATGATTCAGACAAATCTTCGGTGATGGAATTTTTTCATCAAAAAACGAATCAAGGCATCGGCACATTGCCGGATGCCGCCGCGATCGCTCTCCAGAATCGGCTGCGGGCTTACCGGTCAGACCGTAAAATCGGGTTGATATTCCGGAACAATGCGCCGCAGGGTTTCCTTGATACCCCGGCTATCCAGGGCGTGGGCCTGTTCCGCCAGATGATCGAGCTGACCGCTGAGCATCGATGAAGAGGGCATTGTTTCTCCTCGGAGCACCATGATCTTCTCGTGATGGGTATCGACGATCCCCTCGCCCTCGGTGATCAATTCTTCATAGAGTTTCTCGCCCGCGCGCAGCCCGACGAAACGGATCTCGATCTCGCTGTCCGGCTCCCTGCCGGTCAGGCGGATCAGTTCCCGGGCCATGTCGGCGATCTTGACCGGCTCTCCCATCCTGAGGATGAAAATTTCGCCGCCTTCCCCCATGGAGCCGGACTGAAGAATGAGCTGGGCAGCCTCCTCGGCCGACATGAAATAACGGGTCACCTCCGGATGGGTGACCGTCACCGGCCCGCCCTTTTCGATCTGCCGCTTGAACAGCGGCACCACCGAGCCGGAGGAGCCCAGCACATTGCCGAACCGAACGCCCATGAACCGGGTGGCATGCCGGGAAGGCACAAGGGGTGCCATATCCGCCGGCACCTCATCCTGCATCCTCTGCCAGGCCGGGCTGAAGGCGCCGTCCCAGCACGAGCTGTTGTAGGCCAGCATCAGCAGCTCGGTCACCCGTTTCGAGGCCCCCATGACATTGGTCGGCCGGACCGCCTTGTCGGTGGAGACCAGGACAAATCGCTCCGCTCCGTGCACGATGGCGGCCTCCATCAGGAGCTGGGTGCCGAAGATATTGTTGTAGACCGCCTGCCAGGGGTTGCGTTCCACCAAGGGCACATGTTTATAGGCGGCGGTGTGAAAGACCACCGCGGGTCGGTGCTGCCGAAACACCGCATTCAGCAGGCGCAGATCCTGGACTTTGCCTAAAATGGCGACGCTCCGGACTTCCTCGTGTTCGTGGCGCAATTCCATCTGCACATTGTAGAGATTTTCCTCGCTGGCATCGAAGAGGACGATCAATGCCGGGGAAAAACGGAGAAGCTGCCGGCACAACTCGGAACCGATCGAGCCGCCCGCCCCAGTGATCAGCACCGTCTTGCCGGTCAGGTACCGGCCGATCCTGTCCTGCTCCAGCCTGACCTCCTCGCGGCCAAGCAGATCCTTGAAGGAGATGTCGCGGATGGTGCGGATCGATACCTGGCCGTTGATCAATTCCCCCATGGTGGGCAGGACCTTGAAAGGGAGTTGCGTCCGCTGGCACAACCCGACAATCCGCCTCATCTTCGCCTTGTCGATGATCACCGTGGCAATCAAGATTTCCTGGGCCCTGGCGCGGCGGGCATGTTCGCCGATGTCCTCGATCATGCCCAGCACCGGAACGTTGAACAGCTTCATGCCGGTCTTGCCCGGATCGTCGTCGACCAGGCCCACTGCCTTGTACGGCAGCCGGCTGTTCTCGCTCAATTCCCGCAGCAGCCGGGCGGCGGCGTCTCCGGCCCCGACCAGCAGCAACCGTTTCTGTTCCACGGGCTCGGCTGTTCGGAAACCTTCCGCACCGTTGGCCATCCGTTGGCAGACGAAGCGAATGAGCATCCTGTGGCAGGAGATGCAGCCGAAGGTGAAGATGCCGTCCAGGATGAAGACCGACCGCGAGAATCCGAGAAAATGGGCACCGAACAACAGCAGGAGGATGACCAGGGCGGAAGAAAAAACGGTGGCCAAAGCGATATGGACAATATCGTTTAAGCTGGTGTAGCGCCACATGCCCCGATAGAGGCCGAACAAGTAAAACGTGGGCAGCTTGACCGCCAGGATCAGAGGCAGCACCCCAGTGAATTGGCCGAAAACCGGGCCGTGCAGCATGGAATCGAAGCGAATCGCGTAGGCCAGATAGTGTGCCAGCACAACCAAGACGGCATCGCCGCAAAGGACCAGCCAGAATTTCGGATTCTTCGCCAAGGTCCGGAGCAACCGCCAATGCGAAGAAATTTTGCTCAACACGGCTGCTCCCCCGCCCCTTGATCAACAGGGCAATCGGTTCGAGTACTCTTCATCCTCAAAACATCTTCAAAAACAGAATCCGCCGGGTGGACGCAATCCATCCGGCGCATTTTCCCCAAGGATCAACTTTGCCCTGCTTATATCCCAATAAAGGGGATAAATTTCAACCCATAAAACAGGTAAAACCGACAATGTTCGCGCCAAGATAGCGGCATGATGCACACGGACCGGTCCTTCGGCCCGCAAAGCGCCTGTCGTAGCCTGGTTTTCGCCCCATTATCCGCCCGGGTCGGGATGATATACGGACAACGGCGTCCGTTTGTATCAAAAAATACGTATGCAATCAAGACGAACCTGCACCTGACCACTGCCAAAATCGAACGGTATCACCTGCGCCACTTGCCGCAATTCGTCTAAAACGGCGAGTTCGCCCGCAGATCGGCGTATTCCCTGTTCCGCTCCATGAAAGTGGCCACATAGGAACACTGCGGCACCACCTTTTTCCCCTGGCGGCGGGCATCCTCCAGCGCGAAACGGGTCAGGATCGCGGCCACGTTCCTGCCCCGCAGCTCCGGCGGCACGAAGGTATGGGTAAAAGCCAGGGCGCCATCGCCCTGTTCCACGTAGTCCAGCACCGCGGTTTTTCCTTCGATGTGCAGCTCGAAGCGCTTCATCAGCTCGTTTTTTTTCGGTTCGTTTTCCATGTTGTTGCCTCCTGTCGTTGCTTCCTTGTACCCAACCCGGTGTTGTTGCCCCGATCGAACGGCCCGACGCCGTTGCCGGGCAATCGTGATGAAACGGCATAATCGAGGGTTGCTCGGGTTTCTCTTCCGCCCAATCCATGATACAGTGGCGCCATCACCGGAAACGCCCGCAAGCCGCCCTTTCCGCCCAAACGGTGACCGACCCCATGCGACCTCCAAGACGCACCGCCAAAAAACGCTTTCGCCTCTTCGGGCGCCTCTCTCACCTCAAGGCGAGTCCCGATGCCGTCCGTTTTCACCATAATCAGGTCGCCCTCCTGCCGCACGGGGGGGATTTTTTCCCCGCCCTATTCCAGGCCATGGCCGAAGCCACCACCGCCATCTGCGCCGAATTCTACATCGTCAAGGCCGACGAAACCGGCCAGGCCTTTGCCCATGCCCTTCGGCAAGCGGCCGCGCGCGGGGTCGAGGTCTCTTTAATTTATGACGCCATCGGCTGTTTCGACACCCCTTCCTCGTATTTTCAACGGCTGCAGGCGGCTGGTGTGCGCTGTTTGCCGTTCAATAAACCCGCCTTTTCCCGGCTGCATTGGCTCGATCTCCGCGATCACCGCAAGATGGTCGTCATCGACGGTACCACCGCCTTTCTCGGCGGGCTCAACATCGGCGACGAATATGCCGGCTACGGCGACAGTTACGAGCATTGGCGCGACGTCGGCCTCCGCCTCGACGGGCCGGCGGCCGGAGAATTGCAGCGGCTGTTCCGCCAAACCTGGTCCCAGGAGGGCGGTGGCGGCGTTCCGGGGCAGAGCCTCACCCCGCCCTTGCCCCAAGGCGAGGCCGACGTGATCATCATCAACGGTTCTCCCCACCGCAACCGGCCCCTGATTCGCAATACCTTCCGCCTGGCCGTGGCCGGTGCCACCCGCTGCGCCCGGATCATCACCCCCTATTTCCTTCCCGGCCCGCGGGTGGTCCGCTCCCTGTTGCGGGCCGTCAAGCGCGGTGTCCAGGTACGGATGATCCTGCCTTCGATCAGCGACGTGCCCATCGTGCAAATGCTGAGCCGGGCCTATCTCAAGCCACTGATGGCCGCCGGGGTGGAGGTCTACGCCCGCCAGGGAACCATTCTCCACGCCAAGGTGATGCTCATTGACGACCAATGGGTGACGCTGGGCTCGGCCAACCTCGATTTTCGCAGTTTTCACCGTAATTTCGAGATCAACATCATCGTCGACAACCACGCCTTCGGCCTTGCAATGAAGGCCCTGTTCGACGAGGAGTTGGGGCTGTCCAAACGCCTGTCCCTGATCGACCACATGCACGCCACCCCGCTGGAACGATTCCTGGAATGGCTACTGACGCCCTTGAGCCGCTTCCTCTGACGCAAACGACCGCGCCCGGAAACCGCAGGCTTGCTCATCCCATGCAAGGCTTGCTTTTGGCTCCGTCCGGTGGTATCCATCAACCTTTTGCCTCCCCTGAGGCTGTACCCTTCGTTGAACCCGCTTGGTACCCGACAACTTATCGTCGCATAATTCCGACATCGCCCGCACGACGCACGCATCATGACAACCTACTGCATTGGCATCGACACCGGCGGCACCTACACCGACGCCGTTCTCTTGGACCTCGCTTCCGGCCGGGTGGTCGACTGGCGCAAGGAACGGACCACTCCCCACGACCTCAGCCTCGGCGTCGGCCGGGCTCTGCAGGGCCTGCTGCGGCAATCCGTCCAGGCGCGCGAGGTGGCCAGCCTGGCCGTCTCCACCACCTTGGCCACCAACGCGGTGGTCGAGGGGCAGGGCGCCAGGGTCGGCCTGTTCGTGTTCGGTCCGGTCCGCCACTTCAAGCTGCCGGTGGTGGCCAACATCTTCCTCAAGGGCGGCCACACCATCACCGGCGAGGAGGACGAACCCCTGGACCTCGAAGGACTGGTCGACACCCTGCCGATGCTGGCCAAAGAGGTGGACAGCTATGCGGTCTGCGGGGCCATGTCCATCAAAAATCCCGCCCACGAACTGGTGGCCCGCGAGGCCATCCGCCTGATCGATCCCAAGCCGGTCTTCTGTTCCCACCTGGTCTCCGGCCATCCGGGCATGCTCGAACGCTCGGCCACCGCCTGTCTCCATGCCAGGCTCATGCCCCTGATGGCCGACTTCCTCGCCTCGATCCAGCGTTCCATGCTGACGGCAGGACTCGATTGTCCGGTCACGATCATCTGCGGCAACGGCCGCGGCGAAGATCTGGACCGGATCGCCGACCAGGCGGCGATCACCATGGCCAGCGGCCCGGCGGCCACCGCCCGCTTCGGCGCGGCCGGCGGTTTCGACTCGGCCCTGGTGGTCGATGTCGGCGGCACCACCACCGATGTCTGCCTGATCAAGGACGGCGAGCCGTTGCTCAACCGCGAGGGTTGCGTCATCGGCGAATGGCGGACCCATGTCGAAGCGGTGGACATGTACACCGCCGGCGCCGGTGGAGACAGCCATGTCATTGTCCACCAAGACGGCCGCATCGCCCTGGGCGGCACCAGGGTCCAGCCCCTGGCCATGACCCCGGATCTGCCCGATCCGTGCCGCTGGCTGAGCCGGGAAACCGATACCCACCTGGTCCTGCCGGTCGACGGCCTGGCCCCGGAGTTGGTACGCGAAGACGAGGTGCTCGGCTACCTGGCGCAGCACGGACCGACTCCGCCCAGCATCCTTGCGGCGCAAACCGGAACGGGCGGCATCCTCCTGGAAAAGAAGCTGGAACGGTTGATGTTTCTCCAACGGGTCGTGCTGGCGGGCTTCACTCCCACCGACGCCCTGCACGGCCTGGGCCTGCTCGATATCGGCCAGGCAGCGGCGAGCAGAAGCGGAGCCGAGGTTCTGGCCGCCCAACTGGGAACGACCGCCGAGGCCTTCTGCCGCCAGGTCGTGGCCGAAACCGAGCAGGCCATCGAAACCATCCTTCTCACCTATCTGGCCCGGACAGTCTGGAAGGACAGCCCCAGCGCCGCCCTGCTCAACCGACGGGACAACGACCTGTTCTCCATGCATTTTGCCGTAAAATTGCCGCTTATCGGAATCGGCGCGGCGGCCCGGTGTTTTCTTCCCGGGGTGGCCAGACGGCTGGGGACCACGGTCGCCTTTCCCGAATACTGCGAAGTGGGCAACGCGGTGGGCGCCGCCCTGATCGCCATGCGCGGCTAAAGAACGACAGGGCTCGGCCGCGCCAACCTTTCTCCTTTACATCTGCCGCATCCTGGTTATCCTTGAGAAGGAATATCAGATATTCGGGGAGTAAATCGTATGGATGTCCTGCTCAGTCAATTCGATACCTATTTGCAGTCCTCGCTGCTCGTATCGTTGATCATCGCCTTTCTTGGGGGAGTGCTCGCCAGCCTGACCCCCTGCATCTATCCGATGATTCCCATCACCGCCGGCGTCATCGGCCACGCCAACGTCGGCGGTTCCAGATGGCGGGGGTTTTTCCTGTCTCTGCTGTACGTGGCCGGCATGGCGCTCACCTATGCCGCCCTCGGGGTCTTTGCCGCTGCCACCGGCCGCTTTTTCGGGACCATCAACAGCAGCCCCTGGACCTTTCTGGCGGTCGGCAACGTCTTCCTCCTTTTCGGGCTGACCATGCTGGACGCCCTACCGATGCCGGCCTTTGCCAGCCGGTTTTCCTCCGCCCGCCTGGGCCTGACCGGCATATTCCTGGCCGGCGTCGCCTCGGCCCTGGCGGCCGGCCCCTGCACCACGCCGGTCCTGGGCAGCCTGCTGGCCTATACCGCCACCTCCAACAGCCTGGCCGCGGGCGGCCTGCTGCTGTTCGTCTTTTCCCTGGGCATGGGCGCGCTCCTTTTGGGTGTGGGCACCTTTTCCAGCTTCCTCTCCTCCCTGCCCCGCTCCGGGCCGTGGATGGTCCTGATCAAAAAGGCCATGGGCATTCTTATGCTGCTCATTGCCCAGTATTTCTTTGTCAAGGCCGGTTCCTTCTTCCTCTTTTAAGATACTTCACTGCCCTTTTTTCCAGCCCACCTCGAACTTCCGGACATATTCCATGCGCTATCTCGCAAAAAACTGCCTCCTGCTCCTGATGCTCCTGCTCCTGCCTCTCCCTGCCATGGCGGCGGCACAAATCGGCCAGCCCCTGATCCCGTTCAAGGGGATCGATCTCAACGGCCAGCCCTACGATTTGCAGTCAGTCATCGGCAACAAGCCGGTGTTTCTCGTCTTCTGGGCCTCCTGGTGTCCGAACTGCTGGTCCGAGGTGCCCAAGATCAACCAGTTGGCCGAAAAATACCGGGCACGGGGCATGGAGTTTGTGGCGGTGAACATCGGCTACAACGATTCGATCGAGCGCGCCTCAGCCTTTGTCCGCAAGACCGGCATGACCTACCCCACCTATTTCGACGGCACCAGCACCGTGGCCCAAAAATATCAGGTTCAGGGGGTACCGACGATTGTCGTCGCCGACAAACACGGCATCATCCGCTTCCGCAATTTCACCACCCCGAATATCTCCGAGGCCAACTTTGCCACGCTGATGGGGGAATAAGGAAAGGTTACGGCTCGTCGGCCGGGTCGATCACCGGGTAGGCGTCCCGGACCTCGGGGGGAATGGTCACCGGCTTACCGGTGGGCAGGTCGCAGAAAATGAACAGGGTTTCGGCGCTGGCCAGCACCACCTCGTCGCTTGGGCGAATGAACTTGTACTTGCGCAGGGAGCGGAATTTGCGAAAATCCGCGACCCAGGTCAGGATGGCGATGGTTTCCCCGAGGTAGGCCGAATGCTGGTATTCGATGGCATGCGACCGGATGATCCAGGTCCTGCCGCTGGCCGCGAACCGCTCCTGGGGCCAGCCCAGTTCGGCCGAGTGCGTCATGGCCGCGTCCTGCATCCACTGCACGTACTGGACGTTGTTGACGTGGCCGTTGAGGTCGATGGCCGTGGCCGGCACCACCAGTTCTATCCTGCCGATGGCAGCCATGTCACTTTCTCTCCTTGGCCGGCTGATCGAATCCGGCGAGATTGCGTCCAGTGGATGCCAATAGCCTTTGCTGGGCAAGGTGATAGCCGACCAGCGCCTGGGCCAGTCGGCCGTAGGTCGTCACCAGATCGCGCTGCGCCTCGTTGAGCCGAACCAGCGAGGCCTCGCCCGCCTCGTACTCGTTCCTGGCCAGATCGCGGTTTTCCTCCACCAACTTGACGGTTTCCCGTTGCAGGCGCACCTGTTCCTGGGAGGCGGCCAACATCGCGAGATCCTGACGGATCTCGGCGGCCACGTTGTTGCGCAGCCCGGCCAGGGCGAACACCGCTTCCCGCTTGGCCTGTTCGGCCTCGACCACCCTGGCCTTGTCGGCGCCGCCGGCATACAGGTTCCAACTCATGTTCACGCCCACGGTGTTACCGAAGTCGTCATTGGTCAACCGTGCGTCGCCCTCCCGCATGCCCTCGATGGCTCCGCCCAGCTGAAATTTAGGATAAAAAGGCGCCTTGGCCATGCCGGTTCCGGCCTCGGCCTGCTTGACCACCATCTCCAGCTGGCGGATGTCCGGCCGGATGGAGATGGCTTCCTTGATCAAGGTCTCGGCAGCTTCTTTTTGCTCGACCAGGGCGGTCTCCTTGTCCAGGGCCGCAAGCCGCAGGTGGGAGGGAAAGCTCGCATCTGGCAGCCCCAGCAAGGCCGCCAGACCGTAGCCCGCAGCCTCGAATTCCCGCTGCGAGCGGATCAGGCTGGTCTTGGCCGAATTGACCTGGACCCTGATGTTGAGCACGTCGCCCCAGGGACCGGCCCCGACCTTGAACCGGTTCTGGGCATCCTCGAGTTGTTGGCCGTAAAAGGTCGCGTCGGCCCGGTTGATGTCGATATAGGTCTGGGACAGCTGGGCATTGAGAAAGGCCTCGGCCACCGCGGTCACCAGCATCCGCTGGCTGTCCACCAATCCCGCCTGCGCCGCCTGCTCGCCGTATAGGGCCTGCCGTTCCCTGAAATCGCGATAAAAACCGTCGAACAACAGCCAGGTGGCCTGGATGCTGGAACTGTACACATCGGTGTTTTGGTCCGCCTTCCCCCCGATCAACGCGGCCAGGCCGCGATTATACTGATAGCTGTTTTCGGAGAGATGCTGCCGGACGCCGGACCCGCTGGCATCCAGGCTGGGCCACCAGGTCGCCGCCGCCTGCCGCACCCTGGCCCGGGCCTGTTCGATGCGCGCCTGGGCGGCCGCCATGTCGGGATTTCCGCTGAGGGCGACCGCTTGCGCGATTTTGAGATCCAGCACCTTGACCTTGGCCAGGTCGGGAATCGCCGGCTGTTCCGCTGCGCGGGCGGAGACCTCCAGGCAAGAGATCAGAACCACCATTCCCACCAATATCCGTTGCATCGCTCCCTCCGGTGACGCGGCGGCCTTGCGCCTCGCCGTTGCTCATCCAATCGTCCTGCTGCCTTCACGATTCGGCCGTTGTGCCGCCGGCCATGACATTTCGGCACTATAAACCACTTTTCCCGACAGATGACACAGGAAAAACGCCCCGAGATGACGGCGGAGCATCGCACCCCCGACGATCGGGCATATCCGCCCGGCTTGTCTCGGTTCGGCAGGAGCGAAAAAAAGCCCATGCCGGCGGACACCGACATGGGCCAGGAGTTGAAAAGCGCGCCCCGAACCGCCGGTTGCGGCACACGCAGGGCGGGCGATCTCTTCAGTACAGTTCCAGTTTCCGCAGCAACCGGATGGAGATCAGGTAGGCCGCCGCCAGTACGGCCACCCAGGCAATCGACAAGATAACGGGCATCATAGGTGGTTCCTCCGAATCATTGAACTTCCCGGAAGAGGCATGCCGCCGCCTCCGGCACAAACGAGTACGATCTCAATACGCGGCCTTGTCGCCGGTGTCTTCGATCCTGATTTTTTCCCGGTTCATCAGGCGCCAAACATAGGCGATGTAGGCCAGGACAAAGGGGATGGCCAGGGCCACATAGGTCATCACCTTCAAGGTATAGTAGCTTGACGAGGCGTTATAGATGGTCAGGCTCGACTGGAGATCGGCCTTGGACGGATAAAAGGCGGTATTGTTGTAGGCCGGCAGCAGCAAAACCGTCAGGCCGATCAGCACCGTGCCGATGCCGCCCAGCCAGATGCCGCGGGTTTCCGAAGTCTTGGCGGTTTTCCACGCGCCGGTAATCAACAGCCCCAGACCGACCACCAACAGGCCCAGCAGCCAGGGATTGGCCAGCAGATTGCGCAGGTACTTGAAGCTGACAATCTCGATCGTGCCCTTGGCATCGACAATGCCGTAGCCGCGCATGAACAGCAGCGCCCCCACGATCAGCAGACAGAACGGCAGGGAGAGCAGCAGGTTCTGCCAGCAGGCGGAACGCAGCCGGGTTTCCATTTCCGGCACCTCGCTCAATTCCAGGTTGTTGATCAGGTACATGGCGCCCAGGGTGCGGGCGTTGAACACCAGGAACAGGCCCATGGCGATGTTGAAGATCGACGAGACCGAGGGGCTCAAGGCCGCTTCCAGGCCTCGGAACTGATGGGTCCAGGTGACGAAGTTGCTGTCGTTGAGCTGAAAGTTGGAGCCGGTGTAAAAGGTGCCGACCGCGGCCCCGATCAGGAGAATGCCGACCACCCCGTTGAGGAACAGGAACCCCTCGTACACCAGGCTGCCGAAAATGTTCCACGGCTTCCGGCGGAATTCATAGCTCACGGCCTGGACGATGAAGGTGAACAGGATCAATACCCACACCCAGTAGGCGCCGCCGAACGAGGTGGAATAAAACTTGGGGAACGAGGCGAACAGGGCGCCGCCGAACAGCACCAGGGTGGTGAAGGTCAGCTCCCACTTGCGGCCCAGTGAATTGATGATCAGGTCTTTTTCGGTTTGATTCTTGGCCATCTGCCACAGCAGGCTTTGGCCGCCCTGGACAAAGGTCATGGCCAAAAACAGGGCGCCGACCACCGAACAGAGCAGCCACCACAGGTGCTGCAGGGTTGCGTAATCGAGACGTTCTATCATGTCAGTTTTCCTCCGGTCCGATGTTGATCTGTTTGACCATGATGCTGATCTCGGCGATCAACAGCAGGGTGAAGAGGACAAGAAACATAAAGAAGGTGGTCTGCACCGTACCCGCGGTCAGATTGGTCCGGGCGATGGTCACCGGCAGCAGGTCCTGGATCGACCAGGGCTGCCGCCCCACTTCGGCCACGATCCATCCCGCCTGGGAGGCGATCATGCCCAGGACATAGGTGATGGTGCCCAGGCCCAAGAGCCATTTCTTGTGCTCCAAGGTTTTTTTGTAGGAGAAGTAGAGATAGCCGATGAAAATCAGCGGGAACAGGGTGCCCAGGAAGATCATGACGTGGAAGGCGTTGAAGGACAGGGCCACGGGCGGCACCGCCTCCTCGGGCTTGTTCAGATAGCCGTAGCCGAGATGGGCCTTGTTCTCGTTGAACGCGGCCAGTTGCACTTCGGCGGCGGCCTCGTCGCCGGCCTTTTTGGCCTGCCGGTAAGCATCGAGGCTGGCCACCGCCTTCTTGCCGAGTTCCATCTTCTGCACCGCCCCCAAGATGTTGTGCTCGGCGTTGCCGTAGACCAGATCCTTCATGCCCGGCACAAAGGAGCCGAAGGACCGGTTGGCCATCAGGGACAGCACGCCGGGGATGTGGATATTGAAACCAGTGAAGGCGGGCTGGGTATCGTAGACCTTTTTGTCCCGGTTGATGATGCCGAAGGCCACCAGGCCGGCATTGGTCTGTCCCTCGTAGAGCCCTTCGAAGGCGGCCAGCTTCATCGGCTGCACCTGGGCGATCTCATAGGCCGACTCGTCGCCGTTGAAGATGGTGAAGATGGAGGCGATCAAGCCCAGGGAGGCGGCGACCACGATCGAACGCTTGGCCATGAGCACATGGCGGCCGTGCAGCAGGTACCAGGAGGAAATCGAGATGACGAAAAACGCGCCCAGCATCATGGACGAGCTGGTGGCGTGGGTGAATTTGTTGACCGCATAGGGCGAGAAGGCGACCTCGAAGAAGTTCTGCATCTCGAACCGGGCGGTGTCGGGATTGAACGCCTGGCCCACCGGATACTGCATCCAGGCGTTGGCCACCAGGATCCACACCGCCGACAGGTTGGAGCCCACCGCCACCATCCAGGTGGAGAACAGATGGAATCCCTTGGAAACCCGGTTCCAGCCGAAGAACATCACCGCGAAGAAGGTGGCTTCGAGGAAAAAGGCGACGATGCCCTCGATCGCCAGGGGCGCGCCGAAAATGTCGCCGACCATCCAGGAATAGTTCGACCAGTTGGTGCCGAACTCGAATTCCATGATGATGCCGGTGGCCACGCCGATGGCGAAGTTGATGCCGAAGAGCTTCATCCAGAACTTGGTCAGCCGTTTCCATTCCTCGCTGCCGGTTCGCACGTAGATGGTGTGGTAGAAGGCGATAATCCAGCTGATGCCCAAGGTGAGCGGCACAAAAATCCAGTGGTACATGGCGGTCAGGGCAAACTGCGCCCTGGCCCAATTGACCATGCCAAGGTCCAAGTTTTCAATCATAGTTATTCTCCTTTGACGGGTTGAACATAGCCGGGGGCGGATCGCGTCAGTTGCTCGATCACGTAATCGGCCCGTTGCGCATCGGTGGTGAACTGAGTCGCCAGGAAATCAGGAAAGAAAAAAAATTTCAAGACCGCAAACATGATAAACAGTTTTATAAATATTATTTTCCATAAAGTGCGGCCCACGGTCATTTGGCGGAAACCGTCGCGGTAGAAGCGGTAGATGCGGGTCACGATCCAAGGACGGGCGGTTTTCAGGGCGGTCATTGCACCTCGTTGCGGAGCGGGTCGGTCCGGTCGAGGCTTTTCGGCTCCAGCAAAACCTCAAGGGGAGATGTCAGACAGGTGGTCTCGGTGGCCAGCTGCTCGAAACTGACCTGGCGCAGGGTGGCGCGCAGCTGTTCGCGGGCTTTCCACCAGACGCGATGCACGGCGCAATTGTAGCTGGCCTTGCAGCCCGAGGGCCGGGCGATGCAGTCGTTGAGCTGGATTTCGCCGATCATGGTTTCCACCACTTCAAGCAGGCTGATGGAGGAGGGAGGCCGGCTGAGGGCAAAACCGCCGCGCGCGCCCTGGCGAATCTCGATCAATCCCGCCTTGGCGAGATCCTGGGCGATCTTGGCCAGGAAATGGGCCGGAATATCCGCCTGCCGGGCGATTTCCTGCCGGCTGGCCAGGACGCCCTCGCCCTGCCGCGACAGATAAAGCATACAACGAATGGCATATTCGGCGGCACGGGTCAAGCGCATGATCGAGTCCGGCAAAAAAAGACAAATAAGATTATTTTTATCCTACATATCTGATTCGACCAGGGGTGTCAACCGACAATCCCTGAAAACAGGGCTGGGAAATGGAGCGTCCGGGCCGAGAGCCCGCCACGGAGTGGTCCATTCGCGATTGCGCCGCAGGGGTTGACTTCCCTTGCCGGCTCGAATAAAGGAAAGGCATGCAGATTGACAGCCCGAGCATAACGGCCCTGCGGGTCGCCGTCCGCCGCGCCGCCCACCAGGTGCTCGACCATCCCAGGATCTTCGACGACCCGCTGGCCCTGCGCGTCCTGGGCCTGGATGCCGACGCCGGCCACGGCCGGAGCTGGCTGGACGACACCCCGCTGGACCGGGTGCTCCGGACCGCCCTGGCCCTGCGCAGTCGCCACGCCGAAGACACGCTCCAAGAAGCGCGGTTGCGGGGCATTGACCAATACGTGGTGCTCGGAGCCGGGCTCGACACCTTTGCCTGCCGCCATGCCGCGGTCGGCAGCGACAACCTGCGGGTGTTCGAGGTCGACCACCCCGCCACCCAGGAATGGAAGCGGCAACGACTGCACCTGGCCGGCATTGCGGTGCCGGAACACTGCACCTTTGTCCCGGCGGATTTCGAGCGCCAAACCCTGGCGGAGGGGTTGCGCCTGGCCGGATTCGACCCTGCCCGGCCCGCCTTTTTTTCCTGGCTGGGCGTGGTCATGTACCTGACCGCCGACGCCATCGACGCCACCCTGCGCACCGTGGCCGTCCTGCCGGCCGGCAGCGGCATCGTTTTCGACTACGTAATCGACCCGGAGCTGATGTCCCCCCTGGCCCGGACCGCCTTGAACGGATTGGCAGTGCGGGTCGCCGCCGCCGGCGAGCCGCTCCGAAGCTTTTTCGTTCCCGCCCGTCTGGCCGACCACCTGCGGCAACTGGGTTTCGGCCGCATCAAGGATCTGTCCCCCGAAGCCCTGGATGCCCGTTATTTCCGCAACCGGGCCGACGGTCTGCGCGCCGGCCGACTCGCCCACTTCATGACGGCCTGGGTTTGAAGACCGCCATCTGTCCCGCAATGAGGAGAACCGCCAAGATGCCCGTCAATCGCACCGACCTGAAACCGATCGTCAATCTGGAAGGACAAACCTGCTTCGGCTGCGGCACCAGCAACCCCGTGGGGCTGCACATGGCCTTCCACACCGACAATCAACGCCTTTATTCCTTCGTCAGCGTGCCCCCGGCAATGGCCGGCTGGGACCGGACCGTGCACGGCGGCATTCTCTCGACGATTCTCGATGAAATCATGGGCTGGTCGGTCATCTACCTGCTGGGAAAGATCGGGGTGACCAAGTCGATGACCGTGGAATTCAGGAAACCGGTCCAGGTGGAAGACCGACTGACCGCGGTCGGCGCCATCGCCGAGACGATCTCCGACCGGCAGATCACGGTGAGCGGTGAAATTTACAACGGGGAGCAGGTGCTCTGCGCCAGGGCCGAGGGCACCTTTGCGGCCTTGTCGGCGCAGGCGGCGGTCCGGCTGGGGGTGATGAGCGCCGATTACATGAAGCGGTTTGCGCCGATCCTCCAGCAGCGCGAAGGCGCCTGACGCGCCTTATTCCGGGGTGTGCTGCGCCCGGCAGATCCGGCCCGGCAGCCGCCGTTCGAGCAGGGTTTCGATGGCCTCGGCCGCCCGACACAGCCCGCCCAGGTCCAAGCCGGTCGCCACCCCCATGCCCTCGAAGAGATGGACCGCGTCCTCGGTGGCGACATTGCCGGCCGCGCCCTCGATGAAGGGGCAGCCGCCGAGACCGCCCACCGCCACGTCGAATCCCCGCACGCCGGCCTCGAAGCCGGCATACAGGTTGACCAGCCCCAGGCCGCGGGTGTCGTGGAGGTGCAGCGACAGTTCGGTCTCGGGGTACCGTTCGCGTACCTTGGCGGCCAGATGCTTCACCTGGTGAGGATGAGCCATGCCGGCGGTATCGGCCAGATTGATCTCGCCGGCGCCGGCGTCCACCAGTTGCCCGACCGTGTCCAGAACCACGGTTTCGGGTATCCCGCCTTCGTAAATGCAACCGAAGGCGCACCTGAGCCCGGCGCGGATGTCGATCCCTTCGGCGGTGGCGGCCGCGATCAGTTGGGTGGCGGCCTTCATCACCTCGGCCATGGACCTGCCGTCGTGCTTGCGGCTGTCGCTTTCCGAAACCGGCACGATCACCGCAAGGTGCTCGAGGCCGCTGCGGAGCGCCCGCTCCACCCCCTTCTCGTTGTGCACCTGGGCCGTGCACTGGATATCCGGATATTGCCGGCGCACCAGCGAGACCAGGACATCGGTGTTGGCCACCTGCGGCACCGAGCGGGGGTTGACGAAACTGCCCAGCTGCAGCCGCCGGACTCCGGCCGCGGCCAGCAGGCGAACGATCTCCAGCTTTTCCGCCAGCCCGAACAGCCGGCTCTCCCCCTGCAATCCATCGCCCAAGGCCTCTTCCTGCAACACAACCCGCATCGTCCATCCTCTATGAAAAAACGCTTAGCACTCCCTCTGCAGCCGGGTTTCGATCATAGCATGTCAAGGCGCAAGAAGCGAAGAGATTAGCGTTTCCCCGCGCCCATACCGGGCACGCGGCCGAACCCGTCGATATTTCCCTGGCAAAAGAGCGGTCATATTCGTACAATGCCGGCCGCAACGCTCCGCATTCGCGGCAACCTCCGCCACCCAAGGGCCATGAACATCGTCAACATCCTCGGCAGCCCGAGAAAAAACGGGACCAGCGCTCGCATTGCCCGCGCCTTTGCCGAAACCGCCGCCACCTATGGCGCCACGGTCACGGACTATGCCCTCAACACCATGCAATACCGGGGATGCCAGGGGTGCGAAGGGTGCCATACCCGGGCGGACCGCTGCGTGCTGCTGGACGAGGCCACCCCGGCCCTCGACCACCTGTATCAGGCCGATATCGTTGTCTTTTCGGCCCCAATCTATTTCGGCGACACCTGCGGCCAGTTCAAGTCGTTCTTCGACCGGATGTGGTCGTTGATCCGCACCGATGCCCCTGAGGACGAGGCAGGCACCCGCCTGCCGCCCAACAAGGTGGCGGTGCTCGTCCTGACCCATGTCCAAGCGGCCGGGGCGCACAACGATGTGGTCGGCCGCTATGTCCGCAACTTGGAACTCTACGGCTTCGAAGTCAGGCCCCTGGTCGCCGGCGGGCTGCGCCTGCAGCCGAATACCGACATCGACGCCCATCTCCGGGCCGCCGCGACCCTGGCTCGGGAGCTGGTGCGGGCCGGCTAAGCGGTTTTGCGGTTGCCGGTTTGCGCCAGCAGTTCCCGATAGACGGCGTCGCCCACGGCCAGCACCTTGGCGCCGTACCGGGCAAAGACGCACAAGCTCTGCCGGTGCGCGGGATAGCTTGCCAGCGGGAGATATCGTTGGGCGCACAGGGCGAGGACGAGCATCAGGGTGTTGTAGTGGTCGAGATCGAGCCGGCAGGCATACCGCAGCACCTGTCTGTCCTCGGACAGGACCGGCCGGGCGAGCGCCTGGGCGGTGCCGCAGATCAGTTGGTCGGTCGGCCCGGTACCGGAGGCGGGGACTACAATGGCCCTTGCCAGGCGCAGGCCGTATTCGGCGATCACCTGAGGAATGAGCAGCAGATCGAAGGCATCGAGCGCCAGCGGCAGCAACGCCAGCCGTTCGAGATAAATCAGGGTCGAGGTATCGGCCACTCCGCCTCGCAGCGCCTGCAGTTGTCGGACGATCACAGCCTGCGGCCTCTCTTCCCCACGCTTTTCAACCGTACCGGATTATCTGCCGCGGCCATTATCGCACCATGAGGAACACGATGGATTTGCACTTCATCATCGACCGGGAACTCTGCATTCAATGCGGGGCCTGCATCGACGACTGCCCCTTCCATGTCATCGAAATGGCTCCGGATTATCCGGCGCTCAACCTCAAGCGGGAACACCATTGCATCCGCTGCCAGCATTGCCTGGCGGTCTGCCCGACCGGCGCCCTGTCGATCCTGGGCCGCAGGCCGGAGGATTCCCTGCCCCTGCCGCAGACCCTGCCCGACAGCGCCCAGATGACGGCGTTGATCAAGGGGCGGAGGTCGGTCCGCCGGTTTCTGCCGGAGCCGTTGGCGCCCGAGGTGATCGACGCCATGATCGCGACCGTGGCCAACGCCCCCACCGGCAAGAACAACCGCAAGTGCCTGTTCACGGTCGTCGACGATCCAGCCTCGATGGAGGTGCTCCGCCGCGAGACCATCGAAGGCTTGCGCCGGGCGGCAGCGACAAGGCGGCTTGGCGAAAATCTGAGCTATTTCCGTCATGTGGTCTCGGCCTGGGACCAGGGGCGGGACATCGTCTTCCGCCGTGCCCCCCACCTGTTCATGGTCTCGGTGCCGCCGGAGATCACCACCCCCGACGCCGACGCCATCATCGCCATGAGCTACTTCGAGTTGCTGGCTGCCTCCATGGGCATCGGCACCCTGTGGAACGCCATGATCCGCTGGGCCTTTTCCATCATCGATATCGACCTGTACCAGCGGCTGGGCATTCCCGGCGACCATGCCAGGGGATACGCCCTGCTCTTCGGCCGGCCCGCGGTCCAATACCACCGGACCGTCCAGCGCGACGAGGCGACGATCAACCGGGTGCGGCTGACATGAGCCTTTCCTTTGATGTTGCAGATGCGATGAAGACCTCCACACCATCCCTCCCTCCCCTGATCGTCCACACCGAATCGAGCCGGGTCTGGGGTGGCCAGGAAATACGGACCCTGACCGAACTCCGGGAGATGCGCAAGTGCGGTTTCCGCGTCGCCCTGATCGTCCCGGCCGACTCGGAATTGGCCAGGCGGGCGGCGGCCGAGGGGCTGCCCGTCCATACCATGGCCTCGTTCGCCAAGCTCTCGCCCCGCTCGTGGCGCGAGCTGTTCCGGCACTTCAAGGCGCTCAAGCCGACGGTGGTCAACACCCACTCGTCCGAGGATTCCTGGATGGCCGGAGCCCTGGCCCGGCTCTGCCGCGTGCCGCTGGTCATCCGCACCCGCCATGTCCTGGTTCCGGTTTCGTCGACTGTGAGCTATGCCTTTCCCCAGGTCATCTTCACCTGCAGCGGCGCCATTGCCGGGCAGTTGGCCGCCTGCGGCATCCCGCCGGCCAAGACAGTGGTGCTCTCGACCGGCAATGACGAAAACCGTTTCCTGTTCTCGACCGGCCAGCGGCAAGCCGTGCGCCAACGCTACGGCATCGACGACCGGGAACTCCTGGTGGGCAATGTCGGCTGCCTCCGACACTACAAGGGCCATCGGTTCATCCTCAGAACCGCGGCGGCGATGCCGCAGCCCTACCGGTTCATAATCGTGGGGGGTGGGGAGGAGTTGCCCGCGCTCCAGGCCATGGCCCATGAGCTGGGAGTGGAGGACCGGGTGATCTTTGCCGGGCATCAGGAGGCCCCGGAACATTTCTTCAGCGCCTTTGATCTCTGCTTCTTTTCCTCCTATGAAGCGGAAGGGGTCTCCCAGTCCCTGATCCAGAGCCTGCTCAACGGGCTGCCCGTGCTGGCCTGCCGGACACCGTCGACCATGGAACCGCTGGGCCTGGTCGAGGCCTGTCGCCTGGTCGACTACGACGACGTTCCAGCCGCCTGCCAGGGCTTGACGGAGCTGGCCCGGCTGCCGCGGCGGGATCCGGAGCGGATGGCGCGGCAGCACCGGTGCATCGCCGACCGCTACGGCCTCGGCAACATGGTGCGGATCCTGCTGGCAACCTATGGCCGTCACGGCATCCATCCCCCGTCGCCGGAGTAAACCGCCACGAAGTAAACCACTTGCCGTCGGCAAAGGCGCCGACACGCCATTGGTCAGGCGGTGGCCGGCAGGCCGTACTTCTGCCGATACTGCTCCCTGAACCGGCCCATTTCCACCATGTCGAGCAGATAGGCGTCGGAACGGTCGAGGTAGAAGGCCAGGGCCTTGGCGAAATTCCGCCCCACCATGCCGTCGACAAACACCTGGCTGATTTCGCGCTGCCGCTTGAGCACGAGCTGGGAGCGGTAGAAGATCAGCCATTCCTCGGCGGACATCGCCGCCACGATTTGCTGCAGGGCCTTGCGCGCCCTGGGCTGGTACATCCAGATATACATCAGGTCCAGGGCATTGACGATGAACACCTGCTCCAGATCGTGGGCCTCTTTGTGAATGGCCGCGATCAGGGCTTTGGGCGACTGCAGCAGGTCCAGCACATCCTCTTCCGGAAACAGCACGTCCAGGCGGGCATAGGCCGAAAACATCTGGCTGAGCTTCTCACGGTAATCGGCCAGGCGGATGCTAATGTTGTTTTGGCGGTCGGCCAGGCCTTCGATCACCGCGGCCACGCAATCCGAGGCCAGTTTGGAAATCACCGCCGCCCACTTCTGCAGCCCTTCCTCGACCTGCGGCACCATGGCCCAATGCATCGCCACGGCCAGGGTGTCGTTGAAGAGAAGGGCCAGGGGGATGGAGAAGATCGAGCGGAAAAAATTGCCGACAATGGCGCTGGGCGGCAGGCCGCGCAGGGTGTTGTGGGCGGAGATGTAGATGCCGTTGGCCAGGGCCATCACCGAGTAGAGCAGCAGCGGACTGGTGGAGGTGGTGATCCCCAGCAGTTGTTGCAGCAGCAAAGTCTTGACCAGGTAATCCAGCAACGGCACCGAGAAGCCGGTATAGAAGAGGGAATCGGCGATCCGGCTCCAGCTCACCAGGGAATTCCAGGGCAGCAGGGGCGAGCGCTTGAGGCCGCCGCCACCGAGGATCGACTGGATGATGTTGCGGGCGCCGGTGATGCCGAACCAGATGAAGGCCCCGAGATAGGCCAGCACCCACCAGTCCTTGGTCAGGGCAAAGGTGAGAAAGGCCGGCACGAACCCCGCCACGATTTTGAGGGTGTTGCACAGATGCGAGTTGAGGTAGCGTAGCGGCGGCCTGCTGTTTTGCTTCTTCTTGCGGCCCGGATACATCTCGAGCTCGGGCACGCGGCGGATGCCGCCCAGGGTGGCGATATTGCCGTCGACGCCGGGATGGACCTCGAACCGGTCCAGACTCCAGTCGCTCCATCGCGACTGGGCTCCTGCCCGGCCGCCGCCCTGCATGTTCTGCCTGAGCCTCCGGTACCAGGGCAGGGAGGCCGGGGCCTCGCCGCGCCGGTGGAAATGATGGATCATCCTGGCGCTGACCGGAATGAGCTTGCGCCGCTCCCCGCCCCAGTGCTCGTGCATGACCTGGCGCAGAGCCCGTTGCGGCAGGGTGTCCACCACCACCAGCCCCATGCCGTGCTGCAGTTGCGACTGCCCGGTCGAGCCCGAGCCGATGCGGGAGCCGAGGTAGCGTTTGTTGTAATGGCTGTGGAACGACTCGATATTGATCAGGATGGCGAGCAAATCGTCCCGCCGCTGGTTCATCCCCGCCAGTTCGGCCTCCAGCGCCTCCTGGTTGTCCGGCGGCGCCGGCTGGGTTTTTCCCGCCTCGCACCGTTTTTCCACAATCAGGCGCAACCGCTCGAAATCCCAGATAATGGCCCGGATCGCCCGTTTCAGGGCAATGACGTTATCCTCGTTCAAGGCCTTCTGCAGGACGTTGACCATCTGATAGTTCTGGGCCGGGCTGCTGATATCCACCGCCTCGCCGGCAAAGCCGCTGCCCTTGATCGAGGCCTGCGCGGTCATGCCGTGGCCCGCGTCCTTGAGGTTGAAGGCTTCGAGATGGGTGATCCGCCCCTGGCAGATGTAGAGCAGCTCCAGGGTGTCGTGAATCGACAGGTTGCTCAGGTTCAAGGTGAAACGCGAGCCCGAGTGCATGGAGGCCAGCCGGCCCAGCAATTCCTGCGGCGCCAGGTGCAGCAGCGCCGGCTGTCCTTGGTCGTGGGGCACGGTCGGGTCGTGCAGGCTCGGATTGCGCAGGGGCAGGAGGTACTGGTTGATGATTTTCTCGAGATCGAGCCGGGCCATCTTGCCCGAGCAGGACTCCAGCAGCTTCTCCCGGGTGCTGCTGTCCTGGAGATAGGTTTGGTGGATCCGCTGCACCTCGGCCTCGAGTGCGATGCGGTAATGGTTCTGGATGAACTTGGCCAGGTGCAGCAGCGACGGTTGGCCGGTGCCGACGAAGCGGAGGAAGTGCTCCCGGTCCAGCGGCGGGGTCTCCACCCCCAGTTCCCGGTCCAGCCCCGGCCGGTGGCTGTCGTTGAACACCGCGATCACCTCGAGTACGTACCCCTGCTGGTACAGGGAAACCAGCCGTCCCCGGTCGAGCATCTCCCGGACCGCCTCTTCCCGGAGGAATTGCAGCAGGCTGCTGCGGTCGAAGAAACCCTCCAATTCCCAGATGAAACGGACGAACTTGTCGCGGAAGCGCGAGGAGAACTCGATGCCGATCCGGACGTGGATGTCGAGGATTTCCCCGGCCTCGAGCAGCTCCTCCACCACCTCCTGCTCGACATGGTTGTAGTACACCACGGTCAGCTTGCGGATGCCCTTGATCCAGGCATCCATCAGCAGGTGGGTGGGCGATTTCCTGCCCTTGGTGTTGGCGTCGTGCACATGGTCGTCGAAGGCGAACTGGTTCCACTCCTCGGGCATCTCCAGAAGGTGGTACTTGGCCAACTCCTTGCGCACCCGGCGCGGCTTGCCGGTGTAGACCATGCGGAAATCGTGGGCCAGCTCCAGCTGCCGCACTTCGTCGCCCTCGTGGCGCACCAACTCCTTGATGATCTGCATCAGCACCCGGGCGGTGTTCTTGTGGTAGAACGAGGTGGAGGAGCTGAAGACCTCGTCGCGCAGGCTGCGCAAGGCTACGATCCGGTCGCGGGCCTTGCCCGCCTCCAGCGAGCCGAGCAGGCTGACGATGGCATAGGCGATCCGCAGGCCGCTGGAGGCCGCCATCTCCTTGATGCCGTGGGGGTGCATGTAGGGAGTCATCAACGAACGCACCGACTGCGGCCGGGAGCGCCGCTTGAGCACATCGTTGACGATGCCGAGCAGTTTGTAGTCGTTGGCGTCGAAAAAAAGCCGGGAAGGCCGGTGCTTCATGGGATCAGGTCTTGGTCAATGGGGAGGTGGCCCGCCTTGGCCGACACGTTCGGCGGCGAGATATTTGAGGACGTCGTCGCCGGGAATCGGCCGGGAGAAATAGTAGCCCTGCGCCTCGTGGCAGCCCAGGGCCTCCAGCCGACGCAACTGCTCTTCCGTTTCCACGCCCTCGGCCACGACCTTCAGCCGCATCTGCTGGCAGATGGCGACGATGGTGGCGACGATGCCGCCATGGGTATCCATGTCGTCGACGAACTGCTTGTCGATCTTCAGCGTGCTCACCGGCATTTTGCTGAGCAGGCCCAACGAGGAGTAGCCGGTGCCGAAATCGTCGATGGAAAAGGACACCCCCAGCTCGCGAAGGCGGTTCATGACCCTCAAGGTGTGGTCGACATCGGTCATGGCCGTGGTTTCGGTGATTTCGAATTCAATGGCGTCGGCTTCGATCCGGTACTGGCTGAACAGCTCGCCGACGATGTCGACAAAATCGCTGTTGTGGAACTGGCGCGGCGAAACGTTGACGCTGATCGGCACCGCCACGCCCTGCTGCCGCATCGTGCCATGGAAGATGCAGGCCTGCTCCAGCACCAGCAGGCAGAGATCGTCGATCAGGCTCGATTCCTCGGCAATGGGGATGAAGGCGCCCGGGGAGACGAGAATGTTCCCCTGTTCCCAGCGGATCAGTGCTTCCAGGGAAGAGGCGGTCCGACTCTCGATATCCACCTTGGGCTGATAATACACGATGAATTCACGGTTGAGCAGGCCGGTGCGGATTTTGTTCTCGGTCCGCAGCCGTTTGAGCATTTCGTCGTGCATCTCCCTGGAAAACATCGCGTGCCTGTTTTTCCCCTCCCGCTTGGCCTTGTGCATGGCCATGTCGGCGCTCCTGATCAGGTCGAGGGGAGTGTCGCAGTCGTCCGGAAAAACGGTGATGCCGATGCTGGCGTTGACGTAAATCTTCTTGAAATCGAGCAAAAACGGCTCGTTGAGCACGGCCTGGATCTGGTCGGCGGCCAGGGGGATCAGCGATTCGTTGTCGATCCGCTCCATCAGCAGGAGGAACTCGTCTCCGCCGATTCGGTACACCGAATTGTTGTCGGTCAGGAGGGTGGCCAGGCGCTGGCTGACCTGGACCAGTAAATCGTCGCCCTGTTTGTGCCCGAGCACATCGTTGATATTCTTGAAATTATCCAGGTCGATGTGGAGCAGTGACACCTTGGTGCCCTCGTTTTTCGCCCTGCCGCAGGCCGCGGCGAGCTTGCGTTCCAGGCCGATGCGGTTGGGCAGGCGGGTCAGGAGATCGTGGTAGGCCATGTAGGCGATCTGCCACTCCCGCTTCTTCTGTTCGCCCAGTTCGTAGAAGGTGCCGAAATAGTAGGCTGTTTCTTTCCGGTCGTTGCGAATGGCGCTGATCGTCAGCCATTCCGGATAGACGGTTCCGTCCTTCTTCCTGTTCCAGATCTCGCCTTCCCACAACCCTTTTTCCAGCAACTGCCGCCACATTTGGGCATAAAAATCGCTGTTCTGCCGGCCGGACTTGAGCAGCCGCGGATTTCCTCCGATGGCCTCGTCCTGCCCATACCCGGTTATGGCGCCAAACGCCTCGTTCACCGCCAGGATGCGGCCGGAGGCATCGGTGATGACCATGCCTTCGGGAGCGTTGTCGAAAATCTTCTTGTAGATCTGCAGAAACGTCTCGGCGCTTTTCCGGCGGTGGGCCTCGGCAACCAGTTTCTTGTTGTCGCCCTGCACCTGGAGGAGGTGTTCCTCGAATTTCACCAGCAGGGCGGCGGTCTCGCAGCCGTCCCCATCGCCGGCAACCGGCAGGTTCAGCTGATGCGCGAACCGGCGCAAGGGAACGACGACCGCACGGCTCACCAAAAACGCGGCGCCCATTGCAAACACTGTCCCGAGCAGAACCGCCAAAATCGCGGTGGCCTTGACGGCAAACAGGCCGGCATGGGCTTCGGTGGCATCGGTGGTCATCCCGACGGTCAAGTCGAACTGCGGGATATGGTGAAAGAAAAACAGGCGTTCCTTTGCCGGACGGTCCGCTCCCTCGTCCCACAACATCCGCACCGTCCGGTCCATGTGTTTCGATCCCGCCTCCAGGATCGGCTTGAGCCGGGCCGCATATACATCCGCCGCCGCCCTCTCGAACATCTGGGGGTGAGCCAGCAGCTTTCCCTGGCCGTTGAGCAGAAACGCATGCCCCGAGGCGCCATACTTGACGCCAGCCATCCGCCGCTCGACATCGCGGAAATCGAGGAACCGTTCGACTTCCTCGCGGTAGCAAACCACCGAGACGATCCAATCCCAGGGACGGAAATATTCCATGGAAAGCGCCTTGGGGTGCGGGCTCGCCTCATCCGGGTTTTTCCAGTTGTATTCGAGATATCCCCGTTTGGTTTCGAGCTGTCGCTTGATAAAGGGCCAGTATTCGCGCAGCTCCTCCGCTTGCAGGATGTTTTTCCCGATCAGCGATTCGCGGGGATGAAACAGAATGACCCCAATGGAGTCGATGCAATAGACATAACCGGAAGGCCCGATCTTCTGCGCCTTCAGAGCGGCGAAAATTTCCTGCTTGGCGAGGTTCGCGCCGGTAGTGCCAGAGCCTGCCCATTTTGCCTGGACCAGCTCAATCTGCCGCACATTGTTTTCGACGATGCCGTGGAGATAGCCACGGAGCGAGGCGTCGATCGAGGCCTCGACCATGGCGGCGGCGGAAAGGCCTGCGGTCTCCAGGCCCTCCTCGATGCTCGTGTTGAAGCGCTCCAGGGTGATCCGGAGCAGGACGGCGCAGATCACCGCCAGCGGCAGGAGCAAGAAGAACATATTGCCGACGAATATCTTCTTGCCGATCGACCACTGCCCAATCTTCAGTCCTTTGCCTGCCCAACGCAAGATGCCCATGATAGTCCGGATGGCGCGCCCACAGATCCGGCAACCGGGCTCGGCGACAGGCCGGACCGGGCTGGCGGAATCAATTGAACCAATTGCATATCATCAAGCATGCCGCATCGCGCCTCGGAGGTGAAGCGGTTTTTTCGGCGGCACGAATCGAAAACCCTTTGAGAAAGGGATATTACCACAGTTCGTGCAACGATGGTAGAGGCTGAAAATATCGAAAAGTGCTGCCAATGGACCGGGGGTCATGCCTCCTGGCCGGCAACGAGCCGCAGCCGGGCGTCCAAAGCCAATGCCCCGCCTCGGTCGAGCAGGCGGAACGGGTTGACATCCAGCTCGACGATTTGCGGGAATTCGGCCAACAGCCGGGCAACGGCCAGGATGGCGCGGGCAAAGGGAGCCGGATCGACCGGTGGCCGTCCCCGGACGCCGGCCAGCAGCGATGCCGACCGCAGTTGCTCGATTTTTCCGGTGATCTCGGCCAGCGACGAAGGAGCGAGTATCCGCTGTACATCCTGGAACACCTCGACGAAAATGCCGCCATGGCCGAACAGAACCACCGGACCGAAGGCCGGATCCTGGAGACCGCCGATGAACAGGTCGTGCCCGGCCGGCGCCATGACCGCCACCCGCACTCCGTCGAACCGGGCGGCGGGATGGTGGCGCAGGAGATTGGCCCGGATGCGGTCAAATCCCCCGGCCGCTTCCGCGGCGGAACCGATATCGACGAGCACGCCACCGGCCTCGGTCTTGTGCACCGCCTCCGGCGACACCACCTTGAGCACCACCGGCGGCCCGATCCGCGCCGCCAGCTCCGCGGCTTCCTCGGCGGTCCGAGCCACTGCCGAAGCCGGCGCGGCAAGGCCGCAGCAGGCAAGCAGCTCCAGGGCTTCCTCCCCGACCACCCCGCCGCGTCCGCGCAACCAAGCCTCGATCCGGCCGGCATCGAAGCCCTCGTCGGCCGGATCGGGCCGGAAGGGTCCGGCGGCCTTGCGGGCATGGTAGCGCATCTGCCGGTGCAGGGCGGCAACCGCCTCCTCCGGGCCGTCGAACACCGGAACCGGCGATTGCGCCTTCATCGCCGCCACCTCCCGCGTCTCGCCGTACATGACCAACGCCATGGGCTTGCCCGAGGAACGGACCGCCCCGGCCACCGCCAGGCTCGGATCGAGGGTGAACATGCCGGTGAACACATCCTCCCCGCCCGCCGGCATCGACGGCCGCTGGCTGGCGAAGATAGCGGCATCGACCCGGTCGCTGGCCAGGACATGGCTGAAAATCAACGGGTATTTGTCGACCCGGTAGATGTCGCCCATGTCGAGGGGGTTTTGCAACCGGATGATGTCGGCGCGGGCTACCCCGGCCAACTCCTCGAAAAAGGCCGTGCCGGGATCGGCGCAGCGCAAGCCCCGATGTTCGCAAAGATCGGCCATGGCCACCCCCATGCCGCCGGCCGGGCTCATGAGCATGACCCGGTTGCCGCGCATCGGCGGCAAGTCGAAGGCCTTGGCCGTGTCGACGAAATCCCGAAGCCGGTCGATGCGGAGGATACCGGCCCGCTCCAGGGCGGCATCGAGGATGGCGTCGTTGGTGCTCAGGGCGGCGGTGTGGCTCATGGCCGCCCGGCCGCCGGCCTGGGTAGTGTTGGCCTTGTAGAGGAGCACCGGCTTGTCGATCCGCTCGGCCAGCTCCACCAAGCGCCGGCCGTTGCCGATGCTCTCCAGGTAGATTCCGATCACCTTGGTCGCCGGATCGGTGCCCAGGTATTCGAGCAGGTCGCACTCGTCGAGGTCGAGTTTGTTGCCGATGCTGGCGAATTTGGCCAGGCCCACCTGTTCGGCCTCGAGCAGGTTCCAGAGGAAAAGTCCCAGGCCGCCGCTCTGGGTGATCAGGGAAAAACCGCCCGGACGCACCGGGAAAGAGGGGACAAAGGGCAGGCAGAGGCCGCTGGCGGTGTCGGCCAGGGCCAGGCTGTTGGGACCGATGAAGCGCATGCCGTGGCCGCGAGCAAGCGCAAGCAGCCGGGATGCCAGCGCCCTGCCCTCTTCGCTGGCCTCGTTGAAGCCGCCCGCCTGGATCGCCAACCGTTCGATGCCCGCCCGGCCGCAGTCGGCCACTGCCTCCGGGGCAAAACGGGCCGGGATGAGCAGCACCGCCAGATCCGGGACCAGGGGCAGGTCGGCGGCACTGCGGTACACCCGGATGCCGTCGACATCGGTCTCTTCGGTGGCCGGATTGACGCCGAAGATCCGGCCGCGATATCCCCAGCGCAGACAGTTGCCGACAATGATGCGGGGGGTGTTGCGGGCCTTGGAGGAAAGGCCGTACACGGCCAGGGATGCGGGGGCAAAGAATGTATCCATGGGCATGGTCCGGTAAATTGGGCTGCGAAGGTGGCCGCATCCGCAGCGGGGCTTGGCCGAAACGATGCTCAGACCAACCGTTCCCGGCGCCGGAATGCGGCCGCCATGCTGAGCGCGAACCAGCCGCAGGCCACCAGGATGATGGTGGCGCCGGTGGCGGTCCGCGCCCAATCCTGGGCGGAGAGCAGCAAGCCCGCCACCGCCGAACTCACGCTGATGACAACGGTCCACCAGAACATCGCGCCCGCCGAACGGGCAAAATTGCGGGCCGCCGCCGCCGGCACGATCAGCAGGGCGGTGACCAGCAGCACGCCCACCGCCTGGACCGCAAACATGACGATCAGGGCCAGCAGGCCGGCAAACAGGTATTGCAGCACCGCCACCCGGACCCGGTGCGCCCGGGCCAGGGTCGGATTGAGGCCGATATAGAGCAATTGGTTGTAGCAGCACGCCTGGAAGGTCATCAGCACCGCGAACAGGCCCATGAGGGCGAGGATTTGCCCGTCGCTGATGGTGAGGATGTCGCCGTAGAGAAAACGTTGCAGATCGCGGGCCAGCGACCGGTCCCGGCTGACGATGGCCAGGCCGAAGGCGACCATGGCCGAGAAGAAGACCCCGATCACCGTGTCCGAGGAGAGGCTGGAAGTGCGCTGCATCAGCATGATGCCCAATCCCACCAGCAGCCCGAAGGCCGGCATGGTCCAATCCGGATCCAGGGCCAGGAGCAGCCCCAGGGCCACGCCGGCAAAGGCGGAGTGGCTGATCGCGTCGGCAAAGAACGACATGCGGAAATTAACCACCAGGATGCCCATGGCCGCGGTCATCGGCGCCAGCAGGAGCAGGCCGGCCAGGGCCTGCTGCATGAATCTGGCCTGCAGACAGTCGAAGGGCAGCAACTGGGCGAGCAGCCCGTAGAGCGGCGACAGGTCAGGCATCGGGGCGCTCCTGGCAGCAGGGGGCCGAGCAGACCGCACGGTCGCCGGGCATGGAGCGGGAACTGACCAAGCCCATGTGCATGCCGAAAATGGCGGTGAGATTCTCGGCGGTCAGGGTTTGCCGGGGCGGTCCCTCGGCCGCGACCTTGCGATTGAGGCAGATCACGTGGGTGGCGTGGTGGGTGACGGTGGCCAGGTCGTGGCTGACCATCAGTTGGGTGAATCCCCGTTTGCGGCGCAGCTCGTCGAGCAGTTCGCAGAAGATCAATTCCCCTTGGAAATCGACCCCGGCCGAGGGCTCGTCCAGCACCAGCAGATCGGGTTTTTGGCGCAGGGCCAGGGCCAGCAGCACCCGCTGCAACTCGCCGCCGGACAGGGCGCCGATGGCGCGGCCGGCCAGGTGGTCCGCCTTGACCAGGGCCAGCGACTCCCCGGCCTGGCGGCGCAGGGCGGCATTGAGGCCGAACCACAGCGGTTTTTTCTGGAAGCCCATGACCAGGAACTCGCTGACGGTCAGGGGCATGCCCCGGTCAAAGGCCAGGCGCTGGGGCACGTAGCCGATGCGGGGAGGCGGGCTGCCGCTGCCGAAAACGATGCGGCCTCGGTAGCCGATCTCGCCCAGCAGGGCCAGCAGCAAGGTGGTTTTCCCCGCCCCGTTGGGCCCGATGATCGCGGTGCAGCTGCCCTTGGGCGCGGTGGCGCTCACCCGATCAAGGATGGAAATGCCACCGCGTTCGACCGTGACCTCGTCGAAACGGACGGCCGATTCCAGGGGCCGGTACAGGGGCAAGGGATCAGTGGCTGCCAAGGGTTTGTTCCAAAACGGTCATGTTGCGGCGCATCACCTGCTCGTAATAGTCGAGCGGCGCCTGTTCCGGGCCGTTGGCCGCCGGGTCGAGCCGGGCGGCGGCAATGCCGGCCTCTCTGGCGATGGTGGCGCCGATCGCCTCCGGATACTGCGGTTCGGTGAAAAGTGCACCTGCTTTTTTCGCCTTGATCGCCGCCACCAGCTCCAAAATCTCGGCGGCAGAAGGGTTCTGGCCCGGATGGGCCTGGATCACCGCCACCACCGCCAGTCCCATGTCCCGCGCCAGATAGTCGAACACCCCGTGCTGGGTCACGATCCGGTTGTTGGCCAGCCGCTTGCCCAGGGCGGCCATGTCGTCGGCCAGGCGGTTCATCCGCTGTGCATAGGCGTGCGCGTTGGCGGCATAGCGGGCTCCACCGGCGGGATGCGCCCGCACCAGGCCGTCGGCGATGTTGGCGGCGAGCAGCGCGGCCATGCGCGGGCTGGCAAAAAGATGCGGATTGGGGCCCTGGCCGTGGTGGTCATCGTCGCGATGGTTCGCGGCATCCCGACCGTCGCCGGCCGGCCGGTGGTCGTGATCGGCCCCGGCGTGCTCCGCATCCGTATAGTCGAGCACCTGCTTGATCCCCTGCGAGCTGTCCACCACCCGCAGCCTCGGGTTGGCCTTGGCGATCGGCGCGCCGAGGAACTCTTCCATCCCGAGTCCGTTGACGACGAGCACGTCGGCCCGGGCCAGCTTGCGCATGTCCTGCGGCGTCAAGGCATAATCGTGCGGGCAACCCATTTCGGCCGGGATCATCAGGTCGATCTCGGCGCCCTCGACGCCCTGGCTGATATTGCGGGTAATCTGATACAGGGGAAAGGTGGTGGCCAGAATCCGCACCTTATCCGCCGCCTGGGCCTGCGAGGGAGGCGACAACACAACGAGGCAGCAGGAAAAAAGCAGCGGGAGAAGGAAGTTGCGGCTGGGGATCGGCATGGTCGGGTCTCCTTGCGCGATGCGCGCTTGCGGCGTGCAACGCCATTGATGCAAAAGCGTTTGCAGTAGAACTGTGCCGTCCGTCCTCATGCCACCGGGAATTTTTCCGGTCGGCGGTTGTTGCGCCGGTACCACCGATGAACCATGACCCGGCGCGCAGGCCGCGGACGCGAAGCGGTCACCGGCCGGACGGCTTTTCCTCCTGGCGATAGCCCTTGGCGGACATGCACTGTTCAAAGAATCTTTCCTGGGCCACCGAGTATTCCAGGCCCTGGTCCTGGCCGGAAGAGTAGGCAAAGGGGTCCCGGTAGGTGGCCCTGGAGGCTTCCCGCCGGCAGGCGGCGGCATCCCGGTCGAATTCGGTTTGGGTGATCCCCGGCCTGGTCCATTGCCGCTGCGGGGTGCAGCCACAGAAGATCAGGGGCGTCAGCAGCGCCAGGCAGCTCAGGGCGGCGAACAGGGCGCGCGGCCCGGTCCGGTGTCTGTTCGTCATCATTGCGGCACCCATATTTTGTCGGCGTTTTTCGGGTTGCGGCACAAGGCCGCCTTCGGTTCAGCTGGCGCTATCCCCCAGCAGGCGGCAGGCGTTACCGCCCACGATCCGCTCGAAGAGGGAATCGGGCAGTTTGAGCCGGGCCAGCATCTTGAGCGTGGTGGCCTGGTCGGTCCAGGGGGAATCGGTGCCGAACAACAAGTATTCGGCGGGATGGGCGAGCATGATCTCCTTGAGCCGCTTCTGGTCGAGAAAATCCAAGGCAAAGGAAATCTCCATGTAGATCGGCTTGCCGGCGAGCAGGTCGCGCACATCGCTCCACTCGTCCCAGCCGCCCAGGTGAGTGGCGATCAGCTTGAGGTCGGGAAACTGGCGGCAGACCTCGACGATCCGCCCGGGGTCTGCCTTGCGGATTCGAGGAAAAGCGATGTCGTAGCCGGCGTGGATCACCAAAATCGTGCCCAGTTGGCTCATCCGCTCGTACAGCGGGAACAGCCGGGTATCGTCGAGGAAATAGTCCTGGTAATAGGAGTGCATCTTGACCCCCTTGAACCCTTCGGCGTGAATCGTCTCGAGATGTTCGAGCAGCTGCGGGTCTTCGGGGTGGAGCGAGGGAAAGGGCTCGATCCGGTCGGACCGGATGCCCCTGGACCATTGCAGGATGGGGTCGAACTGTTCCGGCTTGGTGGCGATGGAACAGAGCACCGACCGTTGGACCCCGCTGCGGTCCATGGAATCGAGCAGGCCGGCGACCGTGCCGTCGAGATAGGCCTTGATCCCGCCCTCTTTCTCCAGGGACGGAATGGCCTTGCGGGCGATATCGTCGGGAAAGGCGTGGGTGTGAATGTCGATGACGGCAGCCATGGGGTTTCTCCTGATAGGGAACTGCTCTGCTGGTGATTCAATAGTGTAGATGTGGCAAAAGAGCAATACTGACGACGAAATAACCTGCTGACACCATCATTGTTTTCTCTCGTGTGAAAAGTAACAGGGGGCCAGAATCGGCTTCAGCGGACGATGTCCCGAAGGCATTGACTGTCGCGCATCGAGCTCAGCGAGATTTGGTCATGTCGTGTCCGGGGAGATTGTGAAACCGCCACCAACACCCACCACCAAGAATGGCAAGGGGCGTGAAACAAATAAAGCCAAACACCTTTTAAGTGCTTGGCTTTATTTGTTTATTCTACTGGTCGGGGCGGGGCGATTCGAACGCCCGACCTCCTGCTCCCAAGGCAGGTGTCCCCAACTATCACAACTAGCCACCATTGGCCACCTCCGCTCTAATTTCTTGACATATCGTTTTTTTATCATAATCTCAAGGCATCACTGGTCATGATTAGCCATGATCGGAGACACGTTTCATGGAACCGGCATGAAACCTAATCCCTAGGAGGTGATGATGGAAAACAAATTTGGTTCATCCGGCAACCTCGTACCTGGGATTGTGGAGGTTGTAGAGTCTGAGCTTGAAGTATTCCATGTCTCTGAAGCCATAGGCCTGGCGCTTCATGGTTTTGATTTTGTTGTTGAGACCATCCAGGGGACCGTTGGTGATTTTGTGAGGGTACTAGCCGAGTAGTCCCTGCATGCTGGTGAGGATGGTTGAACCGACCGCGCAGAGCTGTTTGATGCCCGAGGTCAGGGCATCGAAACACCAGTTGAGGAGAAAGGATTTGGCGCGGTCTGCCGTGCCCTGGCTCCAGAACAAGCGGAACTGCTCCTTCATGGCGTGCAAGGTGAACAGGGGGTGGTTGGCCGTCAACAGGTCGTTGAGACGCCCCTTTTGGTCGTCGGACAATTCATGGTAGTTGCGGAGCAACAGGAACCGACTCCCCTTCAGGGTCTTGGTTTCCTGGGTGTCGAGGTTATGCTGTTGTTCACGGCGCAGTCCATCGATCTGTCGGTTGATCAGGGCCATGCCATGGTACCGGTCAAAGACAATGGGGGCATCCGGGAGATGTTCCCTGACCGCGCAGGTGGAGCTGGTGCTCATGTCCATGGCCACCGCCTTGAGCTTTTTGGCCTTTTTCGCCAAGGTCCGGAGAAAAGGCGAGATCGCTTGCTTACTCGTGCCCTCGACGGCATGGAGGATTCGGCCGGATTGGAGATCGACGAAGATGGTCATGTAGGTGTGGCGTTTTTTCAAACTGAACTCGTCAATGCCCAGATAGCGGACCTCGCTCAAATTGCTGGTCCGGTATTTTGCCGCGAGCCAGGTTTTGTGGATCTCTTTGACCAGG
>NZ_JAVBRQ010000002.1:0-10798 GCF_031547805.1 Desulfobulbus sp.
ATGAATCGAATAACCACCGCCACCAGACCCAGCAGAAATTTCCGCCAGTTATACCGGGGATTCTTCAAGAATTCGTAGGCGGCATCCTTGCGGAAATCCAACTCCGGATTGTTGACAATGCCCCGGGAAAAATTGACCCCGCAAAACGGCAAAGAGAAGATAGTGGTGAACACCGCCAGCGGTTTTGCCCCTCGCACTTTACGGATGCCGCTGCTACTCAAAAGGGTGCCGACCTTGAAATCTTCCAGGAAGGAAAAAATCCGGTTGTGCAGTCGTTTTGCCTCTTGTTGCTCCCGGTGGCATTGAGTATGGTTCATCTGAGCCTTTTCTTTTTGATATCATTGATGATTTTCGCAAATCCAATGTATCGGAAAGTAAAAGGCTTTTCACGTTAAAACGACATTATTTCAAAAGGTTGAGCGTCAATTCTTCCTGGGCTACGGCAAAACCGAAACTTGAGATACTCTCTTTCATAACACCAACAATTATCATCTACAATGATGTTCAGTGTTTTTGAAGTGTTTTTTTGTGTCGAGAAACACTTTTTTCATTTGCACCGTAACAATTAAAATCAATACTTGTGGAAGTAAATGAAATTTCTTTTGAAAATTTGCCTAAGGTAGTCGGCCATCTGGTCAGCGAAGTGGCCGAAATCAAATCATTTGAAGCAGGCAATGCAGCAATCGCGCTGTTCAGGTCCGACGACATGGCACCGGTTGTCGGCAATTCAGATTTGTCTTTACCCGAAAATCATAGAGAAAAATGCATGATATGCCTTTAGGTCGAAAATGTCGACCAGGCATATCGAGAACTGCAATCAAAGGGTGCGGCTTTCGTAACAGAACCTACGGATATGCCGCATTGGACCATTCGATCGGTTTATCTTCGCGATCCTGAAAACAATTTGATTGAACTGTATTCGGCTCTGGATAAAAGCAAATGGAGCGCTGAAGTTCTTGAAGAAAATGCCCGCTACGAACAATGTCCCGAATCCGTAAAGCCCGGAGACTGAATCGTTCACAGGGCATGTCGGGATGTTTTGCGATGCCGTTGTCCTTGCCGGTCGGGGACCATGCCCTTCGTGGTGCCGGTTCTTGTTCCTGGACAATTTTGGTAAGGTTGTGAAAAAAGAGTGCGATTGACCCGCGTCGTTCCTTTCGGCGCCAACTGGGAGCGCGGTTCATTCCGTGCTCCCATTTTTTTTGCATTTGCGCTATAACGCTCCGGTCACATTTTTCCAACGCCACCTTTGCGCAGGACATCCAATGAAACGAGTACTTTCAGGCATTCAACCATCGGGAAAATTGCATATCGGCAACTACTTCGGCATGATGCAGCCCATGATCCGCCACATGGAATCGGCGGATCTCTTCGTGTTCATCGTGGACCTTCATGCCCTGACCTCGGTTCACGACCGCGACCGGCTCCGTCAGGGCACCCTCGAGGCTGCCGCCGATTTTTTGGCCTTGGGGCTCGATCCGGACCGTTGCACCTTCTGGGTCCAGTCGGATGTGCCGGAAGTGTGTGAGTTGACGTGGATGCTGTCCGTCCTTACCCCCATGGGGCTGCTCGAGCGGTGCCATGCCTACAAGGACAAGGTGGCCAAGAATGTTCCGGCCAGCCATGGCCTGTTTTCCTATCCGGTACTGATGGCCGCCGACATCCTGCTCTACCAGTCGCAGGTGGTGCCGGTGGGCAAGGACCAGAAGCAGCATGTCGAGGTGGCCCGGGACATCGCCATCCGCTTCAACAACACCTATGGCGAGACTTTCGTGGTCCCTGATCCGGAAATCAGTGAAAGCACGGCCATCGTGCCCGGTATCGACGGCCAGAAGATGTCCAAGTCCTACGACAACACCATCCCTATTTTTTTGGACGAAAAGCAGCTGCGCAAACGGGTGATGACCATCCAGACCGACGCAACCCCGGTCGAGGAACCCAAGAATCCGGACACCTGCAACCTCTACGCCCTGCTCAAGCTGTTCGCGTCGCCGGAGAAAATGCGCGAGGTCCACGATCTGTACGTGAACGGGGGCGCGGCCTACGGCTATCTCAAGCAGGATTTGTTCGAATTGATCAACGACTATTTCGCCGGAGCCCGGGCCAAGAAAAAGGAATTGCTGGACAACCCCGACTATCTGCGCCAGGTACTGGCCCAGGGGGCGGAAAAGGCCAGGGCCAAGGCAACGGCGACCTTGGAGCTGGCACGGGATCGCATGGGGCTGACCTATTGAGGAAGGCCGCATCCGGCGGCAATCCGTTCGGGGCAAGATGCCCGCCGGTCGGCGGCGTGGCGAAAAGCCAATAAAAAAGGCGGGGAGTTTTCCCCGCCTTTTTTATTGGTTGATGAAGAAAGACAATCAGAAATCGACCAACTCGACGTCGAAAACCAGCCAGGCATTGGGTGGGATCACCCCGCCGGCGCCCCGCTCGCCGTAGGCCAGCTCGGGCGGAATGATCAAGGTCCGTTTCTCGCCCTTGGTCATCTGGCTCAGGGCCTCGTCCCAGCCGCGGATGACGCGGCCGGTACCCACCGGGAAGGCGATGGGTTCACCCCGGTCGTAGGAGCTGTCGAACTTGCGGTTGCCGAGCAGCAGCCGGCCGGTGTAGTGCGCCTTGATCGTGGTGCCGGGCGCGGGCGGCTTGCCTTCGCCTTTCTGTTCGACCTGGGAGTAGAGGCCGGAGTCGCTCCGCACGGCCTTGGGCCACTGCTCCTTGATTATTTTCCTGATCTTTTCATCCTGCGTTTTCACAGCCTTGGCCTCCCGATCCTTGATCCCGGCCAGGGCGGCGTCGAAGGCGGCCTGGTCGGCCTTGAAGGCTTCCGCCTCCTTGCCGACGCGGACGATGGTGATGGACTTGATGGTATCGCCCTTGTCGATTTTGTTGACCACCTCCTGGCCCTCGACCACCCGGCCGAAAACGGTGTGGCGGTCGTCCAGGTGCGGGGTGGCGACATGGGTGATGAAGAATTGGCTGCCATTGGTGTTGGGGCCGGCGTTGGCCATGGAAAGGACGCCGGGGCCGTCGTGTCGCAGGCTCGGGTCGAATTCGTCGGGAAAGGTGTAGCCGGGCCCACCGGTGCCGGTTCCCAGCGGACAGCCGCCCTGGATCATGAAATTGGCGATGACCCGGTGAAAGGTCAGGCCGTTGTAGAACGGGGTCCCTGCGGGTTTGCTGCTGCCGCCCAAGTGCAGGGTGCCTTCCGCCAGGCCGACGAAATTGATGACCGTCAACGGCGTCTTTTGATAATGGAGCCTGACCAGGATGTCACCCTTGTTGGTGGCGATTTTGGCATACAGTCCGTCTTTCATTTTTTTTTCCTCGGCTGAAAATGCTGGGTGTCCGGCACAAAAAAGCAGTACGGGCAGAAACAGCGCAACGAGCAGTCTGTTCATCGAAAATCTCCGGTGGTACTTTGTGGTGTCCGGGCGTGGAAATTCCCGTTCCTTGGTGGCGAACGGGGCGGGCAATCAGAGTGTCCCCGGCCTTGGAGGGCCGCTGGCGCGGCTTCCGGCGGGAACTGCAATCAGGGCCTGCATACAAAGCCGGCGGTTGCTTGTCAATGAAAATGAGGGCGGCGGCCGAGGGAGTCGTCCGCCGGCGATGGCAACGGCATCAAAAGCCATGGCGGCGGTGAAGCAGGAGCGAAATGCCCAGGGACGCGGTCAGCAGCAGCACCGCCAGGGTGCCTGCCAGTCCGGTTTGGCCGCTGGCCAGCAGGGTACCTCCCAGCATGGTGCCTCCGGCCTGGCCGAGATAGACCACCGAGGTGTTGAGCGAAGTCGAGGCCGAAGCCGCGATCGGATCGGCCTCGATCAATCGGGCCTGTTGCGCGGCAATGGCCGGGCTCATGCCCATCCCCCAGATGAACAGGGCGGCGCCGGTCAGCGGCAGGAAGGAGGGAAGGGTAAGCCAGCAAACCAGGCCGAGCAGGATGACGGCGAGAAAGGAACTCACGGTGGCGCGGACCCCGATCAGGCCGACCGTTCGAGTGGCGAGCATGGTGCCGAGGATGCTGGCACCGCCGTAGATGGCCAGCAGCAGGGCAATGGTCGGCGGGTTGTCGGCCAGCCTGTTCTTGAGTTCAAAGGCGATATAGGGGTACTTGATGTACTGCCCGGCGATGGCGAGGCAGGAGACGGCGAGGATGGCCCAGATCTTGGGCGAGGCAAGCACCTTGCGCCAGGCGGCGATCGGGAGGCGATGGGGCCGCAGTCCGCGCGGGAGGGTGGCGAAGACGGTGACGGCCGCCATGGCGCAGGCAGCGGCCAGGAAGGCATAAGCGGTCTTCCAGTCGGTCAGCGAGCCGATCAGGTTCATCATCGGGATGCCGATGGCCGCGGCCAGGGACCAGCCGAGAAAAATGAAGGTGATGGCGCCGGCCCTGCGGTCGGACGGAACGAACAGGGAAACCGCGCTGGCGGCCTGCGGGGTGAAGCAGGCGACCGCCGGGATCATGACCAGGCGGAGCGTGAGCAAGCTGCTAAAGTCCGTGACCAGGGCCGAACCGAAGTGGCCGAGAGCGAAAAGGACCAGGGCGCCGGTCAGGAGATAGCGGCGATCCAGCGGATTGAACAGAAAGGCAAGCACCGGCGACAGGATGCAGAGCAGGGCGCCGCCGTAGGCCAGCAGGGTGCCGACCGTGGCGGCGTCGACCTGGAAGGCCTGGCCCAGGTCGTTGATCAATGCCGCCGGCGCCAACACGCCGGAGCCGATGACAAAGTTGCCGGCGAGCAGGGCCCAGAGGGTTGCGGAACGAGGAGGCGGCATGATCGGAGAAGGCATCGAGCGAAATGAGGACCGTGGCGGCGCCTTGGCCGCCAACAGCGGCCGTCGGCGACGACAGTAGGGACTCCGCCGGCATGGCGCAACCGGAAACGAACATGAGCCCTGGGGGAAACGGCGGATCGCTGTTCGCAAATCCAGCCCGTTGGCAAACGGGCTTGACTGTACACCGGCATCCCGGTTATATAAAGAGGTTTGTGCCGACGAAACAAAAGCCGCGGGAGGGCAAGGAAATCTTGCTGCACCAACTGTACACAGGTTTAGGTACCGGAGTGTATCCGCTTCTGCTGCTCCTTCGGCCTCTGATCGAGGCTGCCGGCGGCCGGTTCGCCTATGGCCTGGCGCAACGACTGGGCCGTTATGCCGGAACGCATGCCGAGGAGAAGCCGACGGCCCGGGCCGGTGCCCGAACCGTCTGGTTGCACGCCTCATCCGTGGGCGAGGTCCAGGCGGCCATTATCTTGACCGGCGCCTTGCTCGAGACCTTGGACGATGTCACCGTCGTGGTCAGTTCGACCACCGAGCAGGGACATCGCCTGGCCAGCAGCAGACTACCTGCGGCCCTCTGCCTGATGGCGCCGCTCGACCTGCCCCAGGCGGTGCGCCGCGCCCTCCGGACCCTACGGCCGGATTGCTACGTGTGCCTTGAAACCGAACTCTGGCCGGTCATGCTCACCGAGGCCAGGCGGGCGGGCATCCCCATGTTGCTGCTCAACGGCCGCTTGTCGTCGCGGTCCTTTCGCCGTTACCTGCGCATTCGCGGGTACCTGGCTTCGTTGCTGGACGGTTTCCAGCAGGTGGCGGTGATCAGCGAGGCCGACGGCCGGCGATACGCGGCCCTGGGGGTGCCGGCATCGCGCATCCGGGTCTGCGGCAACCTGAAACACGATATCGAAACCGTATCGACCGACCAGGTCCGGGCGACAAGCCGTCGGCGGCTCGGCGTGGATGCCGAGCGGGTTTTTCTCTGCGGCTCGACGCACGAGGGCGAGGAGGAACAACTGCTGGAGGGCTTTCGGGCCCTGGCAGCGCTGGGACCGGCGGTATGGGTGATCGCGCCCCGGCATCTCGAGCGGCTCGCCGCGGTGGAGGCCCTGTTGCACCAGGCCGGTTTGGCATTCGATCGTTTTTCCGCCCTGGCGGACCGGCCCCGCCGGGCCAACGTGGTCGTGGTCGACACCATGGGCGATCTGGCCGATCTCTACGCCGGCGGCGATTTTGTCTTTTGCGGCGGCAGTCTCATCAACAGGGGCGGGCATAACGTCGTCGAGGCGGCCCGTTGGGGACGGGCGGTCTATTTCGGTCCCAACATGAAGGATTTCCAGGACGCGGCCGACCTGCTTGTCCAAACCGGCGGCGGTTTCCAGATCGCCGATGGCCATGGGCTGGCCGACCTGCTGCGCTCCCACGCAAACGCTCCGGAACAGTATGCGGCGGCCTGCGCCCGCGCCGCCGACATGGCCGCCCGCCAACGGGGAGCGGTGGCATGCCAGGTGGAACTGGTCCGCAGGGTGCTGGCGGCCCGTTGACGGCAGCCCGGTTTTTTTTTGCGGCCTTCATTGGCCGGGCCGGGGGGGCGTGCTTACTCTAACAAGACCAATGCGGTCACGATGCGGTGCCATCCCGGGTGCGGCCTCCTGATCGACTTCTTCTGCATTTTCAGGATATTAACACGATGAAAGCATTGATCGGACTTGAAGACGGCACGGTCATGACCGCCCGGTCCTTTACCGGACCCGGCGAGGCCGTGGGCGAAATAGTGTTCAACACCAGCATGAGCGGCTACCAGGAGGTGTTGACCGATCCCTCGTACACCGGCCAGCTGGTGACCATGACCTATCCCATGATCGGCAACTACGGCGTCAATCGGGAGGATATGGAATCCGCGGGCGTGCACCTCCGCGCCTTTCTGGTCCGCGAGTACCAGGACCGGCCGAGCAATCACCGGGCCACGGGCACTCTGGCCGATTTTCTCAAGAAATATGGGGTGTTGGGAGTCGAGGGCCTGGATACCCGCATGCTGACCCGCAAGATCAGGATCACCGGGGCCATGAAAGCCCTGATCACCACCGAAGACCTTGACCCGGAATCCGTGGTGCGTCGCGCGCGCGCATGGGAAGGGCTGGTCGGCCGCGACATGGTGGCGCTGGTGGCCGGGCCCGCCGCACGATATCGCTGGGAGAACAACGTGCCGGTGCCGGCGGACGGTTTTGCCGAAGGCACCGGCTTCAAGGTGGTTGCCCTCGACTGCGGCATCAAATACAATCAGTTGCGCCTTCTGACCCTCAAGGGCTGTCGGGTGCTGGTGGTGCCCGCCACCACCTCGGCCGAGGAAATTCTCGCCCTCCAGCCGAACGGGGTCTTCCTTTCCAACGGTCCCGGCGATCCGGCCGGGGTGCGGGGCGTGGTCGACAATATCAGGAAATTGCTCGGCAAGGTGCCGATTTTCGGTATCTGCCTGGGGCATCAGATGCTCGGCCTGGCCTATGGCGCCACCACCTACAAACTGAAGTTCGGCCACCGGGGCGGCAACCAGCCGGTCAAGGACCTGCTCACCGGCAGGGTGGAGATCACCTCGCAGAACCATGGTTTCTGCGTCGATCCGGCCAGCCTGCCCAACAATGTCGAAATGACCCATATCAATTTGAACGACGGCAGTCTGGAAGGCATGCGCCATCGGGAATGGCCGGCATTCTCGGTCCAGTATCATCCCGAATATGCGTCCGGTCCCCACGACGCCGAATATCTGTTTGACCGGTTCATGCAAATGATGGAGCAGGCGGGCTGAGGGCCCGACGACAAAGGAAGAGAAGAGAGACAATGCCTAAACGCACCGACATACACAAGATACTCATCATCGGCTCCGGGCCGATCATCATCAGCCAGGCCTGCGAATTCGACTATTCCGGAGCCCAGGCGGTCAAGGCGCTCAAGGAAGAGGGCTACGAGGTGGTGCTGATCAACTCCAACCCCGCCACCATCATGACGGATAACGCTATGGCCGACTGTATTTACATCGAGCCCATGAACATCGAGGTGGTCAAGCGCATTATCAAGCTCCAGAAGCCCGATTGCATCCTGCCTACGCTGGGGGGCCAGATGGGACTGACGCTGTCCATGCAGCTGGCACGGGAGGGTTTTCTGGAAGAGCAGAGCGTGCGGCTCATCGGCGCCAATTTGGAGACCATCGAAAAGGCAGAGGATCGTCAAAAGTTCAAGGACACCATGGCCAAGATACATCAGCCCTGCATACCCTCCGATGTGGTGACGGACGTGGACAGCGCGGTGGAATTCGCAAAGCAGATCGATTACCCAGTAATCGTGCGGCCGGCGTTCACCATGGGCGGCAGCGGCGGCGGCATGGCCCACGACGAGGCGGAGCTGCGGGAGATTGCCCAAACTGGCCTTCGGACGTCGCCTCTACACCAGATTCTTATCGAAAAATGCGTCGCGGGGTGGAAGGAAATCGAATTCGAGGTCATCCGCGACGGCGGCGGCAATGTGATTACTGTTTGCAGCATGGAAAACGTCGACCCCGTGGGCGTGCATACCGGCGATTCCATCGTCATTGCGCCCACCGTGACGCTTTCCGACAAGGAATACCAGATGCTGCGCACCGCGGCGCTCAACATCATCGACGAACTCAGGATCGAGGGCGGATGCAACTGCCAGTTTGCGCTGCACCCCGACAGCTTTGAATACGCCGTGATCGAGGTTAACCCCCGCGTGTCGCGCTCCAGCGCGCTGGCCTCCAAGGCGACGGGCTACCCCATTGCCAAGGTGGCGACGAAAATTGCCATCGGCTACCGGCTGGACGAGATCGTCAATGCCGTGACGAAAAAGACCTACGCCTGCTTCGAGCCGGCCATCGATTACGTGGTGATCAAGTTCCCAAAATGGCCTTTTGATAAGTTTGTATACGCGCAGCGCACACTGGGCACGCAGATGAAAGCTACCGGCGAGGTGATGGCCATCGGTACTTCCTTCGAGCAGGCCATCATGAAGGCGGTGCGCAGCGCCGAGCTGTCGCTGAGCACGCTGAATCTGCCCAAGCTCAAATCGCTAAGCGACGAACAGGTGCGCGAGCGGCTGCACGTGTGCGACGACGAGCGCCTGTTCGTGGTGTTTGAGGCGCTCAAACGCGGCGTCAGCGCGGACGATATTTTCATGATAACCCAGATCGACCGCTTTTTCATTCACAAGTTGGATCATTTGGTCCAGCTGGAGTGTATGCTTGAAACGCAGCCTCTGACGGACGAACTGTACCTCGAGGCTAAGCGCAAGGGGTACCTCGACCGCGATATTGAGCACATCAGCGGCAAGCGCATACAGAATAAGCGCTACGCCTCCTATAAGATGGTGGACACCTGCGCCGCGGAATTCGAGGCTGAAACGCCGTATTTCTACTCCACATACGATGACGAGAATGAGGCGGCGGATTTTATGAAGCGTAAGCGCACCGGCAAAAAACGCGTGATGGTGTTCGGCAGCGGACCCATCCGCATCGGCCAGGGCATCGAGTTCGACTATTGCTCGGTGCACTGCGTGTGGGCGCTTAAGAAATTGGGATTTGAAGTGAGCATCGTCAACTGCAACCCCGAGACGGTATCCACCGACTTCGACACGGCGGATCGGCTGTATTTCGACCCGCTGACGCCGGAGGACGTCATGAACGTGATCCACACCGAGCAGCCCGACGCGGTGGTGGTGGCCTTCGGCGGACAGACCGCCATCAAACTGAGCAACTTTTTGCACAGTGAGAATATTCCCATACTGGGCACAAGCAGCGACAGCATCGACGCCACGGAGGACCGCGAGCGCTTCGACGCGCTGCTGGAAAAGTTGGACATCAAGCGCCCGGAGGCGCGCAGCGTGTTTACCAAGGAGGAGGCGCTTCAGGCTTCGCGCGAGCTGGGGTTCCCGGTGCTGCTGCGTCCGTCCTACGTCATTGGCGGCCAGAATATGATTATCGCGTTTGAGGAAGCGGACATCGACGAATACATGGACATCATACTCGCTACCGATGTGCGCAACGCGGTGCTTATCGACAAATACCTCTCCGGCGTGGAGCTGGAGGTGGATGCCATATACGACGGCGAGGATCTGTTCATTCCCGGCATCATGGAGCACATCGAGCGCAGTGGCGTGCACTCCGGCGACTCCATCGCGGTGTATCCCGAATGGAGCATCAGCCCCAAGATGGCGCACAGCATCATCGATTACTCTGAGCGTCTGGCGCAGGCGCTATGCGTCAAGGGCGTGGTGAACATACAGTACCTCATCAACAACGACGAGGTCTATGTGATCGAGGTCAACCCGCGCTCGTCCCGCACTATACCGTACATCAGCAAGGTGACGGGCGTGCCGCTCATAGAGATGGCTACGCGCATTATGCTGGGCGAAAGGATCAAGGATATGGGTTACGGCACCGGGCTGTACAAGCGCCAAAGGTACATGGCGGCAAAGATACCGGTATTCTCCTTTGAAAAGCTCCAGGATGTGGACAACCACCTGGGACCGGAGATGAAATCCACCGGCGAAGTGCTGGGCATCGCCAAGACGCTCGATGAAGCGATTTATAAAGGACTGATCGCCGCGGGCTACAAGATGAAAACCAGCGGCGGCATACTGCTGACGGTGCGGGACAGCGACAAGGCGGAAATCGCGTTTGTGGCCAAGCGCTTCCAGGAAATGGGCTTTGATATTTACGCCACGGCGGGGACCTGCGCGCGGCTGCGCGCCAAGGGTATACCCGCCAAGCCTGTGAAAAAGATCAATGAGGGCGAAAACAACACACTCAAACTGCTTATGAGCGGCAAGATCGACTATATGCTCAATACCTCCGCCCGCGGCCGCATTCCCACCTACGACAGCGTCAAGCTGCGCCGCAAGGCGGTGGAGATGGCCATCCCCTGCCTGACTTCGGTGGATACCGCCATCGCGCTGGCCAGCAGCTTAAAGAGCCGCTATTCCATGCAGAATATCGAGCTGGTAGATATGACACAACTCA
>NZ_JAVBRQ010000001.1:0-202456 GCF_031547805.1 Desulfobulbus sp.
TTAAACATTGTATGTTGTTCATGAAGCCTCCTTTTTCGTGACTTTGAGCGGTCCACGAAGTCGGAGGCTTCTTTATTTTGCTGGAACCGTCAAACTTTTGTTGTCCCCCGGCAAAGCCGGGGGTTTACCTAAAGGAAATTAGTAAAACTACTGTGGCTACCCAGACTATCTCAGCCCGTCCTTATCGTCCGCCGCTTGCTGCCGCGCCGTCATCCAGAGCGCCATCCCGTTTCAGCTGAAAAGCTACCGCCTAGCCGAGTCTCGCAACACATAGAACCATTATGCGTAAAACTGCTAACAGCAGGCAAGAATTATCGGTTTATCATATTGCTGAATCAGTGGCCAAATATGAGATTTGTCCTTGCGCCGCAACGGTTTTGGGCAAATAAAAAAAAGGCGCGCGGGTCTACAGAGCAATACTGTCCCATCGATATCGCCTGCGAAACGCGACCCCCTGCCATCGTTGTTGCCGCCGGTCGCCTGGCCGCAAGCAGACCAAATGCCTCCACCTCTCGCCCGTGGCGATAGTCGCCAGAGAGGTATACGGCTCAGGTGGCCCGGCTGACACATGCCGGCATACCAATCGCGACAGATCGGGGCCGACGTTATCGGCAAGGAAAAAATGACCCGTCTCGTCGCCGGCGAGCACATCCGCGATATCGCCCCACGCGCGTCCAGATTATTCCCCTTCCGCTTGAACCGAAACCGCTCCGTCTGAACTGTCCCAACATCGTCGCCTGATATTTTTTCGGGGCATCGCCAACGAAACCCGTGAACACCATTCGCCCTTCCTGCTGTTTCACCTGCGTCTCGACGCTATCCCCACGGGACACCGAGAAACACATCGGGACACAACGTGGGACATCGATGCGACACATTCGAGACACAGTGCTGACTGTCCCGCAAGCGTCCCAGAAAGACCCTGAATGAAAATTTTAAATAAAAACATCGAACAAACAGTCAATTGACTGAACAACACAGCCCAATCCCCTGACAAGGCAATCAACTGGCATCAACCATGCTAATGACTGATCAGTTCGACTACACTTCACTGGTCAATATTTCATCTTCGGGAGGAGAGAGCATGAGTGACAAGACAATGGTTGCCGAAAAAACAAAGAGTAGCGTGCAAGAAAGCAATCCCGCATCGGAAGCATCGGATATCGTCTTCGACAAGATTGTTGTTCGCAGTTTCATAGGATTCACGAGCTTAATCGGATTATGGGTTCTCGCCTGTCTTGCAAGCGCCATGTACCATGCAGGTGGTCCATTTGCGTTGATCAGCAGCTGGTTTAAGGCTGTTACCGGAATGTAATTGAAAACTCTATCGAGAGTGGCTATCGAGATCGTGTTATTGAACAAATAATGACCAATTCGATTCCCTTCGAATTGGTCATTATTCATGAAGTATAAAATAGTTTTTTAGTTCATCCAGTACAATTTTTATAAAAAAAACGACAACGATTCTATTTTCAACAATCAATTCATACAAAACGAACGTTCGACATGGCAATTCTTGTTCGAAACCTCTTCTTCTTCTGTCTCTTCGCCGTTTCGTGCGCATTCATCGCACTATTCTGGTTTCTTGAGCACAGGTTGCCGAATCAGGATTACAGCAAGGTCATCGAACAGCTCAATAACAACCAAATCGCCAAATTCGAATTTACCGGCAACCGGGTCGAGTTTACCGACCGCGACAACCGCTCCTTCATGACCACGGTGCCCGACGTCAATCGCTTTCTCGAAAAAATCCACGACAAGAACATCCAAATCGTAGTCAAGGAAGACAGGTTCAACCTGATTTACGTGACCGTGGTCGCGGTCTTCGTCATCGCCTTTTTCATGGTGGTTTGGTGGTCCCTGCGGACCAGGGAAAAAGAAGAGAGCACCTTTGTCAGCGACAAGCTGGTCAAGCAAAAAGGGGATGAGGCCGGGGTGACCTTTGCCGATATCGCCGGCATCCCCGAAGCCCTGGCCGAGCTGGAGGAGATTGTTACCGCGCTCAAACATCCGGAAAATTTCAAGAAAATAGGCGCGACCATTCCTCGCGGCATCCTGTTGCAGGGGCCGCCGGGCACCGGCAAGACCCTGTTGGCCAAGGCGCTGGCCGGAGAGGCGGGAGTGCCCTTTTACAGCTTCAGCGGCTCCGACTTTGTCGAGATGTTTGTCGGGGTGGGCGCCTCCCGCGTCAGGGACCTTTTCAAGGAAGCCAAGAAAAACAGCCCGTGCATCGTTTTTATCGATGAAATCGATGCGGTTGGCGCCAGGAGATCGAGCAGCTCCTCCGCCGGGGGCCAGGAGGAACGCGCCCAGACCCTCAATGCCCTGCTTTCGGAAATGGACGGCTTCGACACCGAAGACACCATTGTCGTGCTGGCCTCGACCAACCGGCCGGACATCCTCGATCCGGCCTTGAAACGGCCGGGCCGCTTCGACCGCCAGGTGAACATCCTGCCCCCCGACCTCAAGGGCCGGCGGAAAATTCTCGAGGTCCACAGCCGCAAGGTTGCCCACCACCCGGATATCGATTTCGGCGAACTCGCCAAGGAAACTCCAGGGTTTACCGGGGCGGAGCTGGCGAATCTCGTCAACGAGGCGGCACTGCTGGCGGCGCGGAACGGTCGGGAACAAATCGTCCGCGAGGATTTCGACAAGGCCCGCGACCGCATCCTGATGGGGATCGAACGCCGGGGCATGGTCATGGGCGACCAGGACCGCAAGATACTCGCCTACCACGAGGCAGGACACGGGGTTCTGGCCAAAAGCCTGCCCCATACCGACCCCCTGCACAAGATCACCATCGTGCCCAGGGGCATGGCGCTCGGCCAAACCCAACAGGTGCCGATCAGCGACCATCCGGCCTATTCCAAGCAATATCTGCGCAGCAAGATCATCGTGCTGATGGGCGGCCGGGCAGCGGAAGAACTGATTTTCAAGCAACAAACCACGGGTTCCCAGGGCGACCTGCTCACCGCGACCCAACTGGCCACCAACATGGTCTGCAAATGGGGCATGAGCCGGAACCTGGGCCCGCAAGTGTTCACCGTCGACAGCGGCGGCTTCATCGGCGGCGACGGCGGCCGCCTGCCCATGGCCAACGACACGGCCAGGATCATCGACCAGGAAATCAACGCACTGCTGGCCGAATGCTATGCGGAGGCGCTTTCAATCCTGAAGGATAAGCAGATCCTGCTCGACCATCTGGCCGAGATTCTACTTCAGGTCGAGACGCTGGACGGCGACGAATTCGACATCATTGTCGATTGCAGCGCCCAAAAGGAATCCATTCTTGCCGAGGAACGGCAAGACCGGCGCGACGAATGCGCGATGCGAGAGGACTGCAGCGTGCGTCAGTCCATGGTGGAAAAGGTGATCGATGCAATCACTACGTAGATTCAACATCGCGCTGTTCTCGATCATCGCCCTGCTGCTGGCCGCTCTGGTCGCGACCGGGTTTCGGAAGCAGAACATGGCCTTCGACTACGATGCCATTGTCCAGGAAAGCGAAAGCACCATTTTCCTCTACACCACGGTCCAGGACCAGGCCATGGAAGGCCTGCTGTCGCGCGATCGTTCGCAGCTGTTCGCCGCGGCCAAGGAATTCGAGCAGCTGCAGAGCAGATACACGGCCCTGCTCGACAACGCCCTGATCTCGACCCAGTACAAACTCTCGTTCATGGGCGATCTGGATCTGGGGCGCGTCATCGTCAACCTGCGCACCCTGGCGGAAAAGTCGGGCAGCGACGAGCTGGCCAAGCAGATCATGGCCCAACTGCGCCACATCAATAAACAATTCCTGCAATTCGACCGCATCGTGGTCAACGAGATGCGCAGCAGGGTCATGAATTACCAGAAAACGGCGCTGATCATCATGGGCGCGATCATCTCCCTGGCCTGTTTTGGCCTGGCGGTGCTGTACCTGAAATCGGTCAAACCCCTGACCTCCCTTTCCGCCCAGGCCGAACAAGCCCTGCGGGACGGGCGGCCGCTCGACATGGCGACATCCGGCACGGCCTGCCTGGAAGTGCGCTCGCTGCTCGGGGCCATGAATCACCTATTGCAGCGCGCCCCCGATGAAGACGGCCACGATCCCCTGGCCAGCAGCAGGAGGGAGGCCGAGTTCTCGACAGTGATCAACGAGGCGACCAACAGAATAAACGGCATCATCAATTACGCGCAACTGCTCATGGATTCCAAGGCAATGGCAACCAATGAGGTGGATCAGCAAGAGATTTTAGCCAAGATCATCAAGCACGGCGAGCAGTGCGCCGTCACCTTGAGGAAGGGCATAAAGTAGGCAAGCAAACGATCAAGGGACCAACCGGCCTTTGACCGCAACCACGACGGCATTTTTCGACAGTTCATCCGAGACATACAAGAACGAAGAGAGAAGCACATGAAAAGATTCAAGTTCAATACCATGAAAAACGAGGGGATCGAATCGATCGCCTCTGCAGAACGCCGAAAGTTCATGAAATTCGGATTGGCCATTACCGGTGTCTTTGTCGGCGGATCGATTCTGTCCCTGACTTCTGCCGCCAAGGTGCAGGCCGCCCTGATCAACGAACCCGTCCAGCCGGCGAAATATCCCTACAGCCCGCATTACACCATGGTCATCCGGCAAAACTTTTGCATCGATTGCGAGCGATGCCTGGATGCGTGCCGTACCACCAACAGCGTCCCGATCTACGGCTATCGCACCCTGATCCTGGAACGCCGCATCCCCCATGCGCAAGGCCAGCCGGCCCATGCCTTCATGCCCGTTCTCTGCAACCAGTGCAACGAACCGCACTGCGTCCGGGTCTGCCCCACCGGCGCGACCTACAAGGACGGCCAAAACGGCATCGTGCTCATGAACCAGGACAAATGCATCGGCTGCAAGACCTGCATGGCCGCCTGTCCGTACAATGCCCGCTACTTTAAGGAAGAGGAGCGCGCCATCGATAAATGCAATTTCTGCTTCGACACCAAGCTCAAGGAGAGCGGCGGCAAGGCCACGGCCTGCAGCGCGGCCTGCCCCGCCGGAGTCCGGGTCTTCGGCGATCTCACCGACGCGGCCACCCCGGCCTACAAACTGATCCATACCCCCGGCAACGAATTCTGGGTGCTGCGCCCGGAAGCCGGCACCATGCCGAACGTCTTTTATATGAACGCGACCGAGGCGGATACCTGAACACGTTTTTCCCGACATCCTGTTGACAACCACATCGCGATACCAATTCAAACAAGGGGAGAGATATGAACATCTATACCAAAACGACCAACCTGCCGTTGCCATCCATGAACCAGATCCTGGTTTTTATCGTGCTGGCCCTGGCCTGCGGTATCGGCCTCGCCTTTGGCCTGCACACCATGATCGTCGGCCACCATCACACCTTTGGCACCACCAGGGAGGTGCCCTGGGGTCTGCTCGTCACCCCCTATGTGTTCTTCGCCTGCCTGGCAACCGGCTTGTGCATCGTGTCCGCGCTCGGCCAGGTGTTCAACCTGGCGCCCTTCAAACCCCTGGTAACCAGGACCGTTTTTCTGGCCATCGTTGCCATGGCAGCGGGCCTGATGTGCATCACCCTGGAGCTGGAAAACCCCTGGCGGGTGGTCTTCTACGCCTGGTTCTCGCCCCAGCCGTTTTCCAATATCTGGTGGAAAACAGCTATTTACAGCTGCTCGCTGGTAATGATGATCTGCAATTTCATGCTGCTGTTGATCAAGCGCCCCAAAATCGCCAAGGGATTTGCCTTGGTCGCCTTCGTGCTTTTGACCGCGGGCAATCTGAACATGAATTCGGACATGGGCCTGCTGGGCGAAAGAGGGTTCTGGAGCGACAACTACATGCCGATCTACTTTCTTTCCCTTTCGATCATGACCGGCTGCGCCGCCATTCTGCTGCTCAACTGGCTGGCCTACAAATTTAACGGCGAAAGCTCCGATGCCGAGCACGACCGGGCCTTCAACGCCACCTCCAAGCTGTTTTTCTTCATGCTGCTGGGCCTGGCCTATTTTTCGGTCGTCAAGATCATGGGCGGATACTTTCCCCGCTTCGCCAAAAATCCCGAAGCCATGGCGCTGTTGGTCAAGGGCGATTTTGCCCGCAATTTCTGGCTTGGCGAGATCTGCCTGGCCATCCTGCTGCCCCTTGCCCTCTACTTCCTCGCCCAGGGGAAAAAGCTGGCGGTCATGGCTCTGGCCGGCATCTCCTGCCTGATCGGGGTGTTTGTGCTCTACTACGACCTGGTCATCGTCGGCCAGTTGGTGCCCCATTTCCAGCACTACAACGTGGTCGACCTGCCGCAGTACTACGCCTACACCCCGACCCTGCATGAGATCATGATTTCAGCCGGCAGCGTCTTCTTCTTCCTGACCGCGTTCATCTTCGGCGAGATGCTGTTCAAGAAAGTCTACTCAAACTAACACCGCCAGCCGCCTCGCTTGTCCGGCCACCGGCCCGGCACGCGAGGCTGGCCCCGGTAACGAAGCTGTTTTGATCCAAGACGGCTTCCCACTGAAATTTCTGGATATTTCTCTCTCGCTGCGTTCGCCGGCATGACCAACAAAAAAACGTTCGCCACCATGGCAATTCCGGGCGAATCGTCAGTTGGAACGCGGCGAGAGATATCGTTCCATCGACCGAACCCCACCGCGTAACGAACACCGCCGATTGCCAGGGAGAAAACCTGGCTGAAGTTCGATGTCCATCGGATAAATTTTTATTTTCTTATGCGAAACAGAGGATATAATTAAGCGGAAAAGCGACGGATATTCTTTGCCAGCGAGTCTGGCCACCCACCACAGAGTGGAACAGCATTCCGGCCGGCCCGTTCGGAGCCTGTTTATGCGGTCTTTTTTTGCATCCCGAGCAGCCCCGGCCCGGCCTTGCCACCCCGTCTCCCCGCTTTTGCCGGCATCCCATGCGCCCTGAGTGGGCTTGAAATGAGTTTACGAACTGTTGCGACCACATGAACGACGCCATCGATACAAGTCGGACGACACCCGGCGCCACCTCCGACACCGGTCTCACAGTGCTGCCCCAGTGCCTGTCGCCCGACCAATGGAAACACATTTTCAACGGCATCGAGCTGCCCTGTCTCCTGGTGCAGCCGAACGGAATCATCATCGAGGCCAACGAGGCAACCCTGAAAGCGGCGAGAAAAAGCAGGCATGAAGTGATCGGCCGCGGGGTCTGCCAGATCATTCATGGAGGCCGTTGGCCGCACCTGCCCTGCCCACTGGAAGAGTTCCTGAAAAATTGCGCCATGAAGGTGGAGGAAACCCGCCTCCCCGGCCTGCACGGCGAATATCTGTTTTCCATCATGCCCATCAAGGGGGCCGACGAGACGATCGACATGATTCTGCTCACCGCCCGGGAGCTGTCCAGCGACGAGATCCGCAAAGTGGATTACATGCGCAACAGCAAACTGGCGGCCATTGGCGAACTGGCGGCCGGTGTGGCCCATGAGATCAACAATCCCATCACCGGAATTATCAATTTCGCCCAGATACTGCTGGACAGCTACAAATTCGATTCGGCAGGCATTGAAATGATCCAAAAGATCATTGAAGAAGGCGAACGGATCGCCAGCATTACCAGGCATCTTATTTCCTTTGCCCGCGAAGACATCAGTGTCCGCGAACCGGTCAACCCCGCCGAAATCATTTATTCAAGCCTTGCCCTGGTCAGCCATCAGTTAAAAAGAGATGGAATTATCCTGGCGACCCATATCTGCAACGACACCACCTTGATCGACGCCGACTTCAAAAAACTGCAGCAGGTCATGCTCAACCTGATCAGCAACAGCAGATACGCCCTGAACCGCAGACACCCGGGGGCAAGCAGCGGCAAGGTCCTTGAAATATCTTGTAATTATGCGAACAATGACGAAGGAATCCGGGTCTGCAGGATCGTTGTCAAGGATTACGGCACCGGCCTGCCGCAATCCTTGCTGGAGCATATCTTCGAACCGTTTTTCAGCACCAAACCACCGGGAGAAGGAACAGGACTGGGGTTGAGCATCAGTTATGGCATCATCAAAGAGCACGGCGGCAACATGTCGGTCAATTCCATCATGGAACAATTCACCGAAATGATCATCGATTTGCCGGTTGGTATGCGAGCCGATGGATAACAACATATATTCTTCAAAGATCCTGATTGTCGACGATGAAGACTCGATCAGGCAAACATTCAGTATTTTCCTCAAAGCTGAAGGATACAAGCTCGTCAAGACCGCGTCGAATTACGACGAGGCTATCGATGCGGTCCGTGAAACCGAATACGACTTGATCATCAGCGATATTGTCCTTACCGGATACAGCGGCACGGACCTGCTCAAGGAGATCAGGGACCTGGGGGTCATATGTCCGGTGGTGATGATCACCGGATTCCCCAACCTCAAAACCGCCGCGACATCCATCAGGTATGGCGCGTACGACTATATCTCCAAGCCGGTCAACAAGGAAAATTTGCTGCATTTCACCCGGCACGCGCTCGAGCATTGGCATGTCACCAAGAAAACCCGGCTGCTCCAACAGGAAAACGAGAAATACCGCAGATATCTGGACACCATCTTCCATTCGGTGAGCGATGCCATCATTACGGTCGATTCCCAGATGAACGTGGTGCAGCTCAACGAAAAAGCGAAGCAATGGCTTTATTATGTGGATTTCGAAAAATTCCAGAACCTTCTCCACTGGCCGGTTGACACCTTGTGCCATGCCTTCATCGACGATGTCCGCAAGATTCTCCAGGGCGGGCAGGAGGTCCGGAAGCATATCATCGAGTGCACCACCCCGGACCATGTCACCAAGATGCTGAGCATCAACGCCTCGCCGCTGCGGGACGAAAACAACGAACTTCAGGGAGTGGTGATTGTCGCCCGCGACATGGAGACCTCCAAGACCCCGGAGCGGGGGGGACAGAGCCGCAGTTCCTTCCACCGATTCGTGGATTCGAGCCCGGCGATGCAAAGGGTCTATGGCCTGATCGAAAACATCGGCAAGGTCGATACCTCGGTGTTGGTGACCGGAGAATCCGGCACCGGCAAGGAACTGGCGGCCGAAGCGCTGCACGCCGAGAGTTCGCGGCGCAACAGGCCGCTCATCAAGATGGACTGCGCCTCCTTTTCCGAAAACCTGCTGGAGAGCGAACTGTTCGGGCACCGCAAGGGAGCCTTTACCGGTGCCGACCGCGACCGGGCGGGCAGGCTGCTCCAGGCCGACGGCGGCACCCTGTTTCTGGATGAGATTGGCGAGATTTCGCCGAGAACCCAGCTGTTTCTGCTCCGTTTCCTGCAGGAAAAAACGTTCACCCCGCTGGGCCTGGACGAACCGATCCACGTCGATGTGCGCATCATCGCCGCCTCCAACGTCGATTTCCAAAAAATGGTGCAGGCGGGAAAATTCAGGGAGGATCTCTACTACCGGCTGAAGGTGATCGAGATCCACCTGCCGCCCCTGCGCGAAAGGGCGGACAGCGTTCCGCTGCTCGCCAACCATTTCCTGGTCACCTTCCGCAAACAGCTCGGGAAAAACATTGCCTCCATCTCCGACCAGGCCTTGGAATGCATGCTCCGCTATTCCTGGCCGGGCAATGTCCGCGAGCTCAAGCACGTCATCGAACGGGCCTGCGTGCTCTGCCAGGACGGGATCCTGCAAGTCAAGCATCTTCCCATGGAGCTGCAAACGGCATCGACCCGGGAAATCGAGCTGGCGGTGCCGCTTACGCTCGCCCCCTCCGACTTTCCGACCTCACCGCTCGACCTGGCTCGCCCCCTGCCCCCGTATCAATCGGAGGAGGAAAAATTGCGCAAGGCCCTGCGCTATGCCAACAACAACCGAGCCAAGGCCGCCAAGCTATTGGGCGTTTCCCGCTCCACCCTCTACAGGTGGATGGAACGCTATCAACTCACCGGGGAATAACCGCCCGGCCCCGCCGGCCCCACATCGCCCGTCGAAACAGCGCTGCTTGCTTGGCGCAATCAAAGCGCGTTGTTCCCTTGCCTGAGAAAGGCCGCGACCTCGTGCCACCAGGCCTGATTGGCCTCCACCGGCATGGTGTTGTGGCTGGCACCCGGCATCACCCACAATTTCTTGACGCCATCGAGCCGGGCGTAGAGCTCTTGGCCGTGGCTGACCGGAATCACTTCGTCCTCGCCTGCCAGCAGCACCGCCACCGGGCCCTGGTAATGCCGCAGATTGGCCACGCTGTCGTACCGGTCGCGCAGCAGCCAACGGACCGGCACCCAGGGATAATGGCCGGCGGCGACATTGACCAGGCTGTCCCAGGGTAAAAACAGCACCAACCCCGCGACCGGGATATCGGTTTGCCCGACCGCACCGGCGGCTACCCCGCACCCCAGCGATTCCCCCCACACATAGAGCGGTGCCCCGAACTGGGTATAAGCGAGCTGGAGTACCGTCAGGGCATCCTGGACCAACGCCTCTTCCGCAGGCTGGCCCTCCCGACCGCCATAGCCGGGATATTCGGCCAGCAGCACCCGAAAATGCTGGCGGCTCAGGGCGTCGGGGTAGTAGAGGCGGTCGGTCGCGGCCCCGGCATTGCCATGGAAAACCACGATTGTTCCCCGAACCTCACGCGGCTCTCGCAAAGCGATAAACCCGAGGAAACGTTCTTCCGAGGGCCAGTGGCGCAGCCCCGATCTTCCGGCCCGATCCGGTGACACAAACGTGGTATCGGGAAAATAGAGCATGTGCCGTTGGCCCAGAAACAATGCCGCACACACGAGAAGATAGGCCATGCCGGCCACCAGGGCGATTTTAGCAAACATAAGACTGCTCCAGGAGATGATCGGCCCTGCAAGGCGCCAATTTTTTTTGCCCACTGCGAATCGGGCGTCCTTCCGGCTTGGACGGCAACCATTCCGTCTTTTTGCAAGCGCGATCGTCCCATTGATCGCCAGGCATCCCACTCCTCCCACAACGTGGCAACAACGTTTTTCACGCGCCTGTCATGCCATCGGTTTCCCCGCACCGTATTCCGAAAAACCGGAAAAAATAACCAGCTGAATTTATTACATAAGCGAAATTCGACATACATCGAATTACGGATCGACCGAAAAACGAACCAAACCGTCTTTTTTTAAAAAAGTCCCACTTTGTGGCTCTTTACAACTCGCATTTCGTTTTCCGGAAAAAAAATACCGGAAACCTGAAGAATCGTCCGCAACGATGCGAAACGAATGATTATGATTAAAAAATATTAAATTATTCCAATAAATTATATGGGAAATAAAAATCAATCCCATCTGGAACGATCATTGCTTTGTAAGGATGCCAAACCTCCTCTCAACCTCAAAAAATGAACACAAACCAATAAAGGAGAAACACATGTCCCAAGGAACAACCAACTCATTCATCATCGGCTTGCTAGGTGCAGGCTCGCTCTTTTTCTCCCAGCCGGCTCTGGCAACGCCGACTCATTACACCCACACCTGGCAAAACATCTCCGGCATAAGCTGGAGCACGGATCAGGTGAACTGGGGTAACGATACCGTTTATGTCGGTCAGACGGTTTATTTCAAGTTCGATATGCACAAGTACAACGAGGGGGCTCATTACGCTGACTTTCTCAAGGCCTGGGTCGATTGGGACCAAGATGGCGCATACGAGCAAAGTGAGAGCTATTTTTTCGGCCACATAGTCAATTCGGACGTTCCGACCTCCCCCGATAGGAAAAACATCAACGAAGACTATTCCTTCACCACCACAGGATACACCCTCACGGATGCCGATCTGGGCAACATCGACATCATGGTACGGGTGACCTGCAGCGAATCGCTTTTGGCATTCGCAGGCGTGCCCAGAACCAAATCCACTCAATGGGGTGTCAGTTTCGACGATTACGATTCCTACTACATGCCGGACGGCTACCTGTACCAGGGTGAAGTAAAATACAAGACCATGAACGTACAAGCCGCGGCACCCGGCCCGGTTCCCGAGCCGACCACCATGCTGTTGTTCGGAACCGGCCTGATCGGCTTGGCCGCCGTGGCCCGTCGAAAGAAATAATTCGTTACCAACTGTTCAACAAAAAGGGCAAAATCCCACCCGGGGTTTTGCCCTTTTTTTTGCCCGCAGATGGATTCGGGCATACGCCCGGTTTGATTTCCATGTACGTCCTGCGGTGTTATCGACTCTCACCTCTCAATCGCTCCAACAGAAAAATCGGCCGCCCTTTCAGACGAACCGGGATTGGAGCGCCTGGCGGCGCATGCCCACCCCTTGCCCGCTATCGTCGATGCGGCGGCGGAGTCAGGCCTTGTTCCTTGAAGCAGGAATCGACAATGGCCCGCTGTTCATCGGTCAGCATGGGGCGATGCATCGCCCGGCCCTGTCCGTCCTTTGCCTGAGCGCTCGTCGGCGCTCCCGCTTGATTGTCCTGGGCCCGCCGCTCCGCACGCAGGGCCGGAAGATCGACCCCCTTGGCCGCGGCACAGGCGTGGATTGCCTGCCTCTGGGCCTTGGTCGGACGCGCGGGCCGATTCTCCGCCCGGGCAGCCCGATGCGTCGGCGGGGTCAGGCCTTGCTCCTTGAAGCAGGAATCGACGATGGCCCGCTGTTCATCGGTCAGCTTGGTCCGATGATATCCCCTGCGCTGTCCATCCTGCGGCGCAGCACCCGTCGACGCGCCCGCCACTTCGTTTTGGGTCGGCGGTCGCTGGGCGCGCGGACCGGGAAACTCCACTCCCTTGACAGTGGCGCAGGCACGGATGGCCTGCATCTGGGCCTTGGTCGGGCGGACAACATTGGTTTCGGCCAGAGCCGGAGCAGAGGCCAGACAGCAGAGCGCCACCCCGGCAAGCACCATCTTTGTTTTCAATTGCACGGCATTTCTCCTCTTTGTTGGATAAAAGTTGCGATCAAAACCGCCGCTTCGATCGGCCGTCATTGCCAATCAAGGCACGGGCAGAAGCCGGGCGGCAACGGGTATCCCGGCAATCCGGGATCGTCCCACGCCGCCGCTCTCCGGTCCCATGCAAACCGTCCAAGCGATCCTCCGATATTTCGGCAGAATGCCAAGAATGTCAAACAACTTATCCTTTTTTCACCTTCAGCCGGTTGCGCGCCCCCTTTTTTCCGCCAACCGGACTAGAAGAAACGGTCCGGCAACAAACTGGCGGCAACAGCGCCGGGATTACCCTCGATTGCCCTCATGTGAATAATTCTGTTTTTTATTTGAAGCAACAATGATATACAGAATTGTTCGATCCGCACCGGCCGGCTCCTTGCCCAGGCCCCCATGCTTGATCCGCTCCCTGGCCGGACAGATCGCGCCCGGACGCAACACGCCCCCTTTCGGCGCTGAGCATGCCCTGCATGCGAAACGCGCTGGCACCCCACATCGATGGGCGCCAGCCGCCTTGGGCGGCACATCTCGACCCGTTCCTCCAATGCATCAGATCACGGCAGCGTTCATCCGCCGCCTTGGGCGGCGCCCCTTCAACCTCCCGGCATCATCCGGGAAGCACAGACGGAGTTGCCATGCATGCCTCAATCGTCGAATCCATCAGGCCCGCGGGAATGACCCGACGCCAGTTCATCAAAAGCGTCATCGCGGCCGGAGCCGTCTCCTCTTCCGGCCTGCTGTTTTCCGGACCGGCCGGCGCCGGCCCCAAGGCGTCTCCCAGGGTCGTCGAGCGGCTCCTCACCCTGGACGTCAACGGACAACGGCGCCGGGTCGATGTCCTGCCCCAGGAAACCCTGGCCCAGACCCTGCGCCACAAACTGGGGCTCACCGGCCTCAAGGTCGGCTGCGACCGGGGCGAATGCGGAGCCTGCACCGTGCTGGTCGACGCGGTGCCCCAATACGCTTGTTCCCTCCTCACCCAGAGCGTACGGGGAAAATCCATCCTGACCATCGAGGGACTGGCCCGTCCCGACGGAAAACTGCATCCCCTGCAGCAGGGCGTCCTGGACGAACAGGGCTTCCAGTGCGGCTATTGCGCGCCCGGCTTTCTCATGGCCACCCTGGGCTTTCTGGCGGTCAATCCCCATCCCAACCGGCAAGAACTGGCCCACGGCGTTTCGGGCAACCTCTGCCGCTGCCAGGACTACGACAAGATCCTCACCGGCCTGATGCGCGGGGCCGAATACATGCGAAAGGAGTAAGCCATGGCGGACAACGACGCTCTTTTCACCCCCAAGCTGACCGGTCACAATTACGTCACCCCCGACCTGCGGGCCAAACTGACCGGATCGGCCCGTTTCGCCGACGACTTCCGGGCCGAGGGCATGCTGGTCTGCAAGCTGCTGACCAGCCCCCTGCCCCATGCCAGGGTCACGCACCTCGATCTCCGCACGGCCCTGGCCGTGCCCGGGGTGCGGGCCATCCTCACCGCCGACGAATTGCCGCCCCCGGCCGATTCCGTGTCCGACAGCGGCGCGGTGATCAAGGCCAGCCCCTGGGCGGAACGCGCCCTGACCATGGAACCGCTCTACCAGGGCGAGCCCATCCTGGCGGTGGCGGCCGTCGACGAGGCCACGGCCAGCGCGGCCATCGAGGCGGTCGATATCGCCTACGAGGCCCTTCCCTTTGTCATCGATCCCCTGGACAGCCTGCGGCCGGGCGGCGCCAATGCCAGAACCGACGGCAATGTCTGGCTGCCGCCGGCCCGACCCGGCGAACGGCCGCGAATCGGCGAATTGAAATGGAGTGCTGCCGAATTCGAGGCCGCCGGCCCGGATCGACTGCCCCTGGGCAAGGCGACCAACGAATGGTCCTACGGCGAGGTCGAGGCCGGCTTGGCGCGGGCGGCGCTGGTCCTGGACGAAACCTTCATCACCCCCAACGTCAGCCACCAGGCTCTGGAAACCCGCTCCGCCCTGGCCTGGTGGGAAAACGGCAAACTCCACCTCGCGGTCGGCTCCCAGAGCACGGTCCAGACCGTGCCGGCCATCGCCAAATGGCTCAACATGGATGCCAACGACATCGTCGTGATCAGCGAATACACCGGAGGCGGCTTCGGCGGCAAGATCACGGCCTCGGTGGCGGCAATCATTCCGGCACTGCTGGCCAAGAAAGCGCGCGCCCCGGTCATGCTGCGCGCATCCCGCGAAGACGAGCAAGCCATCGGCAGGGCGCGGCCCAGCACCATCGGCCGGATGCGGGCCGGTTTTGCCAAGGACGGCCGCCTGCTGGGGCTGGATATGTTGGTGGTTATGGACAACGGACCCTACGAGGAGCAGTTCGACGCCTTGATGGCCGGCCGTCTGGCCTCCCTGCTGTACCAGCCCCAGGCCATGCGATGGCGCGGTGCGGCGGTGCTGACCAACACCCCGACCCGCGGGGCCCAGACCGCTCCGGGCGGGCTCCAGGTCAGCGCTTTGCTCGGGCCGGTTCTGGCCAAGGCGGCCCGGCGTCTCGGCCTCGATCCCCTGGCAATCTGCCGCATCAACGCACCCGAAGGCCGGGCGCCGGTCGGCCCGCCCAAACCGGACGGCAGCCTCAACGCCGCGACCAGCGTTTTTGTCAAGCAGGCCCTCGACCGGGGGGCGTCGGCCTTCGGCTGGCAGGCGCGCCGCTTTCGGCCGGCCCCGGCCAAGGGGACTGTCCGACGCGGCATCGGGGTGGCCACCGGCTGCTTCGTGGCCGGCACCGTCGGTTTCGACGGCCTGTTGGTCATCACGCCCCAGGGTCGCTTGCGCATCCACACCGGGGTCGGCAACCTTGGCACCGAATCCTTCAGCGACGCGCAACGGGTGGCGGCCGACGCCCTGGACATGCCCTGGGAGGCTTGCGAGATCGTGTGGGGCAACACCGGCCGGCACCTGGCCTGGAGCTGCGTTTCCGGAGGAAGCCAAACCATCCACGCCATGTCGCGGGCGGCGTTGGCGGCCGGTCTGGACGCACGGGCCAAGCTCAAAGAGATCGCCGCCCAAACCCTGGGCGGCAAGCCGGAAGACTATGCCATCGGCAGCCAGCGCGTTTTCCGCCGGGACAACGGCACCCAGGGCCTGAGCTTTGCCGAGGCCGCCCGGCGGGCCATCGAGCTGGGCGGAATCTACGACGGCCACCAATGTCCGGCAGGGATCAACAAGGCGACCCAGACCGCGGTCGCGGCCCTGGCCGGCCAGGGACTGGTCGCCGTGGCCCGCGACACCTTCCCCCGCGACGGCCAAACCTATTCCCATGTGGCCTCCTTTGCCGAGGTGGAGGTGGACATCGAAACCGGGATGTACCGGATCACGGCCCTGCACGCCGAGGCCGACGCCGGCACGGTGGTCCATCCCCGCGCCTTTGCCGGCCAGTTGGCGGGCCGCTCCATGCTCGGCATCGGCCACGCCACCCGGCAGAAATGGTTCTACGACAAGGAATACGGGATACCGGTGTCCAGGCGCTTCTATCAAAGCCGCCCGCCGACCATCCTCTGCTGTCCGGAACACTTCACCTGGGGCTCGGTCGGCATTCCCGATCCCCAAACGCCCATCGGCGCGCGCGGCATCGGCGAACCGCCGACCGGCGCGGCTTGCGCGGCGGTGCTGTGCGCCCTGAACGACGCCCTGGGCGACGATACGTTCCTGCGGGCCCCGGTCATGGTCGACGCGGTGCTGGCCGCCATCGAACCCGCAATCCGGCCGGCGGCGGACAATCTTTCCGCCAATGTCTAACCCTTTCGGGTCGCCGGCTAACCGGCGACGGGAGAACGCTCATGGCAATCATACGTGACGGCATGCCGCCCTTTGATCTCTTCCGGCCGGCAAGCGTCGACGACGCCCTGGCCCTGGCCGGCCGCCTCGGCGCCGACGCCTGGATACTGGCCGGCGGCCTCGACAGCCTGGAACGGTTCAAGGACCGCCTCAAGCGGCCCAAGGCGGTGATCGATCTGGGCGGCATCGACGAGCTCCGCGGGGTACGCAGGGAGGGAGGCGATCTGGTGATCGGCGCCATGACCACCCTGACCGAGGTCAGCCGCCATCCGGACATCCGCGAGCGGTTCGGCCTGCTGGCCGAGGCGGCGGCCGCGGTGGCCTCGCCCCAGATCCGCAATCAGGGCACCCTGGGCGGCAATATCGCCCAGGATACGCGCTGCTGGTATTACCGTGGCGGCTGGACCTGCTACCGGGCCGGCGGCGGCACCTGCTTTGCCGGCGAAAGTCCGCAGGGGCAAAACCGCGAGCATGCCATTTTCGGCGCCGAAGGCTGCGTGGCGGTGCACCCTTCCGACACCGCCACGGCCTTGGTTGCCCTGGAAGCCCGTCTTGTCATCAAGAACCGAAAGGGCGAACGGGAAATTGCGGCCGAGGATTTCTTCGTCGGCCCGGACCGGGATATCACCCGGCTCAATATCCTTGTCCCCGGCGAGCTGCTCACCGCAATCCGCCTGCCCGCGACCTGGGCCGGCGCGACCTTTTACTTCGAAAAGGTCAGCGATCGGCCGGTCTGGGACTTTCCCCTGGTCAATATCGCGGCGGCCATGCGGCTTAACGGGGATCGTATCGAACAAGCCCGCCTGGTCCTGGGGGCGGTGGCGGCCCGGCCCTGGCGCCTGTTTGACGTGGAAACCGCCGTAGCGGGCCGCGATCGGAACGCCGTTGCCGAAGCGGCATCGCGTCTGGCCGCCAAGGGCGCGGCGGTTTTGCCCCACAACGGCTACAAAGCGGTGCTGGCCGCCAATCTGGCCAAACGCGCCCTTCTCGGCAACAAGGATGCATGACCGGCCCCTGCGGCCCGGCCGAACGCTTCTTTCAACCTCCACCTTGCTCCGGGCCGGCAACGCTTATCCGCCAAGCCGGTCCGCAGGAACCACACGACCTATGAACGCATTTGCAGATATCGGCCAACGGTGCGACGCCATCGAGGAATGTTACGAATTCATGCTGGCCTACGCGGCCCAGGGCATCGACGACGATCGCCAAAGCCGCCATGGCGGCCAGCTCCGGGAACTGCTTGCCCGGGCGGTCGACGCCGCCACCGGCATCCCCGAAGCCTATGCCGGGATGCTGGCCGCAGTCGATCCGGCCATGGCACCGCAGTACAACCGTTTTCTCGAAGTCCTGAAGGCAGACACCGGCAAGGCCCTGGCCGCCATGGAACTGGTGCTGGTCCAGCCGTGCATACCGTCGCAGCTCATCGACAATCTCAATGCCTCGGTGCATGTGCGCACCCTGCTGACCGACATCTTCCTCCTCGACGAAATTCCGAACCTGCGGCAGACGCCGTAGTCGGCTCCCGGCAGGTTGCTCCGGCGAATTGGCCCCAATCTCCGGGAACTCGCCGCCTGCGGCAAAAATATCAGCTTCGCTCCAGCCAACGCATGTATTCGGCCACCCCGACGGCGACCGGACGGAACGCCTTAGTGTATCCGGCGGCCCTCAAACGGGAAATATCGGCCTCGGTGAAGCTTTGATACCGGCCCCGCAGATGTTCGGGAAACGGGATATAGCGCACCTCGCCATGCCCAAACGCCTTCAGCACCGCTTGGGCGACCTCGTTGAAACTGTGGCTTCTGCCGGTACCGACATTGAAAATACCGGACACCTCCGGATGCTCCAAAAACCAGAGCACGACCTCGACCACATCGTCCACGGAAATGAAATCGCGCCGCTGTTCCCCCGGACCGTAACCGTCCGAACCTACGAACAAACGCACAATCCCTTCCGCCACAAGCTGGTTGCGCAGATGCAGGGCCACGCTGGCCATGCCGCCCTTGTGCTGTTCGCGCGGCCCGTACACATTGAAATAGCGCAGGCCCACGATCTGGCTGCATCCCGGAACGAGGTGCCGCCGGACATACCGATCGAACAATGTCTTGGAATAGGCGTAGACATTCAGCGGATGCTCAAATCTCGGCTCCTCGCCAAAAACAGTGCCGTTGCCGTAGACCGAGGCACTCGACGCATAAATGAAGGGAAAGGCGAAACGGCCGGCATAATGAAGCAACTCCCTTGAATAATCGTAGTTATTTTCCATCATCATTTTGCCGTCCCACTCGGTGGTGGCGGAACAGGCGCCTTGATGCACAATGGCCGTCACCGACCCGGCAAACCGCTCGTTCTTCCGCACCAGGCCCAGGAACCGGTCCCTGTCCAGATAATCGGCGATCTGCGCGTCGGCGATATTGACGAACTTGGTGCCGTCGGTGAAATCGTCGACCACAATGATGTCGGTCACGCCCCGCGCGTTCAAGCCATGCACGATATTGCTGCCGATAAACCCCAACCCGCCGGTAACGATGATCACTGGTCAACCTCCTGTAGTGCCCTGCCTTCGATCCTGGCGCGCACGGAGCCTTCGGAACGCTCAGGGCTATTTTTCATTCGAGCCGATCCATTACCTATTCACCTGAACATACGCCATTACCGGCGAGACCTTGTCGGGATCTCGCTGCATCCGGCGCCCCCAGGGATAGGACAAACCCGGCCAAATAACACCAAATAAATATAAATAACACTTATTTTTTCAAAACCATTTGCCATGGTTGGAAAGGTCGAATGCCGCAATCGTACGGTTGACCGATAGAAGCGGGCCATTTGAAGCCGGATACGCATTTCGCTTGACTTTCCGATCGCAGTAAAGTCTATCGCACCTCATTCAGGTGTTCGAAAGAACTTAATCGGGAACCCCGTGCGAATCGGGGACGGGCCCGCCGCTGTATTCGGGGACGAACGTCGCACCATGTCACTGACCCCTTTGGTCGGGAAGACGCGGCAAGTAGGACGAACCGTAAGTCAGAAGACCTGCCTGAATGGATAGGGAGACGACTGCGTGGACGGCGGCGTACCCGGCACCATTTCTGTGGATAAATAGGGCTATCCCGGATCGACGAAAATCGATCCGGGATTTTTTTTTGCCCTGCCGATTTCTTCGCCCATCCGTCACTTGCAGCCGATTGGGCCGCGTCCGTCGACGCGGTCCGTGCACCCCGGATTTGACCGCGGTTTCCGGTCGTCGTTGTGGATGGGCAGGTATTTTTTCTGCGGAATGCATCGGCCGCGAGCTCAACGAGCCTGCCGCCCGTGCCGTCCCTGTCAATCATGCCGGCTTTCCCCTCGCTGTCGGAAGCGACCTTTGATCGGTCAGATCCGGAAAATCAGCCAAACAAAAGGAGGAAGCGACAATGAAGGCAACACCAGGGAGAAAAACAACAGACACGCTCATTCTGGGATTGATGATCGGGACGGTTTCCTGGGCCCCTCAACCGGCCGCGGCCGACGAGCAACCCCAGGACGCAACCCATGTGCTCGAGGAAATGGTGGTGACCTCCACCACCAAAAGCACATTGATCGACACCCCGGCCAGCATTTCGGTGGTGACCGCGGCCGACCTGGAGCAAATGGGGGCGAAAAACATCACCGAAGCGCTGGAACGCATTCCCGGCGTCTACAACACCACTGCCAGCAATTCGTCGGTGTCCATTCGCGGCACCCGCAGTTCCATGGCCGGGGGTCCAGTTATCCTGATTGACGGCGTCGCCCAGAATTACGGCAACTACCGCCGCGAGGAGCTGGACGTCATCCCCGTCTCCCAGATCGAACGGATCGAGGTCCTGCGCTCGGCCGGCATCGCGTACGGACCGGGGGCCGCCCGTGGGGTCATCAGCATCATCACAAAGAAAAATCATGGCGACAAACCGGTCAACGGCCATATTTCCTCCAGCTACGGTTCCTGGGACACGACCAATGTTTCCGGCGGAGTGAATGGCCGGCTCGACCGGTGGGATTATCTTGCCGACCTCAGCTACTACCGGACCGACGGCTACGAGGAAGAGCGATCCGAGCGGTCGGCCGGACTGCTCAAACTCGGCTACAACCTCTCGGATCGAACCCGGATCGGCATCCGCGGCGACTGGGTGAGCCTGGATAGCGACACGGCCTACGACCTGGCCAAATACCAGTGGCAATTGGACAACTATCGCCGCGACATTCATTTCCCCAAGGCCGAGAACGACCCCAGGCTGGTCTGGCACAACACCAAGGAGCAGGATTCCGGCATATATGCCATCGATTTTTCGCACAACGGTCCGAAACTGTTCGTGGACGGCACCTTGGCCTACACCCATTACAACGAGGTCTACTTCGACAACCAGGATATCTACACCAGCACTTCAAGGGCCCGTGGCGACCGGGACGACCGCATCCAGGATACGTACACCGCCACCCTTTCGGGAGGCTACCGGATGGATTTCGGCGCCTTGCACTACACGCCTTCCGTGGGAGTGAGCGTGGAGGACGTCGATTTCACCCAGCGGAAAGCGTATCCTTTCGATCCGCTGGTGGCCGTGGCAAGCAACAAGACGGCCAAAGCCAAGGCGGACGTCGACCTGGCCGAAACCACCAGCGGCATCTTCTGGGACAACGACCTGCTCTTGAACGAACGATGGGGCCTGAAAATCGGCAGCCGGCTCGACCGGGTCGACATGACCTTCCAAACCAAGGAACCGAGCCGGCTGGATATCGAGGAAGACATGTGGAGCTGGCAGGTGGCGCCTTCGTACCACTTCACCCCGGACGCCAATGTCTATTTTTCCGTAGCGCGCAATTACTGGTTTCCCACGCCGCAGTATTATTACTGGGCCGCCAGTTACGGCAGCCCCAACAACCGCCCCGAAGACCTGAAGCCGGAAGAGTCGCTGACCTACGAGATCGGCTACAAACACCATGTGAACAACGCGCTCAACATCGCCCTCACCACCTACTTCATGGACACCAAGGACAAATTCGGCGGCTACTACGAGGGCGGCAATTACATGGGAATGAAAAACATCGGCGACGCCGAGACCTACGGCGTCGAACTGGAACTCGACGGCCGTCCCTTGAACTGGCTGGGGTACCGGATTTCCGGGGCCTGGATCGATGCCGAATGGACCTCGGGCACTGCCAGGATTTACCGGCATCCCACCAACACCAGGGTGGATGCGGACCTCAACGGCTACAAGGTCAACAATATCCCCGAATTCACCAGCCGGATCGGGGTGGATTTCTACCCTCGGGAAGGATGGAAGGCGAGCCTGGACGCCATCAGTTCCAGCAAGTACTACCTGGATTACACCAACCGCCTGGCCTACCCGAGCACGACCACCTTCGACGCCTCGGTCTCCTATTCGTGGGACAAGTACAAGGTGTGGATTCTGGCCAAAAACATTTTCGATGAAGATGTGGAACGAGCCATCAACAGCGACGGTGAGTTGGCCAGGGCCTATGGTCCCGCCAACACTGCATATTACGTGCTGGACGGCTTGTATGTGGAAGCCGGAATCAGCGTGAAATTCTAGCGCGCGGCATCCGGACAGGCGGCCGCCGTTTCCTGGCCGGCTGCCGCCTGTCCGCGATTCTCTCGATTTCCCCTTCGACGTCCGGAGAAACCGGGCGCAGAATGTCCAAAATCAACATACACTCCGACAGCGACACTCTTTCCGGGCCGTTCCCCCGCCGTTTTTCCGGCCGCGCCGTTTACCCCGGCCGCGAGCACGCAAGCCGCCCATCTCAGCTGGGAAATCGCTCATTTGATGAAAGAGCCGGCGCCCCGCCATTGCCCCCTCCGGTGCATCCCCCGTCATTGCCCGACCTCACGGCCATGCCGACACCTTGAAGCAAGAAGCATAAAACCACATGATGAGAGCGACAATCATCAGATATCCCCGATGGGTTTGGCAGCAATTGGCCGAATCGCTGGCACTGTTTTTTCCTTGACATTTCTCCCGAGGTAGGTTCTATCCACGGTCAATCCAGGTGTTCGAAAGAACTTAATCGGGAACCCCGTGTGAATCGGGGACGGGCCCGCCGCTGTAACCGGGGACGAACGCTGCACCATGTCACTGACCGTTTTGGTCGGGAAGACGCGGCAAGTAGGACGAACCGGGAGTCAGAAGACCTGCCTGGATAATAGTGGAGACGACTGCGAGGACGGCATCGTACCCGGTTGCAACATTTCTGCGGATAAATAGGGCTATCCCGGATCGATCATGTTTCGATCCGGGATTTTTTTTGCCCTTTCCGCAGGCCCCGGCCATCCTTTGACGTCGACTCCCCCCTGTACCGTGCGAGGAGCCATGCCAAGGATGCCACTTTCTCTTGTTCCCTGTCCCGCCAAACCGTCCGCCGGCAACGGCCGGCGTGTTCCGCTCGTTTCAGACCCGTCACCGCTCCGTCGGTCGATCGGGCTGTCCCGTGCCGTTATTGCCGCTTGTCCGCATTCCGACCGACAAACCGTTGCCGCCCGTTCGCCGCACGTCCCGGCCGGCCAAACATCCCAAACCGCATTCCCGTCCCATTTTGCCGCGCAGCCGCAAGGATGATTCCATGGAACATCTGCATACCCTGATCGATTACGGCGTGCTCGGCCTGCTGCTCGTGATGAGTTTGATCGCCGTGGCCCTGGCCGCTGAACGATGGCTGGTCTACCGGGCCACCCGGATCGAGACCTTTGCCGACCGCAGGGAACTGGAACTGCACCTGACCCGCAAGCTCCACCTCATCGCCACCATCGGCGCCAATGCCCCCTATATCGGGCTGCTCGGCACGGTGCTCGGCATCATGCTCACCTTCTACGATATCGGCGCGGCCGGCTTCGACACCACCAAGATCATGACCGGCCTGGCGCTCGCTCTCAAGGCCACCGCCCTGGGCCTGTTGGTGGCCATTCCGGCGGTGACCTTCTACAACCTCTTGCTGCGTCGCTGCAAGGTGCTGCTCATCCAATGGGACATCCGCCATGGATGAGAAAGAGTTTGATTACTTAAACGTCATCCCGCTGGTGGATGTGATGCTGGTCCTGCTGACCATCGTCCTGACCACCTCGACCTTCATCGCCACCGGCGGCATCAAGGTGGATCTGCCCAAAGCCGCGGCCAACGAGGAAACGGCGGCATTGCATCCGCGCACCATCGTGGTCAACAAGGAGGGGCGCGTTTGGGTGGATTCCGTCGAAACGCCGCTGGCCGAACTGGAAACGGCGCTGACGGAGGCGGATCGCGCCACCCCGCTCATCGTCCGGGCGGACAAGGATATCAGCCTGCAACTGTTCGTCGACGTGTACGAGGCCATCAAGCGGCTCGGCTTCACCACTTTGAGCCTGCAAACCGAACAGCAGCCGCAGCCATGAAGCCGCAAGCCAAGGCCGCTTCTTTCTCCTTGCTGGTGCACGCATTGTGCTTTTTGGCCGCCTTGGGCCTGGGCAGGCAAGCCATGCCGGTCCAACCGCCGATAGGGCTCGATTTTTCCATTCTGCCGTCGGACACTCCAGCCGACGGCTCCCCGGCCCCGCCCGTGCAGCAACGGATCGCCCCGGTCGAGAAAAAAGTGGAGCCCCGGCCGACGGTCAAGAAAACATTGCCGACGGTGAAAAAGAAAGTTCCGCCTCCGATGGCGAATAACGCGCCATTGCAGGAAAATTCAATCCCGGTTGCGGCCGGCCAGTCCGCATCGACAGCCCAGGACAGCGCCCAGGCCCCACCCGAACAGGCGGCGCCGGCGGCCTCGGCCCATGGTGCGGGAGCGGGCCAGCCGCACAACGACGGAAGCGGCAGGGGCGTATATACCACCGGCCAACTCGACGGCCCGCTGGCCGTGCTGGCAAAATCGCCCCCGGCCTATCCGCCCGCGGCCAAACGACGGAATATCCAGGGGTGGATCAAAATCAGGTTCATTGTCGACGAGCAAGGCCAAGTGGGACAGGTCTCGGTGCTGGCGGCCGAACCCGAAGGAATTTTCGAGCAAAGCGTGCTGCGTTGCGTCAACTCCTGGCGGTTCAGGCCGGGCACGGTCAAGGGCATGGCGGTCAAGGCCCTGGTCGAACAAACCATTACCTTCAAACTGGAGGGATGAGCGCCATGGCGATCACCACTCACTCCTTGTTCCTGCTGGCCGGAGCGCTCTACGGCCTGGCATTGCTGACCGCCTTGGCGCCGGACAGACGCGGACGCGGACCGTGGGCCGGGATGTTCCTAGCCTCGGGCCTGGCGGTCAACCTGGCGGTGGTGGCCTGGCGCTACCATCAAGCCTGGCCCATGCTGCCCATGCATCTGGGCGCGGTCGCCCTTCCTTTCTGCCTGGGCCTGCTGGTGCCATTCGCCGCCGGCAAGGCGGAAACGTACATGGCTCTCACGGTGCGCCGAATCCTGCTGGCGCAGATCGTGTTGCTTGTCGGCGCGGCACTCTGTTTCCCCAAGGATTTCTATCTGCCCTTTCTCAAATCGAGGACGCTGCTGGCCCACGGCTTTCTCTGGTTCGGGTTGGCCGGCAAGGGCTGTTTCGCGGTCAGCGCGGCCTGGGCTCTGGCCGCGCTGCCTCTGTTCCGGCACGCCATCGACAACAGGCAGGCCGCCGTTGCGGCCATGCACCGCTGCCAGCGCTGGGCGGCCCTGGGTTTTGCCCTGTGGACGCTCTCGATGTTCGCCGGAGAACTGTGGTCCTACCTGGGCTGGGGCACGCCGGTGGTCTGGGAGGATCCGGCCCTGACCCTGACCATGGCCGCCTGGTTTTTCTATGCCGGCCTGCTCCATCTTCACCTGACCCGTCTCTGGTCGCTCAAATCCAGAGTGCTCTACGCTTCCTTAGGCGGCCTGGTTCTGTTGTCCCTGACCTGTGTCCCCGATTTCGGACCCTTTCGTGCCCCGTTCTGACCATGCACCGCATACTTCTTCTTTTCTGGCGTTTTCTGGGCAGCATCAACCTGACCATCGGCCTTTGCCTGCTGCTGACCGCGGATTTAGTGTGGGGCTATTTTTCGCTCAACCGGCGCACGCCGTTGTTCACGCCGCTAAACGACATGGGCTTGATTCCCTGGATGCAGACCTATGGCAGCCACAACCTGGCCGCCACCGGCTGGTTCTTTCTCCTCCTGATCCTGCTGGCTCTGCTGGCCGGCAACACCTTCGTCTGCACCACCAACCGGATCGTCCAACTCCTCGCGGCCGGAGACGGCGGCAAGGGAGCCGCCCACAGGAAGCGGCTGGCGCTCAAGCTGGCGCCCCACATCATGCACTACGGCCTGATCGTCATCCTGGCGGGATATCTGGCCAGCTACCTCTGCACCCAGGTCCTGACCGGCCGCACCCTGGTGCCGGGCGTCCCCCTCTCCTTGCCCGGCACCAGCGGTCAGGTCACCCTGCTTGCCTTTGAACCGGAATACTACCGGGGAGAACGCCTGGCCTTCTGGCGCAACGAGGTGATCGCCGCCCAGGCCCGCCTGCTCCTGGATGACGGCATCACCCAGCAAGAGGCGCTCCTTTCCTGCACCCGGCCGGTCCGGTTCCAGGGCTACAGCCTCCATCTGCGGGATTTCGCCCCCAAAAGTCTGAGAGGCATGAAAATGAAAACGCGGGTCGATCTGTACGTCCGCAAGGACCCGGGGGTAGGGCTCTATCTGGCGGGTATCGCCCTCTTCACCCTGGGTCTGGCGCTTTACATCTATGAATGGATCACTCATCGGGAGGCAACCACGGAATGAATCGATCAAAACCGCACCATGTGCTGGGCACCCTGTTCCTGCTGCTGGCGCTACTTCCCCTGGCCGCCTGCGACCGGAGCGACCGGGCTGACGTCGATGGCGCAACCGGCCCGGCCTTTCTCCAGGTCGGCGAGTTCGCCATCAACCGGATCTCGCCGGAACGCACCGAGGTCCGCGACGGCGCCGGCCGCATTCTGGTGCTCATTCCCCGCGAAGCCCCCATCCCGGCGGACTGCGCGCCCTCCCAGGTCATCCGGGTGCCGGTGCGGCGGGTGGCGGCCTACGGCTATTTCGACATCGCCGTGCTCCGCGCCCTGGGCGTGCTCGAACAAACTCTGGTGGGGGTGACGGCGCCGGCCAAACGTTGGCACCTCCCGGAGATCAAACAGGGCATGGAATCCGGACGGATTGTCTTTCTGGGCGATGCCGCCAGCATCGACTACGAGCGGCTCAAACAAAGCAGGCCGGAACTGGTGCTGACCTGGGACCCTTCGGTTATCCCCCTGCTCGACGAATTGCACATTCCCGCCGTGGTCACCACCACCCCCACGGCCATGTGCCTCAACACCCGCATGCGCTTTGTCCAGTTTCTCGCCCCGTTTTTCTTGAAAGAACGGGAGGCGGCCGCCTATTTCGCCCGGATCGAAGCGGCACTTGACGACATCCGCGCCCGTACCGCCGGGCTGCACCCCCAGCCCAAGGTGATGTGGGGCGACATCTACGAAAAACGGGTCATGGTCGAACCGGGCAACGCCTGGGTGGGTGAACTGGTGGGATTGGCGCAAAGCGACTACCAGTTCAAGGACGTGTTCGGCACCGCCTGCATCGAGATCACCTTGGAACGTTTTCTCTATTCCGGCCGGGATGCCGATATTTTTTTCACCTACCGCACCGGGGAAATGGGCGCCACCTCCAAGGAGGCCCTGGCCAAGCTCAACCCATTGATCAAGGACATCGCTCCGCTCAAACGGGGCAAGGTCTATGCACCCCTGCCCCACTACAACCAGTCGGCCGACCGGCTCGACGAGATTCTCACCGAGATCAGCGCCATTCTCCATCCCGAGGCCTACCCCGGCTATCGACTGCACTATTTCGTGGAACTGCCCGAGACCGAACCGGCCGCCAAGGAGCGATCATGACCACTTCTGACCTCTGCCTGCCCGATAGCCGGCCCCTGCTTTTGCGCAGGCCGCCGCTGGTCTTTTCCCTGCTGGGTCTGATGGTCCTGGCGATGTTGCTGGCCAACATGGCTGTCGGTTCGATTCCTTTCACCCCGGCCGAAATCTGGCAGGCGCTCGCCGAGCCGCCCGAAGCGTCGACCGCCGGCTTCATCCTCTGGAACATCCGCATTCCCAGGGCCATCGCCGCCATGTTCGGTGGCGCCTATCTCGCCGCCGCAGGCCTGCTTTTGCAGATCTACTTCAAAAACCCCATTGTCGGCCCCTATATCCTCGGCATCTCCTCGGGCGCCACCCTGATGGTTTCCTTCGTGATGCTCACCAGTATCACCGTGGGATGGACCCTGTTCACGCCCTTCCTCTCCACTTTGGCCGCCTTTGCCGGGGCTTACGGAGTGATGTTGATCGTGCTGGCCATCGCCAACCGGGTCAAGGGCGGCGCGACCCTGCTGATCGTCGGCCTGATGATGGGCTATTTGTGCGGCGCGGTCAGCGCCATCCTCACCGCCTTTGCCGAAAAGGACAGGATCAAGGGCTTCGTCCTGTGGCAGTTGGGCAGCTTCTCGGGCTTCAAATGGGATGAAATCGCCTTGCTTCTCGCCATCGGCGGCGCCATCCTGATCCTCCTGTACCTGCAGAGCAAACCGCTCAACGCCTTTCTTCTGGGCGAAGAATACGCGGCTTCCATGGGGGTCGACATCCGTCGTTTCCGCCTCCTGATCCTGCTCTGTGCCTGCGCCCTGGCCGGGATGGTCACGTCCATGGCCGGGCCGGTGGCGTTCATCGGCATGGCCGTGCCGCACATGGCTCGACTGAGTTTCGGCACCTCCGACAACCGCATCCTCATCCCGGGTGCCTGCCTGATGGGCGGGCTGGTGGCCAGCCTCTGCGACCTCATCGCCCGAACGGTGATGGCCCCGGTGGAGCTGCCGCTCTCGGCCATCACCGCCTTTTTCGGTGCGCCCATCGTCATTGCCCTGCTACTGCAACGGAAGGTCAAATTATGAGCGCTACAATCGACCAACCGGTCATCGAGGCATGCGACCTGAGCGTGGGATACAAAAACAGGCCGGTTGCGCGCCATCTCAATTTTTCCTGCCATGCCGGCCAGTTCATCAGCCTGCTCGGTCCCAACGGCGCCGGCAAGACCACCCTGCTCCGCACCCTGTCCCGCCACCTGCCGCCCCAAGGCGGCGGGGTCAGGGTGCAGGGCCGGTCCCTGGAATCCCTATCGGCCATGGAACTGGCCCGGATCATGGCCGTGGTCCTTACCGACAAAATCGCGCCGCCGTTGTTCACGGTTTTCGAATTCGTAGCCCTAGGCCGCTATCCCCACACCGACTATCTCGGCCGCCTCGGCACCAGAGACCGGGTGGCGGTCACTTCCTCGCTGGCCGCGGTGCACGCCCTAGACCTTGCCAACCGGCCCTTTGCCGACCTGAGCGACGGCGAACGGCAAAAAGTGCTGATGGCCCGTGCCCTGGCCCAGGACCCCCGGGTACTGCTGCTGGACGAACCCACCATCCACCTCGACCTCAAGCACCGGGTGGAGGTGATGGCCATCCTGCGCGATCTCTGCCGGAACAAGGGCATCACGGTCATTGCCTCGCTGCACGATGTCGATATCGCCGCCAAGGTCAGCGACCGGGTGGCCCTGATCCGCGACGGCGGTATTGTGGCGTGGGACACGCCGGAAACCGCGCTCAGCCGGCAGGCGGTCACCGCTCTCTACGACTTCGACAAGGCCGAATTCAACCGCCATCTGGGCGGCATCGAGCTGCGGGGCGCGGGCGACCGTGGCCGGGCCTTCGTGGTCGGCGGCATGGGCAGCGGCGCGCTGATTTACCGTATGCTGACCAAGAAAGGATTCACCATCGCCACCGGCGTGGTCCATGAAAACGACCTCGACTGCTTTGTGGCCCGCTCGCTCGGAGCCGAGTGCGTTGCGGTAGGTCCCATGGAACCGATCGACAACGCGGCCGTTGACCGAGCGAAGACGCTGTTGGCCGCCTGCGATCTGGTCGTCGACTGCGGTTTTCCAGTGGGGCCGGTCAACGAGGCCAACCTGGCCCTGATGCAAGCCGCCCTTGAGCGCGGCGCCACCATGCTCAGCTTGCGCGACGGCCTGCCTCCGGGGTTGCGAGTCAACAAAGGAGATACACCCGTGCTGTTCACCGATGCCGGCCATCTGATCGAAGCCTTGGAGACTTTTCAATTCCACCGCCCCCTACCGGTTCATGGCGAGGAGGTTCAATGCATTCCTTAAGCCTCTGCTATTATTCGGCCACCGCCGCCGAGATTGCCTCGTTGTCAGAGGGCGTGCGCCTCTACCGCGAACATGGCGGCGAGATCGCGGTGCGGGCCCGCACCCAAACCCAGCTTTTCGACCGCAAACAACAGGAGGCCTTTGTCCGCGAAGCACTCGCCGCCGATATCCTGATCGTCTCGCTGCACGGCGGCCGGGCCTCCTTTCCGGCCTTTGACCTGCTCAAGGCGGCCCTGGCGGAAAAGACAGCCGGCCCGAGCCCCCTGATCCACATCCAACCCTCCAGCGGTGACGAGGATTCCATCGAGGCGGCCAGGGAGTCGTCCACCGCCTTCGGCGACATCCATTGGGATACGGTCAAGCGATACCTCCAGTTCGGCGGGGCCCACAATTTTCATCGCCTGATGGTGTTCATCCACAATTGGCGCCACGGCACCGATCTTCCCTGCCAGCCACCCGAACCCTTGCCCGACGACGGCATCTATCATCCCGATTTCGACGGCGTGCCGGAGCTGAACGACTACCTGGCCCGCAAAGTCGATCCGGCCGGCATCACTGTCGGTTTATGGTTTTATCAGACCTACTGGGTCAACAACAATCTCGCCTTTATCGATGCCCTCATCCGCACGATCGAGGCTGCCGGTGCCCATGTCATCCCGGTCTTCCACCTGCGCTACCGGGACGCGGAGCGCGGTAATCGGGCCGCCGACGGCGTGATCGACCACTATTTCATGGACAACGGCAAGCCGCGCATCGACGTGCTGATCAACCCGTTGATGTTTTCCATGACCCTGGTGGCGCCGGAATTCAAGGATCTGCTGCCCGATCTGGGCGTGCCCGTGATCCAGGCCATGACCTGTTCGGCGCCCTTTGCCCAGTGGACGGAAAGCGTCCAGGGCCTGCCCACCATGGATGTCTCCTATGCCGTGGCCCAACCGGAGTTCGATGGTACTTTGATCGCCGTGCCGGTGGCCACCCGCGAACAGGACACCGTCGATCCGTGCACCGGAGCACTGCTCGCCAAGTACCGGCCCATTCCCGAACGGATCGAAAAACTGGTCCGGCTGGCGCTCAATTGGGGACGACTGGGGCGCATTCCGGTAAAAGAACGAAAAATCGCCATCATCTTCCATCACTATCCACCGCGTAACGACCGCATCGGCTGTGCCGCCGGGCTCGATTCCTTTGCCAGCGTCGCCGCTCTCCTAACCGAGATGCGGAAACAAGGCTACCAAATCGAGCGCGACTTTGCCGGAACGGACGAGCTGGCCCACGAACTGCTGACCAGGATGACCTGCGACCGGCGCTGGCTGCCCATGGACCAGATGGCCGCCCGGGCCGAAGCCAAGGCGGATGCCGGGCAATATCGGCCCTGGCACGCCGAACTGCCGCTAACCGTGCGCGAAAAAATGACCACCGACTGGGGACGGATGCCCGGTGACCTGTTCGTGCATAACGACACCCTCCACTTCGCCGGCCTGATCAACGGCAACGTTTTTCTGACCATCCAGCCGCCGCGCGGCTATCTGGAGCAGATCGACAAGGCCCTGCACGACCTGCACCTCTCGCCGCCGCACCACTATCTGGCGCACTATCGCTGGATTCGCGACGTGTTCAAGGCCGACGCCGTGCTTCACGTGGGTAAGCACGGTTCGCTGGAATGGCTGCCGGGCAAGGCGCTCGGCCTGTCGGATTCCTGCTACCCGGATCTGGCGATCATGGAGCTGCCGAATATCTATCCCTACATCATCAAGGATCCCGGCGAAGGTACCCAGGCCAAGCGCCGCTCCTATTGCTGCATCGTCGATCATCTCACCCCGGCCTTCACCAACGCCGACCTGTACGACGACCTGGCCAGGGTGCAGGCCTTGCTCGCCGATTACGCCGCGGCCCGGACCGAGGACCCGGCCAAGGTGGAGATCTTGCGACCGATGATCTGGGAGGCGGTGACGGCCGCCAGTCTGGACCGGGACCTGGAGATCGACGAACAGGCCGCCTCCGCCGATTTCGACGGTTTCCTCGAACGGTTGCACGCCTATATCGAGGAGTTGGCCGACACCATGATCAACGACGGCCTCCATGTCCTGGGCGCGCCACCCGAGGGAGAGCGGCTCACCGAATTCGCGGTCCAGCTCACCCGGCTGGCCAACGGCCAGGTATCGTCGCTGCGCGAAGCCCTGGTGACGGCCATGGGCTGCGATTACGACGACGTCCTCGTCCATCGGGGCAAGCGCGAAGCCCGCTTCGGCAACCTGACCGGCGGCGAGATTCTGCGGACGGCCCACAATCGGGCCCTGGCCCTGGTCGCCGGTCTGGCCGAGGCGGATTTTCGGCCCGAGGCCGTCGTGTCCTTGACGCACGGCCTGCCGGCAGCGGTCCGCCCCGGCGTCACCGCGGTCCTGGAGTATATCGCCCGGACGCTGGTGCCCAATATCCGCCGGTGCGAGGAGGAACTCGACGCTTCCCTGGCCGGGCTGGCCGGACGCTTCGTGCGGCCCGGCCCTTCGGGCGCTCCCAGCCGTGGCCAGGCCGACATCCTGCCCACCGGCCGCAATTTCTACTCGGTCGATCCTCACAAGATCCCCACCCCGGCGGCTTGGGAGGTCGGCGTCCGCCTGGGCGACGCCCTGATCGAGCGCTACCACGCGGAAACCGGCGGCTATCCGGACGCCATCGGTATCCTGGTCTACGGCACCGTGACCATGCGTACCCGGGGCGACGACCTCGCCGAAATCTTCTACCTGATGGGGCTCAAACCTGTCTGGCAGCCGGGCAGCGGCAATGTCTGCGGTCTGGAGGTCATCCCCTTGAGCGAACTGGGGCGGCCCCGCCTGGACGTGGTGCCCAGGGTCTCGGGCTTCTTCCGTGATGCCTTCCCCAACCTGGTCGAGTTGATCGACGAGGCGGCGCGCATGGTGGCCGCCCTGAACGAGCCGCCCGAATCCAATTTGCTCCGCCGCAACGTGTATCGGGATATGGAAGAATACCGCCGCGAAGGCATGGACGAGGAGGAAGCCTGGCGCGAAGCCACTTTCCGGGTCTTCGGCTGTCCGCCTGGAACCTACGGGGCCGGGGTGAGCGAACTGGTCGAATCGAAGAACTGGCGGACTCAGGAAGACTTGGGCAACAACTATATCCGTTACTCCTCCCACGCATACGGCAAGGACAGCTACGGCAAGCAGAAGTCCACCGCCTACCGCCGCCAACTGGCACGGATGGACGTCACGGTCAAGAACGAGGACAGCCGTGAGTACGACATGATGTCCTGCACCGACTACTACAACTATTACGGCGGTATGATCGTGGCGGTGAAAACGGTGCGCGGCCATTTGCCGTTCGCGGTCATGGGCGACAGCTCGGACCCCAAGCGGGTCAAGATCCGCACTACCCAGGAAGAGGCCAAGCATGTGCTCCGCTCCCGCCTGGTCAATCCCAAATGGATCGCCGGCATGCGGCGCCACGGCTACAAGGGCGCGGGCGACATCGCCCACGTCATGGACATCGTCCTGGGCTGGGACGCCACCGCCGAGGTGATCGACGACTGGATGTATGAGCGGATCGCCCGAACCCATGCCCTCGATCCCGAAATGCAGGCCTGGATGAAAGAGGTCAATCCCCATGCCCTGCAGAATATTCTCGACAAATTGCTGGAAGCCATCGCCCGGGGCATGTGGCGGGCGGACACCGCCATGGAAGAACAGTTGAAGGCCGCCTATCTGGAAATGGAAGGGGAAATCGAGGAATGGAGCGAACAGACCGCGGAAGGACGGTTCGCGCAGTTATGACCGGCCTGCGGCGGCAACCTCCGGAGGCGGGCATGGAACGCGCGGTCTATCCGCTGGCGGCCATGGTCGGCCAGCAACAGCTGCGGCAGGGTTTGCTGCTGACCGCGATCAATCCGGCCATGGGCGGCATTTTGCTCCGGGGGGAAAAAGGTACGGCCAAGTCGACCATGGTCCGGGCCCTGGCGGCACTGCTGCCGGAAATCGAGGTGGTGCGAGGCTGCGCCAATGCCTGCTCGCCCCGACCGAACGGGGACCGATGCCCCGAGTGCCAACGCCGCTTTCCCGTCCTGGAGTCAGTCACTCGGCGGACACGGCTGATCGAGCTGCCGCTCAACGCCACCGAGGACCGGGTGGCCGGCGGCATCGATTTCCCGCGTTCGCTCAAGACCGGCCGGGCGGTCTTCGCTCCCGGACTGCTGGCCCGCGCCCACCGCGGCCTGCTCTATGTCGACGAGGTCAATCTCCTGGACGACCACATCGTCGATCTTGTTCTCGACGCCGCCGCCAGCGGTGAGAACCGGATCGAACGCGAGGGCATCTCGTACCGGCATCCGGCACGGTTCGTCCTGGTGGGCACCATGAATCCAGAGGAAGGCGAACTGCGGCCCCAGTTGCTCGACCGCTTCGGCCTCTGCCTGGAGATCCGCGGTTGCGACGATCCCGAACAACGGGTGGCCCTGATGGAGCGACGGGAGGCTTTCGACCGCGACCCGGCCGCTTTTCTCGCCGGCTACCGACAGGAAAGCGACCAACTGGCCGGCCAATTGGCCCGGGCGCGCGCCCTGCTGGCCGGGGTACGGGTCACGGCCCGCCTGCGCGGCTTCATCGGCGAACTGTGCAGGGAAAACAACGTCGCCGGCCACCGCGCCGACCTGGTGATGGAACAGGCCGCCCGGGCGTTCGCCGCCCTAGAAGGTGCAACCGAGGTCAGCATCGACCATGTCCGGGCGGTGGCGCCGATGGTGCTCCTCCATCGGCAACGGGATGCCCAACAACCTCCGGCTCCTCCGCCGGACGGGCAGCGGTCCGATCAACAATCGGAAGACACGTCCTCCGAAAACGATCGGGAACAGCGGGACAAATCCCAGCCGGAAGATGCCCCGGCGCCGCAAACCCAGCCGCCGCAGGATGCCTCCCCGCCCCCCTCGCCACCGGCCGACCAAACCGAGAGCAACGATGCCGGCCAAAAGCCGGAGCCAGAGCAACCGCAGGAGACGCCATCGCCGCCGACGGCCGGCCGCGATGACCAACTGTTCCAGATCGGTTCCACCTTCAGGGTCAAGCCGCTGCATGCGATCAAGGACCGGATGGTACGGCGGGGATCGGGACGGCGCTCCCGCAGCCGGATCGCCCAAAAAAAGGGCCGGTACGTGAAAAGCGCCCAACGCCCCGGTGAAGATCTCGCCCTGGACGCCACTTTGCGGGCCGCGGCCCCTTTCCAGCGGCAGCGCGCCGAAAGCGGCGACGGCCTGGCCGTGCGACTGTGCGAACAAGATCTGCACACCAAGATCCGCGAAAAACGGATTGGCAACCTGCTGCTGTTCGTGGTCGACGCCAGTGGTTCCATGGGGGCGCGCGGCCGCATGGCCGCCTCCAAGGGTGCGGTGATGTCGCTTCTGCTCGACGCCTACCAGAAACGCGACCGGGTGGCCATGGTCACCTTTCGCCGGCACGGGGCAACAGTCAACCTGCCACCCACCAATTCGGTGGACCTGGCCGGCCGTCTTTTGGCCGAGATGCCGGTGGGCGGCCGCACGCCCCTGTCGGCCGGCCTGGTCAAGAGCCACGAACAGGTGCGCAACTACCTGGTCAAGAATCCCACGGCCCAGCCGATTGTCATTTTCATCACCGACGGCAAAAGCAACGTGGCCCTGGGTGAAGGCCAACCGGTGGAGGAATCGCTCCGCCTGGCCGACGCCCTGGCGCGGGACCGGCGCATCCGCACCGTGGTGGTCGACACCGAGGAGGCCGGGTTGGTCACCTTCGGCCTGGCCCGGCGGCTGGCCGGGGCCATGGCCGCCCAATACTTCAAAATCGACGACCTCAAGGCCCAGGCCCTGGTCGACATCGTCCGAGGACAGCACCCATGAACAACCGCCCGATCTATCCTTTCACCGCCATTGTCGGCCAGAATGCCATGAAACTGGCCCTAATGCTCAATGTCGTCAATCCCGGCCTCTCCGGGGTACTGATCCGCGGCGAAAAAGGCACCGCCAAGTCGACGGCGGTCCGCGCCCTGGCTGACATCCTGCCCGAAATTCCGATGTTTGGCGACGATCCCTATCAACTCGATCCCGACGGGGAATTTGGGATCTACCAGGAAATCCGCCGCACCCTGCAGGGCGAATCGGCACCGAAGACACTCCCGGAGACGGTGCTGCGCAAGGTACGGGTGGTGGAATTGCCGGTCGGCGCCACCGAGGACCGGGTGGTGGGCACGCTTGATCTCGAGCACGCCCTGAAAAAGGGGGAAAAACGGGTCGAACCCGGCATCCTGGCCCAGGCACACCGCAACATCCTGTATGTCGACGAGGTCAACCTGCTCGACGACCACGTGGTCGACGTGCTGCTCGATTCGGCGGCCATGGGGGTCAACACCATCGAACGCGAGGGGGTTTCCTTTTCCCATCCGGCCCGTTTCACCCTGGTGGGCACCATGAATCCCGAGGAAGGCGAACTGCGGCCCCAGTTGCTCGATCGGTTCGGCCTCTGCGTGACCATCGAGGGCATCCGGACCGCCGAGGACCGGGTGGCGATCATGGAACGGCGGGCCGCCTTCGACCTGGACGCAGCGGTATTCGCCGCGCGCTGGCAGGCCGAATCCGCGGCCCTGGCCGACCGGCTGCTCACCGCCCGCGCGCTCTATCCCGAGGTCAAGGTCGAGCGGCCGCTGCTGTTCGAGATCGCCCGCACCTGTCTGGAAGTCGGGGTGGACGGCCATCGCGGCGACATCATCATGCTCAAGGCCGCCAAGACCCTGGCCGCCCTGGATGGCCGGACCGAAGTGGCGACCGCCGACATCCACACCGCCGCCGACCTGGTCCTGCCCCATCGGGTTCGCCGGCAGCCGCTGATGGAAATCGCCGACAGCGTGCAGGCCCTGCGCGCCGATGCCGCGGCCCGCCTTCATTAACAATGCGTTACAACGACTAAATCTTTTTATTTTTCTTGTGAATGGAGAAAAAAATATGCAACGGAGAGTGCGAACACTCTGCGCCGGTATCGTGTTCAGTATGCCGGTGCTGTTCGGTCCCGCGGCCGGACAAGCGGAAGAAAATGCGGCCAATGAGGAAGTCAAGTTGGACGAGATGGTGGTCGCGGCCACCCGCGATGTGAAAATGGTGGACACCCCCGCCTCCATCTCGGTGATCACGGCCAGGGATCTGGAAATCATGGGCGTGAAGAACATCGGCGACGCCCTGGTCCGGGTGCCGGGCGTTTTTGACGACGGTGCCTCCAAATACTATCTGAGCATCCGGGGCACCCGTTCCTCCAGTTCGGGCGGTCCGCTGGTGCTCCTGGACGGCGTGCCTCAGGATCTGGGCAAATCCGGCTACACCAGCTTTGAAACCATTCCGGTGTCGGATATCGAACGGATCGAAATCGTCCGCTCGCCCGGCACCACGGTCTTCGGCGCGGATTCGTCCCGGGGCGTCATCAACATCGTCACCAAGTCCGGCAAAAAGGATCAGCCGCCCAAGGCTGAGGTCGAGGTCTCCTACGGCTCGTGGAACACCGCGGATACCTCGGCCACGGTCAGCGGTGGCCGGGGACCATGGGATTATTTCGCCAACGGCTCGTTCACCAACACCGACGGCTACCTCCACGACGACCAAACCCGTGGCAGCCTGCGCCTGAAAGGCGGCTACAGCATCGACGACAAAAGCCGGCTCGGCCTCAACCTGAACTATACCGACAACACCTATGAGACCGTCCGGGGCAAGAACCGCTATGCCCTGGACCAGGACCGCAGGGCCGACGAATTCCGGGAAAGGCCCGGAGGCCCCCTGCTCTCCTACAACGATTCCGACCAGCAGACCACCGGTGCCGCCCTGGATTACAGGCGCAAGGATGCCGACAGCTTCGTCAATGCCCTGGCCGCCTTCACCCATTTCGACGAATTTTACAATTCCCGCTACCAGATCTATTCCGCCCCCAACAACGTCTATGAGGAAGACCGGAACCAGGATCGATACCTATTGAATCTTTCCGGGGGACTGCACCTGGGAAGCGGCGCGGTTCGCTATACTCCCACCCTGGGCGCCGACATGGACTTGACCGACTTCGACAATGCGCGCAGCTATCCCACCAATCCCGGCAGCGCCAGCCATGTCAGCGGCAAACGCAATGCGGACATGGATTTCGACCAGAAACGATACGGCCTTTTTTCCAGAACCAATTTTTCTTCGGCGACCGCATTGAACTCAACCTGGGCCTGCGCCGCGACGACGTCCGCTACAATGTGGCCAACCGCAACGGCAAACGGGTCGATGCGACCTACGACAAGTATCCCTGGTCCGTCGCTCCGGCCTACCACTGGCACGAAGACGCCACCACCTATGTCACGGTGGGGACCTCCTACTGGTATCCGGTGGCCATGTATTACGAATCGGCCATGTCCTACATGAACCCCGAAAACCTCCCTGAAAACCTGAAACCGGAGGAAAGCCTGACCTACGAAATCGGCCACAAGCAACGCTTCGCCCCCTGGGCCAATCTCAACGCCTCCCTGTTCCACATCAAATACAAGGACAAATTCGCCGTATTCTACGATTCCAGCCAATCCTACGCCGGCTACAAAAATACCGGCGATTCCGAACACAACGGTATCGAGTTGGAAATGAGCGGCGTATTGACCAAATTTCTGGGCTACCGGCTCTCCGGCACCTACATGGAAGCCGAATGGACCAGCGGCCGGGAACGGGTCTTTACCTGGGATACATTGACCAGCCAGGGATTCAGAGACCTGGACGGCTACCAGCTCAATCATGTGCCCAAGTACAAGTACACCGTCGGGGTCGACCTCTTTCCCATGGAGCATCTCCGTTGCAACCTGGACCTGAATGTCACCGGCGCCTACTTTGTCGATTATCTCAACCGGATCGAATACGGGACGCGCAAAACTGTGGATCTGGGCATCCGCTACGAGCGAGAAACCTGGTCGCTGTGGTTTCTGGCCAGCAACCTTTTCAACGAGAAGATCGAGTCGGTGTACAACTCCTCCGGGGAACTCTACGCCAATGCCGGCGATATCGGCCGCAACGGCCCATATGCCAACGAATACTACCCCAGGCAGGGCCAGTCGTTCGAGGTAGGCCTGGCCGTCCGATTCTAGGATGGGTTCGGCCTTGAAAAGACCAAAAATGCTTCCGCGACCCGTTTGACCACACGCATCATGATCCGCATCGAGCAACTGCAAAAATCCTACGGCACCGCCCAAGCCCTGGCGGGTATCGATCTCAGGATTGATCCGGGCGAACTGTTCGCCTTTCTCGGCCCCAACGGCGCCGGCAAGACCACCACCATCCGCATCCTCACCGGCCTGACCAGGATCGGCGGCGGCCGGGTTTTCATCGGCGGCCACGACATCGTTGCCGAACCCCGAGCCGCCAAGCGGCAGTGCGGCCTGGTGCCGCAGCATATCAATCTCGACAGCGAGTTGAGCGTGCGGGAAAACCTGGACATCCACGGTCGCCTGTTCGACATGCCGCCCGACAAGCGGCAGACGCGCAGCGCCGAGCTGCTGCACTACGTCGAGATGGCCGACCGCGCCGGCCAGCCGGTCAAGCAACTCTCCGGCGGTCTCAAGCGGCGGCTGATGATCGCCCGCGCCTTGATGCACCAGCCGAAGATCCTCTTTCTCGACGAACCGACCGTGGGTCTGGATCCGGCCATCCGCCGCCGCATCTGGGCGCTGATCAAGCGGGTCCAGCAGGACGGCGCCACCATCTTTCTCACCACCCACTACATCGAGGAGGCCGAATTCCTGGCCAGTCGGGTGGCCTTCCTCGACCGGGGACGGATCGTGGCCCTGGATCGGCCGCGAACCCTGATGGATGGCCTCGGCACCTGGGCCATCGACCGGGTCGATGGCGAGGCCATGGCAACCCGCTATTTCGCCACCCGCGAGGAAGCCACGGCCTACTCCGCCGCGCAAGATTGCGGCTTCACCCTGCGCCGGGTCAACCTCGAGGACGCGTTCTTGCACCTCACAGGAAAAAAGGTATCGTGATGCACGGATTTATCGCTGTCTATCTCCGCGAGATGCTCATCCTCAAATACCGCTTCAAGCGTCAACTGGCCGGCATGGCGGTATCGCCGCTCCTGTACCTGATCACCTTCGGCTATGCCATGGGCGACCTGATCCGCTTCGGCGAGCAGTCCTACCTGCATTTCCTCCTCCCCGGCCTGGTGGCCATGGCCAGCATGACCCAGGCCTTCGCCATCGCCACCGACATCAACGTGGCCCGCTTCTATTGGAACATTTTCGAGGAATTCCAGGCTTCGCCGATCAGCAATCTGTCCTATGTGGCAGGCGAAACCCTGGCCGGCATGACCAGGGCGCTGCTGGGAGTGCTGGTGATTCTGCTGCTGGCCCTGCCCTTCGGGGTGGTGCTGTGCTACGGCCCGCTCTTCTGGCTGGCGGTACTGCTCAACTGTTTTGTCTTCGCCGCCCTGGCGGTGGCCATGGCCATGCTGGTCAAATCGCACGCCGACCAGAGCCTGCTGACCAACTTCATCATCACGCCCATGGCCTTTCTGGGCGGCACTTTTTTTCCGGTGGACAAGCTGCCGGCCTGGGTCCAGACCGCCCTGCATTGCCTGCCGCTGACCCACGCCTCGTCTGCCATTCGCGCCAGCAGCCTGGGTCATCCGGCCAGGTGGATCGACTATCTGGTCCTGCTGGGCTTAGGCCTTTCGTTTTTCTGGCTGGCCCTGCATTCGGTCAACAGGGCCAGGGATTGATCGAGCGAAATCTCGTTTAAGGAAGCAATCATGCGCATCGACACCTTCTACCACGGCGTGGAAATACACCGGGAAGAGAAAATCATTTACGCCCGTTTCCTCAGGCCCCACGACGTGCTGTCCACCTGTCGGGTGGCGGGCGGATTGCGCACCGACCTGCATTACCTCTACAACCATCAAAGCTGCGAGCCCGCCGGCCACTGCCATCGCCTGCCGGCCATTGCCTACCGCGATCCCGCCGCGTACCGGCGCGCGGTCTGCGCGCAGCACGGCCTTCCCGACGGAGACTGCGCCACCCTGGGAACCGCCGCCAACATGCGCAACGCCTGCATCGCGGTGCACAGCTTCCGTGATTTGACCGTAGCCGCGGTGTGCACCGGCGGGGTCGAGGGCAATGCCGGCCGGGCCGGCGATCCGGCCTCGGTGGCGGAAACCGCCGAGGGATTCGAACGATTGCCGCCGGCCACCGTGGTTCCCGGACCGGGCACGATCAACACCATGCTGTTTATCGGCAAACCGCTGATTCCCGGAGCGCTGGTCCGCTGCATCGTGACAGCCACCGAGGCCAAGACCGCCGTGCTCCAGGAACTGGCGGTCAATTCCCGCTATTCCGACGGCCTGGCCACCGGCACCGGCACCGACCAGATCGGCGTGGCGGCCATGCGAAGCGACGAGACACCGCTGACCAGCGCCGGCAAACATGCCAAGCTGGGGGAACTGATCGGCCAGGCCGTGGCCGAGGCGATCAGGGGCACCTTAGCCCGCCAAAACCATCTGACCCCGGGCGGTCAATGTTCGGCCAAAATCCATCTGGAACGATTCGGGGCCACGCGGGAAACCATGCTGGCGGGCATCTGCGCCTCTCTCGACCATGAACAGGCCGAGCTGCTGCGGCACAATTTTTATGCGATCGAACGCGACCCGCTCACGGTCGCCGCCATCGCCGCCCTGGCGCATCTCAAGGACAAAATCGCCTGGGGCGTGCTGCCGTCGACGTGCTGGAGCGAGATCATGGCCAGTTTCGGTGCCCAGGCCGCCTGCGCGGTCAGCGGCGATCACGGGCGGCTGGACGAGTATCGCAGGCATCTAGCCCCGGACCGGACGGCCACCGGCAACCGGGATTTCATTGCCCTGGCATGCCGGGCCCTGGCCCTGGGTTTTGCCGACAAATGGCGGACCATGGCCACCTTGTGTCCCCCGCCGGCCCATAACCGGGCAGAGGAGGAAAACGCCGACATGTAGAATCGAACACCTATTTTCAGGCAGCCGGTCGCCTCCGGACATCGAACCGGAGGCGTGCAAGGGAATCCCGTGCGAAACGGGAACGGTCCCGCCGCTGTGATCCCTCCCTGGCCGAAACGGCCGAGGAACCGTATCGAGACGAAGCCACTGGGCCGCCTGGCCCGGGAAGGCCTCGATACGGAGGGAAAGTCAGAAGACCTGCCGGTTGCCGATGCTGTGCCGAATACTGCCGAGGATGCAGTGACGCGCAGGAATTCGCCGAGGCGACGACGAACGCACGTTTGTTGCGTCCTGACGGCGCATGCATCGTGTCCTGCTTCTTTCACACAACCGTAAACAACAAGGAGGAAAGAATGAACATCAAGAAGCAGGTGAAGATCGATCGGTTCGTGTGGGCCCTGGCCCTGGTACCGCTGCTGGCGGCTCCGGCCACCGCCGAGACACTGCCGGACCGGGAGACCGACACGGAATCGCAAGCCGTGCACCAGGCCGAGGATATCGTGGTGACAGCCTCGCGGACGGAAACGTCGCGGCGGGAGGCGACCAAGAGCATAGATGTCGTGACCAGCGAGGATCGTGACGAACTCCAGCAATATTTCCTGCCGCAACTGCTGGCCAATGAACCGGGGGTCTTTTTTCGCGCCAACGGCGGCTTGGGGCAATGGTCGAACATCAGCATCCGGGGAGCGGGAGCACAGTACACCCAGTACCAATACAACGGCATGCCCCTGCGCGACGCCGCCGACACCCAGACCACCCTGCAATATTTTATCGAGGACATGTTCAGCGGTTCCAATCTCGAGCGAGTGGAGATCCTGAAGGGCACCAACAGCACCTTGTACGGCTCGCAGGCCATGGGCGGGGTGATCAACATCGTCCCGCGGAAATGGCAATCCGGCCTGGCGGCGGAATGGCGCAACGAGTTCGGGCCGAACGGCACCTCGATCACCAACGGGCGAGTCGCCTACGGCCAGGAAAAATACTATATCGATTTCAACCCGATATATATCACCACCGATGGCGAAAACTATGGTGGTCCCAACGGATACTGGTACGACAACACCGGCGCGACCTTTGGCGCGGGCGTCAAGCCGACCGACAGGACCACCGTCGAATTCAACGGCATTTTCTCGGATACCGACCTGGCCCTGGGAAGTTCGCCCTCGCTCGACAGCAACGGCAACCTGGTGAAGAACCAGGCCTATGCCGATCAACACCGCGAAGGCCAGCTGTACCAGGTGGGGTTGAACTGGATGCAGACCCTTTCATCCCTGTGGGATTTTTCCCTCAAAGGGTCGCAGGGCGCCACTGAACGGCATTATTTTTGGTCGCGCACCGACGGCGACCGGTCCGACTACGACGGCAAGACCAGCTACGTGGAGATGCAGCACAACCTGCATCCGAGCGAGTGGCTGACCCTGAACCTGGGCGTCGATTACGAAAAATCGGACTATGAAGGCCGGGAGCCGCGGAACAAGTATGCCGGCGACTACACCCCAGTCAATTTCGACGAGTCGTGGGACAACAAGGATGTCTTTGCCCAGGCTCAGTTTGCCCTGCTGGATCGCAGCCTGTTCATCAACCTGGGCAGCCGCTACAACGACCACGAGGTTTTCGACAGCGAGGTGGTTTGGGAAGCGTCCGCCGCCTACCTATTCAAGGACATCGGTACCAAGCTGCATGCCCATGTGGGCACCGGCTACCGCACCCCTGGATTGTACGAAATTTATGGCGGATATCTCGTTGGGGGAAGGCTGGTGACCATCGGCAATCCCGACCTGCAGCCGGAAGAGAGCATCGGCTATGAGTTGGGAATCGATCAGTCCCTGATGGACGGCAAGGTGCAGTTCGGGGCGACCTATTTTGCCACCCGGTTCGACGACATGATCATCTTCGACGACCTGAGTTCTCGCTACGAAAACGCCCGCGAAGGGGAAAACTCGGGCGTGGAGGTCTATTTCCGGGTTTCCCCCTGGGAGAAGGTCCGATTCGATCTGGCCTACACCTACATCGATTCCCGCTACAAGGCCGACCAATTTACCGACGAATGGACGCGCAAGGAATACCTGCCCCGCAACAAGGTCGATTTCATCGTCACCTTCTATCCGATGGACAAACTGACCCTGGCCGCCACTGTCAGGTGGCAGGACAGCGAAATTGTTCCGCTCAACGATCCGAGCTGGAATTCGGTCCGCTGGGAAGAGAGCGACACGACCACCGTCAATCTGGCCGCCACCTACAAGGCACTGCAGAACCTGGACCTCTTTGCCCGTGTCGACAACCTGTTCGACAAAAACTACACCGAAGGCGGATACTGCATGCCCGGACTTTCCGTGTATGGCGGCTTGAAGCTGCATTTCTAGGCAACAGCCAACCGGCGACCGGACCTTGCGTTATCGTCCGGTTGCCGGAAACAGGCAAACAGGGTGGCAAGTTGAATGGACAAAACGTATCGATCGCGTCCGCCGGCAACGGCTGGATCAGGGTTCTGCAAGGATAAAATGCCGATGGCCCGACAATCACGACCGCACCCCGCCGCCCACCGGATCGATTACCTGATCCTGCCCCTGACCACCCGATGCAACCTGCGGTGCCGCTATTGCTACCACGGTACGCCGGCAACGCATCGGGACATGGACCGCGCCGCCATGGATCAGGCGTTTGCCCTGGCCGCATCCGGCACGGGACCGCTGCACATCCAATTGACCGGTGGCGAACCTTGCCTGGTGCCGCACCTGATCGAGGCGGCGGGCGAACGGGCGCGACGGCTGTCGCGCCCCTGGACCATGGCCATGCAAACCAACGGCACCTGCCTGGACCGGAAAATCGTCGATTTGATCGGTCGGTTTCACCTCCAGGTGGGAGTCAGCCTCGACGGTTCGCCCTGGATGCAGGAAAGTTTGCGCGGCCAGGCCACGGAGACCCTGCGCGGCCTGATGCTGTTGGAAGCGCAAAAAATCCCTTTCCGGGTGACCACGGTGGTCTGCGGCCGCAATGCCGACCAACTGGACCGGTTGGCCTGGCTGTTGGCGGCGTTCCGGCAGGCCAGGGGCCTGGGGCTCGATCTGCTGGTGATGAAGGGCCATGCCGGGGCGCATGCCGAATCCCCCGGTTTCGCCGAATCCGGGGCGCTCATCCGCGGGGTCGAAGCGCTGGTCCGGGCCTTGACCGCCATCAACCGACAGCGGGAAACGCCGCTGCGGTTGCGGGAATGGGACCTGGTACGGAGGATGCTGGCCTTGCCCGGCCGGCAATCGGCTCGAACGTTCTGTCGAGCCGGCGCGGGGACGAGCCTGGCCGTGCACCCGGACGGACGCTGTTTTCCCTGCGGCCAGACCTTGGCCGACGAGCGATTCGAGTTGCCTGCTGCCGAAACCGCCGCGGTGTTGCCTCTGTTGTCGCCGTCGCTCGCGGCGCTGCGGCACGACTGCGGTGCCTGCCCTTTGATGGAGCGCTGCCCCGGCGACTGCCCCAGCCGATTGCTGTTCAACCCCGCACCGGCCCGGTTTCTAGCCTGTGACCTCTATCGAACCTTGGCCCGTGCCTGCATAGAGGAGCAAACGGCCCCCCGTCAACCGGTGCCCCGGCCGGCCGACGCCTTTGCCCGGAGGGAAACATGCCATCCCTGAAACTGGCCTTGCTGCATCTGGCCGTAGAGCATAAGCAGCCGGAACGCAACCGGCAGCATTTGCTGGATCTGTGCTGGGAGGCGGGGGAAAAAAAGGCGCAGCTGGTGGTTGCGCCGGAACTCGCCCTCTCCGGCTACTCGTTCGCCAACATCCGCGACATGGAGCCGTATGCGGAAACCGCCGACGGACCGACCTTGCGCGAACTGGCCGAATTGTGCCGGGTCTTCGGCTACTACCTCTGCGTCGGCATGGCGGAGCGAGAGCCGCATACCGGCATGCTGTTCAACAGTGCTTTTGTCTTGGGGCCGGAGGGCACGGTGCTCTGCCGCTACCGGAAAATCAATGCCGAATTTCGCTGGGCCTGCCCCGGCGATCCCGACCAGGACAACACCTTCACAACCCCCTGGGGACGGATCGGCGTGCTGATCTGCTCCGATTCCTACCACAGCCTGATGCCACGGGTAACGGCCCTGCGCGGAGCCAAGCTTTTGCTGGTACCCGCCAATTGGCCGCCCTCCGGGATCGATCCGTTGGAAATATGGCGGGCCAGGGCCCTGGAAAACGGCCTGTTCGTGGCGGCCTGCAATCGGACCGGCCAGGATGTGCTCATGGATTGCCGCCAGGCCTCTTCGATTCTGGTTAGCCCGCACGGCACCTTGCTTTTGCGGAAATGCGCGCGGACTTCGAAGCTGATCCGAATCGATCTGCCCTTGAACGACGACGGCCTGCTGAAAGCGGGGCAACGGTTCAAACGGCTGGCCGCACGGCCCCGGGCGCATATGCGATCCTGCTATCTCAATATGGGTGGGATCGCCGATCTGACTTCTTTCCTGCAATTGCCACCGCCGGGCAGGCTGTCGGTTTGGTGCCATTGCCTCGATCCGGAGGAAGCCCCGGCGTCGCGCTTCGCCGCGCTTTCGACGACAGCCGTTTCCGGCAAAGTGCTGCACATCCTGCCGACCAGCGACTACAGCGACAACGAACTGGAGAGACTGCGCCGCTGGTGTACGGCCACCGGTTTGAAGGCGACGCTGATCCGCGCCACGGCCGCCGGTGCTGCCGCTCTTTGGTTCGACGGCAAGACCGAACCGAAAGTGTACCCGTGGGACGATCCGCCCTGCCGTGACAATGCACGGTTCCCGACCTTTGACTGTGGCCCGGCCCGGGTATGCCTCATGCCCCAAGCCGCGCTGTACCACCCCGAACTGGTGTTGTCCGGTGCCAAGGAAGGTACGGATCTGGCTGTTATTTTCAGCCCGCAATTCGATGACACGGTCCGGTTGCTGGGCGGCGTCCGCACCATAGAACAGGCGGCCGTAGCAGTGTGTTCCCCGGAAGGCGGGGGTATCTGGATGCCTCCCCAAGGACATCGACGGGGGGAAGAGGTCCTAGCCCAACCCGGCGGCCATTGCTGCCTGACGGTGGATACCGCCGTCACCCGGAACAAACGGTTTCAGGATCGGATCGATTACTTTACCCTATTGCGGAACGACTTCCCGGACGAAGGGATCAATCCGCAACGGCCGCCCCAAACAAGAGAGTAACCCCGCCATGGATGGTGCATCCATGGCTTTTTTTCCAACTCAAATCCAAAAGGAGAATCCGGTATGTGGAGTAACCCGATGAAAAAACAGTGGATGGCACTGGCCTGCGCGGCCCTTTTGCTGGCCGGCCTTCAGGCCGAATGGTGCCTGGCGGCTCATCCGGTCAAGCAGGAAAAGGGACCGGCCATCTTGCTGGTCACCTTCGGTACCAGCGTGGAAAGCGCCCAGGCGGCCTTCCGCACCATTGAGCAACGGGTCAAGGCAGCCTTTCCCAAGGCTGAGGTCCGATGGGCGTATACCTCGAAGATCATTCGGAAAAAACTGGAGAAAAGCGGCACCCGTATCGATTCGCCCGAAATGGCCCTGGCCCGCTTGATGGACGACGGCTACACCAAGGTGGCGGTGCAGTCGCTGCACATGATTCCGGGCATCGAATTTCATGAGTTGTACGACAACGCCCGCCTGTTCGGCCAGATGGACGGTGGCTTCAGCAAGGTAATGGTGGGCCAGCCGCTGTTGGTCAGCGACGCCACCATGGACAAGACCCTCAAGCAAGTCCTCGCCCGGGCGGTGCCCAAGGAACGGAAGGCCAACGAGGCGGTAGTGCTGATGGGGCACGGCACCCATCATCCCAGCGATGCCATTTACAGCGCCATGATGTACAAGGCCCAGAAAACGGACCCCAATGTGTACGTGGGCACCGTGGAAGGCTCGCCCTCCTTTGAGGAGATCAGGGAGCAGTTGGTGCAGAAGAAGATCAAGAAAGCCTATCTCATTCCCTTCATGACCGTAGCCGGCGACCACGCCATGAACGACATGGCCGGTGACGAACCCGACTCCTGGAAAAGCCAACTGGCCAAGGCGGGTATCGATTCCGTGCCGGTAATGAAAGGATTGGCCGAGTACGACGCCATCGCCGACATGTGGGTCGAGCAGTTGAAGGTGGCCATGGCCCACCTGTGACAAACTAACCGACTGACATTCGAATTTACAGCACGTGGCCCGGTATTCTGCCGGGCCACGTTGAGTGAATGTCCGGGGATGGCCGCGCTCCGGCTTTGGACACGGCCCGAGATCTTTTGATTTTTCCCGTCGTTTTGACGGCAATCACAATATGGACAAGCGCATCAGGAAAACAAATAAATTATTCAGTACTAATCAATAGTTATAGTTAAACAGCACCGATCGCCACTTCATTTAATTTTAAAATTAAATGAGAAATGTATAATTGCGCTTTATTATTCTAGAAAATTATTTTTTAATAATATTTTTTTTCCAGCTATCTGTTGACAAAATATCCATGTTTGCAGTAACTATCCCCTATTCAATGTTTCAGGTTCCGCAAGGATAAAAAGGGAACCCCGTGTGAATCGGGGACGGGCCCGCCGCTGTATCCGGGGACAAAGGCTGCAAGATGTCACTGACCACATGGTTGGGAAGGCGCAGCCGGAGGACGATCCGGAAGTCAGAAGACCTGCCTGAAAACAAACAAGGCTTTCCCCTTGGACCGGGGAAGGCATCGATACGTGGATAAACCAGGGCATCCCCGGATCAATGGCGCATTGATCCGGGGATTTTTTTTGTCCGGAGCCCATCGAAAACAGTCTAACAGCAATACGGTTTTATTTTTACAAGAAAATCGGTGCCATATCGATATGGCCCAACAGGGAAAACGGTGCAAATCCGTTGCGGTCCGGCCGCTGTAACCGGGGACGAAATCCGCACGACGCCACTGATCGCCCACGATCGGGAAGGCGCGGAAAATAGGTCGATCCGGAAGCCAGAAGACCTGCCGATTTTCAGATCAGCGCAAGCGGCCGTGGTTCCCGTTGTTGATCCCAGCATCCATTCGATCTCCATGCCAACCGGCATGGGCCGACGGTGCGGAAACAGGGGAACCCCCGGTCCATTAGGGCCGGGGGTTTTTTGTTCAACAAGAAACAAGGAGAGTGGAATGGGAACAGCATTGGATATTCTCAACGATTTTCCCGCCAATACCCATGCCGACTGGCTGGCGGCGGTGGAAAAGGAACTCAAGGGCAAGCCCTTTGACAAGACTTTGGTCAAGAAGACCTACGAGGGCATCGACATCCAGCCCATGTACTTCATGCACGACCTCGACGGCCTGCCGCAGGTGGATTCTCAGCCGGGAGAGACGCCCTACATGCGCGGCACCGCTGCCTCGGGCAATAGAGTCAACGCCTGGAACATTGCCCAGGAGATTACTTTGGCCGACCCCGAGGAGTTCAACCGAGCCGCCCAATACGACCTCACCCGGGGACAGAACAGCCTCAATATCGTGTTTGACCGGGCCACCCTGAGCGGCCAGGACCCGGACCAGGCGCCGGCGGAGATGGTTGGGAAAGGTGGGCTATCTCTAGCCACGCTCCGCGATGCTGGAATTGCCCTGACCGGCATTGATCTGACCGCTCAGCCTTGCCGAATCACCTGCGGCGTTTTAGGTATTGCACCGGCATCCTTGGTCGCCGCCCTGGTTGAGGAACAGGGTAAACCGTTAGCGGATTTGCAGGGTTCCCTGGTGGTTGATCCCTTGGGCACCCTGGCCGTGGAAGGCAGACTTTCCTGTTCGCTGCCCGCCGCCTACGACCGGATGGCACAGCTTACCCACTGGGCCATGGATCATGCCCCCAAACTGCGAACCATCACGGTCGGCACCGACTGTTACCGCAACAGCGGTGGCAACGCGGTCCAGGACATCGCCTTTGCCCTAGCCACCGGCGTGGTTTATATCCGTGCCCTGCTGGAACGGGGGCTTGGTATCGACGACATTGCCACGCGAATGAGTTTCGAGTTTGCCATTGGCAACGATTTCTTTATGGAGATCGCCAAATTCCGCGCCGCGCGCTTCACTTGGTCACAGGTAGTCGAATCCTTCGGCGGCGATGCCGAGGCACAAAAGATGGTCATCCATGCCCGAACCGCAACCTGGAACAAGACCGAGGTCGATCCATGGGTCAACATGCTGCGGGTGTCCACCGAGGCCTTTTCCGGCATTGCCGGCGGCGTCGACAGCATGCACGTCAGCCCCTTTGACGAGATTTTCCGTACCCCCAACGAGTTCTCCCGCCGCATTGCCCGCAATGTCCACATCGTGCTCAAGGAGGAGGGCCATTTTGACAAGGTGGTCGATCCGGCCGGCGGCTGCTGGTATGTGGAAAAGATCACCGCCCAACTGGCCGAAAAGGCCTGGAAACTGTTCCAAGACGTGGAGGCGGTCGGCGGCATGGCCACGGCCCTCGAACAGGGCGTGCCCCAGGATTCGGTGGCGCAAACCGCAGCCCAGCGGGAAAAAAACGTCGCCACCCGCACCGACCGCCTCGTCGGCACCAACATGTACCCAAACTTGCTGGAAAAACGGCAATTGGCCGAGCCCTTTGATCACCAGGGGTTTAAGGAAAAACGAAGCCGGGCCGTCAAGGCCCATGCGAGCAGCGTCGATGGACAGGCCTGTGCTGCGGCCCTTGCGGCCATCAACGAATGCTGTTCCACTCTCGACAGCAAAGTGGTGACCCGAGCCATCAAAGCTGTCCGTATGGGGGCCACCCTGGGTATGGTGACCAGCGCTCTCCAGGTGGAGACCAAGGAGATTGTCGTCAAGCCGCTCAACATCCATCGCGCCGCCGAGCCTTTTGAAAAGATCCGCCGGGCCACCGAGGCCCATACCGCCCGCACCGGCGTCACTCCCAAACTTTTTCTCGCCAACATGGGCCCTATTCCTCAGCATAAGGCCCGTGCCGATTTCTCCACCGCCTTCTTCAATGTCGGTGCCTTTGAGACCATCGGCAACAACGGTTTTGCCACCGTGGACGAGGCGGCACGGGCCGCGCTCGATTCCGGGGCCAAGGCAGTGGTGATCTGCTCCACCGACGCCACCTACCCCGATATCGTTCCCTCCCTGGCTCAGCAGATCAAGGCCGGCGACCCCGGCATGATGGTCATCCTCGCGGGATTCCCCAAGGAACATGTCGAGGCTTTCAAGGCAGCCGGAGTGGACGAGTTCCTGCACGTCCGGGTCAACGCCCTGGATCTGCTGACCAAACTGCAACAACATCTGGAGGTGACCGCATGAGCGCGCCCGATTTTACCACCATCGCCTTGCAGTCCAAGGTAAAGCCCTCCTGCTACCAGGACTGGGCCGCCAACATCAAAAAGGAAACCGGCCTTTCCGCCGAGGAACTGGTCTGGCGGACGGTCGAACAGATCGACGTCAAACCGCTCTACACCCGCAAGGATTACGATGGCCTGGATCATCTCTCCTACATGGCCGGCATTCCGCCCTATCTGCGCGGTCCCTACGGCACCATGTTCGTGCAGCGGCCCTGGACCGTGCGCCAATATGCCGGCTTCTCCACGGCTGAGGAGAGCAACGCCTTCTACCGCCGCAACCTGGCCGCCGGCCAGATGGGCCTGTCGATCGCCTTCGACCTGGCCACCCATCGCGGCTACGACTCGGACCATCCGCGTGTGGTCGGCGACGTGGGCAAGGCCGGCGTGGCGGTGGATTCGATCCTGGATATGAACGTGCTCTTTGCCGGCATTCCGCTCGACCAGATGACGGTCTCCATGACCATGAACGGCGCAGTTCTGCCAATCATGGCTTTCTACATCGTCGCGGCCGAAGAACAGGGGGTCAAGCAGTCGCAACTGGGCGGCACTATCCAGAACGATATCCTCAAGGAATACATGGTGCGCAACACCTACATCTATCCGCCGGCGAATTCGATGCGCATCATCTCCGACATCTTCGCCTACACATCAAAAAATATGCCCAAGTACAATAGCATCAGCATCTCGGGCTACCACATGGAGGAAGCGGGCGCCACCTCTGATATCGAGATGGCCTACACTCTGGCCGACGGTTGGGATTATGCCCGTGCCGGTGTTGCCGCCGGCATGAGCATCGACACCTTTGCTCCGCGCCTGTCCTTTTTCTGGGCCCAGGGTATGAACTACTTCATGGAGATCGCCAAGATGCGCGCGGCCCGGGTGCTCTGGGCCAAGATCATCAAGAGTTTCAACCCGCAAAACGTCAAATCCCTGCCCTTGAGGACCCACAGCCAGACCTCGGGCTGGAGCCTGACCGAGGGCGACCCCTTCAACAACGTCTGCCGGACGGCGATCGAAGGCATGGCCGCGGCCCTGGGCCATACCCAGTCGATGCACACCAACTCGCTCGACGAGGCCATCGCCCTGCCCACCGAATTTTCGGCCCGCATTGCCCGCAATACCCAGTTGTATTTGCAGGACGAAACCAACATCCTGCGACCGGCCGATCCATGGGGCGGTTCTTTTTACCTGGAGGCCCTGACCGGCGCCATCATGAAACGCGGCTGGGATCTGATCCAGGAAGTGGAGAATCTGGGTGGCATGGCCAAGGCCATCGAAACCGGCCTGCCCAAGATGCGCATCGAGGAAGCCGCTGCCCGCCGTCAGGCCGGTATAGACTCCGGTCGCGAGAAGATTGTCGGTGTTAACAGCTACTGCCTGGACAAGGAAGATGCCCTCGATACCCTGGAGGTCGATAACACGGCGGTGCGCGAGGCCCAGCTCAGGCGCTTGGCCAAGCTCAAGGCCGAGCGTGACGAGCCCAAGTGTCAGGCGGCGCTCAATGCCCTGACCCACTGCGCCGAAACCGGCGAGGGCAACCTGCTGGCTCTGTCGATTGAGGCGGCCCGGGCGCGGGCCTCACTGGGTGAAATCAGTTTTGCCCTGGAAAAAAAATGGGGGAGGCACACGGCCGTGATCCGATCGATATCTGGTGTGTATAAATCGGAATTCAGCGACAAGGAAGAAGTGCAGAAAGTTATCGCCATGACCAGGGAGTTCGAGGAACTGGAAGGTCGGCGGCCGCGCATCATGGTGGCCAAGATGGGTCAGGACGGACATGATCGGGGCGCCAAGGTCATTTCCACCGCCTTTGCCGACATGGGATTCGACGTCGACATCGGGCCCCTGTTCCAGACCCCGGAGGAGGCGGCCCGACAGGCCGTGGAAAACGACGCCCACATCATCGGTTTCAGCTCGCTGGCCGCCGGCCACAAGACACTTTTGCCCGCCCTGGTACAGGAACTGGAGAAGTTGGGCCGGCCGGACATCATGTGCGTCATCGGTGGCGTCATCCCGGCGCCGGACTATGAATTTCTGCGGGAAAACGGGGCTGCGGCCATCTTCGGCCCCGGTACGGTCATCCCGGTGGCGGCCATGAAAATCATGGAGGAATTGAAGGCCCGGCTGCACGCCGAATAAAGGACGCCCCCTGAGCGGCGCCTCTCCGGTTTCGGTCGGAGGGGCGCCGCTCCAATCCCAACACGCAAGGAGACGACATGACGCCGAAGACAAAAACGCCGGAGTGGGTTCCCGATGGCCCGTGCGAAGGGTTTGCCTGCCGGGTGATGGACGGGGTGGAGGCCGGGCACGACGGCATCAGCGCCTACGATGGCGCTCGTCAGGGAAAAAGGCCGATGGTTCGTCATCGCCGCCCCCAGCTCACCGCCCAAGAGTACGCCGACGGCGTGCGGCACGGCGACCGGGCAGTACTTGGCCGGGCCATCACCCTGGTGGAAAGCAATGCGGCCCATCATATCGACAAGGCGCAGGAGGTACTCAAGATCCTCCTACCCTTCACCGGCGATTCCATCCGCATCGGCATCACCGGCGTTCCGGGAGTGGGCAAATCCACCTTCATCGAGGCCTTCGGCTGCCATCTCATCGAACTGGGATATAAGGTGGCGGTGCTGGCGGTAGACCCATCCAGTTCCATCTCCGGCGGCTCGATCCTCGGCGACAAAACCCGCATGGAACGTTTAAGCCGCGACGAACGCTGCTTCATCCGGCCTTCGCCCGCCGGCACCACCTTGGGCGGCGTGGCCCGCAAGACCCGTGAAACCATGCTGGTTTGCGAGGCGGCCGGGTTCGACGTGATCCTGATCGAAACCGTGGGGGTGGGCCAGAGCGAGACCACGGTCCGGTCCATGGTCGATTTCTTTCTTCTGTTGATGCTGGCAGGTGCCGGCGATGAGCTGCAGGGTATCAAGAAAGGCATCATGGAACTGGCCGACGCCCTGGTGATCAACAAAGCCGACGGCAAGAACAAGCTCCCGGCCGAAACCGCGCGCGCCGAATACGAACGCGCCCTCCACTACCTGCAGCCGTCCACCGAGGGTTGGGCCTCGCATGCCTACACCTGCTCGGCCCTGACCAACGAAGGCATCGACGAAATCTGGCGGGTCATGCTCAAATACCGGGAAGTCACGGCCGCGTCCGGCGTCTTTAACCGGCACCGCAAGGAACAAAACATCAAATGGGTGCACGACATGCTCGACGACCACCTGCGCTCGCTCTTTGCCAGGCATCCGGGAGTGAACCAAATCATCAAGGATGTGGAGCGGAGCGTTGCGGACGGCACCCTGCCGGCAGTGGCGGCGGTGCAACAGCTGATCGCTGTGTTCGAACGCACCTCCCGGCAGGATGGCCGGTAGGATCGACAGCTCAACCCCGGCGGCTTTTTCCGTGTCCACGATTGTATCCGGTTGCCATGTCACTCCGGGCGTTCCGTTTGCCGGCGGGACGCCACTTCAGTTGCAGGGCCGGAAAAAGTCGTCCGGGGCTTTTTGTTTCAACGCCGAACAACAGCGCCGCCTTGGAGCGGAACGAAAAAGCATCGGAAAAACACAGAGTCGTTGCGATACATAATCAACAAAAAACCACGGCTGGCAACAGCGTGCAGGAGGGGACATGGAATGAAAACAGCGCAGATCACCCTTGAGCTGTCCGGAAAAACCTTGGAGAACCTGCTCTATCTCTCTCGTCGTCTCCAACGGCATCCCAACGACTTGACCGTCGACCTGCTCTATGCCGCCATCGAGGCCTCCATGGACAGCACCGAGGCCCAGACCTCCCTCATGGCGCAGCCGTCGAACGGAATCTTACAATAACAACGTTTTTTTACCAAATTACACCGCTCGAACACTTCCAGGAGCCACGCATGTCCCAGTCCTCGACCGCAGTCGTTCTGGCCTGCCTGTTGGGAATCGCCCCGGCAGCGCAGGCCGCGCCCGAAGAGATCGTCATCGAACACGGCAAGATCAACACCGCCGATGCCTCGCCGGTCGATCCAGGCCACTTCGAACTGGAACCCTCTTTTGCCTACACCCGCTCCGAACGGGCCTGGAGCGCAAGCGGCCATGCCCACGGTCGAGGACTCTTCCGCGAGCAGAACGTCGGTCTCTCGTTCACCGCTGGCCTGGTCGACAACGTCGACCTCAACATCAGCGGCGGCTACAGCTGGCTGAAGGACAACGACAACGATTTCGACGGGGACGGCGCCCTGGCCGGTCCGGTCCGGGGAGAAGACTTCACCGATCTGGAGGTGGGCGGCCGCTATCGTTTTTACCACGACGAGGCGCTCCACCTGGAAATCGCCTATATCGCCGGGATGACCATTCCGACCGGCAGCTGTTCCGGCCAGGACGAAATCGGTACCGGCCAGGAATTCTGGAGCCTCAACCAGACCCTGGTCGCCACCAAGGATTGGGGGCGATGGACGCTCAACGGCGACATCGGCTTTGCCCTGCCCTTCGGCAGCAAACGGGAAAACGCCAGGGGAACGTTCAACGCGGACCTGGCACTGGGCTATCAGGTCCTCCCCTGGCTGCAACCCGAGGTGGAGTTGAACTACGGCCACGACTATCTGACGGGCGAAAACGATGCGCAGATCATGGCGGTAACCGCCGGCCTCGTCATGCCAATCGACGATACCCTGCGGGTGAATATCGGCGTGCAGCAAGGCGTATGGGGCGAGAGTGCCGACAAGGCCACGACCCTGATCAGTGCGGTCAAGTTCGCATTTTAAGCGGATGGCTGGGGAGAAGAAAGCATCATGCGCTCGGTGATCATGGCCATTGACCTTTGTGGGCCGAACGAATAGTATATGCAATCCATCGCGGGACGCTCAGTGGGCGTTCCTTGTTCGTTTTCTGCAGCCATTGCCCCAACAACAGCTAAGAAAACAAAGAGTTGACCCAATCACCTGAAAGGAGAGACGAACATGCATTTTGTTTCCTGACCATTTCGACCGGCTTCAGCCTTCGACGGCTGGGCGCGGTCTTTTGACGGAAACAAAATTCCTTTTCGACTCGTCTGTTGTCGACAGATATGAGCCGCCGGGAAGATATTCCCGGCGGCTTTTTCTTTTCAGGAGAATCACATGCCCGCCCCTGCCCCGTTTCCCCGGTCCTGGAGAAAACAGGCCGCGCTTTTCCTCGTCAGCCAAAACCTGTCGCTTTTCGGTTCCGCCGTTGTCGGTTTCGCCCTGGTTTGGCACATCACCCTGCAAACGACCTCCGGCCTGTGGATGACGCTGGCCACCATCGCCTGCAACGTGCCGCAGATTGTGCTGTTGCCCTGGGGCGGCGTGTGGGCCGACCGCTACAGCCGCCGCTGGCTGATCATGTGCTCCGACGGCCTCGTCGCCCTGGCAACCCTGGCCTTGGCCTTTGTGTTCATGGCCGGGAGCGAGAGCCTGTTCCTGATCCTCGGCGTACTGGCACTTCGCTCGTTGGGCGGCGGGGTGCAGGCCCCCGCCTCGGCCGCGTTGTATACCCAACTTGTCCCGCCGGAGCGCCTCAACCAGGTGCAGGGCATCAACCAAACCGTCAACGCGGTGCTGATGCTGCTGTCGCCGGCGGCGGGCGGGCTTCTTCTGGGCAGTGTGAACCTGGCCTGGGCCATGATGGTGGATGTGGTCACCGCGACGGCCGCCATCGGCGTCCTGTGGTGCATCGAGGCCGGACACGCGGCCCAAAATGTCGAGCCCAGGTCGGCCAGGGCGGAAATGCTTCGCGGGTTGTCGTTCATGTTCGAAACCCGCGCCTTGCGCCTTTTTCTTTTCTGCTACGCCGCGTTCTTCTTTTTGGTGGCACCGGCCGCAGTGCTGAGTCCCCTGATGATCGCCCGCAGTTTTGGCGGGGAAGTCTGGCGGCTGACGGCCAACGAACTCGCCTGGTCGGGCATGTCCATCCTCGGCGGCGCGTTCATTGCCTGGCGAGGAGAGTACGCGGACAAACCCCGCGCCATTGCGTTCTGCGTGACCGTGTTCGGCCTGTTGGTCGGGTTGCTGGGTTTTGTCGATAACTTTGCGGTGTATCTCGTTATTATCGGCCTGGCCGGCTTCATCATGCCGGTGTTCGCCACCACGAGCACCGTCTTCGTCCAACAGACGGCGGACCCGGCAATGCTCGGCCGCGTCTTTTCCATTGTCCAGATCGTTGCCGCCAGCGGCCTGCCCTTGGCCATTCTGGTCTTTGGACCGCTGGCCGATGCCGTGTCCGTGGAATCGCTCATGGTCGCCACAGGGTTTCCCCTGGCATTGGCCGGCCTGTTCTACCGGCATCTGAGCAGGCGGTGAGGAGAAGTGAGGAGAAAAAAGGCTTCGGGAATTTGCTAAATCGTTAGTTTGAAATCACGGCTTCGGCACAAATATGACCGGACCCGGATATTCGCACAAAGCGTTGTCCGAAGTCAGAAGCGAAATGCCTTCAGCCTTAGCCTGTGCAAGGAGCATCCTGTCAAAAGGGTCTTTATGGATTTGGGGCAGATCATTGACTGCCAGGGCATGCAGACTAGTGATGGGCAATTCCTGGTACTGATTGTCCAGGAGTCCGCGTCGGAGTACTTCCGGATCGACCTTGAAATCGCTTCTGCCAAGGCTTTTCTTGATACCTATTTCCCAAATGCTGGCTGGGCTGAAGTACAGCGTGTTGTCACCATCAAGCACCATTGCCTCGGCTTCTTGCGAAAGCGTTCCAGCCGCAGCCCAGAGCAGCATGTGCGTATCAAGAAGCAGCTTCATTCCGTTCCCTCGAACATGCTCTGGATTGCTTCCTTGCCCATGGAGTCGAAATCCTCCGGCACTTCCAGCCTGCCCTTGAGAAAGCCGAGTCTCTTGGCGGGATTGGGCGGCGGCGTATAGGCGCTCACCGTCACCATGGGCTTGCCGGATTTGGCAATGACAAACGACTCACCCCGAACTGCTTTTTCGATCAGCTTCGAAAGATTTGTCTTGGCGTCATGGATATTTACCTGTTGCATACTTGCCCCCACAAATAAACTAAGTCGTTGACTAAGTCTATTTACAGCGGGCTCGTTTGTCAATATGGTTGAATGGAACTCGGTAATTTTGATGGGTATCTCGAATGGCTGCCGAACGGCACGTTCACCACCAACGCCCTGAAAGGAGCCGCAGGAGCGGACACCATAAAGGAAAAGGGCTCTGAATGAAAGTCAGCAATCTTGGTTGGGGTATGGGCCAGGCAAGCGTTGAGTAAGCGGAACGGGAGTTCCGGTTTCCAAAATCTCCGGTTGAACCGGTAGCAGAATTCATCGAGATACTCTTGGAGGTACCGAGACGAAACCCCATGGAAGGTTCCATTGATAAACTTCTTCATGTTACTGCTCATGATATGACCTGTCCCAGAAAGAGTGGACACAAAGTTAAGAGCGTTTAGGATGCCCTTTGGAGATGTTCACATGGAAAAAACAGTACGCCGGCAATACACGGACGAATTCAAGGAAGGGGCAGTCAATCTGGTCACGGATCAGGGGTACAAGATTTCCGAGGCAGCCAGGAATTTAGGTATCCACACCACGCAACTTCGCCGATGGATCACCCAGATGCTTGGATGCTCGAAGGACGGAAAGCCCACCTTTATCCGAGGCCATGAGATAAATAGCCCAGAACCATTTGACCAGGGAAATTTTGGTGGCATGAAACAAAGTGTCCGCAGTTATCGAAACCTGATGACGACACTGGGCACATTGGTACAAATGGCGCGAAGCGATGGGGTAGGCTTTTGTGCCGCCGCATACGGGACACTGAAATCCATTGGCCCAGCGCACCTTGACCAAAACGCGGGCACATGCGCGCTCCGTACCGGACCGTTTCTGCCATTCTAGCAAACTGCCTCCGGGCATCTGCATGGCGAAGCATCCCTTCGAATATCATTTTGATCTTGCATGCAAATATAGACATCATGCTGTTTTTTTGTTCAGAGCCACTTAAAGGAAAGGTGTCCAGGCCTGTAATGGGAACGCTGTTCGGAAGAAGGGAGAAGGAGGCCACGGCGGTCCACCGGATTCCCGGCCGCAACCGCTTCAGCGGCGGGCGTTGATCTTTTCCCGCAGGGTCTTGCGGTCGATTTTGAGGATGGCGGCCGCCTTGGTCTTGTTGCCCCGCACGCTGTCGAGCACTTCCCGGATATATTCGGCCTCGTGCTCGGCCAGGCTGCGGTCCAGGCGCCGCGCCACCGGCCGGGCAGCCCGCATCTGCGGCGGCAGGTCAACGGATTCGATCCGGGCGCCCTCGCACATCAGCACCAATTTCTGCATCAGGTTCTCGAGTTCGCGGACATTGCCGGGCCAATGGTAGGCCATCAGCTGCCGCAGGGCCTCGTCGCTGAAAAAAGGCACCGGCCGGTTGAGGTCCTTGGCGAACCGGGCGTGAAAACGGTTGACCAGCAGCAACAGATCGTCGCCGCGCTCCCGCAGGGGCGGCAGGGGAATGTCGATCACGTTGATTCGATAGTACAAATCTTCCCGGAACAATCCCTGGCCGATCAGTTGCGGCAGATTTTTGTTGGTGGCCACGATCAGCCGGGTATCGACCTGGATCGCCCGGCTCGATCCTACCTTGTAGATCGTCTTCTCCTGGATGGCCCGAAGCAGCTTGCCCTGCATCGCCAGGCTGGCATCGCCGATTTCGTCCAGAAACAGCGTTCCCCCTTCGGCGATCTCGAAAAAACCGGCCCTGGTGCTCCCGGCGCCGGTAAAGGCACCCTTGACATGGCCGAACAGCTCGCTTTCGATCAGGTTCTCGGGAATCGCCGTGCAGTTGACCGAGACAAAGGGCGCGTTCCGCCGCGGTCCGGCGTAATGGATGGCCCGGGCGACCAGTTCCTTGCCCGTGCCGCTTTCGCCGGCAATGAGCACCGTGGCCGTATTGCCGCCGGCCTTGTCGATCGACTTGAAAACATGCTGCATGGCGCTCGAGGCCCCGACGATGCCATGGGTGCCGCCGGCCTTCGCGCTGCCGTGGGCCAGGCGCTTGCGGCTCAGCTTGTCGACGATCGCCGCCACCGCCTGCAGCAATTCCTGCTCGGTAAAAGGCTTGGCCAGGTAGTGCTCGGCCCCGGTCTTCACCGCCTCTACCGCGCCCTCGATGGAGGGATAGCCGGTGACCATCATGATCTCGACATCCTGCAGATTGGCGCGAACGTGCTGGATCAATTCCAGCCCATTGGCCTTCGGCATGCGGAGATCGGTGATGATCACGTCGAAAACGGCGCGCTCAAGCGCCTGCAGCGCCTCTTCCACCCCGGCACAGGTCCGGACCGCATAGCCCGCGTCCTCGAGATGGGTTTGCAGCACCTCGCGCGCATCGGCGGCGTCGTCAACCACCAGGATCTTGATGGGCCCGGCCGGCCTTTCCGGTTCAATCGCCATGGACTGTCCCTCCCTGCGGTTCGTTTGGTGCGGCGGGATCGCCCCTGTCATGTGTTCCCATCCCGGCGTCGGCCCTGGGGCGGCCATCCGCCCCGTCTTCGCCGCGATGGACGGGAAAGGAGATGACAAAGGCGGTCCCCTGCCCGACCGTGCTGCGCACCTCGATGGTGCCGCCGTGGGCCGTGACGATGCCGTGGACGACCGACAGCCCCAGCCCGGTGCCGTGGTCCACGTCCTTGGTGGTGAAGAAGGGGAGAAAAATCTGCTCCACGGTCGGCGAGTCCATGCCGATGCCGGTATCCTCGACGATCATCCGCACCTGCCCGTCGCCGGCGGCCGTGCGCAGGGTCAGGGCGCCGCCGTCGGGCATGGCGTGGATGGCATTGACCACCAGATTGACCAGCACCTGGGTGAGCTGCGAGGCATCCGCCAGGATCGGCGGCAAATCCGGCGCGAAATGCGATTCGAACCGGACCGGCCCCCTGGCGAACCGGGGCTCGATGAACGACATCCCCTCGGCCAGCACCCGGTTCAGGTCCGTCCGGCATCGCTGCTGCGGCATGGGGCTGCTGAACAGCATCATTTTCTTAATGATCTCCCTGGCGAGGAGCGACGCTTGAATGATCCGGTCGAGATACCGGCCCGCCTGGGCCGGCGAATGGATCTTTTTCAACGCCAGTTGCGCAAATCCCAGAATGCTGCCCAGCGGCTCGTTGAGCTCGTGGGCCACGCCCGCGGTCAGCTGTCCCACCTTGGCGAGGCGGTCGGCATGGCGGAGCTGGCTTTCAAGCTGGGCGCGCCGTTCGTTGGCCAGCTTGGTCTCGACCATCAGGGAGACCTGGCGGGCAATGGCCCGCAGCAGCTGGCGTTCTTCGGGAAAGAACCGGTCGCCTGCCGGGCGGGCCGGTTCCGCGCCCTTGAGGTAGAAGACCTCGATCGCGCCGTGGGGGGTGCCCTCCAGGGTCAGGCCCGCGCGGATCACATGCCGGGATTGAGCGAAGCCGTCGGTGGTGAAAACCTGGCCGTCCACCACGATCCGGACGCAGACCCGGTCGGGATGCTGGAAGGCCGAGGGCAGCAGGGCCACGATCTCCCGCAGCACCTCGGCAAAGCTCATCTCGGTGCGGGCGACGATCTTGGCGATCTCGAACAGGCAAGCCAGTTCCTTGTTGCGCTCGATCAGCTTGGCCCGTTCCTCCAGCAAGGCCTGCGCCGGCAGGGGTTGTTTCGTCGCTCTCGCCATGGCGGATCGTTGGGTCTGCGGACGCGGCAAGCGGAACACCTCTGCCGCTGTCCCTGTTGTCGATAAAGTGGGGAAAAATCGGCCGGTGGCCGAAAATTCCCCGGTGCGGGAATGTCGAGCGGCGCCCATCGTCTTGTTGCCGCAGCCGGCCGCGCCTTGCTGCCGGGCCAAGGATTTTCTTGTCCGCAAGCCCCGGCATCGGCCAGGGTACCGGCTCCGTCCCTCCCGGCCCTTCCTGCGGCGCGGCCATCCGCACTCTTCCCGCGGCGCGGGCGACTTGGCATGTTCATTGCTCCGGTATTGCGAACAACACGGCGGCGCCATCATGGCCAATGCCCATTGATTGCAAAAAAAAGACCGCAAGGAGAAGATGTCGTGAACGTGACCATTGTCCCCAAACGGCCGGGAAAACTATATCCGACGGACATTTTGTTTCAAAGCAGATACTGGAGCGACGTCAAGGCCCGGCTGGGCTGGAAGGCCTATGCCTTTGACATCGAATCCACCGGCATCGACAAGGACATGCTGGTGATCGTCAAGCCCTTCGGCCCCCGGGCCGTGGCCGCCTATGTGCCCCAGGGGCCGGAGTTCGCGCCCGACCAGGAAGACTACGGCACCTACCTGGAGGCCCTGTCCGAATCGATCGTCGAGCAAATCGACGCCGACATCTCCTTCATCCGCTACGACCTGCCCTGGGAATCGCCCTATGCCGCCGAAATGCGGCAGCAGAATTGGCACGATTTCCCCGAGTCGCGGGTACGGGAAATGCGGATGAACTTCGGCACCAAGCACTGGAACCTCAAGAAGGCGCCGGTGGACGTGACCGTTGCCAACAGCTGCGTCGTCGACCTGGACGGCGACGACCGCCACCTTCTGGCCCGGATGAAGCCGAAAACCCGCTACAACATCGGGCTGGCGGAACGAAAAGGGGTGCGGGTGCATATCGCCTCCGCCGAGCAACTGCCCATTTTTTATCGCCTGTACTGCCAGACCTCCCGGCGCCACGGATTCCACACTAACGACTACCAGTATTTTTCCGCTCTTTTTTCCGCAAGCAAACGCCATTACGACTCCTCGGAAGTGCTGTTGCTTTTGGCTTGCCGCGGGCAGGAAGCGCTGGCCGGGGCGATTGTCGTCCTGTCGGGAAAAGGAGCCCTGTTCCTCCATGGCGCCTCGGCCGATCACCAACGGGAATACATGGCCTCCTATCTCATGCACTGGAAGGCGATCCAGTATGCCCGCGCCAGGCAGTGCCGCACCTACGACATGGGCGCGGTCTCGCCCAGCGACGATCCCGGCCATTCCTTCCATGGGCTGTATCGGTTCAAAACCGGGTTTGGCGGCCGGATCGTGCACAACAGCGGTTCCTGGGATTACCCGGTCAAGAAGGAGGTCTACCGGGATTTCAGGAATTGGGAGATGGTCCTGTCGCAACATGAAGGCGGACATGCCATCGGCGAATAAGCCCGATTGTCCGAGGAAAATTTCCCCACCAACAAAAGGGTGCCTTGGGCGCCTTCGGAAGCCAACACCATGAAATCTTGCGACCATGACCGGCTCAAACGCATCCTGGCGGTTGGGATCTGCCTCAGCGGCATCGTGCCCGTGGTATTTTTTGCCCTGAGTTCGATGGGCCAGGTCAGGACGCTGGCACTCGACGGCATGGAGCAGGCCGCGCAACGTTCGGTCGAGCGCGGCGCCAACGACCTGCATGCTTTTTTGCACGACAAGACCGTCTTCCTCACCACCCTGATGCGCCTGCATCCGGTCGAGCACCTGCAAAAAGGCGAAAACCTCGACGCTCTTTTCCAGGCGCTCGGCGACAAGGGACATCCGGGGGAAATAGTGGGCCTGGAACTGCTCGATGCCGACGGCATCGCCCTGGCCCGTGCAGGCCAAATTCAGGAAACGGACGCGCCGACCGGGCAGGATGCCGCCTGGCTCCGGCAGGCCCTGGCCCATGGGATCGCCTTCGACGATGTCGGCGCCGGCCGCGGTAACGGCCCGGCTTTAATCATCGCCCTGGCCCACCCGGACCAAACCGCCGTGTTGCGGGCGACCGTCAAGGCCCAGGTGCTCGACGATCTGCTCCTGAACAGCCGGATCGGGCCGCTCTCCCGGGCCACTCTCCTCAATGCCAGGGGAGAAGTGCTGGCGGCCAGCCCCGGCAAAACCGTGGCGCCCCACGCCGGGGCCGCTTCGTTGGCCGACCCGGCCGACAACGCGGAGCGCGGGTTCTTCACCAGTAAGCGCATCGGCGCCGGCAACTGGACGCTTGTCCTCCACCCCGACCCGAACGATTACCTCGGCACCTATTATAAATACTGCGCGCTAATCCTCGTCCTGGCGCTCGTCTCGACCGCGGGAATCGCCCTGATGGCCGCCGGCGTGCTGCGGGCCGTGAGCCAGCGGCTCAAGCGCCTGGACGACCGCCAGAACACGATGTACAAGCAACAGGTCATTCAGGAAAAGATGACCATGGCCGGCATGATCTCCACCGGCATTGTCCACGATCTCACCGAGCCGCTGCTGCAGGCCAAGCAGCATCTCGACAAGATCCACGGCCAGGTCGGCCGGTATAAGATCGAGAACATCAACCTGTTTAAAAACATCCAGTATTCGATCGACAGGATCGACAACAACATCCTCCGCATCCGGACCGTGCTCGATCGGCTGCTCCGCTTTTCCCACTTGTCGCGGATACAGGAGAGCGGCGATCGGGTGCAGGTGAACTGGATTCTCAGGGAGATCCTCTCGTTTTTAGCCACCGAGGCCAGCGAACACAATATCGCGCTCACCATGGAACTGGAGGAGAGCCTGCCGTCCGTTTGGACCAACGGCTCGCAGGTGCAGCAACTGCTGCTCTCGCTGGTCGAGAGCGCCCTGGAGGCCGTCGGCAGCGACGGCCGGGTCCATTGCGCCACCTATTCCACCTCGGATGAGGTGCATGTCCAGATTGCCGACAGCAGTTCGGGAATCACCTCGGAACGGATGAAACAACTTTGGCAGCCGTTTTTCACCGGCCCCGAGCCGGACGACGGCAAGGGCGCCGGTCTCGATCTTTCCCTGTACAGTGCCATCGTCTACAAACTAGGCGGCAGGATTTCCGCCCAGGACCGGCCCCAGGGCGGGGCGCTGGTCACCTTCAGCCTGCCGGTGCCCGGCTGATCGCCGCCTTCCCCGGCCCCAATCCGGTTCCCCCCTGTTCATGACCGGAGCGGGCGCGATACCGACTTGATGGTGAGGGTGCGAATGCCGGCGGCGGTGCGCTCTTCGATGGTCTCCCCCACCTTCCGGCCCATCAGCGCCGCCCCCATGGGGGTGAGCAGGGAAACCGGATTCAGGTGCGCATCCGCCTCTTCCGGAAACACCGGGGTAACGCCGAATTCCCGGCCGGTGGCAGTCTCCTGCAGCACGACATGCGAGCGCGGGGCCGCGACATCCTCGGGCATTTCCCCGGCACCGACCACCCGGCCCTGGGCCGCGTAGAAATGCAGCCTGCGAATGCTCTTTCTCTCCTGCTCCCTGAAGATATCGCAAAAGAGCATGAGCTGTTCGATCCGCTTTTTGTCGCTTTCCGTGATACAAACGATCGTTTCCGCCATCTGGTCCCCCTTGGCGCGACACGGCTCCGCGAGCCGGCTTTTGCGCTTATTCTGGATTCATCCGGCCATCGGCCGATCCTCCATCGTTACTCAAGCACAAGGCGGGCCAGAATGTTCGCCGGGCGACAAACAGTGCGGCAACATGAATAATATCCCAATATTACTAACTAATTTCGTGAACATTTCTTGGCATGGACGACGGCCGGACACTTTTCGGGATTCGCGTCTGTCCCACCCCGTTTTTATCCTCTCGAAAAACTGCGGAATGCGGTACAATTTGCGCCACTGATCGTTGTTTTCCATTTCCCGACGCCTAGTTCCGTGCCCGGCGCGGATCGGTTGCGGAAAAAATACCCGGCCCGTCCGTTTCAGACGCCAGGACATCTCCACTGATTGAGTGCACCATGAAAAAGAAAGAAGCCGCAAAACCGAACATCATCATCTCCACCCTGGATGCCGAACGACTGGGAACCCTGCTGGAAGCCTTGCCGGCCAATTCGTTCCCCTGCCGGGATGAACTGGAAGAAGAGTTGGACCGGGCCGAAATCCGGGATCCCAAGGACATGCCGCCCAATGTGGTGACCATGAATTCGACCGTCCGTTTCAGGATCGCCCCCTCGCAGGAGGAGTTTTGTCTGAAGCTGGTCTATCCCCAGCACATGGATGACAAGGGTGGGGCGGTTTCCATCCTTGCCCCGGTGGGCAGCGCCCTGCTGGGTCTTTCCCAGGGGGATGAAATCGAGTGGCCGAAGCCGGGAGGAGGGGTGTTGCGGGTTCGGATCGAGGAAGTCACCTACCAGCCCGAACGTTCAGGCGACTTTCACCTGTAATCCGAAGAGGCGGCGCACCGTGCCCGGAGGCGGCGGCCGCAGCGCCTTGCCGAGGGGCATGTTTTTTCAAAAAATCGGCTTGAAACGATGTCGTGTTAACTGCTTCAGATCAGGCTCGCAGGCACGTTCCAAGCCTTTGAGCTCAACGGCAGCGCTTGGCTGGCCAGGCAGATGACGCCACCCATGCCGACCGGCATCCCGAACTTTTCCAAAACTGAAAAATGGCGGATGTCGTGCTTGTCCGGCGAGGCGGTTTTCTTGAACTCCAGAGGAAAGATCGTGCCATTCTGGATGATCAGCAGGTCTATCTCTTTCCGATCTTTATCCCTGTAGTAGTAGAAAGGCGGGCGCAGGCCGTTGTGCAGCCAGCTTTTGAGCAGTTCGCCCATGATCCAGGTTTCCAGGATGGCACCGGACATCGCTCCCGCTTCCAGGGTCTCCGGACTTGACCACTCCGTCAGGTAGACGGCCAGGCCCGTATCCAGAAAATACAGCTTGGGCGTTTTGACCATGCGCTTGGTCACATTGGTGAAATACGGCTCCAGCAGATAGATAAGACCGGAAGCCTCAAGGATGGAGAGCCATTTTTTTCCGGTCACAGGCGAAACGTCCGCATCGCGGGCCAATTCGGAAATGTTCAACAACTGGCCGGTACGGGCCGCGCTGGCCCGCAAAAACCGCAAAAAGGCCATTTCGTCGCCCACCTGCGCCAAATCGCGCACATCCCGTTGCAGATAGGTCTGCACATAGGAGCCCAGAAACAGATCCCTGTCCAATTTGGCATCCAGAGCCAGGGCGGGGAATGAACCGCGCCAGATACGAGTATACAACTCCTTGAGTGACAGGGCTTCCGTCTGGCGCGCCCGCTGGGACAGGAACTCCGCGCTCGGCAAAAATGGCCCCTGGTCCGCCCCATCGCCCACGCTTTCCCTCCGGGAAAGACCAAGCAGTTGCAACACAGCGACCCTTCCCGCGAGTGATTCCGAAACATTCCGCATCATTTGAAATTGCTGCGATCCCGTCAGCCAAAAACCGCCAGTTTTCCGGTCGGCATCCGCCGCCATTTTAATGTACGGCAGAAGCTGCGGCGCGTGCTGCATTTCATCGATGAGCACCGGCGCGGGAAAGCGCTGCATGAACAGGGCCGGATCTTCACGGGCCAAACTCAACACCAGAGGATCGTCGAGGGAAACATAAGCGCGTTCACTGCCACTCAAGCGGCGAAGCAGCGTTGTTTTTCCTACTTGGCGCGCTCCGGTCAAAAGGAGAACCGGGAATTGCGCCGCCGCCTTGCCGATAGAGTCTTCAAGAGTTCTTTCCGAGTACATGGCCCCCCGGTTCGTCTATTTTAAAGTTCAAATAAAAAATAGACGAATCAGCACGAGATTGTCAATGCCAGCGCGCATTTTACGGGGAAAGAATCCGCCGGGTGGCGGCATAGCCGCAGCTTTTTTTCCATCACTGCGCGTAGTTGGGCAAGTTGTCAGTTCGGTTTTATCCCGTTTTCTTGTCTATCGCTGGAATTTCCGGAAACAGCAAGAGACGGAACCGTGCCCGGAGGCGGCCCCAGCGCCTTGCCGAGGGGCATGTTTTTCTGGGGTTTGAGGGGTGGAGAGGGTCAAGCTGCCGGCAGGCTCACTTACCGCTGCCATCGCCGGGTTCCAGCCCGGCCGCGTCGTCGGCAGCCGGCTCGGTTGCCGGTGGGGCAATGCAGTAATCGTTGGCGCTGTCCATGCCGGTATGGCCGTGCCAGCTCTCTTCCGCCCAATCTTTTTCCTGAATATTATTCATGCGATACCTCTTTCGCTCCGATTTGGTTGACTGGGCCGCACTCCCCGGCGGGCATCGCCGTCGGGTGTGGGGCTTCAATCGTCGGCAATGATCCGGTCGATGACATTGTCGACCACCACCGGCGTCTCCAGGTAGGTGAGCTTGGGTTCGACACCGTATTTGCCACGGACGAACGCCTTCCACTCCTCGGTATACAGGCGGTCCGCATCCTGGCGGGACTGCCAGAGATACACGCCCCCCGACCTGGTTCCGTCCGGGTCGATGAAGTAGTATTTCCGAATCAAGCCGGCCATGCCTTGGTATTTGGGCGCGGTGCTCAGAAAAATCTCCTTGGCCTGTTCGCGCGAAAGCGGCTGGGCAAGTTCAAATTCCACAATGGCGGTGATCATCGCTTCCTCCTGCGAAGGTGAAAAAAATGTCCGATGCGAGCTGTCGGGTTTACTCGCCCAGGCGGGCGACTTCCCGGTGGCGGAAACAGCCGGCCAAGTGGTCGTTGACCATGCCGACCGCCTGCATGAAGGCATAGCAGATGGTCGAGCCGACAAAGTTAAGCCCTCTTTTTTTCAAGTCCTTGCTCATCAGGTCCGACGCCCGCGTCCGCGCCGGAACTTCCTCCAGTCGCTGCCACCGATTCTGCACCGGCATCCCGTCCACATAGCGCCAAAGGAAGGCGTCGAGGGAACCGAACTCCTCCTTGATGGCCAGAACGCCCCGCGCGTTCTTGACCACCGAGGCGATCTTGAGCCGGTTGCGGACGATGCCGGGATCGGCAAGCAGGCGGGCGAGATCGTCTTCGGTGTACCCGGCCAGGCGCTCGCAGGCAAAGTTCTCCAGGGCGTGGCGATAGTTTTCCCTTTTGCGCAAAATGGTCAGCCAGCTCAACCCGGCCTGGGCTCCTTCGAGCACGAGAAACTCGAACAGGAGCCGGTCGTCATGCACCGGCACCCCCCATTCGGTGTCGTGATAGGCCACGTACAGGGGATCGGCCCCGCACCATCCGCATCGTGTTTTTTCCCGGTCCATTCGCATCGAATCATCTGAAATTATTGAAAACCATTGCCGAAAGCAGTCGCACCCCAGGGGGTACCGCCCAGCACCTATTTGCCGATCGTGACGAACCGGGCCTTGGTCAAGCGTCCCAAATCGGCCGGGGCAAGCTCCACTTCCAATCCCCGGCGGCCGGCGCTGACGAAGATGGTGCCAAAGGTGGCGGCCGAGGCATCGACGATTGTGGCCAGCCGTCTTTTCTGCCCCAGGGGGCTGATCCCGCCCAGCACGTATCCGGTCATCCGCTCGGCGTCGTGGGCCGTGGCCATGGCCGCTTTCTTGGCGCCCAGGGCCCTGGCCATGAGCTTGAGATCCAACTGGCACGAAATCGGCACGATCCCGACGGCGAACTGGTGATTGTCGATTTCGACCACCAGGGTCTTGAAGACCCGGTCGGGTTCGAGGTGCAGCTTATGGGCCGCTTCCTCGCCATAGGACGCCGAGCCGGGATCGTGAGCATATTCATGCACCCGGTAGGAGATGCCGGCCTTCTTGGCCGCATTGATCGCTGGCGTCATGGCAAGGCGATACGGCAGGGGAAGAAATGTCCGGGGTGTTTTCGTGGCGACAAACCGCCCTTCCTCAGGCCGCCTGCGGCCCCTTGGCCATGAAGGCCGGATGGAAATGCACCACGCCTTGGGGAACGGGACCGGCCAGGGGCAAGACGAAAAAAAACTCCGGTGGAATGCCTTCATAGGCCAGCCCCGCGGCACGGACAAACCCGAATCGGCCATAATACTCCGGATGCCCCACCAGACAGCAGCCCTTGGCGTCCAGCCGCCGCACGCGGGTCAGGCCCTCCTCGATCAGGACGGTGCCGATACCCTGCCGCTGGTACGCAGGCAGCACCGAAACCGGCCCGAGCCCGTACCAATCCGGCGTGCCGTCCGACATGGTCACCGGCGAGAAGGCCACATGGCCGACGATCCGCCCTGCCCGTTCCGCCACCAGCGAAACCGTAAGCGCTCCGGCGGCGCGCAGGGCCTCGACCACGAACTGTTCCGTCTGATCGCTGACGGCCAGGGTCTTGAAGGCCGCCGCCGTCACCTCGGCAATGGCGGCCGTATCGCCGGCGGCTTCATCCCTGATACTCGTGGCCGATTGCATGCGACGCTCCCTTGGTCATGTTTTGTGCCGTCCGGATCCGCAAGCCGCGGTCAATCGCGGCCGGCTCCGGGCTGCGGCGGCTCATCGATGCGAGGCTGCGGCCGGTGCTGGCCGAGGCGCCAGATCGCTTCGGCCCGGCTGCCCAGATACCAGAAACTGGCCGCGAGCACCGCGAAAAAAATCGCCTTGTGGGTTGCGTTCCAGAAGTACTCGAAAAACCGCGTGTACAGGTTGATGAACAGGAAGGTCAGGCCAAAGCCGCGCATCACGCCGTCATCGTGTTTCAGGCCATACCAGATGGCCGCGACCGAGGCGGCGGCGAACAGCAGCGACCAATGGAGGAGTTCGTACTGCCGGGCCCGGTACCAGTGGTCGATATCGCCGTAATTGCCGAAGATCGACATGATCCAGAGCGCGATGAACAGGTGCAGCAGGCCGATGACCTTGGTCTGGGGCGACAGCAGCAGCAAGCGGTCGACCAGGCTTGCCCCGCCTTGGCGGCGCGAGGCGTGCTGGCCCGCCACGCCCAGGCCGGTCAGCAGGGCTCCGAACAGGACGAACCGGAGCGGATAATTCATGCCCAGATAGTACATGCCATGCCCCGAGACGTAACCGGTCTCGGTGCCCATCCAGGCCCCCAGGGACAGCAGGCCGAACACCCAGACCAGTGCCGACGGAAACCACAAGCCCAGCAAGGCGTACAGAATCGAGGCGATCAAAAACAACACCGCATAGTGCCCGCTGCCGCTGTCAAAGGCCACCCCGAGAAAGCACACGGCCGCCGCCAGGGCCAGGACCCCGACGAAAAACACGGCTTCGTTGCTGTAGGTGCGATACGGATATTTTTTCCGGAGAAAGAGCCCAAATCGGAATACCCCGGCGGACACGGCCGCGAAAAAGCCGCATTTCATCAGGGGCGGCGTCTGGAAGATGCGCGACAGCAATTCCATCAGCAGGCGGTCGGCCAGGATCGAGCCCACCGCGATCACCAGGCAGCAAATCGCGATCACAAAGGCATAGCGGGCGGCCCGTTGCCAGTCGAAGGGAGCGATGGCGATCGAGCCGGCCAGCCGCGTACCGGTTTGCTCGTCGACGACGCCATGCGTCTGCCAAAGTTTGATCATCCGCGTGACGACGCGATGCTGCCGGCGCGAAATCGCGATGCGCCCCGGCTGTTCCCGTTCTTCCATCTCCATCTTTCCTCCTCGTGTCGGGCGGTTCGTTCCCTCCGGACCATGCGATCCGTACCGCCCTTGTGCCGCCATCTCGGCGGGATCGTAGTGTTGTTTTGTTCAAAACCAACGGCACTTCGCACCCCGGTTCAGCGGGCCGGCCGCCTCGCTTCCCGGAACCAGTCGCGCACCGCCTGCATCTGCTTGGTCTGCGCCGCCGGGGCATGCCGCCGGCATGACGCGTACTCCTCGCTTCCCGGTGCCGCTCCCCAGCGGATCTCGACGCAGTCGTTGGGATTATACCCCATTTCGAAGGCCGATTTGCGCGCCAGCACTTCGGCGACGCTCAATTCCCACCCCTCGCCGTTGCTGCGGGTGTACCGAATGGTCCGCTCCGCGGTCAGACGCGCATGCAACTGTTCGATTTCCCTGCCGGCCTGCGGAGCTTCCTCGGTGGCCAGTTGGAACAACTCGGGGTAGTTCCGCACCTTCTGGGGAAAATCGGCCAGCACGTTCATGGCGATGATCAACCGCATGTCCCGCGAAGGGGTGGAATAGTCTTCCCAAGGGCCGACAGTCTCGAAGATGGCCGCCCCTTGCGGCATGGCAATGGGAGCGCCGTTCTTGCGAAAATAGGCCTCGCCGTTGTCCACCGACTTGACCCGCGTCTCCAGCTGCTCCACCAGGGCGGTCAAGGCCGCTTCATAGGCCTGTTTGGCATCCAGCCCATCGGGATTCATCAGGCCATACATCCGGGCGTAAAACTCCTCGGGCGTCAGTTCGGCCTGTTCCAGGGAATAGTTCGGCAACTCGCTATTGCCCAGCAGCCGGTTGTTGCCGCCAAGGGGGCGGAAGGCCTTGAACCCGGGGCCGGCGCCGGCAACCTGGGCAAACAGGAAGGTGCCTTCCCAGAACCGTTTCCGAGCGATGGAATTGTCCGGCTGGGCATCGACCGCGAACAGGATGCCCGGCCCATCGGACCCCTGATCGACCCATTTCGCCAGCACCAGCACATGGCCGTAGGGGTCGGCGAAAATCGTTCCCGGCCACAGCACCTCGCGCCGCAGGGGCACGGGATAGAAATCGGTTTCCTGGCTGGTAAGCCCGGTGCGGCCGTTGCCCGACTGCACCGCATCCATCAGCCGGGCGCTCACCGCCCTGAAGGCCGAGGCCGGGGCCTGCCGCCGCACGAAGTCGGTGTTGACGACGGCGGCATCGCAGGTGGGCGGCTTGGTTGCCGAACCGCGATTGCAGAACCGGTAGCTGAACGGCAGGCCGTTTTTCCAGGCAAAATAGCTGCGGAGATAATAGGGGAAATCGGCGCAGTCAGGGGTGGCGGGCAGATTTTTGTCTTCCTGCATCCCCAGGGAATTGTGCAGGAAATTACGTTCGGGATCGCGCAGCACCGGCTCCAGGGAAGGAAAACTCAAATCCTGGTCGATCGGCCCGTCGAACAGATGCTCGATCCAGGCGGCGAAAAAGGCCTCGTGCGCCTGATCCCAGACCGGCTTTTCCCGGTCGGTGGCGCCGAGATACAGCTCCCGGCAGGCCGACGAGTCGCTGTTGGTCCGCGCCTCCACCCGGTAATGGCCGTTGTCCGCCAGGGGATCGATGGTGGAGGCGCTCCACCACGGGATGCCGTCCAAACCCAAGGTCGCCATCAGGGCCGTGGTCGTACCCTGGGGATCGGTCAGGAGCATCTCGGTAATCGGGCCGGCGGTGGAAACCGCCATAACCCTGACCGGCACGCCGGGTTTGATCGTCTGGGGGGCGATCCAGATGCGGGTTGCCTCACCCTGAACGCAGTCGGCGGCAAAAGCGCCCTGGCCCAACATGCCGCCCAGGAGGATCGTGACCAGATAAATGATTTTTTTCACGGCGCATTCTCCACAAAAGTGGTTACGTTTCCAGAGAAACCGGCAAGGGAAAAAAGCTGCGACCACGGCGCGGGCCGCATCCGGCGCCCGCCTTCCCGCCCGGCGAATCCCGGCACCGCGATTTCCCTCGCGCAGACGATAATACCATGAGCCGATTGCAAAGCAACTGCATCCTTGTCGCCATCACCGCGGCGATCACCGCCGGCTGCATCTTCCTGTTCAGCGGATGCCTTGTCCAACCGGTGCCGCAGCAAACCGCCCCGATCCAGACCGCCTGTCCGGATGCGGTGGAACAAACGGCGCCGGTCGAGGATCTTCGCACCATTGCCCAGGATATGGCGCCCTTGGCCGAGCGCTTCAGCCAGCCGATGGGCGCCGAGGCCGCATACCGGCTCAAGCAGCAGTTTGACCGGCGCTACTTCGCGCCCTGGACCTCGGCCGAACCGCTGTTCAGGGTCCGGGCGGTGGCCGAAGGAATCGAGCGGCTCGCCGACCGAACCTGGTACGGCGAAAACAGGCTGCGGATCGAACCGGAGCGCATGCGGCAGCTGCTGGACCTGGTCGACCGGGAACACATGCCCTCGATCGACCGGCCGGGCATCGTGGTCAAGCCCGCATTCGTGCGGGTGCTGCCCACCACTCGGCCGTTTTACGAGGCGCCGGACGACGTGCCCTTCGACCAGCTCCAGTTCGCCGAGATCAAGCCCAACGAACCGGTTCGCATCCTCCATGCCAGCAAGGACGGGGCCTGGCTCTACGTCGAGGCTTCCTATGCCAACGGCTGGGTGGATCCCGATGCTATCCGCCTTGCCGATGCCGCCCTGCGCGACCGCTTGCTCAAGGCGGACCAGCTGGTGGTGGTCAGGGATTTCGCGGAGGTGCGGACCGAGCAGGGCAAGATTCTGCCCCAGCCGAAGATCGGCACGCTCTATCCGCTGATCGGCGAGGAGCACGACCACTGGGTGGTGGAGGCCGCAACGGGCGCCGACGACCGCCGCGCCGTTTTCACCGTTGCCCGCATCGCCAAGGCCGATGCCCGCCGCCATCCCTTGCCGTTTACCCCCGAGGCCGTGGCCGATATCGGCAACCAACTGCTCAAGACGCCCTACGGCTGGGGCGAGATGTACCGCAACCGCGACTGCTCGGCCACCACCAGGGATTTCCTGCTCGCCTTCGGCATCTGGCTGCCGCGCAATTCGTCCAAGCAAATCAATGCGGGTCCCTCGGTGCCGCTGACCGGACTCTCCGCCATCGACAAGGAAACGCGCATCCGCGAGCAGGGAATTCCCTTCCGGACCCTGCTCCACTTTCCGGGCCACATCATGCTGTATGCCGGCCTGCGCGACGGCAAGCCGGTCGTCCTCCACACCATCTGGGCGCTTCGCGCCAAGACCGGCAACTGCTCCGAACAAAAATATATCATCGGCAGGACGGTCCTGACCACCCTGGAGGCCGGAAAAGAACTGCCCCTCTCCAAGGGGACCCTGCTCGACCGGCTGGAGGGAATGCTGGTGCTGCCCGTGGCGGATTGACCCCCGCAACCGATCATCCCACCACATTCGGAAACGCGGATTCCCGCCCGCATCGGTGCCGCGCAAGACACACCCAAGCCGCCGGTTCAGGCGACGATCAGCTCGTCCGTTCCGGGCGTCAGGTTTTCCCCGCCCGCGGCGGTGACCAAAAAGGTGTTCTCCACCCCGACCAGGCCGATGCCGGCCAAGCCTTTCTTGGGTTCCAGGGCAATGACCATGTTGGCCTCGAGCGGCGTGTGGATCTTGCCGGCAATGGCCGGGAATTCGTCGATCGCCAGGCCGATGCCATGCCCCAGAAACGGCACCTGGTTGCCGCCGAAGCCCATGAAATGCTCGGCAAAACCGCGACCGTGCACGAATTCGTCCATGATTTCCCGGTACATTTGGGAGGGCACGACTCCGGGCTTGAGGCGGCTGCGGGCCGCCTCCTGGATCTCCAGGCAGAGCCGGTGGGCCGCAAGCGCCTCGGCCGGCGGTGCACCCAAGGAGAAAACCCTTGTTTTATCGGTAAAATATCCCTCGTAGCCGAACCCGACATCGATGAAGATGGGCTCGCCCCGGCCCAGCCGCCGCCTGCCACCCACCAGGGGAAAGGCCGGCGACAGTCCCATCTGGCCGCCCGGCCCCACCGAGGCGGTGGGATAGTTGCCCGATTCGCCGAAACTGACGATCCCCAGAAACAACTCGGCGCCGCTGGCGACAAACCGGGTGATGCCGGTATAGCCCAGGGCCATTGCCTGCCGCTGGATCTCGGCCCCGAGCTCCCATTCGCTCATGCCTTGGCGCAGCATGGCCGGGATGGCGTCGTAGACCTGTTGGTGCAGGAGCCCGGCTGTGCGGATGAGCCCCACCTCGTAGTCGGATTTCACCGCCCGGATCAGGCTGAGGATGTCGGTGATGTCGGTGAAGGCAGCTTGGGGAAAGGCCTTGGCCAGGGTGCGGAACAGCGCGACCGACAGATGTGCCTCGGCCATTCCCAAGGCCGTGGCGGCCAGCCCCAGATCGGCCAGGGTGGCCGGCAGCTGGCTGAACCCTTTCAGGGGCAATACCCTGGACAAGGGCGATTCCAGCCGGGCCCGCTCGTAGCTGCGCCGGACCAGGAAAACCGGCTCCCCGGCCGTCGGCACGAACACCAGCCCCTGCTGCATGGTCCCGGTGTAGTAATACATGTTCAACGGATCGAGGATCAGGGCGCCGTCCAGCGATTTCTCCTCCAGCCGCCGTTGCAGCCGCAGAACGCGTTGGGCGATTTCGCCGGCCGGGACGAGCTGGCCGGGCAAGGGGGCATTGGTGCTCATGGATAACCTCGTTGACCGCGTGTCGCGGCGATGCGGCGCCGTGGACGGTAGCGGGAAATGGATTTCACGTTACGGCCGAAGGGCCAGGGTCATTTGCGCCCGCATCTCGGCTGCATACTGATCCGCATTCAAGCCGACAATCACATGCAGGGTGGCGGAATCGACGAACACCTGCCCCGCTGCCCCGGCCTCGCGCAAGGCGGCCTCCGAGATCCGGCCCGGCTCCTTGACCACGACCCGCAGCCGGGTCGCGGCCGCGGCCTCCACCTGGGCGATATTGTCCTGCCCGCCGAGGGCGGCCAGGTAATCGCGGGCCTTGAGCGGCGCTTCGGGGTCGCGCAGCTTGGGTTCGATACCCTTGGGCTCGTAGCTCACCGCGGCCACATCGGCCTCGCTCAGTTCGGCATCGGCACCGGCCACCTTGAGATATTCCTCGATATCGGTTTTCAGGTTTTCCGACCGGGTGCCGAAAATCGCCTGCATGTTGCTACCGACCAGCACCACCCCGGCCGCGCCGAGCGCCTTCAATTTATTCTGGTCCGCCTTGGCGATATCGGCCAGGCCGACCCGCAGCCGGGTGATGCAGGCATCCAGATCCTTGATGTTGCTGCGGCCGCCAAAGGCCAGCACCAGTTGGCGGGCAAAGTCGTTGGCGGCGTCCGCGCCGGAGCTCCCTTCCGCCGTCGTGGCTTCGCGCCCCGGCGTCTTGAGGTCCATGGCGACGATCATGGTGCGGAACACCCCGTAATAGAGCCCGAAATAGATCGGCCCCAGGATCAGGACCATCCAGGGCTTGGCGGCCAGGGGATAGTAGAGGGCGTAGTCGATGAACCCCTGGGAAAAGGTGTAGCCCAGCCGGGCGCCGAGCATCACCATCAAGGGAAAAGCCAGGCCAGTCATGATGACATGGGCGCCATAGAGAACCGGCGCCACGAACATGAAGGAGAATTCGAGCGGTTCGGTGATGCCGGTCAGAAAAGAAGTCAGCGCCGCCGAGGCCATGATCGAGCCGACCTTGAGCCTGTTTTCCGGTTTGGCGGTATGCCAGATGGCCAAGGCAGCACCGGGCAAACCGAACATCTTCACCAAAAAACCGCCGGCCAGAACGCCGTACTCCTGCTTGCCGTAAAAAAAGCAGGTCAGCCAGCCGGTGGCGGTGGTGCCGTCGCTCTTGACGCATTGGCCCAGTTCGTAGAAAAAGGGCGCGTTCCAAATATGGTGCAGGCCAAAGGGGAGCAACAGCCGCTCGACCGTACCGTAGATCCACACCGCAATGGGCGCCGACCCCGCCGAGGCCCAGCGACCGAAGGCGGAGATCACGTTCTGGATCGGCGGCCAGACGATGCTGAGCGCGATGCCGACGCCGATGGCGGCAAAGGCGGTGATAATGGGGACAAAGCGCTTGCCGGCAAAGAAGCCGAGATAGGGCGGCAGGCTGATGCGGTAGAACCGGTTGAAGAGCGAGCCGGCAATGGCGCCGATGATGATGCCGCCGAAGACGCCGGTGCTGATGGTCGGCAGGCCGAGCATGGTGAAGGGCGCCTGCTGGGAGGTGGCGGGCAGGTGCGGATCCAGGGGGGTGATCAGGCCGAAGTTGATGCCGATGACGCCCAAAGTGGCCGTCATCACCAGAAAGCCGATGGTGGCGGCCAGGGCCGCGACGCCGTCGTTCTTGGTCAGGCCCAGGGCCACGCCGATGGCGAAGATCAGCGGCAGGGCGGCGAAAATGGGGTCGCCGGAATCGCGCATGATCTGCAGGAGCACCTTGAGGGCAAAAGGCAGGTGCCAGCCGTTGGTTTCCGCGCCGGTGAGCACGGCCCCGCCCACGCCCAGCAAAATGCCGGCGACCGGCAGCACCGAAACGGGCAGCATCAAGGCCTTGCCCAGCTTCTGCATCACGCCGAAGATGCGGGTGCCGAGGGTGCTTACTGTCTGGGTTTCGCTTGTCGAAATTGGTTGCGGAACAGTCGTTGTCATATGCTTCCCCCTTTAGATCTCGTCGACCGGTACAAGGGCGCGGACCGCGGCCGCGGAATCCAGCCGCAGGGCCGTTGCCGCCAATTCCTGGCAGTGCGCGAGGGAAATTGCCCGGATCTGCGCCTTGACCGCCGGGATGGCCGGGATGCTGACGCTGAGTTCGTCCACCCCCAAACCGACGAGCAAGGGCACGGCCTGCGGGTCCGAACCGATGCCGCCGCAGATGCCCACCCACTTGCCGTGCCGGTGCGCGGCCTCGACCGCGGTGGCGATGAGCGCCAGCACCGCCGGATTCAGGCCGTCCACCTGGGGAGCCAGCTTGGGATGGCCCCGGTCCATGGCCAGGGTGTATTGGGTGAGATCGTTGGTCCCCACCGAGAAGAAATCGACCTCCGGGGCAAACTGCGCCGCCATCACCGCCGCGGCCGGCACCTCGACCATGATGCCCAGCGGCACGGGATCGACGCCCAGTTTTTCCCGCTCCTCTTCAAACACCTGTTTGGCCAGACGGAATTCCTGCAGGGTGGCGATCATCGGGAACATGACCTGGATTTTGGCGCCGCTCTTGACCGCACCCAGTATCGCCCGGGCCTGCGCCCGGAGGATGTCGGGCCTATCGAGCCCGACGCGGATGCCGCGCTCGCCGAGAAACGGGTTTTCCTCGCGGGGGATGGGCAGATAGGGCAGCGGCTTGTCGCCGCCAACGTCCAGGGTGCGGATGACCAGCGGCTGGCCCGGGGAAAGAACCTGGGCGATGCCGGTGTAGATCTGCGTCTGCTCCTCCTCCGACGGGGCGGTGGCCCGCCCGAGAAAGATGAATTCGGAGCGGAGCAGGCCCACCCCTTCCGCGCCGTGGCCGAGCGCCTCAAGGGCGTCGCGCTGGCTGCCGATATTGGCCACCACTTCGACTTGGTGGCCGTCGGTGGTGACCGCAGCCGCTCCGGCGGCTGCCAAGTCGGCGGCGCGGCGCTTGGCCAGGCGCTCCTGCCGGTCCTTGATCTCCCGGATCTCCGCTTCGGTGACGTTGATCCGCAGCTGCCCCTTGCCGCCGTCCAGAATGACCCGGAGCCCTTCCTCGAGGCCCAGGGCGCGGGCCTCGATGCCGGCAATGGCCGGGATATCGAAGGAGCGGGCGAGAATCGCCGCATGGGACGAGGCTCCGCCCGAGGTGGTGCAGAAGCCGGCGACCCGGGTTCGGTCCATCGAGGCGGTATCGGAAGGGGTGAGGTCTTCGGCGATGAGGATGCAGCCGGTCGGAAGATTCGATTCCCGGTGCGGTTGGCCGGTCAACTCCTCCAGCACCCGCTGCCCGACATCGCGCACGTCGGTGGCACGCCCGGCCAGGATCGCGTTCTTCAGGTTGGCGAGCCGGTTGGCATAGGTTTCATAGGCGTTCCGCCAGGAAAAAGGCGCCGACTTACCCTTGTCGATGAGGCTGGTGGCCAGGTCGAGCAGATCGGGATCGGCCAACAATTCCTGATGGGCGGCGAAGATCGCGGCCTTGTCGGGAAAGGCCTCGGACTTGAGCTGGGTTTCCAGGGCGCGCAGCGCCAGGATCGCCCGGTCGATGGCGGTATTCAGCCGGCGCCGTTCAAGGTGCTTGTCCGGGGCGAACTCCTCCACCTCGATTTCTTTGTGCCGCAACTGCACGATGGTGCCCACCGCCAGTCCCGGCGAGGCCGACACTCCCACCAGGACGTTCGGATCGCCGGAACGCGGACGAACAAGCGGCGCCTCTTCCGCGGCCGGGGGCGCCTGCGCCTCGACCACCGGCACCACGCCCTCCTCGCCCAACCCGGAGGCAATGGCCGCGGCAATGGCCGCAACCGCAAGGTTCGCGTCTTCGCCGTAGGCGATCACCCGCACCGTGTCGCCGTGGCCGACCTCAAGCCCCATCACCGCGACCAGCGATTTGGCGTTGGCCTGGCTATCGCCCCGCTGCAGGCGGATCTGGCAGGCATACTGTTTGGCCAGGGTGGCCAGGGTGGCTGCCGGGCGGGCATGGAGGCCGGTGGGATTGGGCACCAGGATCGCCTCCGACATGACCCGTTGCCCGGCCTGCTGATCCCCTTCCGTTTGGCCGCCGCCCAGAATCGCCCGGGCGACCACCCCTTCCCCGGCGGTCACCGCGCCTGTTTGCGGGATGAATTGACCGAGCAGCTCCGAATTCGAGATCACGATCTGGGTGAGAAGGCTTTTAGCCGAGGTGGCGATGGCGTCCAGGTCGAATTCGATCAGCACCTGGCCGGTGCGGACCGCAGCGCCGAGTTCCACCTTGGGGGTGAATCCGGCCCCCCGCAGCGACACCGTGTCCAGGCCGATATGCATGAGCACCTCCAGGCCGGAAAGGTGCCGCACGGTGATGGCGTGGCAGGAGGGGTGGATGAGGATCACCTCGCCATCGCACGGCGCCAGCAATCGGTTGCTCAAAGGGTCGATCGAAACCCCTTCGCCGACCATTTTTTCAGCGAAAACCGGATCCGGCACCTGCTCGATCGGAACGAGCACGCCGGTCAAGGGGGCGAGGAGCGTGATGCTGCCAGGGAAAGAAGAAGTCGATTGTGCGTCCACGAGGTCCCTCTTGTTCAAATGAATAAGAACAACAACTCTACACAGTCGGACAAAACGTTATTCGGTACCCACGAAAAAGCTGGGAGATGGCCGGCACCTTGACTTGGGCGCCGAGCACCCGGTTACCATGAAGCAACGGTACGCATTTTGGCTGGAAAAAACAGAGCAAACATTTTATTTTCACTACAAATAAACAGAAAACACCCTCGGCCTGAGATCCCTCCGATTCACCCCAGCAAAAGCGAGTCGACTGCCATGCACAAGCACATCGTTGCCTTTTTTTCTCCAGCGGGAACCACCCGCCGGATCGCCCAGATCATCCAGGATCGTCTCATCCGCAACAACTGCGATGCCGTGCTGATCGATCTTGGCCGAAACGAGCAATTACCGCAGGAACAAGTGCCATACATACGGCAAAACGCCTGTTGCCTGTGGATCGGCTCGCCGGTCTACTGCGACCATGCGGTCCCGTTGGTTCATGCCTTCATCGACCGATTGCCCGCGCCTGCTTCCCGCTGCGATGCCGTGCCCTTTGTCACCTGGGGCGGAGTGACCAGCGGCCTGGCCCTGTTGAAAATGGCGCGGCACCTCCAGGAAAAAGGCTATACCCCCCTTGGGGCGGCCAAGGTGCTGGCGGTACATTCCTCCACCTGGAGCGCGGCGCGACCACTGGCGGCAGGACATCCGAACCAGGACGACCTGGCGCAAATCCAAGACCTGGTCGACCATGTCGTCGCCGCCCTTAACCGGCCGCCGGCGCCTGTTCTCGCCCTCGACCGGTTGGACTACCTCTCGCCGGCCCTGCGCGCCGATGCCGCAACCAAGAGTTTGGCTGCGGCCAAGGCGGCCATGCCTCCTTTGGCGGCCGACGAGGAGCGATGCCTGCAATGTGGTGACTGCGCCGAGGGATGTCCAGTGGCGGCCATCACCCTGCATCCTTTTCCCGCAATCGACCGTGCCGCCTGCGTGCTGTGCCTGCAATGCGTTCGCAACTGTCCGCAGCAGGCCTTTCCCTTCAATGGCGAGCAGTTAGCGGCCCGGATTGCCGACATGGCGGCCAAAAGCGACGAGGACAAGGCCACGGAAATCTTCTGTCCGTAAAGGTCCACCCGCCGGTTCGGAGAGCCAGGCACACCTGACAGCCAACGACGCCCCTTGCGGGCACGGTTTTATCGGCGAGATTGTGCCGACGCGGTTTCGACGCCACAAAAAAGGGAGCGGTTTTCACCGCTCCCTTTGTCGATCTCTTCCCTTTTCACTGCAACAACGCAGGGCATCTTCCGGCCGTTTCGACGAACGCCGCAGGCGCCGGCGGGACAACCGGCCCGCCGAAACCTCATCGCGGCAAGTGGCTTCTCCCTTCGGGCGAAAGGAGAAGCCGCTTGCGCCGGGTTTCGCTATTCACATCGCATCATTCGATTCGGAATCGAATCATTCCTCGATGGTCCCCGTTTTCAGCCGCTTGTTATAGATACTCTTGAGTTTGTAGATATCCTGCTGCAGCTCGAAGACTCCATGCCAGTGGGCGTAGTCCGGTCCGTTCATGACCGCACCCTGCCGCATGCGGCGGCCTTCGTGGTGCCAGAGATAGTAGTAGGTTCTCTGGAATTCGTCGTCCCAGGGATTGGCTTTCAGCAGTTTCTTGTCGGCGAGTTCCTTGCGCATGGCCTCGGCCGGCTGGAAGTAGCCCTCGTTGTACAGCTCGACATTGAGGTCGGCCTGCTGGAAAAAGTTTTCGGTGTGCAGCGAGCTGTGGCAGTTGGCGCAGACCGCCATCATCTTCTTGCGCCCTTCCGCCCCGTCGCCGGTAAGCGGGTTGAGGGGATCGGGCGAGTTGCGGATCTTGGATTCCGGCAGCCAGAGATTCCATTTCAACCGTTCCGAGATATTGTGGGTCGTGGTCAGCCCGCCGATGCCGCTCATGTGGCAGACCGCGCAGGTCGGGGCGCGGTAGTCGCCCGGTTCCCAGGCGTCCGGCGCGCTGTTGAAATTCCAACTGGCCCCTTCGGCGTTGTAAATATGCCCGTGCTTGCTGTTTTCGTAGATTTCGATATCGGGATGGTCCGGACCGAGGTGGCAGGAGGCGCAGGCCGCCGGCTTGCGGGCCTCGGCGATGTTGAAACGGTGCCTGGTGTGGCAGGCCACGCAGTTGCCCACCGTCCCGTCGGGCCAGATGGTGCCGATTCCGGCGGCGGGCCATCCTTCCTTGGTCGGCCGCTTGTCGGCGCCGAGCGTAATCTTGGAGCCGTGGCACTGCATGCACCCGGCCATTTCCGGGGCTCGTTTGTATTTCTCGATGCCCTGGGCTTCGTGCTTTTCGATCAAATCGGACATGCCCTTGAAATTCAGCCCTTCCTTGACATTGTATTGCAGACTGCCCCGATGGTGCCCGCTCCGGCCGAACTGCCCCACCTCGTTGGCGTGGCACCGGCCGCAGGTCGCCGGGGTGACCATCACCGTCACATACAGTTCCGTGCCCTTGACGCCGGGACAATTCTGGGCCGCCATGGGCGAGCTTTTGTCCACGCTGTGACAGTCAATACAGGAGACGCCGACATGCCCGTGCCGGCTCGCCGCCCAGTCGGCGACAATGCCCGGTTGCTTGTCCGCGTGGCATTCGACGCATTTCTGCGCATCCGGGGTGAGGCCACGTTCGACCTTGAGGGTCTTGATGCCGCTGTCCAGGGCGAACGCCGGAGCGACCATGCCGACAGCTACGATCACCGCGAGTAGTAAACGCATTTTCCTCCTCCTATGGCTGCTGTTGAGAGAGATATCCCGTGATATCCTTATGACCGACATGCCGATGGCAGTGCACGCAGGATGCGACGATGCCCATCTTGTAGTCCCGATGGGCAAGAAAGGCCTTGGGGATTTGGTAGCGGATGGCGTCTAGGTCGTGGCATTGGCGGCAGCCCGAGGAATAGGTGAATCGTTCCCGGTGCTGGAGATTCCCGGTCCAGTCAAAGGTCTTGACCCAGAACAATTCGCCCAATACGTCCTTGGTGCCGCTGTAGGCCTTGGCAACCACGTAGCTCACAACATTGTCGTGCGGCAGGTGGCAGTCCACGCAGCGGGCCTTGACGCCGAATCTGTTGTGTCCGCCATGGATATCCTCCCGGTAGGCGCGGGCCATGGGCCGCATGGAGTGGCAGGACGAGCAGAATTCGACCCCGGAGGTCCGCTCGATCATTTCGGCACTGCCCAGGGCCAGGCCAATCCCTACCAGGGTTCCCACAAGGAGGAAAAGGAGCATTTTCTTCATGTTTATTCCTGGAATTTGGAAAAATGAACGCCTTACGGTCGCAACCATGAATAAACTACACAATCGCCCTGAAAAAATTCAGCTATGCCGAAAACAATCAGGTCAAACAGGAACCAAGCACTCCATTATGCAACAATCTGCCAACCAGTCTGCTTCAATCATGAAAATGCAGTACAGCATCGAAGCGAATCAAGCAAAACAGAGTTTTATGTCGATGTCAAGTGGTTGCCTGTTGAATATTCATTCGCTTGCATGACCGCCATGGGCACCAATGGCAACGACTGCAGCATGGTGCTTGTCGACACTGAATTAAGAAGAATAACGGAATAGAATATTGGGCGGCTGGCGTATCCGCTCAATATAGTGAATGAAACGGGAGTGGAAACAGTCAACAGTCCCGAACCCGCCCGTGTCGGGGCGTGCGATTCCCGGACCCCGGATAGCTCTGCCAACCGTTTCGTCCCGCCGGGGAAATGCCGAGGCAGAAGGTAAGCGGGAAATCGCTCCGGCGGAGCTGGAAGGAAGGGGGGAGGAAACGGAAACAGGGGCGCCCCAGCGCCCTATTCCGCTTCGTGAAGTTTAACCAGATTGAGGATGTGCAGGAAACTGTCCGGATCGAGCTGGGTAAAGGCCACTGCCAGGCCGTCAGACTCGTGGCGTCGGACCACACCCTGGACAAGGACTTCCATCCGGCTGGTGGTGCCAATCAGGCTGATCTCGACGGTACAGGGTGTCTCCAGGGGTAACCGGACCTCGGTGACGAGGAAAAGGCCGTGGAGGCTGATATTGCGGGTATCGACCTGTACTTCCAACGATTCGTCATCGCCGTAGCGCAACACGGCGGTACTGCTGAAAACAATGCGCTGCGATCGGCGGCGTCCCGGAGTAGTCATGGTCATCGTCCTTGCTCAAAGGTATGCTGCATGGCCAGCTTATGGCTATGCGTCTCCACCACGTACTCACCGTTGTGGACCGACACCTCGGGAACCTGTTTCGATTGCTCGAAGGCGGTGTATCCCGGCTCCAGGGCCTGCCAGAACTTGATCCAGGGAGAGGCGGCGAATTTCTTCAAATTCAGTGGGGTCAGGGGAAAGGGGAAAATATGCACGGCAAAGCGTTCCTGCCCGTTTTTGAGCGCCTCGTGCGCCAGCAAGTAAATCTCTTCGATGCGGCCGTCGGTCATGGCGAAGCAGCCCACCGACTGGCAATCGCCATGCACCATGATCAGGCTGCCGGTCCGGTTTTTGGACATGTCGAACTCGTTGGGATAGCCGACGTCAAAGGCGAGGTGGTAAGACGATTTGGGATTCATCTGTTCGGCACTGACGCTGTAGAACCCTTCGGGAGACTGCCAGTCGCCCTCGTTGATCTTGGGCCCGAGAAAACCCGAATAGTTGCACACCCGGTAGCTCTTGAACAACTCAAACCCCCGGCCCTTGTCCATCCACACTTCCAGGATGCCGGGGAGCTTGAAAATACGGACAAATATCGGCTCGCCCAGGGCAAATCCCTTACTCCGCAGCTCCTGCTGGATCTTGGGCTTGGTTTGGGACATCAGCTGGTCCGCCTTGGGCGTGCTCGGCGGCTCGACGCTGGCGGCCGGTGGCGGACCGCCCAGAGCGGCGATGGTCAACAACGAACAGAACAGCAATCCTTTGCCAATGATCGATCGAACAGGTGTGTAAGCCATAATCCTCTGATGAAAAAGGAGACAAATCTTTCGCCGGCCCGGCAGGCGGGTCGACCCCTTTGCCACCGGCCCGGATTGCTCAGGCGCTCCGGGGTTGCTGCGCCTTGGCGTAGGCCGAGGCGGCACATTCGTTTTTTCCGAGATCCAGTTCCTCCTGCCGTGCCTGCTCCTCTTCGCGAAGATTGGCGTTGACCAGGCGGATAATGGCGTATTCCTCGGGTTGCGGCCGCATGTTCTCCTGAATGAAGGCGACAAACGCGGCCGGGTTGTCGATTTCGTAGATGGCGCGGTTGCGCTCCAGAATCCCGCCCAGGCTGCGGCTAAAGACCAAGTCCTCGTTCGCTTCCCGCCAATCGATGTAATGGCCGGGCAGCACCTGGAGATTCGGGTCGAGGCGCTTGATCGACTGGATCGTCTCGTAGAGCATCACGGCCCATTCTTCCGCCTTGCCGCCCAAATCGGGCCGCCCCACCGAGTCGATAAAAACGGTGTCGCCGGACAAGAGAAATCGTTCGTCGATGAGATACGAGGTGGAACCGGGCGTGTGGCCGGGCGTGAACACCGCGCGCACCTCGGGGCCGCCGAGGCCGAATCGCAGGGTCTCGCCGTCCCGCAGGGAGGTGTAGGAATTGTTTGAAGTCTTGAAATCGCCGTCGTTGGCGTAAAAGGTGGCCCCGGTTTGGCGGGCGATGTCCCGGCTGCCGGCAATGTAGTCGGCCTGGAGGTGGGTCTCGAAGGTCTTGGTGACCATGCATCCCTGCTGCGCCGCGAACTCCAGGTAGAAATCGAGGTTGCGCGAGGGATCGAACAGCATCATTTCCTTGCCGCTGATCAGGCCGTAGCTGCACGAGGCCTTGCCCGGCCGGATGAACTGGAACAGTTCGTAGTCGGCTCCCCGGCCGACCAGCCTCGGCACCAGCAGGTTGCCCCAGGAGGAAATGCCGTCTTGCAGATAGCCGACCCGATCGAATCCGTGCCGGTCGAGAATCTCGGCAACGTAGCGGGCCGAATTCTCCTTGGCGCAGACGATGCGCACCGCGCGGTCCCGGGGAATGCGGGCCACGGCCTCCTCCTCGTCTTCCATGAAATCGAAGTAGGAGATGTTGACCAGGGTGAACGGCCGGGGGCTTTCGACCTGGAACCGGGCGAAATCTTTGGCGTTTCTTACATCAAGCACCACCATGTCCGTCCCGGTGGACAGCCAGTGGAACAGATCCTTGGCCTCATATATATAGATTGCCATGATGCTCCTCCCCTTGATACCGCCCGAAACACGTTCGCAGCAGGCTATCGAACCTGTATGTAATTGTCAATATTATAATGAGGTTACCCCGGACAATCGCCACATTCGCCCCTTCGAACGGCCGCCGGCCCCTTCTTGCCACCCGGCGGCCGCCCTTTGGCTCGATTCCGCATTGGCGGGAAAATGCGAATCCAGGTGGCCGGAACAGGCAACAGTTGGCCGCACCGATTTGACGGCGAATATGCCCTTCCGCCCGGCCAGGCACGATTTCTTTTTGACAGCACGCCAATTTTTTTCATAAGATACGGCATGCTGTCTCATGCGATCCCCCCAGCTCCCCCACGATCCTGACCCGAGGCGCGACCACCATGTTGCGAGCCCTTGCGCTCTTTGCGCATCGCATGCTTTCCCGGAAGCGGCTGACGGCCCGTTTGGTGCGGCTCAGGCTTTCACTGCCGGCCCGGTCCGGCGCGATGATGTCGATCCTGCTTGCCCAGCCGCTTCATGCCGCCACCGCGCCGTGCAATGTGGCTCCCCGGCTCAACCTCGACCTTCCCGATCTCTATACCATCTCCGGTCTGGCGGTGGCCACGCTCCTGATCTCGACCCTCATCGTCCTTAATCTCCGAAAAAAATCCATCATATCGAATACCTCGAAAGCACTTGAGGAAACAGAGGCCCGCTATCGCCTGCTCTTTGAGCACTCGCCCGTGGCCCTTCTCGAAGAAGACTTAAGCACGGTCAAGACCTTCCTCGACCAGTTGCAGGCCCAGGGCGAAACCGATCTTCTGCGCTACTTTGCCGACAACCCCGAAAGCCTGGCCCGCTGCGCCGCCATGGTCCGCATCATCGACGCCAACCGGACGGCGCTCAGCCTGTACGGTGCCGCCGCTCCGGGCTCCCTGGGACAGCTGACCTCGGTGCTGCCCACGGACCAGTTGCTGCAATTCAAAAAGGAACTGCTGGGGCTCATCCGGGATGGCAGGAGCGAAATCGTGTTGGCCAACAGGACCTTGAACGGTGACCCCCTGACCGTCGAACGACGGGCGGTGGTGGCCGCCGGATTCGAGCAGAGCTGGCGCAAGGTGTTCGTCACCATCATCGACATCACCGAGCAGGTCCGGCTGCGCAACGAAAACAAGGCCTTCGAGAAGAAGCTGCAGCAGACGCAAAAGCTCGAGGCCATCGGCAGCCTGGCCGGTGGCATCGCCCACGATTTCAACAACATCCTGGCGCCGATCATGGGCCGGGCCGAGCTGATGCTCATCGAAAACACCGACAACCCGCAGCTGCGCGAGCATTGCCGGGGCATTGTCGACGCCGCCAAGCGGGCGCGCGACCTGGTCAAGCAGATCCTCACCTTCAGCCGCCAGGTCGACCAGGAAATCAGCCCGGTTTCGCTGACCGATATCATCCAGGAGGTCATCGGCCTGGTCCGCCCCACCCTGCCCGCGACCATCGAGATCGAATACGACCTAGCCGACCAATGCCCGCTGGTGATGGCCGACGCCACCCAGCTGCACCAGGTGATCATGAACCTGGTCACCAATGCCTTCCATGCCATGGAAGACCAGGGCGGCCGCCTGTGCTTCCACTTGAAAACTGTCACCCTCGGCAGGGAGGAAGCCGCGGAGCTGTCCATCGGCCCTGGAATCTATTTGCAACTGCGCATCGGAGACACCGGCCACGGCATGGACAAAGCCACCATGGGCAAGATCTTCGAGCCCTATTTCAGCACCAAGCCGCGCGGCAAGGGCACCGGCCTGGGCCTGGCCGTGGTGCTCGGCATCCTGCGGGGATACGGCGGCGAAATCCGGGTGGAGAGCGAGATCGGCCGGGGCACCACCTTCATCCTCTATTTTCCGGTGGTGGAACTGGCCGCCGCCCGACAGTCCGCCGCCTACGACCCGCAACAACCGCTGCCGCGGGGCACCGAGCATATCCTTTTGGTGGACGACGAAAAATCGATTGCCGACGTCACCACCGGCATGCTGGAACGGCTGGGCTACAAGGTGACGGTCCGGATCAGCAGCTACGACGCCCTGGAGGCCTTCCGCAGCCTTTCCGACCGGATCGATCTCCTCATCGCCGACCTGACCATGCCCCAGATGACCGGACTGCAACTCTACCGGGAAATCAAAAAAATCCGCCCCGATATCAAGGTGATCGTCTGCACCGGCTTCAGCGAACAACTGGACGACGGCAGCGCCCATTCCATGGGGATCGAGGGCTTCCTGAACAAGCCGGTGGTCCTGTCCGATCTGGCCCGCTGCGTCCGCTCGGTCCTCGACAGCTGATTGCCCTTCCCGACGTTCCGAGAGTATACTTGGTCAAGGGCCTGAAAATGCGAAAGGACGCCCGGAAAAATCCGTACGTCCTTTTTGTCCTTCCAAGGATCGACAAGCCCCGGAGTCTCCGCGCCGGCATAACGCCGCTCAAAACGCCAGCAACCGTTCCGCGGTAAGTTTGGCGGCGATGGCCCGACGGCCATCCGGGGAGATATCCATGCGATGGCTTTCGCTGATCGGTTCCCAGCTGTAGGCCTGACGCACCACCTCTTCGTGGGTTTCACGCAGCAGGGTAAAGGATTGTTCCACCTCGGGGTAGCTGCCGGATTCGCGAAACGGCAGGCGGATAAAACCGTGGCGGCTGCCGTCGCGGAAAAAGGGGGCGGCCAGCCAGTGGTAATCGAGCGGACACCAGCCGGCGGCCCGTTCGAAACGCCCGGGCAGACAGTACATCTGATGCGGGGCTTCTATGCGAGGAATGAGGCTGCGCACGTTGACCGCCTCCACGGCCAACCGTTGTTCATACTCTTCCAATTCCAGGGTAAAATTGAGACTGGGCCGATAATTGCCCCGTTGTTTTTCGATTTGCCAAACGATGCGCATGGCTGTGCTCCACAATGCGTTCAGGGAAGTGGGGAAAGCGGTTCGAAGGCGGGAAGCGGCACGACCTCGCCAAAAGGCGGGGTCATGCCGCCATCGCCCGCCTTGAGCCAAAGCACCGGATACGCCGGCCAGCGGGCTGGAAAGAGATCGCATTCGAGATCGGTGAGATAGATCAGGCAATCGGGTTGAATCCCCTCCCGCTCGATCAGGGTGAACACCGGCCGGTAATCGGTGCCGCCGCCGCCCTTGGGCTTGAGCAGGATCGACGGCTCGTGGGGTTGGAACAGTTCGCGACGGACAATCGCCAGGTCGCAATACAAAAGATGTACCGTGGCCGGGCACTGTTCCAGCACGGTGCCCGCCTCGGCGGCAAACCGCTGCAATTGTTCCTCGTCGATGCTGCCCGAGGTGTCCACGGCCAGCACGATCTCACCCAACTGGTGGTTGGCCAGCGAAGGCAGATACAGCTGATGGTGCAAGTGGCGCCGATTGGGCCGCACCCATGAGTAATCGGAACGGGCATTGCGGAGGATGAAGCGTTGCAACAAGTCCCGCCAGCTCAACCGGGGAGCGGCGGCGCCGGTGACCAGCCGTTCCAGCCCGGCCGGCAGCAGACCGGCGTCGCGGGCGTTGAGCGCGGCCTGGACCATGGCCCGCTCCCAGTCGATTTGCTGCAGTGGATTGCCGGGGCCGTGTTCGCCGGGGTCGTCACGCACCTCGCCGGCGAATCCCGGATCAAAGGAGCCGGCCTCGTCCGCATCGGCCTGGCCGTCTCCCTGGCCATCACCCGCGCCCTGGTCCGGCTCGCCCTTGCCAGGCTCTTCCTCGTCGAGTTCGGCCTCCTCCTCGCCAACCGGTTCTTCTTCCTCGTTTTCCTCCCCGCGCAGTTGCCGATAAACCGCCTCGGCGCTGGCGTCGCGGTATTGCTCCAGAAAGAGATAGCCCTCGGGCAAGCGCAAGCCGGCATCGAGCAGGAGACCGTTGATCACGTAGTCGCAAGCCCGGTTCCAGTCCTGCTGGTCGCGACCCTGGCGGCGCAGGTGGTGGCCGCAGGCCGGGTGCATCACCAAATGGGCGATCAATCCTTCGGTCTGTTCCGGGGAGAGCGCGTTGACATAGTCGGGATTAAAGCCCATCACCCGCCCGTTGGTCCAGGCGGTTCGACAGGAGGGATCGACCTTGAGCGGCATGCGCAGGGAAAGGGTGGCGAAAAATGGATGCTTGAGGAGCAGCGCCACCCGGGCGCGGGCGATTTTACGGCCGGCACCCTCCTGTTGGCTGGCCGCCGGTTCTGGAATCGGCGACGCCTTATCCTCTCCTTCAGACCAAGACTTCGGCATGGCGCTCGGCCCATCGGGCAAAATCGTCGCTCTCGGCGATCTGGCGGCAGACGCGCACCGCCTCCCGCACCAGCAGCACGCTGAATTCGTCGGGCAGGCGGCTGGCGAAATCGAGCAGGGGGCGGACACGCTCCGCTTCGGCGGCTCGACCGGCCATCTCGCACAGAGCGAAGAGGACCGCCGGGTCGGAGGGGATCTCCAGGTCGTGCGGGTTGGCGAGGATCTCCTCCACTGTGGGCAGGCTGCGGCGGATGTCGAGGAAGGCGCTCAATTCGGCGGCGGCCGCCGGGCCGACGGTGCCGGTGAGCAGATCCCGAACCAGGGGCGGATGCGGTTGCCGCTTAAGCAGGCGCGAGGCAAACTCCCAGGAGCGGGGCGAGGGAAAGGCGCGGCCGCTACGCTCGGGATCGAAATCGTGCAGCAACGAGGGCCGAAAACGCAAAAAAGCGATCACCTCCTCGCTGATGCCGCTCGTCTCGGCCCAGCGCAGCCATTGCTCCAGTTCGACGTCGAAGTCGATATGGACGAAACGGTTGGCCAGGGCCGAAGGCATGCGATGGGCCACGGCCCGGTCGCTCTCGCGGTTGCCGGCGCCGATTACCGTCCACTCCCCGGGCAATTCGTATTCGCCCAGGCGGCGGTCGAGCACCAACTGGTAGCAGGCGGCCTGCACCAGCGGCGGGGCGGCGTTGAGCTCGTCGAGAAAAAGAATGCCTCTGCCCTCCTGGGGCAGAAAGGCGGGGGCGCACCACTGGGCGGTCCCTTCGGCGGTGATGCGCGGCAGGCCGCGCAGATCGACCGGATCGAGCAGCACCGCCCGCAAATCGATCAGTTGCAGGCCAAGGCGTTCGGCACTTTGCCGCACGACCTGGCTTTTGCCGATACCGGGCGGCCCCCAGAGAAAAACCGGTTGCCGGATGGCGATGAGCAATTCCAGGGCCTGGGTGATGGCTGAAGCATTCATGGAAGGTATCGATAATGGGCTAAGGACAATGGAAAACGCACCAGCCCCGCGCAGTATCCGCAAGGCTGGCCGGTGGCGGGCTTACCCGGTTACAGGGAGCGGATGGTGTCGGCCAGTTCGCGATCGCCCAGGCTGCGCATGATCGATGCGGCGGCGGCAAAGCGTTTGTCATGGCCCCCCTCGCCGAGCACCGCCTCGCGGTAGATGCGGCTGCTCCACGGGCTGTCCTGGCAATGCCGGGCAATGGATTCTGCCAGCAAAAGCAAGTCATCGGGCTGACTGAGCGACTTCTCGGCATGTTCGTGCAAAAGGCGCATCAAATCGGGCGAACACAGGCGGCTGGTGGCGACAGCTTTCACCAGGCCAACGAATTCGAGGCCGTTGCGGCACAGGGTTCCTGCCCTTGCATAGAGGGATTCCACCCAGATGCGGTCCTGAAGGCGTTCCTCGATGTAACGGGCCAAAACCGTCAATTCGGCCCGGGTGGTGGCGGCCTGTTCGGCGGCCCGGTACAGTTCCCGGCACCATTCCTTGTCGCCAAGCAGCTCAAGGACACTGTCGGCCAGGCGGATAAAGCAACCCGATTCCACGCATTCGTTTTTTTTGCTCTGGTAAAGGGCATGGGCGCGATCGCGGCCATCGGGGAGCAACATGACCATCTGCGCCACCACCGCGTTGACACCGGCCAGATCGTCCTTGCGCGAGAGCAGCTGCCGATGGATATCGGCGATCCAATCGTTGTCGCCGACATGCCGGGCAACCCCTGCGGCCACCGCCAGCAATTCCTCGAAAAAGACGGCGCGCTGCCGGGCTTTGCCATAGAGGCGGCGGCAGTACTCCACGTCGCAGCTCAACCGATGGACATCGCCGGCCAGGTGGCGCAGACAGGCGCAACTTTGGCACTCCTGCTCCCGTTTCATGAACGCGGCGTACTCGTCCTTGTACTGTTCCCGCAGTGCCAGTTGACGCTTGATGGCCGCGCGCCAGACGGGATCGTCGGTCATGGCCAGGATGGCCTGGGCCACGACGGCAAAGGCAGCCATGGTCGCGGCCACGCCCTCGGCCTTGCGCAAAAGGACGCAGGCTGCGTCGCGGTTGCTTACCTTTTCGGCCAGGGCCGTGGCTGCCGCGATCAACTGCTCGGCGTTGACGGCGGCATCGCCCGCCTGCTGGAACCAGAGATCGGCCAGGGCCTGGTCGCCGGTCACGGCCAGGGCCGATTGCGCCAGCTTCATCAGGCCGGCGTGACCGTCCAGCTTCCGGGCGGCCTGGCGGTAGATCTCCAGGCTCAATTCCTGGTCGCTGATGTGGGCCATCACCGTTTCCGCCAGCTTGATCAATTCGTCGCCGGAAGACGACCGTTCGGCCGCGGCCCGGTACAGGCGGACGGCCGTGGCCGAATCCTGCAACGCCCCGGCGCTGAAATCGGCCAACGCGGCAAGATCCGAGCTCTTTTCCAATTGCCCGGCCGCCTCACCGATCAAGTTCAAAGCTTGGGGCCGATCGTCGAGCACCTCCAGAACGGCACCGGCCAGGGTCTGAAAATCGGCCACACTGGCGCAGACCTGGCGCGCCGACTCAAGCAGGCTCCTCGCCTGCTCCGGCTCCCCGCCGGAACGCAGGACCGCTTTCGCCAATTCGGTGAAATCGCTGCACTTTACGCATCTGTCGGTGGCCATGGCAGCGATTTCGGCGGCCAGTGCGCCGTTCTCCGGCTGTTTGCCGATACTGCGGGCCAGAGAGAAGATTTCCACCGCAGAGGCGCACTTCTCCGCCGCGGCCCAATAGATCTCTCGGGCGGTCTGCAGGTCGCCGGCGGCGGCCGCGGTTTCCGCCAGCCTGCTCAATTCCGCCGGGGTACGGCACATTTCCCTGGCTCTGGCCATGAATCGAGCGCCCAAATCGCCACTGTCCAGCACCCGCAGGGCACAGTCGGCAAAGCCCAGCAACTCTTCGGCGGTCGCCGCCCACTCGGCGCCGCTCTCCAACACCTCCGCCGCCCATTGCCGGTCATCGACATCGTTGACAATATCCGTGGCCAACTGGATGTACTCCTCGCTCACCTGGCAGTCGTCGACCCGTTCTTCCAGTTCCTCTCGCGTGCTCATGTTCAAACCTCTTGTTCAATGGTTGATAGGTGAGAGAGCCGATGGCAACGCGGCAGCGCTCGCAACAGGTATTAGGGAATCGACATTTTATTAGACATGTCTAAAATATATGTCAAGAAAAAATAGCCGCGCAAGGCGATATCCATCCTCCGGCTGCCGCCTACCCTCACCAGGCAAAGCCGTTACCCGGGGGACGGCCGCCCCTACGCAGGGCAAACGACACCGACAAAAATGCGGCGCCGCTCCAGAGCGTGCGTAGAAGCGGGACAAGGCGTAGCGTTGGACGCGCCGGGAAAGCGGCCGCCTCGACGGCAGCCGAGCTCGTCTCACCCAGCACACCGGAGCCCAACCCGTTTTCAGGGAGAGGGGACGATCTCCTTGCGGCCTTCGATGGTCAGGAAATTGAGGGTGGTGTGGATGGTGAACAGGGGGAAGAACAGGGCCATCAGGAAAATATTCAGCAAAGGCACCATGCTGATCAGGGCCGGAAAAATCCCCAGGCGGAAGGCCTGGCCGCTGTGCAGCCGCAGCCAGCCGAGTTTTTGCCCCAGGGTCCAGCGATAGCGGGAGGCGGGATAGTCGACGAACATCAGGGCCGAATAGTAGGAATAGAGCACAAACACCGTGGCCTGGCCGATCACCGGCACGAAGTTGGCGAACAGGGCGGCAGCCGTGACCACAAGGCCCATGGCACCGATCTTGACGCCCTCGCGCAGGTCGACCAGGGCGCCGGCCAGGCTGAACACCGCCTCGCCCTCCCCGGCCGCCTGGGCGCAATAGCGGTTGCCGGCCCAGGTGCTGAGAAAGGCGTAGCCGGGCGTGGTCAGACTGTAGGCCAGAATAAAGGCCAGGTAAAAGGCGGCAACCCGGGTGAGGAGCAAAAAGCCCCATTTCAGGGCGGTCCAGCCCCACAACAGCGGCCAGTGCCAGAATTTCTCCACCGTGGGCGGGGTGGTGAAAAACGAACCGGTGAAGTGGTTGATCAGATCCACGGTGAAAAGATAGCCCAGCCAGGTGAAGGTGCCGGTCAGGAGCACCAGCAGCAAACTTACCCCCAGCAGGCGGGGGTGGCGGAACAGAAAGGCGCAGGAAGCGGAAAACGGCACCCAGGAGGGCGTATGCGGCCGGTTCTCCGGCTGCCCATTGGCTGTATCATGCATGGCGAATCACAAATCTCCGTAGAATGGAAAAGCGTCGAGGAGGGCGGAGCACCGCTCCCGTCCGGTCATCCGGTGCCTGCCCGCCGGGCAGGAAAAGGCGCTATCACCCCTGGTAGACGCAACTGACCAGGTCGGCCGTATCGCAGTCGATCGCCCTGGCGCGCAAGGCCGACACGATGGCCGCGACCTGATCCTTGCCATCGACCTCCAGCACGGTGCCGCGCTCGTCGGCGTGCACGGTGTAGCCGTCCGAGCGCAGAACCGAGAGGGCATCCGCCAGCCGGCTGACCACCAGGCCCAGCCGTGAAAAATCGTTCATGTAGAAAAGCGGCCAATCCGCATGGCAGGCCACCGGCTTTCCTTTCTCGACAATCGGCAACAAACCCATGGATTTCACCTCCTGCTTGTTGTATGGATTGCATCCGGTCCGGGCAAAAACCGCTCCTGGTCCGGTTACGGCCCCGCGTTCCTGCGCCGGCCGGACTGCCTTCGGCGCACGGCAAATCCGCCCGGCCCCGACATTTCCGTCCTGGAGAAACAGTATGTCCTCACTCAACGATCCACGGGTCTTTTTCGCCGCGGAACGCACCCTGATGTCCTGGACCCGCACCTCGCTGGCCCTGATGGGCTTCGGTTTCGTGGTGGAGCGGTTCGGCCTGTTCGTCACGACCCTCGTCAGCCAGCACAACGAACCCCTGCAACGGGGCCTCTCCTTCTGGATCGGCCTTTCCTTCATCCTGCTCGGCGCCCTCGCTTCGATAGGGCCGGCAATGCAATTCCGCTCGGTGCTACGCCGCCTCCGGCCCGAGGAGATTCCCGATGGCTACTTCATCGGCCTGGGCCCCTGCATCAACCTGGCGGTCGCGTTCCTCGGCTTGGCCCTGGCCGTTTACCTGGTTCGAAGCTCGCTGCTCTAAACCGCCAGCTCTCAGCCGGCGACATCCGCCACCTCCTGAGCGGTCTTGGTGCTGGCGGCCTCCACCCGTATCCGGCAGTCGAGGCCGTTGTCCCGCAAAAACCGCTGCATCTGGCGGCAACCGGCCGGCAGTTCGTCGTCCATCCCGCATTCCATGAGCGCTACCATACCCAATGCGGTCCGAAAAACCAAGAGGCGGCCGAACTCATCGCCAGCGGGCCGCCCGGTCGAGCATTGCCGGCAAACCGCCATGGTCGCCGGGGACGAAACCGAACACATCCCGCCAGATCGTATCGTTTTCCATGCAGAAATAGAGGCAGGTCCGGGGATGGACCTTCCGCCCCAGGGCATCGACCAGCATCCGGTACATCTCCACCCGCTGCGGGCGGACATAGCGGCGCTTGCCGTCGAGGCCGTCGATGAACTCCTGATAGAAAAAACGCGAGGCCGGGAAGCGCTCGGCCGCGATCTGCTTGAGCGGCGGCAGGTAGCGCAGGGCCCCCAGGCTGATCCAGGCGATGGCCTCGGCCGGGACCGTGGCGAACAGCCGGTCGACGGTGGCGCGGTAGCCCTCCTGCCAGCCGGGATGGAGGATGACCGGGTCGAAGTGGAAGGCAAGGCTGTATCCCCAGTCGGCGCACCGGGCGGCGGCCTGCAGCCGCTCGTCCAGGGTGGCGGTACGGATCTCCTCCCGGGCCATGATCGGCGGGCTGTTGAGCGACCAGGCGACCACGGTCCGGCCCCGGTGGTCGAGCCCTTCCAGGTTGCCGATGTTGGCGCTCTTGGTTTTCAGCTCCAGCACCGCGTTGGTTTGGCCGGCCATGTAGGCGACCAGGCGGGGACTCAGTCGGGTGAGGCTGTCCAGGGCCAGGCTGTCGGTGAACTCGCCGGTACCGATGCGGAAGAAGCGCTGCGGCTCCGCTGCGAGTGCCCGGTCAAGCTCGGCGAACAGCTCCTCGACATTGACGAAAAAGCTGAGCCAGGGGTTGTTGAGATAGGCCTGGAGGATGCAGTAGACGCAATCCATGGGGCAGTTCATGCCGATATTGAGCACCTGGTAGTCGCAGCAGCGGTACTCGCGGGTGCCCGGACAGGGCTTGAAAAAGATGCCGCGGTTGCGGCAGAGCAGGAGATGGTGCTTGCCGGCGGTGAGATTGGCCGGATAGTCGCCGTCGATGGCCGGCACCTCCCGGGCGCCGACCACGGTCACCGGCAGCTTGGCCCGGTCGACGATTTCCCTGGTGTAGGGCAGATCGAGGCAATCCTCGGCCACGTGGAGCCGGGTGACGAAACGGGCCGGGTCGCCGTAGGACGCCTGGTTCATGCGGACTGATCTCCTGTGGGCCGATAGCGAGCGGCCAGGTTGAAATATCGCTCGCCCTCTTCCGGGCGGCCGTGCTTGTCGCATCCCTGGCCGTAGATTCGGCACTTGCGCGCCAGTTCGGCTGCGGCCGCGCGGCGCTGGTCCGGCCGCAGCACGCCCGAGTCGAGCAAGGCGGCCAGGGCGCGGATGCGAAAGACATCCATGCCCTGGCGATGGATGGCGGAGAGCTGGTCGGGCCGGCCGCCGTCCTTGCCGGTCAGTCGGTCGGGAACCAGCAGGAAAGGCTCGCGGCAACCGATCCGCAGCCAGAGATCGTAGTCCTCGCAGCAAGGCAGCGACTCGTCGAACAGCCCGTACCGGTCGAACAGCTCGCGCCGGGCCATGACCGTGGACATGCCCACCACGCACATCCCCAGGCTGGCGGCAAAGATGTCGCCGTCGGGCGGATCGTGCTTCTTCTTCTGGTTGACCCGCTGCCCCCGGCGAAACCAGATTTCCCGGGTGTGGGCGACGAGCGATTCCGGCCGGGCCGCCATGGCCGCCGCCTGCACGGCCAGCTTGTCCGGCAGCCACCAATCGTCGGAATCGAGAAAGGCGAGCAAGCGTCCCCGCGCCAGGCGGATGCCGGCGTTGCGGGCCGCGGCCGCGCCCGAATTGCGCTGGCACACCAGCCGGACCGGCACGGCGGCGCGCGCGGCCATCCGTTCGACCAGGGCGGCGGTATTATCGGTGGAGCCGTCGTCGACCACGATCAGCTCGCCGCAGGCCAGCCGCTGGGCCAGCACCGAGCCGATGGACCGCTCCAGGAAGGGCTCCCGGTTATGGGTGGGAATGATGGCCGAAATCACCTGGCCCGTGCCGAAACCCCGGCCGCACCAGGCCTTCCCGGCCGGATGGGCGCGGTTGCCGTGGCCAATTTATTATGGCGGTTTGCCCACGGTATAGTATAGTGACACCCTTGATTCATGCTCTCTGCCACGCCTCGGCCCTTGCGTTTCCGGCGTTTTTGGTTGCGCCCCTGGAATTCGATCAAGCTCTCCTATGTACACAGACATTCTCATCAATGCAACCTTCTACGAGAACCGGATCGCCCTGGTGGAAAACGGCAAGCTGCGCGAATTCCACCTCGATCGCATCTCCGAACAGGGCCTGATCGGTAACATCTACCTGGGTCGGGTGGTCCGGGTGCTGCCGGGCATTGACGCCGCCTTTGTCGACATCGGCCTGGAACGCACCGGCTTCCTCTACGTCGACGAGGCCTTCTACATTTTCTCCGAGAATTACCAGCGGCTGGCCAGGGGCCACAAACTGCGGTCCACCCCGCCGACCTTCCTGTCCCCTGCCCCGGCGATCAACGAAATCCTCCGGGAAGGCCAGGAAGTCCTGGTGCAGATCGCCAAGGAGCCGATCGGCTCCAAAGGAGCCCGCCTGACCTGCAACATCACCCTGCCCTGCCGCAACCTGGTGTTCATGCCGCTGACCGACCATATCGGCATCTCCCGCAAGATCGAGGACGAAACCACCCGCCAGCTGCTGCGCGACCGGATCGAGGTGCTGCGGCCTCCGGGCACCGGCTTCATCATGCGCACCGTGGCCGAGCACATCGACAACGAGGCCCTGGAAGCGGACATGGAATTCCTCCTTCTGCTCTGGGACGAAATCCTCACCAACGTGCAGCGGTCGCCGGCCCCCTGCCTCATCTACAAGGATCTCGACATCATCCTCCGTTCGGTGCGCGATTTCTTCACCGAGGACATCAACGAGCTGGTGATCGACAATTTCGAAGTCTACGAGCAGCTGCTGTCCTACGCCAAGACCTTCGCCCCCCAGCTGCAGGACAAGATCACCTACTACGACTCCGACCTGCCGCTGTTCGAGCGCTACGGGGTGGAGGCGGACATCAACAACGCCCTGGACAAGAAGGTGTGGCTGCGCTCCGGCGGCTACATCATCATCGAGACCACCGAGGCCCTGACCGTGATCGATGTCAATACCGGCCGCTACGTCAATGCCTCGGATTTGAACGAGACCATCTTCAAGACCAACATGGAGGCGGTCCACGAGATTGCCCGCCAGCTGCGTCTGCGCAACCTGGGCGGCATCATCATCATCGATTTCATCGACATGGACAACGAGCAGCACCGCGAGGAACTGTTCGCCGCCTTCCAAGAGGCGATGCGCGCCGACAAGAGCAAGGTCAACATCCTCAAGCTCTCGGAATTCGGCCTGGTGCAGATGACCCGCAAACGGCAGTCGGAAAGCCTCATTCAGACCATGTGCGAGCCCTGCCACTACTGCGGCGGCGACGGCTTCATCAAGTCGCGCCGGACCATCTGCCACGAGATATTCCGCAAGATCAGCCGCGACGCCCGCAAGATCGGCGGATCGCACGTCACCATCAAGGTGCATCCCCACATCGCCGAGATGCTGCTCGACGAGGAATCGTACACCATCGAGCAACTGGAACTGCGGACCGCGAAACGATTCACCATCATTCCGGTGCCCGACATGCACATCAAGCGGTACGACGTCATCTGGAACGAATAGGACCCCGGCATGCCCGTCCCGCGGATTGATGCGCCTTGCCGCGCTTTTCGATTTTACGATCATCAACGTACAGACTGACCATGGCACACTACATCCGGCTGCGCCGTTCCTCGCGGAGGGGCGGTTTCCTCAAGACCCTGGCGCTCGCCCTGGCAACGGCCGTCGTCCTGGCGGCGGCGGGAGCGGGCGTGCTGTTGTTCGAATTCGAGAAGCCGACCTTGACGCTGAACAGGGAGATCAAATACCTGGGCGGCAAGGTCGAGCTGCCCCTGCGGGCCACCGACCAGAAAAGCGGCATCCGCTCGCTTACCATCACCCTGACCCAGGGCAAGACCTCGGTGGTGTTGCTGGAGAAATCCTTCCCCCGCCAGGCCTGGTTCAAAACGGCCGGACCGACCTCGCTCGACGAAAAGGTGGTGATCGACGCCCAGAAGGCCGGCATCAAGGAAGGCGAGGCGGAATTGGACATCTCGGTGCGGGATTTCTCGCTCAGCGGCTTGTTCAAGGGGAACGAAACCCTGCGGCGGCTGCCGGTGACCATGGATACCCGACCGCCGGCGGTCAAGATTCTGCACGCCGCGCGCGCCATCCATTCCGGCGGCAGCGCCATGGTTCTCTACACCATCTCCGAACCGCCGGGTAAACACGGGGTCGCCATCGACAACGCCTTTTTCCCGGGCTTTCCGGTCGGCAAGAAAGATGCCTACGTCTGCTACTTCGCCCTGCCCTGGGATGCCGGCCAGCCGGAAAAGATGCGGCTGGTGGGCAGCGACGAAGCCGGCAACGAGGTCCTCCTGCCGCTGCCCACCGTTTTCAAAAAGGAAACCTTCAAGCGGGACAGCATCAATCTCTCCGAGCAGTTCCTCCAGCAGAAAATGCCGGAGTTCGCGCAGCATTACCCGGAACTGAAGGGAACCCTGCTTGAGCAGTATCTCTATGTCAACAACCAGATCCGCCGGAGCAACGCCGAAACCATCGTCCAGCTCAGCGCCGAAACCGATGCGCAGCAGCTGTGGTCCGACCGTTTCCTGCGCATGTTCGGCTCCGGCCGGGCCGGATACGCCGATCAACGCACCTACATGTACAACGGCCGGGCGGTCGACACCCAGACCCATTTGGGGGTGGATATCGCCTCCCTGGCCCAGGCCGAAGTCCGCGCCTCCAACCGGGGCAAGGTGGTGTATGCGGGCTATCTCGGCATTTACGGCAACACCGTCATCATCGACCATGGCCAGGGCATCTTGAGCCTGTACTCCCATCTGAGCAGCATCAGCGCCACCGTGGGCACCCTGGCGGAAAAAGACCAGCCGATCGGGCGCTCGGGTGCCACCGGCATGGCTGGCGGCGACCACCTCCATTTTTCCATGCTGGTGCACGGCATTTTCGTCACCCCGGTGGAATGGTGGGACCAGCACTGGATCGATGTCAACATCAAGTCCGCCCTCAATGCGCTCTGAGTCGACGCTGAACAGAACCGCGACCGCCGGTGACACGGGCGACGGCAAGGGCTGGCGCTGGCGCCCGCCGCTGCTGCTCTACAGCTATATCGCCAACGAGCTGCTGGCCCCCTTCTTCGCCAGTTTCCTCATTCTCTACTGCGTCTTTTTCCTGGTCCGCCTCATTCCGCTGCTGGAAATCGTCCTTTCCCTGCGCATCGGCCTGGCCGACTTCATCCGGCTGTTCGCCTACATCTTTCCGCACATGCTGCTCTACATCATCCCCATGGCCAGCATGGCCGGGGTGATCGTCGGCTTCACCCGTTTGACCAACGACCGCGAAATCCTGGCGTTCAAGGCCTGCGGCGTCAGCCTCAAGCAGATGCTGCCGCCGGTGGTGCTCATCGCCGCCGCCACCGCCTGCCTGACCGGATTCTTCGCCGCCAGCCTGATCCCGGCCGGGGCGCTCGGCGTCAAACATCTGATGTTCCAACTGGCCAAGGAGAAAATCGACAAGGGCCTCAAGGCCAAGGAGTTCACCGAGGCCCTGGGCGACATCGTGCTTTATGTCGATGAAATCGACGACCAGCAGCGCTGGCACGGCGTTTACGTCTCCGACATGCGGGGCCGGACCCAGCCGTTGATCACCGTGGCCCAGTCCGGCCACCTGGAGGCCGACATGGATCGGATGCAGGTGACGGTGATCCTCAACAACGGTACCATCCACAACAACGAGGGGACCGACAACCAGGTGATCCGTTTCGGCCGCTACCAGCTGCAGATCTCCCTCCAGCCGCCGACCCAGATCGGCAAGGAGGACATCACCAGCCAGAGCCGCGGCGCCATGAGCCAGGAACAACTGCTGACCGCGTCGGAAAAGCTGCCGCCGGACTCCAGACTCGCCCGGAGCTATTTGTCCGAATACCACCATCGTCTGGTGCTGCCGGTCGGCTGCTTTATCCTCAGCCTGATCGGCTTGCCGCTGGGACTGCAAGCCGCTCCGGGCCGGCGCGCCGTGGGTCTACCGCTGGGCTTGCTCGTCTTTGTGGGCTACTACATCACCCTGACCGTCTGTCGCAACGTCAGCGAAGCCGGGGTCATGCCCCTGGTGCCCGGCATGTGGCTGCCGAACGTTCTCTTTTTTCTGCTGGCCCTGTATCTTTTTCAGCGGGTGTATGTGGAGCGGCCCCTGGTGCCGGAACGGATCGCCCATCCCATCCAGGATCTGCACGATCGCCTGCTCCTGCCGGTCTGGAAACGGCTTGGCCGCCTGGCGGCCGACATCCTGGCCCGGTGGCAGCCGCAGGCGCCCTCCACGGCGGACCACGATGCCGGCAGGCTTGCGGTGCGCGCCGACCGGACCACCGGCCTGTACCACCTGCCGCACTGCGTCCATTACTACGATGCGCACTGCCGGCTGCAATTCAGGAATGTCGGGATCGCCCGGGAAGCGGGATTCGCCCCCTGCCCTCTCTGCACCGGCGCCGACGAAAACAGGGAGCCGGAACGCTGAGTTGGCCTGCCGGGCATTGCGCCGATGGGCAATTGTCGGCGCATTGAGGCGTTATGCCGCCTGGCCCACCGGGCCCCGGCCGGCCGGCCGTACTGCACGAAGCGCGGAACGATATTTTTTTAGGAGGCTATGACCATCGATGCAAGTTGCTTTGGCAGCGCAGATGCGCGAACTCGATCGGCAGACCATTGAAGAGATCGGTATTCCCGGCATGGTTCTGATGGAAAATGCCGGCCGGAGCACGGTCGACCGGATGGAACAGGTGTTGGGGCCGGTGGCGGGCAAAACGGTCTGCGTTTTCGCCGGTCCCGGCAACAACGGCGGCGACGGCCTGGTGATCGCCCGCACGGTGCACGGGCTGGGCGGTTTTCCCTTTGTCTTCTTTCCGGCCGACCCGGAACGGCTTGCCGGCGACGCGGGCCTGAACCTCGAGATTTTTCGGCGATTGCGGCTGCCGTACCAGGTGCTCGACAACCAGGAAAAATTTTTCACCCTGGCCGACACGGTGCTCACCCTCAACCGGATGCACCCGATCCATTCCCTGGTAGACGCCCTGTTCGGCACCGGTCTCGAACGCGAGATCGGCGGCGGTTTTCTGGAAACCATCACCTGTATCAACACCCTGCGCCACAGCCATCGGTTGCCGGTGGTCAGCGTCGACATCCCCTCGGGCCTGCACAGCGACACCGGGGCCATCCTCGGCGGCGCGGTCCAGGCCGACCTGACCGTGACCTATGGCCTGGCCAAACCCGGACACTATCATCATGGCGGCGACCGCTGCGGCCGGCTGGCCTGCATCGACATCGGCATCCCGGCCAAGCTGGTCGCCCGGATGCAGTTGCAGGGAGCGCTGATCGACCGGACCATGCTGGCCGGCCGGCTAGGTCTGCGGCCCGCCACGGCGCACAAGGGCAGCAACGGCCACCTCCTCGTTCTCGCCGGCTCCAGCGGCAAGACCGGCGCGGCCCTGCTCTGCGGTCAGGGCGCGCTCCGCAGCGGCGCCGGCCTGGTGACCTTCGCGGTGCCCGGCGATCTCAACCCCATTTTCGAAACCGCCGTTGCCGAGGCCATGTCGGTGCCGCTACCCACCTCGAACGGTTTCCTCTCCATCGACGACTACCCGCAGATCGAGGTTCTCTGCACCGGCAAAAACGGCATCGTGCTCGGGCCCGGCATCGGGACCGAACCGGAAACCAGGGAACTGGTGCTGCGCCTCTACGGCTCCTATGCCGGTCCCATGGTGGTCGACGCCGACGCCCTTTCCATCCTGGCCGCCCACCCGGACCTGCTGCGCAATCCTCCCGGTCCCAGGATCTTCACCCCCCACCCCGGCGAGATGGCCCGGCTGCTCGGCACCTCGGTCGAGACGGTGCAGGCGGACCGGCTCAAGGCGGCCCAATGGCTCAATGCCAGCGGCGCGGACCGGCGGCCGCCGATGATCACCGTGCTCAAGGGTGCCGGGACCGTGGTCGCCGCCACCGGCGGCGCCTGGGCGATCAACGCCTCCGGCAATCCCGGCATGGCCACCGGCGGCATGGGCGACGTGCTGGCCGGCATTATCGGCGGCCTGCTGGTCCAGGGCCACGATCCCTGGCAGGCCGCCTGTTTCGGAGTCCACCTGCACGGCCTGGCCGCCGATCGTCTGGCCGCCGACCGACCCTACGGCTACACCGCCACGGAAGTGGCGCTGCAACTGCCGCGGGTCATCGGTTCACTCTGCCCATAACTGTATCAACCGAATAAGGAGAATCCATGCTCAAAGCGAAAGACATCATGACCCGCGAGGTGATCACGGTCAAGGAAAGCGCCACGGTGCGGGAATTGGCCGCACTGCTGCTTACCAGCAACATCAGCGGCGTGCCGGTGGTCGACGACAACGGCAAGGTCATCGGGGTGGTCACCGAAAGCGATTTGATTTTTCAAAACAAGAAGGTGCACCTGCCCACCGCCTTTGCCCTGCTCGATGCCTTCGTCTTCCTCGAGCGGCCGGGCAAGATGGAACAGGAATTGAAAAAGATGGCGGGGTCCAAGGTTGGCGACATCTGCAGCCGCAAACTGGTGTCGGTGGCCCCGGAGACGGAACTGGACGAGTTGGCCACCTTGATGGCCGAGAAGAACATTCACACCTTGCCGGTGATGGACGAAGGGCAGCTGGTGGGGGTAATCGGCAAGTCGGACATCATCCGCACCATCGCTCAGGGAATGTAAGCTTATTCGGTGTAGAGCTGCCAGCAGTTGCGGCCTTTTTTCTTGGCCTCGTACATGGCGATGTCGGCATGGCGGAGCATGGTCTCGGCATCCTGGCAGTCGAGGGGAAAGACCGAGATACCGATGCTGGCGCCGATGAAACAGACGTGGTCGCCCGCCTCGATCGGCTCGTTGAGCGATTCGATCACCTTCTGGGCCACCAGGGTGGCACCGTCGAGGGCCTCGGTGCTTTCCAGGAGGATGACGAACTCGTCGCCTCCCAACCGGCACACCGAATCCGAGGTCCGCAGGACGCTGCGCAGCCGTTCGGCCACCTGCATCAGGACGATGTCGCCGACCCCGTGGCCGAACTGATCGTTGATCGGCTTGAACCGGTCGAGGTCGATGAACAGCAGGCAAAGGATGCGGCCGTAGCGCCGGGCCAGGGAAATGGCCTGGGGCAGCCGCCGCCGGAAATAGTTGCGGTTGGGGAGATTGGTGAGCGGGTCGTGATTGGCCATGTAGCGGATCAACTCCGCCGCCTCCTGCCGCTCGGTGACATCCTGGAACACCAGCACCCCGCCGATTAGCCGGTGTCCCTGACGGATCGGGGTCGACCGGAAATCCACGGGGAAGCTGGTGCCGTCCTTGCGCAGCATCCTGGCTTCGTCGAAGCAGGTGGTGCTCTTGATGTCGGTCTTGGTGAAATACGGACAGCAATCCTCGGAAGACTCCTCGCTGCCGGGCAGGGAAATCTTGAACACCGTCCGGTAGTCGCGCTCCCGGACCTCTTCGATCCCGTAGCCCAGCATCTTCAGGGCGGCGGGATTGATATAGCTGATCAATCCCCGGTCGTCGACCCCGCAGATGCCGTTGGCGGCGGCATCGAGAATCATCTCGTAATTGCGCGACAAGAGTTCCAGTTCCTGCTTGGCCCGGTGCGACCCCAGGATGTAGCGGATGCGGTTTTTGAGAACCGGCCAGCGCAGCGGTTTGCGGATATAGTCCACGGCGCCGGCGCCGTAGGAACGTTCGATGCTCTTTTCGTCGTCAAGGGCGGTCACCATCAGGACCGGCGGCGGATCGGCCATGGCGGAGCGGATGTGCTCGCACACATCCGGGCCGTCGATGCCCGGCATGGCGATATCGAGGATCACCAGGTCAAACGCCTGCTCCGCCAATTTTTCCAGGGCCGCGGGCCCATCCTCGGCCTCAACCACGGCATAGCCCTCGCCCTCGAGAAACTGGCGCATGAGCATGCGGATGACTTCGTCGTCATCGACTATCAGAATAACCGGAGTGGAACCGGCAAGCAGGGAAACGGTCATAAGCAAAAATGAAAAAAAGGGTGGGATATTTCGCGGCTGTACATGACTATTGTATAAATTACAGTCTATTAATCAAGGAGTTCCGTAAAAAAACGTTTTACCCGGTCGACCGAACGGATGATTTGGCCGTGGAGCCGGTCGATCTGCTGCATCTTCCCGCTCTTGCCGATCTGTTCGGCCAACAGGCACAGTTGCGCCAACTCCTCGGCCCCGAACTGGCTGCTGCTGCCTTTCATCGTGTGCGCCACCTTGTTGATTGCCTCGGGATCTCTGGCCCGCACCGCCTTGTCCAGCTCGGCCAGACGCCGGTCGAGCGAGCGGAGGAATACCGCCACCACCGGAGTGATGTCGCCGACATTTTCCCGCAGGCGCAGTAAAACCGCCTCGTTCACCGCCACCGGCTCCCGAACCGCCGGTTTGTCGTTTGCTTCCGCCCCCGCCGCCCCCGGAACGATGGAGCTGGGCAACTCGGGCAGCCAGCGGGCCAGCACCGCCTGCAACTTGTTGAAGTCCAACGGCTTGACCAGGTAATCCACCATCCCCACTTCCCGGCATTTCTGCTGCGCGGCCGTGGTGGCGTCGGCGGTCAGGGCGACCACGGGAGGGACGACGTACCGATGCCGCTCGGCCTCGTCGAGAATGATCCGGGTGGCGGCGAAACCGTCGAGCACCGGCATCTGGCAATCCATGAAGATGAGATCGAACCGGCCGGCCCGGCACAGATCGATGGCCTCCAAGCCGTTGCAGGCCAGCACGATCTCGGCATCGGTGCGGCGAAAGGTTTCCGCCATCACGATGCGGTTGGTTTCTTCGTCGTCGACAATCATGATGCGGGGATTGTGCGGTTCCTGGCAAGAAGGCGGCGGCACGGTTGCCGGCGCTTCCATCGGACTCGGCGCAGCCATCGTTTCCTCCGGGCGCGTTTCTTCGGCGGCCGGCGCCGCCACCTCGTGCGCCGCCGGCATCGGGCCGGCCACCGGCAGGGCGATCACGAACCAGAAGGTAGTACCGCTCCCGTATTCGGACCGCACCCCGAAGGTGCCGCCCATCAGCTTGACGAGCCGGGCGCAGATCGACAGTCCCAGGCCGCTGCCGCCGTAGCGGCGGGTCGAGGAACTGTCCACCTGGCTGAATGGCTGAAACAGTTTGTCGAGCGATTCGGTGGGGATGCCGATTCCCGAATCCTCGACCTCGAACCGGAGCCGTTCTTTCCTGCCCTTTGTCTCCTCCCGGCTCACCCGCAGGGTAATCGTGCCCCGTTCGGTGAACTTGACCGCATTGCCGAGCAGATTGACCAGCACCTGGCGCAGACGGTAGCTATCGCCCTGGTAATGGGACGCCAGCTTGGGATCGATCTCGGCGGCGACCGTCAGCCCCTTGCTCCTGCCGGTCACCTTGTACAGCGACAGCAGCTGTTCGATCAGGCCCCGTAGGTCGAAGGGCTCGATGTCCAGGGCCATCTTCTCCGCCTCGATCTTGCTGAAATCGAGCAGATTGTTGATCAGGGTCAGCAGGCTCGAGGCCGAGGTGCGGATCAGCTGGGCGAAATGCTTCTGCCGGGGCTGCAATTCGGTGTCGAGCAGCAATTCGCTGATCCCGATCACCCCGTTCATCGGGGTGCGAATCTCGTGGCTGATCATGGCCAGGAAATCGGACTTGGCCTTGTTGGCGGAATCGGCCTGCCGCGCCTTCTGCCGCAGGGCACGATTTTCCCTCTCCAGCCGCTGGACCTCGGCCTCAAGCTCGGTAACCCGGTTGGGTGCGGACGTGCTGTCTTCCATGACTCACGAAAAAAGGGAGAGTTGGCGCATCGCGGGTTTCTTGCGCCGTACCCGCGGCTTGAGGATTGGGGAAAAGACGTCGGCGGGCAGCTCGTCCACGAACCGGGACGGTTGCCTGGCCTCGGCCGGCCCGCCATAGAGGGCGCGCGACCGGCACCAGCTGAGGGTCAGGCTGTCGATGGCCCTGGTGATGCCCACGTAAAAAAGGCGGCGTTCCTCTTCCAGCTGGCTGGCCTGCTTCTCCGGGGCTGCCGCTGCCCGCGGCGCCAGCGGCAGCAGGCCTTCCTCGCAACCGGCAATGAAGACCACGGGGAATTCCAGCCCCTTGGCGGCATGAAGGGTCGAGAGGGTCAGGGCCTCGGCGCGCGGATCGTAGAGCACCGAATCGCTGAAGCGGTGCAGATGGACGGCAAATTCGGAAAGCGACCGATCAAAGGTCAGGGCCTGTTGCCGCAGGCGCTCCATGTCCGGCTGCTTGGGATCGAACCCGTAGCGGGCGGCCAGGGCGTCGAGCACCACGGCCACCGGTTCGGTTGTGGCCAGATCGCGCATCTGGATCAGCGTCCGCCGCAGGGGCTCGAGCACCGCGTCGATGGGTCCGCCCATCAACGGAATTGCGGCCAGTCCGCCCCCCTGTTCCCGGGCCGCCTGCCGCAGCACCAGCCGCATCAAGCGCAAGGCCTGCTCGCCCAGCCCCTGTTCCCGCCGCACCAGCCCCAGCAGCTGTTCCGGCTCAGCCAGGCCCGCGATCAGCAACAGCCACCAGTACAGCAGGCGACAATCGTCCTTGGTGTAATAGGCTTCGAGATCGACCAGTTGAAAGGGCAGGCCCCGTTCCGTCAGCACCTTGCCGATTGCCTCGGCCTGGCGGCCGGTGCGGTAGAGGATGCCGATGTCGCGCAGGCCAACCGCGCCATTGCCGGTGTGGTCGAACCGTTCGAGGCCGCGGTGCGAGGTGCCGCCCAGGCGGATTTCGATCTGTTCGGCAAGGAAGCGGGCCTCGTGCTCGGGCGTGGCGCATTCCTGGCGTTGGATGGTTCCCTCGCGGGCGGAACAGGGCTGCATCGCCGCCAGCGGCAGGGGGTGGCTGTTGCCGGCGATTAATTGTTCGGCCGCCCGGACGATGACCGGAGCGCTGCGGTAGTTGCGGACCAGATGATGCACCTCGGGATGCATCTCTTGGATAAAAGTGTAGAACCACTGCGGATCGGAACCGCGAAAGCCGTAGATCGCCTGATCCGGGTCGCCGATGGCAAACACGGTCGAGGTGTGCGCCAGGAGCGCGACCAGGGCGTACTGCGCCCGGTTGACATCCTGGAACTCATCGACCAAGAGATGGCCGGTGGCGGCCCGGATGGCGGCGGCCTCCGCGTTGTCCCGGCGCAGCAAATCCACGGTACGCGGCACCACCGCCTCGATGTCGACCAGGGACCGTTCCTCCAGGGCGGCGAGATAGCGGCGGGTTTCGGCGGTATATTCTTCTTCCGGATCGAAGCGGCTGAACAGCTCGCCCAGGGCGCGCGAAAAGCCCTCCCGCTCCTTGGCCTGCCAGCCGGGAAAAAGCTCTTCGATCAAGGCGGCCCGCTCTTCCGGTCCCGCCACCTGCAGGCCGGGGACGCCGCGCCGCAACTGGGCCAGGCAATAGCCGTGGAAGGTGGCGACCGTCACCGGCAGCCGCTCCGTTCCCGCGCCTTGCAGCCGTTCCCGCACCTCGTCCGCCGCCTTGTTGGTGAAGGTGATCACCGTGCAGGGACGGTCCGCCTGCGCGGCCAGCCGTTGGGCCCGGCTCACCAGGGTGTGAGTCTTGCCGGTACCCGGTCCGGCCTGGACCAAGATCAAGGCGGCGGCGCTGTCCACCGCCTGCCGCTGTTCGCGGTTCAATTCCCTGGCCGCCTGGGCTGTTGCCGCTTCCTGCTTTTCCTCGCGCACTTCCAGCTGCTGCCTTTTTCTGGCCGCTTTTCGAGCCGGACCCATTGCCGCGCCGAACAGGCTGGCCTGGCCGCACAACTCGGCGCGCTCACCTTCGGAAAAAACGGTGATCACCCCGAATTCGCCATCATAGCCAGGCTTGCGGATCACCCGGTTGGACCGTACCCGCTCGATTGCCTCGGCCAGCAGCGCAAACCCCTTGGCCCGGATATCCTCCACCGGGGTCTCGAGCAGCAGCCCGAATTCGGAACCAAAGGCGTTGATCAGGCGGACATAGCCTTCCATCACCTTCTTGCTGGCCGGGCCGCAGTCGAGCAGTTCGGCCACCATTTCCGCCAGGGGCACCAGGCTGTGCACCCGTGGGCTGCCCGGCGGCAACAGCGGCCGCTCCCGGTCGGCCAGCTCCATCACCCTGTGGAGCACGCCGACGGTCAAGGGTTTGCCGCAAACCGGACAGAGCCCGCCGGATGCCCTGGTTTCCCCCGGCTCCAGGCAGACCTGGCACTTGCGGTGGCCGTCGCAGTGGTACTTGCCCTCCTCGGGATAGAACTCGACCGTGGCGGCGAAGACCTGCTGCCCCGCCGCGTTGACCGGCTCTTGCAGGGCTTGCCGCATGGCGAAATAATCGAAATCGGTGGCGAACAGGTTGGCTTCGCGGCCCAGTTTTGCCGGCGAATGGCAGTCCGAATTGGAGATCAGGGTGAAGCGGTCCAAGGCGGAGATCAGTCGGTTCATCTCTGGATCCGACGACAAGCCGGTTTCCAGGGCAAAGATATGGGAACTGAGGTCGCCGAAGCACTCTTCGATCGAGTCGAATCCCGATTTCGAGCCGAAAAGCGAAAACCAGGGAGTCCAGATATGGGCCGGAACCAGAAAACCCTGTGGCGCTTTTTCCAGAAGAATCTCAAGCAGATTTCGGGAATCGAGCCCCAGGATCGGTCGGCCATCGGCGGTGATGTTGCCCAGGGTGGCCAGGGTGGCGTTGATTCGGCGGACCGCGTCGAAATCCGGCGCATAGAGCAGGTTGTGCACCTTGCGGACCTTGCCGCCGCGCTTGTAGATGGAGCTGATCTCGGCGCTGAGGACGAAACGGATGGAGCTCAGCGGCATTGCCGGCTTGATGCCCACGGGCAGCAGCTCGCCGATTGCGGCGGCCGGCTCGTTCTTCAGCCGAAAGAAGCCCGGTTCGGCCGCCTCCAGGCACTCGTGGAGATGGGCAAACCAGGCGGGATGGGTGAAATCGCCGGTACCCACCACGCCGATCCCCTTGACCGCGGCCCAGGCTGCCAGGCCGTACAGATTGCTGGCCTTGCTGGTGGCCCGGGAATAGTGGCTGTGGATGTGGAGATCGGCAATGTAGTTCACACGGTCTCCTTCCAGCCGTAGAGCCGGTGGCGCCGGATATGAGCCAATACCGGCGGCGGCAGCAGGGCCGGCGTCGCGCCTTCCGCCAGTTCTTCCCGGATGGCCGAGGAGGAAACCGGCAACTCGATATCGTCGAGGTAGAGTGCGATCCGGCCGCCTTGGCCATGCCATCGGTCACAGTGTCCGGGTTCGCGGACAAAGGCCGGAGTCAGGGCGGTCAGCGCCCGGTCAACGGCCGTCCGGTCGATTTCGTCCCGCTTGACCACGATCAGGTCGACCGTTTGCAGCAACTCGTCGATCCTGTGCCAGTGGGGCAGGTCGAGCAGCGAATCGGCGCCGATGACCAGGCTATACCGGCATCCCGGCTCTTCCCGAATCAGGGCCTGCACCGTGTTGAGCGTGTAGGAGGGGGCCGGCAACCGCTCCTCGATACGCGCGCAGCGGATGCGGCCATCGGTCTGCCGGCAATCGGCCAGGGCGGCTTCGATCATGGCCGCCCGATGGGCAAAGGAGGCCAGCGGCCGTTGTTTGTGCGGCGGCAGCAGGGCCGGGATGAACCACAGCCGGTCGAGCCGGCAACGGGCCAGCACGCGCAACGCCAGCTCGATATGGCCCTGGTGGACGGGATCGAAGGTACCGCCGAACAGTCCGACCCTCAGTGCTGCATCCGCTGCCACCACGGATCAGGCCCGGGTTTCTCCGGCACCGTAGACGATGAACTTCTGGGTGGTCAGCTCTTTCAGGCCCATGGGGCCGTAGGCGTGCAGCTTGGTGGTGGAAATGCCGATCTCGGCCCCCAGGCCGAACTGGCCGCCGTCGTTGAAGCGGGTGGAGGCGTTGACCAGCACCGCCGAGGCGTCGACCTCGCGCAAGAACCGCTGGCTGTGCTCATAGGAACGGGTGAGAATGGTCTCGGTGTGTTTGGAACCGTGCTGGTCGATATAGTCCATGGCCTCGCCAAGGCCCGACACCACCTTGACCGTCAGGGCCAGGTCGAGGAACTCGGTGCCCCAGTCGCTGTCGGCCGCCGGCTCGATGGTTTCGTTGCAGATCAGGCAGCTGGAATGGCAACCGAGGATGCGCACCCCTTCCTTCTTCAGGGCGTGGACCGCCTTGGGCAGGAACTCCTCGGCGATTTCCCGGTGGACCAGCAACCCCTCCAGGGAATTGCAGGCGCTCGGCCGCTGTACCTTGGCGTTGAGGATGATCGGGATGGCCATCTCCTGGTCGGCATCGGCGTCGACAAAGCAGTGGCACACCCCCTTGTAATGCTTGAGCACCGGGATGCGCGATTTCTCGGTCACCGCCCGGATCAGCCCCTCGCCGCCGCGGGGAATGACCAGATCGATATAGGCCTCCTGCGTCAGCAGGACATCGACCCCTTCCCGGTCGGTGAAATCCAGGACCTGGGCAACGGCGGGATCGACCCCGTGTTTGGCCAGCACCTCCTGCAGCACCTTGGCCAGGGCCAGGTTGGAATGGATGGCCTCGGAGCCGCCCCTCAAGATGACGGCGTTGCCGGCCTTGAGGCACAGGGCCGCCGAGTCGATGGTCACGTTGGGCCGAGATTCGTAGATCATCAGGATGACGCCCAACGGCACCCGCATCCGGCCGACCACGATGCCGCTGGGCCGGCGGCGCATATCGCTGACCTCACCCACCGGATCTTCCAGGGCGGCCACCTCGCGCAGGCCCTGGACCATGTCCGTGATGCCCTTTTCGGTGATCCGCAGGCGATCGAGCATGGCGGCGGACAGCCCCTTTTGCTCGCCGGCGGCCATATCCTTGAGATTTTCGGCGATAATATACGGCTGCTGCGCGATCAGCGCCTCACCGACATCGAGCAGGACGGCGTTTTTCAAGGCCGCCGGCATGGCGCTGAGGCTACGGGCCGCGCCCTTGGCTTTCTTTACCATCTCCAGGACTGTTGCTTCGATCTGTGCCCGTTCCATCGCCGTCGTCTCCTCCTGAGATCTTCAATCTTGATGCCTGCATGCCAGGCGCCTTCCACTATGACGTGAAGCGGAGGCATTGTAAAGCGGCTTTATAGCACGCCCTCCCGCCCAAGCACCACCAGGTTGTCGCGGTGGATGATCTCGTCGGCATCCTTGGCCCCGAGAATGGCGGCGATCTCACCGGTTTTTCGCCCCTTGATCCGCTCGATGTCCGCCGCGCCGTAATTGCTCAGTCCGGCGGCGATCATCGTGCCCTGGCGATCGAGGCAATGGACCGGGGCGCCGACCGAGAAATTGCCGCGGACCTCGACGATACCGGAAGGCAGCAGGCTTTTGCCCTGCTCGACCAGAGCCCGGCGGGCGCCGTCGTCGACCACCAGGTAGCCCTGCGGCTTGAGCACGTAGGCGATCCAATGCTTGCGCCGGTTGATGGTGCCCTTGCCGGGAAGGAAAAAAGTGCCCACCAGCTCGCCGCTGAACAGGGCCTTGAGAATCTCGGGGTGCCGGCCGGGGCCGATGAAGGACGAGCCGCCGCAGGCCGCCACCATCTTGGCGGCGCGCAATTTGGCCATCATGCCGCCGGTGCCCAGGGCGCTGGCCGAGTGGCCGGCCATGCGCTCGATTTCCCGGGTGATGGCGGCCACGGTATAAATGGGCCGGGCCTCGGGATCTTCCGCGGGATGGCCGGTGTAAAGACTGTCGACATCGGTGAGGATGATGAACATGTCGGCGCCGATCATGTTGGTCATCAGCGCGCCCAGGTTGTCGTTGTCGGAAAAGCGCAGTTCCTCGGCCGAAACCGTGTCGTTCTCGTTGATGATCGGCACCACCCCGAATTCGAACAGGGTGCGGATGGTGTTGCGGACATTCAGATAGCGGCCCCGGTGGGACAGGTCGGCATGGGTGAGCAGCACCTGGGCCACCGGCTGCCGGAACTCGGCGAATGCCAGTTCGTAGGCCTGCATCAACAGGCCCTGCCCAGTGGCGGCCAGGGCTTGCTTGACCCTGAGTTCCTCGTGCGGGGTCTTGACCACCCCCAACCGCTTGCGGCCGGCGGCCACGGCACCGGAACTGACCAGGATCACCTCGCGGCCCGTTGACTGGAGAAAGGAAATCTGGCGGGCGATGTTGGCGACGACCGCTTCATCCAGGCCGTTGTCGTCGGTCAGCACGGCGCTGCCGACCTTGATCACCACCCGTTTGGCTTGGTCGAAAAGGGTTTGCCGATAGTAGAGCCCGTCTTCCTTATTCACCTGAAAGGTCATGGCGCGCCTCCGCCCGCTGCTGCTCCAGCAGGTCGCCGAGCAGCTCTCGCAACGATTCCAGGCCATCCCCCTCTTCCGCCGAAACGGCAAGCAGCGGCAGGTCAAGGCCGGCAAATTGTTCTTTGACCTGCTCAAGCCGTTGGCCATCGACCAGGTCGATCTTGTTGAGGACGACCACATGGCGCCGCTCGAGCAATTCCTGCTTGTAGGCGGCCAATTCCCTGGCCAGAGTCAGGTAATCCTCGTAGGGCTGCTCCCCTTCGCCGGCAACGTCGATGAGGTGGAGCAGAATCGAGGTCCGCTCGATATGGCGGAGGAACTGATGCCCCAGGCCCACGCCCTGATGCGCCCCTTCGATCAGCCCCGGTATGTCGGCGATGATGCAGGGATCGATGTATTTGAACGGAAGTACCCCGAGCTGCGGCTCCAGGGTCGTGAAGGGATAGGGGGCGATCTTGGGGTTGGCGGCCGAAAGCCTGGACAGCAGCGTCGATTTGCCGGAGTTGGGCAATCCGATCAGGCCGACATCGGCCAGCAGCTTAAGTTCGATCAACAGCCAGCGCTCCTCGCCCGGCTGTCCTGGTGTGGCCTTGCGCGGCGCCCGATTGGTGGAGGTGGCGAAACGGGCGTTGCCCAGACCGCCCCTGCCGCCCTCGGCCGCGCAGAAGGTTTGCCCGTGCTCGGTCAGATCGGCCAGCACCGCACCGGTTTCGGCATCCTTGATCAAGGAGCCCATTGGCACCCGCACCACGCAATCCCCGCCGCTGCGACCGTGCTTGTCGCTGCCTTGGCCGCCGACGCCGGATTCGGCCTTGAAGTGGGATTTGTAGCGAAAGTCGATCAGGGATCGCAGATTGCGGTCGGCCCGCAACAGGACATCGCCGCCCCGGCCGCCGTCGCCTCCGTTGGGACCGCCCTTGGGCACAAATTTCTCCCGCCGGAAACTGACGCAGCCATTGCCGCCGTCGCCCGCCTTGACGAAAAATTTGGCTTCATCGACAAAACCCATGATCTATCCGCGAGCCGCAAAGGGGAAGACAATACGAAAAAAACCCGGCATCAACACATCGTGATGCCGGGTTGCAACGTGACGAGGGGAAGCCGCGCCGGACAAGGCGCCGCGCCTCCCAGGCAAGAACGATCAGTCCTGCTCGACGGGATAAACGGAAACGCGCTTGCGGTCCTTGCCGAAATCCTCAAATTTGACCGTGCCGTCGATCTTGGCGAACAGGGTGTAATCGCGGCCGCAACCGACATTGGTGCCGGGATGGATCACCGTGCCCAACTGCCGCACCAGGATATTGCCAGCCTTGACGACCTGGCCGCCAAACCGCTTGACCCCGCGCCGTTGGCCGGCGCTGTCGCGGCCGTTGCGGGAACTGCCGCCTGCTTTCTTATGTGCCATGGTATACTCTCCGGATGGACTTGTTATGCAGAAATTGTCTCGATATTCAAGGCGGTATACATTTGCCGGTGGCCTTTCTTGACCTGATAGCCCTTCCGCCGCTTTTTCTTGAAGACGATCACCTTCTTGTGCCGTCCCTGCTCCACGATCTTGGCCACCACCTTGGCGCCATCGACCACGGGCTGGCCGATCTTGACCGTCTCGCCGTCAACCAGCAGCAGAACATCCGCCAACTCAACCGTATCGCCCACTTCGCCCAGCAGCTTCTCGACGCGAAGCGTATCACCGGCCTCTACCTGATATTGCTTGCCGCCGGTGCGGATTATTGCATACATGCGACTCCTCCTCTCTTTCCTCAACTAGAACGTCATGCGTGGAAATAATTAGTCGTAGAACTTGGTATTTAACTCGATATCCCCCGAGCTTGTCAAGAATTATATTCATCGCCGGCCCTTTTCTCGCGTTTTCCACCGCCCTGCCCTTCTACGCCGCAATTTCCAGGGAGGAGCAAGCAAGCGATCAAGTACCACAATGAAGGAGAAAATTTTCCCTCGGCCAGGGTTTTCCTTGTCGCGGTCGGGAAATAATTATACTGTAGCCGCAAAGAAGTGGCAGCCTCCGCCTCTTTTTTTTTGTAAAAGATGGCGGAAAGTTTTCATCAACCCCTATTTCAGGAGAAGCCCCATGCAGAAGATGGAATGCCCCTGTGGTTATGTCTACGATCCCGCCGAAGGCGATTATGAAAACGGCGTGGCCCCGGGCACGGCCTTTGCCGACCTGCCGGACGACTGGGTCTGCCCGAAGTGCGGCGCGGAAAAGGAATACTTCTACGCCGTCGACTGATCGCCCGGCCGACGATTTCCCCGCAAACCGGCCGACAACACCGGTTTGCGGCCGTTGCTCCCACCGTTTCCGCCCCCCCTGCCTCGTCGCCCCGGTCCTTTCGGCCGCCCGCCCCGGCCATCGGCCATTTTTTGCTTGTGCAAAAAAGATCGATACAATAGCATCATTCCTTCCGGCAGCAAAAAACGTTTCCCGTTTTTCCCAGGAGGCTTTGCCATGTTATTATCCCGTCGCTTATTTCTGATGGCCGCGGTTGCCATTCTGGCCACGGCCCTCCTCCGGGTTCCGGCCAGGGCCGACTACTACGGCGAACCGGCCGAACTGGTGGACCGGGCGACTTCGGTGTACAAGGGGTTTCTGGCCGATCCCAACATGGCATGGTTCCGGAACAACGTCGGTTCCGCCCGCGGCATCCTCATCGTGCCGCAGATGCTGCGCGGTGGTTTCATCGTCGGCGGCTCCGGAGGCCGGGGTCTGCTGGTCGCCCAGGATGCCGCCACCAGCAAATGGAGTTCGCCGGCCTTCTACAGCATGGGCTCGGTTTCCGTGGGATTCCAGATCGGTGCCGATGTATCGGAAATCATTCTCTTGATCATGACCGACCGGGGGCTCGACGCCATGCTGTCCACCGACTACAAGATCGGGGCCGACGTGGCCATCGCCGCCGGTCCGATCGGCGGTTCGGCCAAGGCCCAGACCGCCGACATCCTCGCCTTTGGCCGCTCGCAGGGCGCCTACGGCGGGGTCAGCCTCGAAGGAGCCGCCATTTCCCCGCTGGACGGCTGGAACGCAAGCTACTACGGCCAACCGGTGCAGATTTTCGACATCCTCATCAACCAGAAATGGAACAACCGCCAGGCCGATGCCCTGCGCCAACTCCTGCCCAAACCGCGGCGCAACGCCCAGCCGCTCGGCAGGTAACCGAACCGTCTCCATGCAGCAGGAGCCTCTCCGCCTCACCACCGGTTCCGCGACCCGGCCGCCGGTTTTCACTCTGCAACGGCCAGATTCGGACCATCTCGTCGTGGCCCTGGCCGGCTCCTGGACCCTGCATGCCCACCCCCCGGTCCCGGCCGACCTGCTCGCCGCCCTCGACGGGACCGTCCACCGCCTGGGTTTTGCCTGCGACGGCCTTGAACACTGGGACACCCGGCTGCTCATTTTCCTGGCGACTGTCATCAAAACCGCCGGCCAGCGGCACATCGACGTGGACCGCGCCGGACTGCCCCCGGGCGTGCGACGCCTGCTGACCCTTTCGGAGGCGGTTCCCGAACAGGTCACCTACAGCCCGCCGGGCCGGGATTTCCTGCCCACCCGCATCGGCCGCTGCGTCCTGGCCCTGATCGGGCAGAGTCGCGAGGTGGCGGCGTTCACCGGCGAAATCCTGCTGGCCCTGCTGGCCCTGCTGGCCGGGAAGAAGCCGTTCAAGCCCCAGGATTTCCTCTATTTCGTTCAGAATTGCGGGGTCGGTTCCCTGCCGATCGTTTCCCTGATCGCCGTTCTGGTGGGGGTGATCCTCTCGTTCGTGGGCGCGGTGCAGCTGCAGATGTTCGGAGCCCAGATCTATGTGGCCAACCTGGTCGGCCTGGGCATGGTCCTGGAAATGGGCGCCCTGATGAGCGGGGTGATCATCGCCGGCCGGATCGGCGCCTCCTATGCGGCCCAGCTGGGCACCATGCAGGTGAACGAGGAAATCGACGCCCTGCGGACCATGGGCATATCGCCGGTGGGCTTCCTGGTGCTGCCCCGGATTCTGGCCCTGATGCTGATGCTGCCCCTGCTCTGCGTCTATGCCGACATCATGGGCATTCTGGGCGGCTCGGTGATCGGCGTGGCCATGCTCGATCTCTCCCTGGTGGAATATCTGGAGCAGACCCGGAAAACCATCCAGCTCTACCAGTTCGGCCAGGGCATCCTCAAGGCCTCGGTGTTCGGCGTCCTCATCGGCTTTGCCGGTTGCCTGCGCGGCATGCAGTGCGGCCGCAGCGCTCTGGCGGTGGGCGAGGCCACCACCTCGGCGGTGGTGACCTCGATCGTCTTGATCGTGGTTTCGGATTCGTTCATCACCTATCTTCTCTACCGCTGAGGCCCGTCCATGACCCCGCCCGCACCCGCCATCGTCGTCAAAGGGCTGACCATGGCCTACGGCAGCTTCGTGCTCCAGCGGGATCTCGACTTCACCATCAACCGGGGCGACATCTTCGTGATCATGGGCGGCTCGGGCTGCGGCAAATCCACCCTGCTGCGGCACATGATCGGCCTCAAGCAACCCGCCTCCGGCTCGGTCTGGTACGGCGAGGCCGACTTCTGGGCCCTGGACGAGGACGAACGGGCGGCGATCATCCGCCGGGCCGGGGTCCTCTATCAATCCGGCGCCCTGTGGAGTTCGATGACCCTGGCCGAAAACGTGGCCCTGCCCCTGCAGCACTACACCGAACTGGCCCCGGAGGTGATCGACGAACTGGTGGCATTCAAACTGTCGCTGGTCGGGCTGGCCGGCTTCGAGACCTTTTATCCGTCCGAGCTGTCGGGCGGCATGCGCAAGCGGGCGGCGCTGGCCCGCGCCATTGCCCTTGATCCGGATTTTCTTTTTTTCGACGAGCCCTCGGCCGGTCTCGACCCGATCAGCGCCCGCAACCTTGATCAGCTGATCCTGGAATTGCGCGAAAGTCTGGGGGCCACCGTGGTCATCGTCACCCACGAGCTGGCCTCGATCTATGCCATCGCCACCAACTCGGTCTTTCTCGACAGCGAGGCCAAGACCATGCTGGCCACCGGCGATCCCAAAACCCTGCTGCAGGAATGCACCGACCCCACGGTGCTCAATTTTCTCACCCGGGGAACCGGGCAACGGGAGGTTCGAACGGTTTGAGCAAGAAAGCCAATCCCACCCTGGTCGGCGGCTTCGTCCTGGTTGCCCTGGCCTTGGCCCTGGCGGCCGTGATCGTTCTGGGCAAGATCAAGTTCAAGGACAACCGGCTGCGTTGCGTCGCCTACTTCACGGGCTCGCTCTACGGTCTCGACGCCGGCGCCCCGGTGACCTTCCGCGGGGTGACCATCGGCCGGGTCTCCGCCGTCCAGATCGACTTCGACAGTCGACGCAACAACTATGTCATTCCGGTCTACCTGGACATCGAGCAGAAATCCGATCTCACCGGCAAGCACCGAACGGACTGGGGACCGGAGGAACTCCGCGCCATGCTCCGGCAGATGATCGGCCAGGGCCTGCGCGCCCAGTTGAAGATCACCAGCCTGCTGACCAGCAAACTCTACATCGATCTTGCCTTCTTCCCCGAAGCGCAAGTCCCGCAGGTTGCCAAGGAGGAGGGCTTGCTCGAGATTCCCACCCAACCCTCCGGCCTGGAGCAGATTACCCAGAAGCTGGAAAAGCTGCCGCTCGACGAGATCCTCCATAAAACCGCCGCGGCCCTGGACGGGATCAGCAGCATCGTCAACTCCAAGGAAACCCGCAACATGCTGGCGTCGCTGGACTCCACCATGGACCGGGTCAACGGGCTGTTGGCCCGGGCCGATGCCGAATTTCCCGCCCTGGCCGCCGAGCTGAAAAAGGGGCTGGCCAATTTCTCCACCCTTTCGGCCACGGCCACCACCTTTCTCCGCACCGCGGACAAGGAGATTCCGGAGGCCAGCGCCGAGTTGAAACATCTCTTGTCCGGCTTGAACGCCACGGCCGGAGCCCTGACCAAGACCTTGCACAACATTCAGCAGCTGACCGAGAAGGATTCCATGTTCGCCTACCAGGTGACCGCCTCCCTGCGAGAAATCGAGCGCACCGCCGTCTCGGTCCGGCAGTTGACCGACTACCTTCAACAGCATCCCGATGCCTTGATCTTCGGCCAGCGGGAGGACAACCCATGAACAACCGCCGCCCTTGCCTGCGCGCCCTGTGCCTGGCCGCGCTTTGCCTGTTGTCGCTCGGCGCCTGCATGGCACCGGTCGCCACCACCCTCCACAGCCTGCAACCTCTCCGCCAGCAGCCGCTGGCCCGGGATTTCGCAGGCTTTTCCGGATTGATCCTGATGATGCCGGTACGGCTGGCGCCGCAGCTGCAAGGACGCGGCCTGCTCGACCGGCTGCCCGGCGGCGCGGCTCACGCCTCGACCACCCATCTCTGGTCCGGCCCCCTCGACGAACAGATCGGCCAGCAGGTGGTCGGCGACCTCAGGGACCTGCTGGCCACCGACAACATCGCGCTCTACCCCGGACCGCGCTTCGGCCGCGCCCACTATCAGCTGGAAATCGAGATGAACGAGTTCAGCAGCGACGGCCAGTCCTTCACCATCGTCGCCGTCTACACCGTCAGCGATAGCGCCGCCAAGACCATCCTCACCAGAAAAACCTTCCGTCAGACACGGCTTATCGACAAAACGGACTATTCCGGCTATGTTGCCAGCGCATCCCAGGCCATTGCCGATCTGAGCCGGGAAACGGCCGCCGCCCTGTTGGCCGCGCACCGCTCCCGACCAGCAACCAGGTGAGCTTATGCCGCCCCGATCTCTTGTTGTCATCCTGTTGCTCGTGTTCGCCCTCGTTCGGCCGGCCGCCGCCGACATGCTCGGCAAGTGGCTGGGACAAACCGTTTATGTTCCAGTTTATTCACATATTTACGGAGACGACCGCTACCGCGGCACCCCCTTTCTCCTCACCGCCACCTTGAGTATCCGCAACACCGATCCGGACAAGGCGCTGCTCTTGAAGAGCATCCGCTACTACGACTCGAACGGCGTGCTGCTGCAGGAATACCTGGAAAAGCCAGTGGCCGTTCCTCCCTTCGGCTCCACCCGGTACATTGTGCCGGAATCGGAATCCAAGGGCGGCTCCGGCGCCAAATTCCTGGTGGAATGGGAGGCGGACAGCCCGGTCGTGGAACCGATCATCGAATCGGTGATGATCGGCACCAAGATGCAGCAAGGCATCTCCTTTATTTCCACCGGCCGGGCGATCAAGGGAACCCCGGTCCGCTGACGTGCGGCCTCCTATCAGGCAAGCAACCGCTATGAACAACACCGACTCGCCCAGGATCGACATGGCCCGTTTCTTCCACCTGCTTTTTCCGCCGCTGCTGGCGGCCCTTCTGCTCCTGACCGGCTGCGCGCCCAAATCGAAGGATCTGTTCGGGGTGATCATGTCGGCCAAGCCCCTCAAGGTGGGCACGGTCATCGACGCGCCGCCGCTCGCCTATGCCAAGGACGGCACGATCGCCGGCCTGGAACCGCTTTTTGCCGAAGGCCTGGCCGCGGCCATGAACCGCCGCCTGGAACTGGTGCCGCTGTCCAGAGGGGAGCTGTTTTCGGCCCTGCGGGACAAGCAGATCGATATCGTCATGGCGGGGATGACCGTGGCCGAGGCGCAACGCCACAGGATCGCCAGCACCACCCCCTATCTGGTCTCGGGCCAGACCACCTTGGTGCGGCTGGGCGACTACGACGGAATGGGCAACGGCATCAGGTACTTGACCGAACCCTCAATCCGGCTGGGCGTGGTTACCGGCGGCACCGCCGACGCCTGGCTCAAGGGACTCCGGCCCAGGGGATCGGTCAGCCGGTTCGCCACCGCCCAGGACGGGGTGCAGGCCCTGATGAAAAAGGGCATCGACGTCTTCATCTTCAACCAGACCGCCAACTACTACTATGCCTCGCTCTATATCGACAAGGGGCTGACGCCCGGCAATATCCTGCTCACCAGGGAGGAGTTGGCCTGGGGGGTGCGGACCGACAACGACGAGTTGCGCGAGGCGGCCAACAAGTACCTGGCGTCCATCGATCAAAGCGGCGACCTGCTCAAGATGCTGGAACAGACCATCCCCTTCTACCGCGACACCGCCTACAGCCCGGTCCAGCAATAACACCCGCCTGGCCGTGCCCGTCTGACCGTGTCTGCCGATGGCCGCCACGGCCGGATGGGCGGGCAATCCTCTTTGCAACCGTTCGACCCGGCGGGGCAGGAGGCATGGGCCGCACTCCCGCCGTCATTCCCCATCCAGCCGCACCAATCCCCGATAGACACTCTCCCTGGCCATCAACTGGTCGTGGCTGCCCTGCTCCACGATCCGCCCCTGGTCCATGACCACGATCCGGTCCACCCGCCTGATGGTGGACAGCCGGTGGGCGATCACCAGCGAGGTGCGGCCGCTGAAACCGGCGGCAATGGCCTGCTCCAGCATGTTCTCCGATTCGGTGTCGATGGAGGCGGTGGCCTCGTCGAGCACCAGAATGGCCGGGTCGCGGTACAGGGCCCGGACAAAGGAAAGCAACTGCTTCTCGCCCAGGCTGAGGTTGAGGGCGCCCTCGCCGATGCGGGTTTCCAATCCCTGGGGCAGGCGGTCGACGAAGGCCCGCAGGCCGGTCCTGGCGAGGATGGCGGCCAGCCGCTGTTCGTCCGGCTTCCGGTCGAGGACGATGTTGGCCCGCACCGTGTCCGGCAGGATGAAAATATCCTGCATGATCAACCCCACCCGCTGCCGCAGGGTTGCAAGAGGCAGGCCACGGACATCCTCGCCGTCGACCAGCACCTGTCCGGCCACCGGATCGTAGAAGCGGACCAGCAGGGAGATCAGGGTCGACTTGCCGGCACCGGTGGCCCCGACCAGGGCCACGGTCTCGCCGGGATCGATGCGCAGGTCGATCCCGCGCAAAATCGGCTGCCCCGGTTCATAGCCGAATTCGATGCCTTTGAACTCGATGGCGCCCGCGACCGGGGCCGGCGCGGCGGCTATCGACTGGGCCGGTGCCGGCAGGGCGGAACGGGCGTCCAGGGTTTGGAAGATGCGTTCCGCCGAGGCCATGGCCGCCTGGACAATGGAATACTTCTGGGAGAGTTCGCGCAGCGGCTGAAAAAAGAGCCGCATGTAGGAGACAAAGGCGGCCAGCTCGCCGATGGTCAGGTGGTTGCGGATGACCTCGCCGCCGCCGTACCAGATGATCAAGGCGATGGCGGCCGAACTCATCAGGTCGATCAGGGGCATGAACAGGCCGAACACCTTGATCTGGCCGAAGGAGCGCGTCAGGTATTCCTGGGTGAGGCCGCCGTGGATGCGGCGGCTCCGTTCCTGGCCGCCAAAACTCTGGATCACCGCCACTCCGGCCAGAGATTCGGCCAGGAAGCTGTTGATCCGGGCCAGCTGCGAACGGATGGCCCGGAATTTCTCCCGGGCGAAGCGGGAAAACACCATGGTGCTGATCGTGGCCAGCGGGATGAAGACCGCCATCACCAGGGCCAGCGGAGCGTTCATCAGGAACAGGAACCAGAAAATGCCCACCAGCTTGAGGCCGTCGTTGAACAAGGTGACCATCACCGAGGTGAACATCTCGTGCATGTTCTCGATGTCGTTGGTCAGCCGGGTCACCAGGCGGCCGGCGGGCTGGCTGTGGAAATAGTGGAGATCGAGGGTGAGGAGGTGGGTGAAGAGATGCTGCCGCAGGCGATGCATGATCGACTGGCCGATCCATTCCAGCACCATCACCTGGAGAAAGGTGGCCAGGAACACCACCCCGACCAGCAGGCCGTAGGACAGGGCCGTGCGGCCGAGTGCGGCAAGGCGCTCGGGTCGGCCGATCCCTTCGGCGACGATGGCGGTGTCGATGCCGGTCTGCATCAGTCTGGGCAGGGCCAGGGAGGCCACGGTGATGATCAGCGACAACAGGATCGCGCCGGACAGGGCCGGGGCATGTCCCCGGCAGTAGCCGAGAATCCGCCGCCAGAGCCGGGCATCGCCCATCGAGCCGGGATGCCCCTCTTCCGAATAGCCGAAGTTATGCATGGTTCTGCTGCTTCTCCGCCATGGCGCGGTACAACGGGTTGGCGAGCAGGCTTTCGTGCCGGCCCTGGTCGACGATGCGGCCCTGGTCGAGGATGACGATCCGGTCGGCATGGCGCAGGACGTTGATCCGGTGGGACACGAGCAATACGGACTTGCCGCGCAGCCGCTCAAGCAGGCCGCGCAGCACCTGTTGCTCGGTTTCGACATCGATGGCCGACAGGGCGTCGTCGATGATCAGCATCGGCCGGTCGCAAAGCAGGGCCCGCGCCAAGGCCAGGCGCTGCCGCTGGCCGCCGGAGAGCTTCACTCCCCGCTCGCCGATCATCGCTTGGTACCCTCCGGCAAAGCCCCGGATGTCGGCATCGATGGCCGCCGCCCGGGCCGCCGCCTCGATCTCGGCCATGGTGGCGCCGGGACAGCCGAAGGCAATGTTTGCGGCCACGGTATCGGCAAAGACCACCGGTTCCTGGCCGACATAGGCAATGCAGTCGCGGACATCCGCCTGGCCGAGGCGGTTGACGTCGATCCCCCGGAAAAAGAGCATGTTGTCGGCCACCGGGTACAGCCGGAGCAGCAGTTTGCACAGGGTGGACTTGCCCGAACCGGTGCGGCCGGTCATGCCCACCAGGCCCGGACCGATGGTCAGGTCAAGTCCGGCCAGTGCCGGCCGCATGCCCGACGGATAGGTGAAATGCAGCCCCCGGCAGACGTATTCGGTCGACCGGGTGGGGGGCAGCGGCTGGGTACGACCGGTTTCGACCACCGGCCGTTGCGCCAGCAGACGATGGATGCGGCGCAGGCTGGTGATCCCCCGCTGGGCGAGGTTGGCCACCCATCCCACGGCCATCATCGGCCAGATCAGCATGTAGAGGTAGCTGATGAAGGCGACAAAGGCGCCGATGCTGATCCGGCCGTCGATCACCAAGACGCCGCCATAGTAAAGCAGCAGCAGCATGCCGATATTGCCGACCAAGGTGGCGATGGGGAACAGCAGGCCCTGGATGGCCGCCACCTTGAGATTGCTCCGCACATAGCCCTCGCCCAGGGTGCGGAAACGCTCTTCCTGGAAGCGCTCCAGAGTATAGGCCTTGATCAGCCGGATCGAGACCAGGGTGGCGCGGCTGAACTCGGTGAGCAGGGCGAACTGCTCCTGCACCAGGTTGAAACGGTGGTGGAGGCGGCCGGACAGGATGCGGGTGCACACGATCAGCATGGGCATCGGCAGCAGGGCGATAAGGGTCAACTTGACATCGATCGTCAGCATGAACCCCAGGGCGGCCGCCGACATCACCAAAGAATCCACCGCCGCCACCAGCCCCATGCCGCATGCCATCTGGATGGTGGCCAGATCGTTGCTGGCATGGGCCATGAGATCGCCGATGGTCCAGCGCTCGAAAAAAGGCTGGTCCATGCGGAGCACGTGCGAAAACAACCGGTCGCGCAGCTTTTTTTCCAGGATGCGGGAAAAGCCGATGATCAGGTAGCGCCAGACGAAACGAAGCCCGGCCACCGCCACCGCCACCGCCAAAACGTACAGACTCAGCTCGATCAGGCGCGCCTGGGTGGCGGTTTGCGCCGCCAGGCCGTCCACCGCCGATTTGACGAAACGGGGAATGATCAGTTGCAGGAAATCGACCGCCACCAGGGCCAGGAAGCCGATCGCCAGGCGCGGCCAGTGGTCGCGGAAAATGGGCGCGAGCAATCCCAGCAGGGAGGCGCGGGAGGCGGTTTGGCCGTCCGCGGCGTCATGGCCGGTCCCGGTGGTGGAGGCGGAGGCGGTCATCGCAGTAAGGGCAGCAGCTCTTCGCAGGCCATAATTTTCGCCCGTACCTGCCGAAATGTTTTCACTGTATTTTCGCGACCGCCGATAACGGGTTACCAAGGCGGGAGATGGCATCGCGGCGCAAGGCGATGCTGGTGTGCTGGTATACTCGGCGGGTCATGTCCGGACTGGCGTGGCCCAGGATCTCGCTCACGCCTTTGAGGTTGGCGCCGGCGGCAAGCATTTCGCTGGCGGCCTGGTGGCGCAGGTCGTACAAACGCATCTTTCTGGTGATTTCTGCCTTGGCTTTCGCGGTCATCCGACTTTGCCCATCTGTCCCACCCGGCGCCCGTTGTAAAGAATAACCGCTCCCAGGGTGCTCAGCTTCAGGTCTTCCGCCATCCATGTGCGCATGAGCACCATCAGCCCATCAGCCATAGGCAATGGGAAGTGTCCTGGCCGCCATGCCGCCTTTTCTGGCACCCTCAACGACACGTTCAACAAAAATGGTGCCAGTAATCGAATCGACCTGCTCCCGTCTGAGGGTAAGCATCTCCGACCGGGCCGGACGAATCCCGGTATAGTACCCCAGCCTGATGGTCCTGCGCAAGGGCGGCGCGGCCATCTTGGTAGATGACGACTACATAGCGGCTACATGGCGGCTACCGGAGCTGCCAGTTTCGCCGAGGTGGGCGGGCTGATGACGGCGATACCTTTTTGCGGGAACCAAGAGGGTTCAGCGGGATTCGCAATCCAAGCGTCTCATGTTATAGAAGTATTGCTCGGGGTCTTGATTGATCTGGCGTCTGAGTTCAGCGAACCATCTCTGCACCCGATACTCGCACGTCGAGCTGGGGTCGGGCGTGCACTCGCCGAGCTTTGCGCACAGCATCGCATCTTGTTGCTCGCGGGTCAGGTTAGGAACGCGGCAAGCAGCAATTGCTGGATCGTATTTGGTTTCCTTGACATATTTCAACTCCAATTCGATTCTTTTGGAGTCACTGAGATGTCTCAGATCCAATTTTCTATGGGAGGAGTCCGCGCTCCCTGCCACGGCAGGGGTAGACAGAGCAAGAGCCAGCATCATTGCACACCATATGCTTGTTTTTTCCATAGCGACCTCATTTTATTGGTTATTTTCCGGCCAAACGGTTGAAGTCCGATCCATGTCGTCTTTGCATTTTCTGCCACTTCAACCCTCTGAAATGATATCTACGGAATATCATATCAGCGGAAATACATAGTGTCCATCATTGCCGACCACCTCGATCTTTTCCTCACCCCGGGGACACCGAGGCCGAGATCACCTGCGCGAACCAGACAAGCACTGCAACCATGCACAAATATTAGCTTCTCAACGAGGGCAGCAGCTCTTCGTAGGCTGCGGTCAAGCGGATGAACAGTTCGGGATCGCCGCCCTTGTCCGGATGCAGTTCAAGGGCTTTTTGCCGATAGAGGCGGGTGAGATCCTGTTTCCGCATCGTTGCCAACTGCCCGGCGTCGATCCCGAAAATGACGAAGGCCTGGCTGCGGGACACCGCTGCCGAAGGAGGCGTCGACCGCCGGTGAAATCGTCCGGACCGGGCCGAATTGCCGAAATTGGCCCAGGACACCGGCTCCTCGGGCAAGGCGTCGAAGTACATGATCAGATAGCGGACCAACGGGTACGGCAGCCGGCTGCCGCGGGGAAAGCCCTGCCAGAACGTCGCGTCCGCCGCCAGCCGGCAGATCTCCTCGACAAAGACCGCATCCAACCGTTGCCGGTCGAGGGCCTGGGGAATGGAACGGGCGTAGCTTTCGCGGAAAAAGCGCTGCAGGTCGAAGATGGTGAACAGGTAACTCTGGTATTCGCGGGGCAGCAGGGTCAGTTCCCGCTCAAGGATCATCTGTTCGATCTCGTCGCGGCTCTTGTCGAGCAGCACGGTGTACATGGCCAGGGTTTTGTCCACGGTCTCGGCCGAGGTCCGTCCCAGGCGCAGGAAATGGATACGGCGCCGATCCATGGCCTGGGTTTCCGCCATGATCCGGGCCAGCAGGCTCTGGTTCGCCGGCTGCCAGTTGCGGTAGCGGTGCCGTTGGCGAAAGGGCTGCAGTCGATTCTTGATGTAGGGATCGACAAAGGGAAAAAACAAATCCTCCAGCTCAGTATACGATGCGGTCACCCCCCGTTCGCGCAAGCGACAGAGGAAGTCTTCGTCGAGATGGAAGGAGGATTCGTCGGGATAGACGAGACAGCGGCCGGGGTCCGGCCCCAGTTCGGCCACTTCGCGGGAGTAGAGCACGCCGCCGCTGCGGTAGGATTCGCGGAGCACATACTGGTATTGCCGGGGACCGGTTTCCTTTCGGGCTAGGTACATACGGATTCACGCGCAGACAACGGAAAACGAGGGCGGTAACTATACCCCGTTTCCCCCGGCAACTCAAAGGAAACGATCCACCAGTCGCTCGACCGAGTCGATGGAAAAAGGTTTGGCCAAGGCGGCGACAAAGTGATGTTTGCCGTAGTTGCGCATGATCTCGCTGGCGCTGTCGCCGCTGATGGCCACCAGCGCGGCCTTGGGATCCATGGCCTTGATGGTGCGGGCGGTTTCCAGTCCACCCATGCCGCCGTGCACCACCAGGTCCAACAGCGCCAGATCGAAGCGGCCGCCCTCGGCCAGCTGCTGCCGGTACAGTTCGATCGCTTCCTCGCCGCTGCTGGCCAGCATCACGGTGCAGCCGAAGTGTTCGAACATCTTTTTGTTGATCGTCCGCATCACTTCCTCGTCGTCCATGACCAGAATCCGCAGGCCGGCCCCTTTTCGGGCACGGGCCTGGGGATCGGCCGCCATCGCCTTCTGGGCCGGAAAATACATCCGGACCGCGCAGCCTCCCTCGGGTGGATTCTCGATCCAGACCACGCCGCCGTGCTTCTTGACGATGGCGTGGACAATCGTCAACCCCAGGCCCATTCCTTTCTGGGCGCCCTTCTGCTTGGTTGAGAAGTAGGGGTCGAAGACCTGGTCGAGAATGGACGGGGCAATGCCCGGCCCGGAATCGAAAAACACGATCCGCACCAACTCCCCTTCCGGTAGGTGACGACCGATTGCCGCCGCCTCCCGGCCGCCGTCGACCCGCTCGGCCGTCACCTCGATCCGGCCCTTGCCGTCCAAAACGGCGACAGCGTTGCTGGCCAGATTGCTGAACACCTGGCCGACCAGGATGGGATCCGCGGACATCGCCAGGTCGTCGTCGTTGCAGGCCACCTGGAATTCGATCGAAGTGGAGGCCAGTTCCTGCTCCAGGATCGCGCCGATGAGGCCGCACAGCTGCACATGGGATCTCTGGGGCAGATAATTGTCGGAAAAGGTGGTGAACTGGCGGATCAACTGGGTGGTCAGATTGATCGCCTTGACCGCCTCGTTGAGCAGATGGTTGACGTTTTCGTCCCGGCCGACATAGCGGGCCATTTCGACATTGCCGCTGATGATGGTCATCAGGTTGTTGAAATCGTGGGAAATACCGCTGGCCATCAACGACATGGCCTCCAACTTGCGAATCCGCTGCAACTCCTTTTCCAGATGACGCTGGCGCTCTTCCATGAGCTTGCGCCGGGTCACGTCCTGGAGAATGCCGACGATGAAAAAGGTGGTCTCTTCCGTCACCGCCACCAGGTTGCAGGTCACCTGGCGCTCGCCCATCCGCACCGGGTCGTCGTAGGGAAAAGACAGCGGCTCAAGCTCCGATTGGGAGCGGAGCCGCTCGATCCAGGCCATGATCCGGTCGCCGGCCACCGGCGACACCAGGGAAGCGAGACGACGCCCCAGAATCCGGGCCTCGGGCTCGTCGAGCAGGGCGATGGCGGCGTCGTTGGCCATGACGATCCGGCCTTGATGATTGAGTTCGACCACGCCCTCGGCCATCCGGGCCAGGATCACCTCGCGGTGCTTCTTGCTGAGCAGCAATTCACTGGTGACCTCGCGCGGGAAGAGCCCATCCAACCCGTGGATGATCCCGCCCGTTTCCCGCCGGTTGGCGCGGAAACAATCTAGGGCGGCCTTGATGTGGGCCTTCATGGCCGAGCCCGGTCCCTTGGCAATGCACATGTCGGCCTCGATCCGCTTGATGACCTCGTCGTCCTCCAGGGCGACGCCGGACAGGACCACCAGAAAAATATCCTTGAGTTCCGGAGTATTGCGAACAATGAAACTCAATTTTTCGCCGTCGATCTCGGGCATGATCAGATCGGTGAAGATGATGTCCGGGCGTTGTTCGGCCACCCGATCCAGGGCGTCCAGCCCGTTTTCGGCCAACCGCACGGCACAGCCCTCGGCCACCAGGACGTATTCCAGGAGCCGGCGGATCACCGGACTGTTGTCGACCACCAGCGCGTGAATGTCACCCATGGCTGAGGAGCTCCTTGACCGCTTCGGCCAGTTCGCGAACGTCAAACGGTTTGCTGAACACCCTGTCCGCCCCCAATTCCTGGGCCGCAGGCAAGTAGGCCTCGGGCCCGATGCGGCCGCCCCCGGAAATGGCGATGATCTTGAGAGCCGGGCATTCCTTTTTCAGCGAACTGATGGTCTCCAGCCCTTCCTGCTCGGGCATGATCAGGTCGGTAATCACCAGATCCACCGGCTGCTTGCGGTATTTCTGCATCCCTTCCCGGCCATTGCCGGCCTCGATCACCTCGTAGCCGGCCCATTCCATTACCTGGCGCAGCAGGGTGCGCATTTGCTCGTCGTCGTCGATAACCAAAATTCTCATACATCTCTCCCCTTGCGCTCGGGCAAAATCTCCCGGATGGCAAAGGCCAGCAGCCGCATGTCCACCGGTTTGGCCAAAAACCGGCGCACCCCGTACTGTTGGGCTTCTTCCATGGTCAAGGCCTCGCTGTACCCCGAGCAGAGAATCACGGGCAGATCCGCCCGGAACGCATGGACTCGGGCGGCCAACTGCAGGCCGGTCATTCTCGGCATGGTATGGTCGGTGATCAGCAGATCGACCCGCTCCTCGCCCCGGGCAAGAATATTCAGCGCCTGCTCGGGGCTGGTGGCCGGCAGCACCCGGTATCCCAACAGGGAAAGCATGCGGGTGCGCATGGCCACGATATCTTCCTCGTCGTCCACGAACAAAATGGTGCCGGTCCCGTGCGGCATGCCGTTTTCCTGCTTGTCCCCGCCGTCTTCCGCATCGGGCAGGCGCGGAAAGAACACGGTGAACACCGTGCCCTTGCCCACGGCGGAGGTGACATCGATCACCCCGTCATGGGCCACGATGATGCCGTGGAGCACCGCCAGCCCCATACCGGACCCCTGCCCCACCTCCTTGGTGGTGAAAAAGGGATCGAAGATGCGTTCGATCGTTTCCGGTGACATGCCCCGGCCGGTATCGGCGATGGTCAGCACCACGTAGCTTCCCAGGGCAAGCTCATGGTAGCGGAGCTGCTCGGCCCTTCCGGCCTCGATCTCGCGCAGGGAGACCTCGATCACCCCGGTCTCGTTGTCCAGCGACTGGGCGGCATTGGTGCACAGATGCATGATCACCTGCTGAATCTGGCCGGGGTCGGCCTGGATCTTGCCGATCCCATGCGGAACGGCGACCTTCAGCTCGATGGTCGTGGGCAGGGTGGAGCGCAGCAGCCGGCAGGACTCCTTAACCACCGGGCCGATCAACAGCGGGTGCCGTTGGTAGGTCGACTGGCGGCCGAAGGCGAGAATTTGCCCGACCAGTTCCTTGGCCCTGACCCCGGCCCGCTTGATGGCCTGGAGATGCTCGGTGATTTCCCCCTGGGTCAGGGCCGGGCCGGAGTGATACCCCTGTTGGCCCTCGGCCCGGAGGCGGTAGAGCAGCAAATCGGCGTTGCCCAGGATGGCGCCGAGAATATTGTTGAAATCGTGGGCAATGCCTCCGGCCAGGGTGGCGATGGACTCCAGCTTGTGGGCATGGATCAGACGTTTTTCCAGGTTCCGCTGGTGGCTGATGTCCTTGGGGGAAGAGATATAGCCGACAATCCGGTCGCCATCGAACAGGGGCGAACAACTGACCGAAAAAGTCTTGCCCAGATAGCGATGGCTGACCTCCTGGCTATGGGGTTTCTTCTCCTGGAGAACCGTCTGGACGGGACAGCCGGGGCAAATCTGACCGCTGTCCGCGAAGAGTTGGTGGCAGTGCTGGCCTTCGATGGATTCGCCACCGACCGCCAGCAGTTGGCGGGCGGCCCGGTTGCCCTTGACGATTTTCAGGTTGGTATCGAGGACCAGCACCGGATCGACGATGGCATCGAAGGTGTATTGCCACTCATCCACGACCCGCTGCAGAACGGGCTCGATTGCGGCGGCGGCCCCGGTATGCGGCGTGGAGGGGGCGCCGTCTCCGGCCGAGGATGGGGCCGGGGTGGCGGCAAGGGCTCGGCTTGCCCGTCCGGGTCTCAGCCGGAGGACATAGTAGAGGATCGAGCAGACGGTGTAGACTGCCAACAGACAGCAGATCGCGATGAGAAGAGAAGTGTTCACCCGCCTGCTCCGGATTGGGAGGGGGAGCGCTGCCGAAAGATCCGTTCCCGGAAAAAATCGATCGTCCGGCGTCTCCGGTCAACAATCCTGACCTGTTCGGGAATCAGGTCGGAAATGGTATCCCGCATGATGGACATCTTGTACTCTATGTTGGCGGCGAAGCGATTGTCCAAATACCAGGCGTAGAAAAGGCCAAAAAACAGGCCGGGCGGGGTGAAGCCCTCGCCGGGATTGATCACCCGGGCATAGACCCGGGCATCGGATTGGAGTCGATGCATCCGGGACAGCCACAGGTAGCTGTCAATGTCATCGGGAGTGAGAAAACTCACCAGCTGCGCCTTGTCCCTGATCTGCATCCGGTACATCCGGCCCACCACGTCGCTGCCGTGGAGCAGATCCTCGATACGCTTCTCCTGAATATAGTTACCCAACAGCGATTGGCCCAGGGCCACCAGGAAAACCATCTCGAAACGGTTGAGGTTGCCCGCCTGATCCTGGCGGATCTTGATGCGCTGGTCGTAGGGATCGTAAAATGAGTAGATGCTGTCCCACTCCTGGCAACGCTTCCACGATTCCGGTTCCACCAGGGCGATGCCGCGGATGAACTGCAGGTGTTCCATCGAGATGTCGGGATGACGGAACACGATTTCCACCAGCCGGTCCATCAGCCATTTCCGCTCCATTTCGGTCATTTTGACCATGTTGAGCGAACCGGAGGTTATCAACTCGGTACTGAGGCAATGCAGGATCGAGCTGATTTTTTCGTAGCGCAGGCAGGGCGCCGGTTTGGTCCCGTACTCGCTGGCAACGACAAAATCGGCGGCCGGCAGCGCCTCCTTGCGCTCGGGCTGCTTGAGATAGCCGGCCTGCCGCAGGGCCCACAAACCCTTGATGGCCAGGGCCAGGGCGTCGGGATCGTGCTGGATCGCGCCGCGCTGCTGCAAGAGGTCATGGTTGAAGATCCTGGCCTCCACCGAACCGAATCCCAGGGCCCGCACTCGGTTGCGGTCGATGAAGATCGGCTCCTTGTCTTCCAGGGCGTAGCGCTGGAGGGTCGAGCCGGGAATATCACTCATGTCGAGGGCCACCACATGGGAAAAGAGGTCGTGCACCCCGTCGGGGATGTTGCGGTGATAGGCCCGGATCAGGTCGGAGACGTAGAATTTTCGGTCCGGCGCGTCGTGGGTGGCGTCGGTCTCCCCTTTCTGCACCCAAATATTGGCGATCAGCACCTTGAGGGCGGCCGTGTTGGCGCGGATGGCGCCCGCCAGGCCGGGGATCTGGAGGATGGGGATGATCGAGGTGTACAGACTGCCCGGCGCGAACAGAATGATATCCGCCTGCTGCACCAGCTGCACCACCTCCGGCGGAAGAAAGGGCGGGCGGCTGAACTCGACCAGCACCCGGTCCACCGGATAGCCGCGCCGCGCCTTGCTCGACTTGTATTCGCTGGTGACCAGCACGCCGTTGCCGTACAAAAGCCGCAGCTGGGACAAGGTGGTGGTGCACGGCAGCACCGAATGCTGCTGCACCCCGAGGCAGGCCGAGAGCTCGCCCAGGCCGCGGATGGTCGCCGTCCGCACCACCTGATGCGAGGCGAGCAGTTCGGTGGAGCTCAGCCCCGGGTCCAGTTGGCGGTAGATGGCGGCGGCCAGCAGCAGATTGCCCAGGCATTGGGGGCGGTGCAGGGTCGGGGTAAGCCGGGGATCGCGGGTGAGCAGTTCGGCCAGCTCCGAAAGATAGGCCAGAATGGGACCGGGCACGTCGTTCAGAACCGCGTCGGTGTCGCGCAACAAGTCCGCGGCCGAGGCGGGCGGCGAGATGAAACGGTAGTTGAACACCGCATAGAGGGCGGCGGCGCAGCGGCGGGCACCCGCGCGGTCCAGGTTGTAGGCCCGGATGAGGTTTTCCCGCCGGATCGAGGAAAGAAGCACATGGCGGAGATCGCCCAGGGCGATCAGCGGCAGGTCTTTCTGCACCTCGCCGGTGGAGCCGCCGTCGTCGGTGACGCAGACCACCGAGCTGACCCGGGGGAAGACTTCCTTCAAGCCGCCGAAGGGATGCCGCGCCCAGCCCAGCCGGCGGGAATCGCCGCCGACGATATTGGAAAGGCCGGTTCCGCCGCCGAACACCACCATCCGGACCGCGCTGGTGTCAAGCGTCTCTATTTTTTGTTTCAGTTTGGTGAACAGCGAGGTGATCACCGGGGGCAGGCCGCCGGGAGTGCTGCCGAGGAGAATGGAGGTGACCTTCTCCTCCAAGGTCGCTTCCGGCAGGACGTCGAGGATGGAAAACCCCTCGGAGGTCAGGAATTGCAGATGGTTCTTGAACTGTTGCCGCCCGACCATAAACGCTTGCTCCGGGAAAAAGAAAAAGGGGGCACGGCTCCGGGCTTCGGGTATAGGTGCCTATGCCGCTTGCGTCAGAAGCAGTTGTTCCACCCGCAACAGATCGTTCGGGGTGTCGACCTCTACCGAATCGTGGCTGGTCAGCACCACCCGGATAGTATAACCGAACTCCAGGGCGCGCAACTGTTCCAGTTTTTCGAATCGCTCCCATTGCCCCTCGGGCAGGCCGACAAAAGCGAGAAGAAATCCCTTGCGATAGGCGTAAAAACCCAGGTGTTTGTAATAGGTCGGCTGCTGCGGTTCGCCCGGGTCGCGCTGAAACGGGATCGGCGAACGCGAAAAGTACAGGGCGTTGCCGTGGCAATCGAACACGGTCTTGACATGGTTGGGGTCGGCGATCTCCTCAGGCCGGACGATCCTGTAGATCAGGGTCGCCATCGGCAGGGAGGGATCGGCGATCAACGGCCCGGCCACCTGCTCGACAATGGTCGGGGGAAAGAGCGGCTGATCGCCCTGGATATTGACCACCACGTCCTGGTCCGCTATGCCGATGCGTTCCGCCGCCTCGGCCAGCCGGTCGGTGCCGGTGGTATGGTCGCGCCGGGTCATCACCCAGGAGCCGCCGAAGCCTTCCACCGCCTTGGCGATCCGCTCGTCGTCCGTGGCCACCACCACCTGGGAAAGCATGGGCACCCGCCAGGCCCGCTCTACCACATGCTGGATCATGGGCTTGCCCTGAATCAGGGCCAGCGGTTTGCCCTCGAAACGATTTGATTGGTAACGTGCCGGGATAATTGCAACTACCTTGGGTTCAACAATGCTCATCGGCTTATGTGCGGTTGTTCGGGAAGACGGAATCCGGCGCAGGGGCATCGTCGGCTCCTGCGCGGCGGCCGATCCAGCCCCAGGGACGGGCTCGGCCAACATTGGTTTGCTTTTCAGTGATTATCTATGATACTGTGTGGGCATCCAAAAGGCAATCGGCAACCATTCATCCCCCCTTCCCGCCTCCCTTGACGACGCCCGATCCTCTTCCCCTCGCCCTGCTCGCCGATTCGCATCGCGGCGAGGATCGTCCGCAATGCCTGGCCGAGGCGCTCGGCCTCCCGCTGGTCGAGGATTCGCGAGCGGCAACGCTTCTGCTTCGATTCGGATCGGAGGGATTGGAGCTTGTCAAGCCGAACGATCCGCTGCTGCCGGGCCGGCTGATGGTCGATTTTTCCGCGCGGGATTTCCGCCGCCGCTTGCTGCATCCCGGCCGGGAATTGCTGGTCCAGGCCGCCAAGGTGCGGGGCTGCCGCCAGCCGCTGGTCATCGACGCGACTGCCGGTCTCGGCCGCGACGGTTTTCTGCTGGCCGCCGCCGGGTGCCGGGTGCAGATGTTCGAGTTGAATCCGGTGGTGGCCGCCCTGTTGGCCGACGGCCTGGAACGGGCGCGCAACAGCCCCGCCCTGGCACCAACGGCCGGCCGCATCGAGTTGATGGTGGGCGATGCCCGCGAGCAGCTTGCCCGGCTAGCCGAGTTGCCGGACGTGATTGTTCTCGACCCCATGTTCCCGGAGCGGACCAAGTCCGCCCTGGTCGGGCAGGAACTGCGGCTGCTGCAGCTGCTCGACCGAAAGGACTGCGATCCCGAAGCGTTGCTGCCCTCAGCCCTGGCCGTTTCGCCGCGAAAGGTGGTGGTCAAGCGGCCACTCAAGACAGGCCCGCTGGCGGCCCTGGTCCCCAGCTACACCCTCAGGGGCAAGGCTGTCCGGTTCGACGTCTACGTGGGAAAGGGAAAGGAGAACTTATCCGGTTGACGCGGCCGCCTCGGTGCCCGCATCAACCGGAGGCAAAGGATGTTCAGATGGCGGCCGCTTTTTTCAGCGCCGCGGCGATCTTCGTTTTCTGCTCTTCCGGCAGCAGGATCGGCACCTGGTAGGTCAAGGCCCGCTCGATGAGCGCCGCCGAAGCCGGCAGGGCCTGGGGATCGTAGACCACCCGCCGCTTGCCGCCCACGCTGAAGGGCCAACCGCCCTGGCAATAGGTCTTGCTGCCGAGCAAATGCTCCCAATTGGGATAGTAGTGCCAGCCGTTCTCGCTCCAGCGAACCGCGCTCGCGCCGGCCTCGCGCAGCGCCTGGTTCACCGCCGTGGTCCGCTGCGCATCCGGCAGGAGGAAAGTGAGAAAGGTGGCCGAATCGCCCGCCTCGTCGAGGATTTCCCGGAATTGGACGTCGGGCAGCACGCTCACCGCCTCCCGGAAAAAGGCCTTGTTTTTTTTCTGGGCCGCGACGATTTGGTCCAGCTTGGCCAGCTGGGCCAGGCCGATGGCGCCCTGGATCTCCATCATCCGGTAGTTGAAGCCGACAAAGGAACGGCTCTCGCCGCCACGGCCGCCGGGATTGGGCACGTGGTCGTGGCCGTGGTCCTGGTATTCGGACATGCGCCGCCACAGGGTTTGATCGTTGGTGATGCACATGCCGCCCTCGCCGGTGGTCATGGTCTTGACTGCGTCGAAGGAGAAGGTGCCCACCGCGCCGAAGGTACCGAGATGCCGACCGTTCAACCGGCCGCCGGCCGCCTGGGCCGTGTCCTCCAGCACCGGGATGTTGTGCCGGTCGGCCACCGCCTTGATCGCCTCGATGCGCGCCTGGGCACCCATCATGTGGACCGGGACGATCGCCTTGGTCCTCGGGGTGATCTTCTTTTCCAGGTCGACCGGATCCATGTTCAGGGTCAGGTCGACCTCGGTGAACACCGGCACGGCGCCGCAGTCGAGAATCGCCTCCCAGGTGGCGACAAAGGTGAAGCCCTGGGTGATGACCTCGTCGCCCTCGCCCACGCCGAGCGCCGCCAGGGCAACCTTGAGGGCGGCGGTTCCCGAAGTGACCGCCTGGGCGTGCCCCGCCCCGGTGTAGGCGGCAAAGGCCCGCTCGAATTCGAGCACCTTCCACATCCCCTTGCGTTGATCCGCAAACTCATAGCGAAAGAGCACGCCGCTCTCCAGAACATCCATCACCTGCGCTTTTTCCTCGGCGCCAAAAATCTCGAAACCAGGCACAATCAACCTCTTATCTGTTCGTAGGAAAAGCCGGGCGCCACGCAGCCCGGCCACACGTATCGCACCGCTATTGCGGCAGGATGAAACCGTTGTCGATCAGGCGCACCTTGCCGGCCTTGCCCTCGACATGTACCGCCAGGGCCAGGATGGTCCGCTCATCGACCGCCTCGACCGCCTCCAGGCTGTCGCCATCGACAAAGCTGGCATAGTCGATGGCCGTGCCGGCAAAGGAATGGATATGCCGCGCCACCAATCGCTCCAGCTCGGCCGTGGCCCGCACGCCGCGGGCCGCTTCGTCCCGGACCAGTTGCAAGGCGGTGGACAGGCTGAGCGCCGCCGCCCGGTTGGCCGGGTCGAGGTTGGCGTTGCGGGAACTCATGGCCAGGCCGTCGGCCTCCCGGACAATGGGATGGCCGACGATCCGCACCGGGATGTTGAGGTCGGCCACCAACCGGCGGATGATCGCCAATTGCTGGAAATCTTTCTCGCCGAACACCGCCGCCTCGGGCCGGACGATGTTGAACAGCTTGGTCACCACCGTGGCCACCCCGGCGAAATGGACCGGCCGGCTTTTGCCGCAGAGACAGGTGGACAGCTGCTTGACCCGCACCTCGGTCTGGAAGCCCGAGAGATACATCAGCTTCGGGGTCGGGGCGAACACCGCGGCCACCGGCTCCTTGCGGACCAGCTCCATATCGCGCTCAAAATCGCGGGGATAGCGGTCCAGATCCTCGTTGGGCCCGAATTGGGTGGGATTGACGAACAGGCTCACCACCACCGTGTCGCACAGCTCGGCCGCGCGCCGCATCAGGCTGAGGTGTCCTTCGTGGAAAAACCCCATGGTGGGCACCAGGGCGATGGTCCCGCCTTCCCGGGACCGGGCCTGCGACCACGCCTGCATCTCCTCAGGCTTTTGAATAATATCCATCACTTTTTCAACTGGTTGAGTCGTGCCTGCACCATGTCCCGCATCGGGCTGGCCATCGACTGTCCCGGCTGGACAACGGTAAGTTCCATATATTTGTTGTACATGGCCACCGCCTCGTCCTTCTTGCCCATCTGCTCGTTCAACCGCCCCAGGGCCTGATAGGCCGTGGCGGCAAAATTGTCGCCCAGGGCGACCAATTCGGTGTTGAAGGCCACGGCCTTGTCGAACTGCTTGTCGTTTTCGCACAACCCGGCCAGCTTGGTCAACACCAGCGGCTTGAGGGGCGTCCCCGCCGCCAGGCTGGCGTTGATCTCCGTCAACCGGCCGATCGCCTGGGCCCGCTGCCCTTCTTTCTCATCGAGAAAGGCCAGCTCGATCCGCGCCCAGCGCCCCGAGGCGGTCGAGCCGAAATCCTGCACCACCTGGTCGAGCAGCTTCCGGTTGTCCTGCTTGGCGGCAAGAGCGCCATCCAAGGCCGCAGCCGCCTTTTCCTCCCGGTATTCGCGCCAGGTGGAAAACCCTGCCGTGCCGAGAATCGCCGCCAAAACCGCCACGACCACCAGCCAAATGAGTTGCTGATATCGCCGGATGAAAAAAACGGTCTTGCGGGGCAGGTTGAACTGTTCCAGCAATCCCACCGGGGTGAGGGGCTGGAATTTGATTGCATCCCGATCGATGGAATTCTGGTCCGCCATGCGGCACGAGCTCCCTGGTGATGTTGATCTGATCTGGCCGCGCGCGGCCGTGGGGAAAAAGGGAAAACCGGCTGCCGGCATCCCTTCGGTGCCGGTGCCGTGCCGGAAAAATACCCGTTGCACGGAGCCGGCCATGCCGGTACAAAAGGAAAAGTTTTGTCCTGGCACACAGCGTGCCGATTATACCCCGGCGAGAAAAAAAAGCATCAGGCAAAGGCGACCATGTCGCAAAAACCAACCCCCAACACGGCCGGCCTCCAACCAGCCGCCGGCAATGGGCGCGGACCTGGCCGCGCGTTTTTCTGACCGGAGCCCCTCCATGGCAAGCCCGCTTCATTCTTTTTCCCGGCCGACACCCCGTCATGCCTTTGCGCTCGGCCATTCCGCCTCCCGAACCGTTCATGGATGACCGCCGCGTCCTCACCGTCACCGAGTTGAACAGCTCCATCCGCACCTTGCTGGAGGGCCGCTTTCCCTTTGTCAGCGTCGCCGGCGAGATTTCCAATCTCCATCGGCCCTCTTCCGGCCACCTCTACTTCACCCTCAAGGATGCCGGCGCCCAGATCAGGACGGTGCTGTTCAAGATGCAGCAACGATACCTGGCCCAGCCTCCCAAGGACGGCATGCACGTGGTCTGCCGGGGCCGGATCTCGGTCTACGAACCGAGGGGCGAGTATCAGTTGATTGCCGACACCCTGGAGCTTCAGGGCGCGGGCGCGCTCCACGAGGCCTTCGAGGCGCTCAAGCGGCGACTGGCCGCCGAAGGCCTGTTCGACGAACATGTAAAACGCCCCCTGCCGCCCTTCCCGGCCCACATCACCCTGATCACCTCACCCCAGGGGGCTGCGGTCCACGACTTCATCCGCATCGCTACCCGACGTTTTCCGCCGATCCGCATCGCGGTCTACCCGGCGACCATGCAGGGCGACCGGGCGGCGGCGGAAGTGGGTCGGGCCATCGAGATCGTCAACGCCCGTCTGGCCACCGACTTGATCGTCCTCTGCAGGGGAGGCGGTTCGACCGAAGATCTGTGGGCCTTCAACGACGAGACGCTGGCCAGGATGATCCGGGCTTCAACCGTGCCGGTGGTCAGCGCGATCGGCCATGAAATCGATTTCACCATCGCCGACCTGGCCGCCGATTTCCGGGCCCCGACCCCCAGCGGGGCGGCGGAGCTGCTGGTCCCGGACGGCGAGGCCCTGCGCGTCGGCCTGGCCCGGTTGCAGGCCCAAATGTGCCGCAACCTGCGACACGGGATCGACCGGAACGAGCAACGGTTGCGGCTGGCCCGCCAGCGGCTGATGGCCATGCCGTATCCCCTGGATCGGCTGCGACTGCGGCTCGACCAGTTGCACGCGCGCCTGGACCGTGGTCTGAACACCCTTCTGGCCGAACGGACTCATCGGTTCAACCAAACCGTGCTCCGGCTGGCGCCCTTCCATCCCGGCCGTCTCCTGGCCCTGCGCGAACAACAGCTGCACGGGCTCGGCACCCGGTTGGTTCGAGCCGTTTCCACCCGAATCCGCACCGGCCAAGAGCAACTCGCCCGGACCGCGGGAATCCTCCAGGCGGTCAGTCCGTTGGCCACCTTGGCGCGGGGTTATGCCATCGTGCGGACTTCAGGAAAAAAACAACGGCTGGTGACCGAGGCGGCGCAGGTCCGTCCCGGCGACGAACTGACAATCATGCTCCGGCGGGGACAGTTGGCCTGCAGGGTGGAACGAAGCGAAGACGGGACGGAACAACCGGAAAGCGGTGAACAACGGGAACAAGAAGACGATCAATCAAGGGCGGCGTCGACTTTCTGATCGATATAGGCAATGGCCATGGCGAGCTGCTGCGGATTTTTGCGGGCGGTGGTGCGGAGGATGTCGCCCCATGCCACCAGCATGGAGGAATCGACTCTGCGTACCGCATTGGGACGGCACCATTCCATGCCGATTTTCTTGCCCAGGTTATCCAGCGCCACCTTCTGGGCCGGACGCTGTTCCGGCGGGGTTTTGGCGAGGATCTCGGCGGAGATGTCCTGCCAGCCTTCGGACAGGAGATTGCCCTCCTGAAAGATCTGGAACCATTTCCGCTCTTCCGAATTCAACGAAGACGGTATTTCATAGGAATAGGTATGGCCGGCGGCCGGTCCTGTCGCCACCGACGCCAAGGCATCTCCGGCGGTGACGGGCGGGATATTGCCACTAAACACGGCAACGGATAATGTGAGGGCGGCAATGGCGTTCTTCACAACTTACTCCCCGGATTCTAGTACGTTAGCCACAGTGCTAATGTAACATGCCCGATCGCGAGCGTCAAGAATCGCCCCATTGGGGAGACAACTTCCCGTACTTGCATCACACCCACATCGATTAAGCGACGCCGCTGACCCCGGCCTCGGCAAAGGTCGCCACCTCGGTCAGAACCGCCACCGCCGCATCCAGCAAGGGCATCGCCAAAGCAGCGCCGGTACCTTCGCCCAGCCGGAGGTTGAGATCGAGCAGGGGCTTGTGCCGCAGGTTCTCCAGCAGCGCGCCATGGCCGGGCTCGGCGCTTCGGTGGGCGCAAACGAGAAAATCGCGGACAAAGGGCTCCAGGGAAACGGCGATCATCGCCCCGGCGGTGGCGATCAGGCCGTCGATGAGCACCGGCTTGCGCTGGGCTGCGGCGCCGACGATCAGGCCGGCGATGGCCCCGATCTCGAAACCGCCCACCTTGGCCAGCACATCAAGGCCATCCTTGGCGTCGGGCTTGTTGACCGCCAGGGCTTTTTCGATCACCTCGATCTTGCGCTGCAGCCGCATATCGTCAATGCCGGTACCCCGGCCGGTGAGTTCCGCCACGCTCCTGCCGGTGAACGCCGCGGCGATGGCGGTGCTGGGGGTGGTGTTGCCGATTCCCATCTCGCCGGTGGCGAACACGTCGGTGGTTGCGGCCAAACTGCCCGCGATTTCGATCCCGGCCTCGACCGCCATGACCGCATGGGTCCGGCTCATGGCCGGCCCCAGGGCGATGTTGGCAGTGCCCCGGCCTATTTTTTTGGCGATCACCGCTCCGCTGCGCACCAGATCGGCAAAATCGTCGTGGGCACCGACATCGACCACGCAGACCTCGGCCCCGGCGCAACGGGCCAGGGCGTTGATCCCGGCGCCGCCGCGGACGAAGTTGTGGACCATCTGGGCGGTAACCTCGGCCGGATAATGGGAAACGCCCTCGGCAACCACGCCGTGATCGCCCACCATGACCACCACTTTCTTCCGGGCCACCGGCGGCGCAAGCGAACGGGTCATCCCGGCCAGGTCAACGGCCAGATCCATGATATCGCCCAAGGCCCAGTGGGGCATGGTCAATTGCCCCAGCCGTTCCTCGGCCTGCTGGCGACAGGCCGCGTCCTGGGGATAGATGGCGCGAAAGGTCGCGTCGAGAAAACTGAGTCCACTGGTGCTTGCCATGCCGTCATCCTACTGAAAATACGTGATCCAATCCTGCTTCCATCCGGGCCGGGCCGCCCGGTGATCGACTGTCCGCCGCGCCTCAGGCCAGGGTGCGGTCGTACAGTTTGCCCACGCCGTATTCCTTGCGGCGCTGGAATTTTTCGTAGCCCGGGCCGATCAGCTGCATTTCCGGGTACTGCTTCTGAATCTGGAGCGCGATCTCCATTTCCTTGGTGCAGCCGGTGGAATAGGTGGCGTCCTTGCCGGTCCACTCGGGCGGCACCTTCCTGCCCATCAGTTCGAAAGACTTGACGATGTCGTCGACACTCTGGAAGCGCCAGATGTCGATATTGCCCGACCGCTGGAAAATCTCCCACATGTACATGATGTCGTCGGCGTCCATGCCCTCGATAAAATGCTCGCCCGGATTGATGATGACCACCTCGTGAAGCGAGGAGCGCAGGTATTCGACAAAGACGTTCAAGATTTCCTTGGCAGTGGTGAGCTGGCCGGGAATCGAGCCGACGATGGCCGAGTAGAACATGATTTTCTTGCCCCTGGCCTTTTCCTGCTCGACCATGTCGATCAGATCCTGGGCCATGCGCCGCAACTCGGCGCGGGAGAAGCGAACCGCCTTGGGGTGGCGGAGCTTGAGCAGGATATCGACCTCGCCGTCATCGGCGGGGATGATGGAAATAATATCGCGGGTGAATTGAAAATGGTTGGAGATGCTCTCCCTGCCGCCCGGATTGCGGTAGACCACCAGATCGGCCTCCTTGAACGCCCGGGCATAGGTGACCGAGGTCAGCAGCGGATTGAAGGGCTCGCGGGTGCCGTCGGAGATGACCAGAAAGCGGTTGTCGCTGTCGAGTTGCCGCAGCAGTTCGTTCTTAGAAATTTTCGGATCGCCGATGATGTGGGCATCCTCGATCAGCTCGTCCAGGGTCGGGTCTTCAAGCAGATCGACAAAGGAAACCCGGTGGTAATAGAAATCCTGCTTGACCGCCAGGATCACCTTGATGCCGATCTTCATGAAAATGCGGAGAATGGCCAAATCGAAGACAATCTCGCCCGAACGGCCGCCCACCCAAAGCACGCAGGGTTGCCTCCGACCGGCGATCACATCCCGCAGCCAGTTGCAGAGCCATTGCCACTCCGGGGTTTCCAAGGGCTTATTCATCACTTTGCGGATGGTGTCGATGTCCGGTGGCTGGTCCTGCCGCCAAAGGGGCCGCATGGAACTGAGCTGGAACAGGCGACGCAGCCGCAGCAGGTGCAATTGCAGATCGATGTCGGTCAAGGTGGTTTGATCGGTTATTTCAAGGCCTTCCTGGGAATTGAAGGCCTGCTCGAACGCCTCCGATCTCAAAAAGGCGGCCACCCGCTTATTTTCCTGCTCCCGCTCGATTGCCAGCGGCCGGCCGATCTCGCTGATAGTGGTGAAGATGCTCAGCAGCCGTTTCTCGATCCGCCCCGGTAGCTGGATCTTGTGCATGGTTTCGTGGTTGAACTTGATGGTCAGCAGGCTCAGCAGGTAGCTCTGTTTGTAGGGATCGGTGACCACCTCGCGCACCAGCTTTTCCAGCCGGGTCCAGATGCCGATATAGGCCGAGGTCAGCACCGTGTCCGCCCGCTTCTCGATGATGGCGCGAAATAGTTCGTCCGAACACGGATAGTACACCTGCTCGTCCTCGAGATGGACGATGAACTTAAGCTGCTCCGGCGAGGCGACCTCACCGGGGAAGGTTTCGTAGGCCAGGTGGTTTTCGGTGAAAAAGTTCGTCAACCAGGCATCCCGGTCCGGGTCCTGGCCCTTGACGTAGCGGGCAAGATCACTCACGGTTTTTTCTCCTCGATGCAAGGGCATCGTCCAGCAAAGTCCCGCCCGTGCCGCGGCACAAGAAATGGAGGGGCAACGCGTTCCCGGCACGGGAATTCTCGTTGCGCGCAGTCACGGCAGGCCAGGCGGCTTCAGATTTCTGCGGGGCCATGCATTCCGGTCCCGCTGACAGCATGGCTTCTGTATATACCTGTGGATTTGGCAAATGTCCAATTCTGTCGCACCAAAGGCGAGGACACGAAAAGGCTTCGCGCGGCCATTGCCGTGAGATCGCGGGAAAAATGATCAAAGGAGGAATCGGGCGCCATGGCCTTGCCTCACTCGTTCCCATCCCGGCCACACGGCAACGAAGGCAAGGGCGCCATGGCCAACCGTCCTGCCGCCTGCCGTCATCAGTGCCCGCCTCTTCCCGGTTCCGCGCTTGCAGCCAAAAGCCCCCGCCGTTGACAGGAAAAGAAAAATATCCGCCCGACAATTCGGTATGTTCCTTGCAGAAAACAATTTATGCACGCTTATGAACTTCTTGAAAAGACCAGGCGAAAGGGCGGAATCATCAAGTCCGGTCCTGAATTTGTCTGCCCCTATTGGGAACCGGAAAGCCGCTCCTGCCTGTTGATCGAGGAGGGGATTTATCTACCCGTTTGCGCCCACATAGCCACCTATTGCCAGACCAGCCAGTATGCCTTGTGCGGTCAGTATGAACTGTTGGCCGCAGCCGATCGGCTGCGTGCGTCAAACGGGCTCCTCGCGAGCAACCGGCGCCGTTCGGTGCGGATTCCGACCCACCATGTCTTCCGTTTTTCGGAAATAACCGACAATGATCAACTCCCCTCGATTCGTGAGGATGACGCCTGGACCGTGGACTTCAGCGCCCATGGCATCCGTTTTGCCACCAGGCAACTGCTTCCCCCTGAAACCGCCCTCCGGTTTGAGGTAATCAAGGACAGCACCGATTCCCTCGCAGGCATCGGTCGGGTGGTTTGGTCAAAACCCATTGAAAGTAGCTTTCTTTTCCACTCCGGCATCGCTTTTACCGGGCATCATCCCGCCGTCCCCTGAGGTCCAGTCTTCAGCACTGGACTCCAATCAACCCAACATTCCCAATTTTCTCCATTTTTTGCCTGACACCGACCACGGCACTTTTCCGCTCCGGTGAACGATTTCACCCCGCCCGCGTCACCTTTTTCCGGAATACCGAAATATATCCATCAGGATAACATCTTAGAATAACAGTAATAAATTCCACCTTTCCACCTTCCCTGCCCCAAACTTCGATTAATGGCGCAAGCATGACCTCACTTGTGCCAACAACTGCCGAAATAACGAGTAGCAGCTCCCGCCAAGAAGTAGCCAGCCATCTTGCGTGCCACCCCAAGGCACCAGACGGTGCCGCCATCTTTGCCCCCGGAGAACATTTTTTTCCGTTTCCGCAAACAAAACCGCCCCGAGCCCCACTGTTTTTCCGAAACCCCGGAACTATTTTACGAGGATATCATCCTGAAATTAAACAAAAAATATATCTTTTTCCACATCCAAACACAAACAAAGACAGCAATTGCTCGCTTTTTCCAGACTCCCCATCTTGCAGACACAGCGATTAACCAGAATAACGAACAAGAGAACAGCCCGTTCCACCTCCATCCCATCCCTTGAAAAAGGGCAAGAATAAATTCATAAAAACAGCAAATTACGAAGCAGAACTTTTAATTGCCAAGGCAAATCGAACCATTTGCCCCAATTCGTTTTTCCGAAAAATCGGAACTAAAATTCACAAATAACCATATGAAATATATATAATAATTTGAAAAATTCCGTTCTTGTCCCGTGGAAAAAAAGCGACTATGTATTATTTCTGCTGATCGGGCTAACCCCGAAATACTAAAAAAGCCTTGTTCGGAATAAACTTTGTTTTGCCAGAGAAAAACCGTAGCTTGGTTAATCAAGCAACGTGTTGAATTAACAAAATATATTGAAAAATAACAAGCGCCAAAGAAACAACCTCTGCCAAACTGGCACGAATGATGAATAAAGTTGGCAACGAAAAAAATGTTCCTTGTCTTGATCAAATACATCACACCCATAGGAGGGAAACATGAAGAAGCAATTGTTGAAGAGTGCGTTGATCGCAGTGGCAGGGCTTGGGTTGTTGGCAGGTACTGCTCAGGCAACCTTGCAAGACACGTTGAATGGCATCACTGTCGGAGGCCCAAGTAGCGTCAATGCTACCACAGACATGATGAGCGATACCAATGATTCTTATTGGAATATCACGGCATCGGGTGGGTCATTTGCGACTATGGTTCTCAATATAGCGGGATTGGGCACTGGAAGTACTTTTGGTATTTACGACTCCAGCAATAAAAATAATTTTGTTGAATTGTTTTCCGGATCGCAAACATCTGCCGGACAACACGCAACCGTAAGTATTTTAGACGATGGTACTGTTGTGAGAAATTTGTTCGACCAAGCAGGAACCTTTACAGGCGGAACATTTGGTTACTACATCAACTTTAACGGTATAACATACTATTCCGATAGCACCTTGAATCAAGGTGGCATTGATCATATGTATGCTTTCCGTGGCACAGGAGATACGGTACAAATTGGTGACTGGAAACCTGGTCCATGGACAAACAATGAATATGTTCTCGCCTTTGAGAATGGCAGCGATTTTGATTTTAACGACCTGGTCGTAATGGTCGAATCCGTTGACCCCGTTCCCGAACCAACCACCATGCTGCTCTTCGGAGTTGGCCTGCTCGGTCTGGCTGGCGCAGCTCGCCGCAAAAGCTCCAACTGAGCTATACACCAAAAGTAGGTATTGCTTGAACAAAGCCCGGCAGGATTCCTGCCGGGCTTTGTTTTTATAGGTATTCAAACCCGTTACCACTTCTTCCTGACTGACAACCAAGTCGTCCCTGATAATAATCTGCCGTGCTCTTCCGCAACTGCGGAAAAATTACCGTCTCTCCAAGTTGCGATGGCGAAAAACCCGCTACCCTGAACGCGATGCAGCTCGATCCGCCTTGCCAGGTCTGCGAGCCTCGTCTCGCGGACTTTCACCTGCCCATCGGCAGCCGATTTCTTTTCGCCGGGCCTGCCAATTCGGAGGAACAGCCATAGCTGACAGCATCTCCGCCCCTGTTGCTGAATGCCCGAATACAAGCGACTTGCTATACAGCTTTCTCCACGAGCAAGGCTTCATTTACCGGGTCAACGCGGAGGCATCCATCAGATCGCGATGACGTCATTAACCATTTCCCCCCACCTACATCTTTCACCACCTCCCTCATATCAACAGAAGCAAGGATGCGACACATTCGACAGTCAAATGTCATCGGACCGCAGGCCGGTCTCACAACGCTCTCGACAGTTGGTTACTTCGGCTGATCATTTCATGGCGTTTTATTCCCGATGCCGCCGCAAGCCACAACTGCTACCGACATAAAGTCGCATCGCCGATACCGGCTGCAACAACCCACCTTGCTCTTGCCCGCACCAGCGCAGTCGGACAAAATCCGTAGTAATGCGGACGCGGTATTCGAACCTCTCAATGCGCCACTTTACGACGTCATTGTCATAGGCATTGCGCTTCTTCACAATTTTCCAGTTGCCATTATCCTTACTTTATGCGGTACTTCAGGAAAATCTGATTACCAGCACCTCAATCAAGCTCGTTTACACAGCGATCGGCGGTGTTCCTGACGCTCCGGAAAGCCGTTGAGCAAACGAGATCTCTCACTACGTTCGAAATGACCATGCGGCCAGCGTTATCCGTGTCCCGAACGCCCTTTGTTGGTCGTTTCAACAAACGCGGCGAGGAAAATTCTCAAGAAATTTCAGTAGAATACCATCCAGGATGCAATCGGCAGAATTTGAGTGGCAATCAATCAGGAAAATGACGAAGACCTTTTTATGGCATGCTCAAAACCTCTCAAGCTGCCAGCCCACGCCAGGCCAGACGGCATTCTGTCCAAATTTCATGCGACTATGCGAGTCCTGCTCTCTGCGTTCGTCGGAATGACCAACAGACGTCAATCGCGGTCAAGTTGTTTGCGGCCAGACAGTATGAACGGAATCGGGCTTAGCCCGAACTTTGAACAAAAAAAAGGAGCAAGCGGCGCGCTTGCTCCTGGAAGGAGGAAAAAAGATAGGGAGAATGTTTGGAAGCTTACTTTGCGGCCTGTCGCCTGCGGGCGGCACCGGCCAAACCGAGCAGGCCGGTACCGAAAAGCAGCATGGTCGCCGGTTCGGGAACCGGGTCGACCTGGGCAACGCCCTTGACCGCATCGTTACCGCAGGACATGGTCCAATGCGTTCCCAGGGTCAAGCCCTTGCTTGCCCAATCGACACCAAGGAGCGCGGCAAGATCAAGTTCGACGATGGTCCAATAGGAAGTCTGCAAACCGGAAATGGCGTCGACAACGGTGTCGACATACTGCCCGCTGCCGTTGCTGATTCCCTGCAGCACCCCGGCGATCACGGAACCTTCGGTAACGAGATAGGGGCCGGACTCTCCATAGGTCGGACTGCTGGATTTGCTGACTTGCTTGAATGCCTCGTCGCCGCTGTTCGTGCCCCTACCGCCATTGGTCTGGAAATCGACCGCATATTCATAGGTGGTGGGCGAATTGTCGAAGGAAAGATACAGATCACCGGAATAATACCACGAGCCGTCATATTTTTGCTGGCCGTCAATGAGATTGAAGCCGGTCTGCAGCCCGACGAAAAGGCTGTTGCCCTGAATCTTATACAAGAAATATTCGGCATCGAAGGGCTGGCCGCCATAGCCGGGATACACCTGGCCGTTTCCGGGAACATAATCTTCCGGATGGCCGTTGTTCCCCGTTTGCACGGTCATGTCGCTCCAGCTTGCATCGAACACGGAGAGCCTGTCCGCCAAAGCCGTATTGCTGACCCCAACCATCATCGCGGCAACCGCCATTCCCATCAGTACCTTTTTCATTGTGTCCTCCTTGAGTTCAAGCCATTAGCGACAGGTGTTCATCCCATGCAACCCGTACCGACAAGGCTGCTCTGTGGCGCCGTTTGCAGTATGGGTGCTTCTCAATTCATTGCTTCCGGGAAATGCACACGCCATGCCAAGTTGGACATAAAAAAATACATCAGATAATCAGTAAGTTAAAAAATAGGGTCAAAAAATTTCGTTCTTTTCTCCGCCTTTCACCTTTTCGCTAACACAGAAAAACGGAAAAGACCGGAAACACCGTCGAGATACCACGACAGTTACATCGACATCCCGACACCTTGCCGGCAACAACAAAAATAACTTTACAATATTTCAATTAATAACAGATAGATACCGTCATCACCCCGCAATACGGCGACCTCGCTCCTTTATGGCGGAAAAAAGTATCCGCAAACCAACCGCAGGCTTTTTTTCATATTTTCGGATAAAAAATGCCCATTTTCCGTTTTCAAGAAAAAAACGAAAAATGGGCAAGCACAAGGCGGTTTTCAGGTTATCAACAAACCAAACCCGCCTTTTTCGTATCGCGATGTGTTCAGTCGTCCCGGTTTCGAAAAACGAATTCCTCCTTTCCCTGCTTCCGCCGCACCCAGTTCAGGGCGGTTTGGATGCTGTCATAACCGATCAACCGATCAAGAAGGCGGCGCTTGCCGGGGACGTCCATCATGCAGATGGCGACCAGCATGGTGAGCAGCCCCTGCCCGGGCAGAAACAGCATGGCGATACCGGCCACCAGCAGACACAAGCCGATGCCGTTGCGCGCCAGCCAAATCGCCACCGCCAGGGCCGGGTGTCGTCGATGACGGTCGTTGACCCGGTGCCAGTGGGTGACGAAGTAATCGGGCTGCATCCGGCCGATCAGCCAGGGCACGGCGACCAGACTGCCGACAAAGGTGACCAAGGAGAACAAACCGAGCAGCTGCAGCATGGCGGTGTGGCTCATTTCGGCATCGGAGGGCAGACCAGCACCTCCGTCAACGATCGTTTGGGCACGTGATGCACTCCCAGCGCGTCGTGCCAATAGCGGATGTCTCCATCCGGCCCCACCTCTTCCACCACCACGGTCTCGGCCGGATAGCCAAGCGCCAGCACCAGCAGCACCTTGAAGCGCTGCTCCAGTTCGAGCAGGCGATGAACCTTGTCCGCGGAAAAGGCGCCGATGCGACAGCCGAACACTCCGTGCGTCGCGGCACCGAGCAGAAGATTCTGGGTGGCGATGCCCAGGTCGAAATGGGCCTCGCTCTCCGGCCCCCGGGCCAAGCCGGTGTCGAGCAGGCAGACGATATAGGCCGCCGGACGTTCCCCCGGACCGGGACCGGGCCAGTCGGACAGATATCCGGCCCAGCCGAGCAGGGGGAAGAGCCGGGTTCGCTGCGTTTCTTCGGTGACGATCATGTATTTCAGCGGCTGGGCGTTCCGCGCTGAACCGCCGAGCCGGGCAAGATCGACCCAGGCGCGCAGAAGCGTCGTCTCGACCGGCTTTTGTTCCACAAAACGGCGCACGGTCCGTGTCCGGCGCACCAATTCCTCGATCATGATGGCTCCTTGGTTTTTGCTCGACCTCCGGGCCTAGGCATCGCGGACTCGCCCCATCGCGGATCGCCAGCCGCCCCATGCGTTTCAATGCATTTCGCCGGGGCCGAAAACGACTTTCCCCTGTTCAAGCGACAGCGGGCATGCTACAAATAGCTACCTGTTCTTCTTCATTGTTTTCCACGTTACCAGGCATGCTCGACGCGATCCATTCCATCCGATTGCGGGATATCCTCGATATCCTCATCGTCGCCTACGTCATCTACCGGACCATGCTGCTCATCCGCGGCACCAGGGCCGTGCAGATGCTGGTCGGCATCGCCCTCATTATTATCATCTATGTCCTGGCGGGCAAGTTCCAACTGCAGACGCTGCATTGGCTGCTCAAGACCTTCCTCGGCTCGATCCTGCTGGTGCTCGTCATCCTTTTCCAAACCGATATCCGCCGCGCCCTCACCCAGATGGGCAAGACGCCGTTTCTGCACAAGGCCAGCGACGCGGCCGAGAAGGATATCGAGGAAATCGTCCGTGCCGCCGCCTACATGGCCAAACGGCGGATCGGCGCGCTGATGGTTATCGAGCGCGACACCGGCCTGCGCGACCTGGTCGCCACCGGCCACCGCCTCGACGCCCGCCTGCGGCACGAGCTGCTGGTGGCCATCTTTCTTCCCGCCTCCCCCATGCACGACGGCGGGGTGGTCATCCACAAGGGCCGCATCCATTCCTCCGGCTGCCTGCTGCCGTTGTCGCAGAACCAACGCATAGACAAACGCTACGGAACCCGCCACCGCGCCGCCCTCGGCCTGTCCGAGGAGACCGACGCCATCGTCATCGTGGTTTCCGAGGAGACTCAGGAAATCTCCCTGGTCCAGCACGGACGGATCACCCCGTTCCACGACGACAAATCGCTGACCGCCACCCTCAAGGAACTGCTGGTTCCGAGCGCCGCCACCGGCGGCTGGCTCTCCTGGCTGACTCAATTGCGAGCCCATGACAAGAAAGCCTGATTTCTCGTTCATCACCAAGCACTGGTTGCTCAAGCTGCTGTCCCTGCTCATCAGCGCCAGTCTCTGGTATTTTGTCGTCGCCGAGGACCGCCTGGACCTGGCCGTGACCATTCCGCTTGAACTTCGCAATCTTCCGTCCAACTTGGTTGTCGGCAATCAGTACAAGAAAGACATCGAGGTGGTGGTCAGCGGTCCGAGGCGGCTGATCCAGGAGATGCGGCAGCAGAACATTTCCCGGCCGGTCGACCTGAGCAAGGCCGAGCCCGGTCCCCTGGTGGTGAAAAACGACGAGGACTCCATCCCCCTGCCGAACGGGATCGCGGTGCAACGGGTGCAGCCGGCCAACATCACCCTGCTGATTGACCGGCTGGTCCGCAAGGATTTCCCCATCATTCCGGTGACCAAGGGCAAGCCGGCTGCCGGTTTCGTCCTGGAAAGCCTGACTCTCAAGCCGCCGCAAATCACCGTGAGCGGACCCCAGGCCGCGCTGGAAAAGGAAAGCGTGCTGAAGACTTCGGTGATCAATCTGGACGGGCTCGACAGCTCCGGCACCTTTCAGGCCCATCTCAACCTCAGCGAAGCCCTGCTCAACCTGATCGGCGAAACCGTGATCGAAGCCAACGTCACCCTCAAGGAGACCATGCTGAAAAAAACCGTGCGCGGCATCTTGATCGACGGCAAGGACATCGGCAGTGCCGCGAAATTCTCGCCAACCACGGTTACGGTCGAGGCTGAGATTCCGGAGCAGATCGTCCAGATCACCCCGGAATTGTCGGTCTTGTTCCGGGCCTCGGCCGGGCCGCCCGCGGATAAGGGCGGCGGCGAGGCCCCGGTCCAGGTTCGCGGCGTCAGTCTTCCGGGCCACAGCCCCATTGTCATCCGCACCGTCACCCCGAGCAAGGTGCGGCTGCAGCCCTGACCGTGGCCCCATTTCCCTTGATCTTTCCCCAGGAGTGCATTTTTTCTCCCAACCCCAACAGGATCGACCCATGAAAAAACTTTTCGGAACCGACGGCGTGCGCGGCGTGGCCAATATTTATCCCATGACCTCGGAGATCGCCATGCAGATCGGCCGGGCCATCGCCTTCATCGTCAAGAACCAGGTCAAGGGCAACACCATTGTCATCGGCAAGGACACGCGGCTTTCCGGCTACATGATCGAAAACGCCCTGGCCGCGGGCATCTGCTCCATGGGGGTCAACGTGCAGGTGGTCGGCCCCCTGCCCACCCCGGGCATCGCCTTCATCACCACCTCGATGCGGGCCGACGCCGGAGTGGTGATCTCGGCCTCGCACAACCCCTTCCAGGACAACGGCATCAAGATCTTTTCCGCCGACGGCTTCAAATTGCCCGACGAGCTGGAGGCCGACATCGAGGACCTGATCTTCTCGCAGAAAATGGCCGCGCTCCGGCCGGTGGCCGACGAGGTCGGCAAGGCCTCGCGGATCGAGGACGCCGCCGGCCGCTATATCGTCTACCTGAAGAATACCTTCCCCAGGGACTACGTGCTCGACGACTTCCACATCGTCCTCGACTGCGCCCACGGCGCCACCTACAAGGTCGCGCCCCACGTCTTCTCCGAGCTGGGCGCCAAGGTGACCGCCATCGGCATCGACCCGGACGGCAAGAACATCAACCACGAGTGCGGGGCCCTGCATCCGGAACTGATGGCCGCCAAGGTCAAGCAACTGGGGGCCGACATCGGCCTGGCCCTGGATGGCGACGGCGACCGGCTGATCGTCTGCGACGAGCACGGCAACATCGTCGACGGCGACCACATCATGGCCATCTGCGCCAGCGAGTTGATGCACCGCCGCAAGCTGAAGAAAAAGACCCTGGTCGCCACAGTGATGAGCAACATGGGCCTGGAGCAGGCCATGCACGCCATGGGCGGCCTGATGGTCCGCACCCAGGTGGGCGACCGCTACGTGGTCGAGGCCATGCGGGCCAAGGGCTACAACTTCGGGGGCGAGCAATCGGGGCACCTGGTCTTCCTCGACCACAACACCACCGGTGACGGCACCCTGGCGGCCCTGCAGCTGCTGGCGATCATGATCAAGAGAAACAAGCCCCTGTCCGAGCTGGCCACGATCATGTCCACCTTCCCCCAGGTGCTGAAAAACGTGCGCATGGCCTCGAGAATTCCGCCGGAACTCATCCCCGGCTTTTCCGAGGCCCTGGCCAAGGCGGAAGGACAACTGGGCGAACGCGGCCGCGTCCTGGTCCGCGCCTCGGGCACCGAACCGGTGATCCGGGTGATGACCGAGGGCGAGGACGAACAGGAGATCACCGCCATCGCCCACGACCTGTGCGAGGTCATCCGCAAGGCGGACCGAGGATAGCGAACCAAGGTGGAAGGGCAAACAAAAAGGCCGTCTTCTTCGCGAAGACGGCCTTTTTGTTTGTTGTTGAGAGATGGTTGCGGGCGCCTATTTCCTGGCCAGCGCCATCGCCTTCTTGAAACCCGCGGCCGAGCCGGCGATCACCTTCTCGTCGACGCAGAACGACAGGCGGATGTAGCCGGGCAGGCCGAAGCCGCGGCCCGGCACCGCCAGGATCTTCTGCTCGGTCAGCAGGCGGCAGAATTCGACATCGTCGATCGGCGATTGGGGAAAAAGATAAAAGGCACCCTTGGGGCGGACATAGCTCATGCCCGCCTCGTCCAGCACCTTGCAGAACACATCCAGTCGCCGGGCATAGACCGAACTGTCCGCCGACACGTCCTGCAGCTGCGCCACGGCCCGCTGCATCAGGGCCGGGGCATTGACGAAACCGAGGATGCGGTTGGCCAGGGTCAGGGCTCCGACCACCTCCGCCTTGCCAGCCATGTCGGGATGAACGGCAAGATAGCCGATGCGCTCGCCGGGCAGGGCCAACTCCTTTGAGTACGAAGAGGCGATGATGGCGTTGGTGGTAGTGGGCATCAACGGCGGCACCTGGTGGCCGTCGAAGACGATGTTGCGGTAGGGCTCGTCGGACACCAGAAAGATGGTCGTGCCCAACCGCTTGCCCGCCGCGTCGAGCATCTGGCCGAGCTGGCCGAGCGAGGCCGCCGAATAGATCTGGCCGGTGGGGTTGTTGGGCGAGTTAATCAGCACCACCTTGGTTTTGGCGGTCAACGCCGCCTCGATCGCCGCCAGGTCGAGGTTGAATTCCTTGTCGGTGGGCACGACCTTGGCCACGCCGCCGTGATTGTCGATATAGAATTTATATTCGACGAAAAAGGGCGAGAGGATGATCACCTCGTCGCCGGGATCGAGCAAGGCCTTGAAGATCACGTTCAAGCCGCCGGCGGCGCCGCAGGTCATGAGGATGTCGCCCTCGCCCAGCTTGACGCCCTGCTCGACCCCGAGCCGCTTGGCCAGGGCTTCGCGGACAAAGGGATAGCCCGCGTTGGGCATGTAGCCATGCACGCCCGGCTGTTCGTTGGCGGCCAGTTCGCGGAGCACGGTATAGAATTTGACCGGCGGCGGCACATCGGGGTTGCCGATACTGAAATCGAACACCTTGTCGGCACCGAACTCGGCCTTCATCCGGGCCCCTTCCTCAAACATCTTCCGAATCCAGGAGGATTGCTCCGCAAACGCCTGCATCTTCTTGGCCACACCGCTCATTGCTTGCCCTCACTTGTTGGGGTTGGTGAAACGTGACTCCGTGACGCCTCGCGAAAAGCCGCGGCGCCAGGCCGCGTCTCCCGCTCTTCGCCCGGCTATCTGCCGTTGGCGAACTTCTTCTCGAAATAGCCGTACGCCACGTTGATTTCCTTCATTTTCTCCTCGGCCACCTTCTTGAACTCCTCGCCCAGATGGCCGACCTTGTCCGGGTGGTACTGCATGGACAATTTCCGGTAGGCTTTCTTGATCTCGGCGAAATCGGCTCCGGGTTCCAGGCCGAGCACCGCGTAGTACTGCTCCTCCAGCTGGCCGGCGCTGGCGGCCTCCTGCCGCTGGCGGTACATGTACTTGGCCTCGATGGTCCGCTGGTCGTACACCGAAATCTGCAGAACCTGGGCGACCTCGCGGGCCAGCCGCAATTCGTCGGCCGGCGGCGGCTGCTTGGTATGGATGATCTGATAGATGAGCTCCAGGAGGATCAGTCGGGGTTCATAGGCGAATCCGTTGCGGAACTCCTCCAGCAGTTGGCCCAGGTCGGTGGGATTGTCCCGCGCCTCCTTGACCAGTTGCTTGACCCAGTACATCTGCTCCTGGTTGTAACGGAGATGGTACTGGAAAAAATTGAGGATGGCGTTCAACTCCGGCCGGGTGAAATGGCCGTCGACCTGGGCGATCTTGACCAGGATGTTGACCAACAAAAACACGAAACGGTTGTGGCTTTCGGTCTGCGAGGCCTCGTAGCTGGCGACTTTCCGCCGCATGTAATAGGTAAAGCCCCAAAACGCGGCGAACAGCACCAGCACCCCGGCCAGGCCGGAATACAGCAAAAAGCCGAACAGGTTGAGCAGGGCGGGGGCGCCGCCGGTGACCAGGGCCACCATGACGAGAATGAGCAGACAACCGCCACAGCCCGGTTGATTCTGTTGTCGGTAGTACACCAAATCGGATTTCCTTCAGCGTTGAGCGAATTGAAAAAGTAGGGGGTCGCGCCGCCGCTCCGGTAAGGCCGGCCGTGGCGGATTTCATTGCGGAGGCCTCGGCACTCCTTGGGCGGCACAGCGAGGCTTGCCAGCCCGGGCCGCCTGGACGCATGCGGCACAGCGACAGGTGGCTCCGTCGAACAGCCTCGGATTTTCACCCAGTTGACTCGGCCGGTCGCATGCCGGCCGGTTCCGGGCCCTGTCCCGCACCACAATCAGACAATTTTCACGCTCTGTCAATTACCATGGCATCAAATTGCTGTGCAAATTAAAAAAACAGCAACAAAAACGAACTTTGCCAACCCAGGGCCGCTTGCGGTACAGTTGCCGGCGGGCGGGTCTTGCCGCCTTGGCAATCTACGCCGGGAGGCAGGAAGAAAAACGCCGCCGCCCTTCCCGGCCGGCTCGGCACTCGGGGCCAAACCGGTACAACTTCATGTTTTTATAGGTAAAGACCATGCACCACCTGCTGCCGATCGTGTATGCGGCCATTGCCGCGATAGGCAACGCCATGTTTGCCCTGGGCCAGAAAAAATCCGCGGACTGCGAAAACGGCCTGCTGTTTGTCGGCCTGTCCGCCCTGATCGCCGCCCTCCTGGCCTTTCTTTTCGCCCCTCTGGTAGGCGCCGTCGATCTTGGCCAGGCGGTCAAGGGCCACGGCCAATCGATCGTGCTGTCTGGATGCGGACTGTTCCTGACCTATCTCGGCTTCAACATCCTGTATGCACGCTACGGCGCCTCGCAGTATGTGCTGTACGCGGTGCTCTCGATCATCACCACCACCATCGTGGTCGGGGTGCTCTTTCTCAAGGAGCCGGTCAATATCTACCACAAACTGGCAATCGTCGTCTCCCTGGCCGCGGTCATCCTGTTTTCAATCGGCCAGGCAAAAATATAGGGCATGCCCCTATCCGGCAAGATACCGGAGACGGAAAAAAACGGATACCAAGGCGAGGGGCGGCGCGGGCGATTGCGACCGCCGAGGCGGCCAGGCCCACGCCGAAGAAAATAGCGAGGAGAGGCGGGATTGGGGATGAACGGACCGTTGCCGCCGGCCGATCCGTTGGCCTGGCGGCAATGCCGGAATCGGCCCGGAATGTTTCGGTCAGACCGGCTTGCCGTCCCTGACGATCATGACACTGCACGGCGACTTGTCGATCAAGCCCTTTGCCGCCGAACTTTCCAGCAGCCGCCGCAGCCCGGTGACGTGGCGGTGTCCCATGATGACCAGATCGGCATCGAGCCGTTGGGCCAGAATTGCAATCTGTTCGATGACCGGACCTTCCAAAAAATGACATTGCGAGGCGATACCCATGGCCGAGAGTTCCCGCTGGGCCTCTGCAAGCGGCTTTTTGCTTTCCGTGGCCAGCGTTTCGAAAATCTCGGGGCTCGGTTCGGGCACCTTGGTCTCCCACATCTGGTCGATGTCATAGACGGAAACCAGGTGGAGATTGGCGGAGAAGCGACGCGTTATCTCCGCCGCGTGCAGCAGGACGCCGCCCCTTTGGTCGGAGGCGTCAACGGCAACGAGAATCGTGTCGAACATGGGCAATCACCTTGTTTGCTGGTGCACAGTGGGTTCAGCGGGCCTGCCTGAGCTGGCCCGGCCGCCGTTTCGCCCGCATGTACCAAGTGGGAAAGAGCGCGATGAAAAAGATCACCGCCACGAACAGGAAACTCTCGCGGAAGCCCATGACACTGGCCTGGGCCGCAATCATGTGCGACAAAAAGCGGTGAGCCTCGGTAACAGCGATAGAACCGGCCACCCCGGCCCGGTCGAGCGCGGTGACCAGCTGATGAAACAGGGCGGAGGCGACATGGCCCCCTGTTTGCATCGCATTGATTTCGTGCGCATAAATGGTTGTTTCCCGTTCCAGGTAGACCGAGAGGATATCGACCCCGATCGCGCCGCCCAGCTGGCGGACGAAATTGATCGCCCCGGCTCCGTGGCTGAGCAGGTGCGAATCCAGCACTCTGAGGGCGCCGCTGTTGAGGGACGGCAGAATGAATCCCAGGCCGATGCGGCCGACCACGACGTAGTAGGCAAAAGTCCAGAACTCGGTATCGGTGTCGACATGGCTCATCAGGTAGTTGGAAACCGAGAACAGGGCCATGCCGAAAAAAATCAGGACATGCGGGGGCAACCTGTCGCTGAGCCGGCCAGCCAGGGGAAAGACCAAGGCCAGGACGATGCCGGCGGGCATCAGGAGCAGCCCCGACTCGGTCGGGGAGTAGCCCTGGACCGTCTGGACAAAAAGCGGCACCAGATAGGTGGAGCCGTACAGGCCCATGCCGAGGATGAAGGCCACGACAAAGGCGGCAACAAAACGCGGGTTATGATACACGTCAAGCGCCAGCAGCGGGGTCTGCGCGCGCCGCTCCTGGGCCACGAACGCGCACATGCTGAATGCGGCCAGGCAGAACGAGCCCCTGACGAAGATCGAGTCCCAACCCATGCGCTGCCCATTGGACAGGCCGGCGAGAAAGGAGGCGATGCCCACCGACAGCAGGATGAAGCCCAGCCAGTCGAAGGCAGGCCGCTTGCTTTCCCGAACCGTGGCCAGGAAGGCCGCTGCCAGGATCAGCCCCACGGCGCAAAACGGCAGGCCGAGAAAGAAAACGTCGCGCCACGAATAGTTGTCGATCAGTATGCCGCCGACCGTGGGGCCGAGCGCCGGGGCCAGGACCACTCCCATGCCGTAGAGCCCCATGGCCGAGCCGCGCCGGTCGGCCGGAAAGGCCTGAAACATGGCCACCATGCCGAGGGGTTGCGCCAGTCCGGCGGCAGCGCCTTGGATGATCCGAGCCACCACCAGCACAGTGTCGTTGGGGCTGAAGGCCCCCATCAGCGAACCAAGGGCAAAGGCGATGAGCGCCATGCTATAGGTGCTCCTACTCCCGAACGATTTGACCGCCCAGGAGGCCACCAGCATGGCCGCGGTCATCGAGGCCAGAAACGCCGTGGACAGCCATTGGGCCTGGTCCTGGCCCATGCCGAACTCGCCCATGATGTCGGGCATCGCCACGTTGACAATGGTGGCCGAGGCGATCATCGCCATCAATCCCACCAAAACCGTCGCGGAAACGTACCACTTGTACGCGGCGCCGTAACGGGCGGACAGTTCTTCGGTCGTCACCTGGTTCACATTCCACCTCGACAACTTGCCAACAAGCGCCTCACCATCCGCCGCCCAGCGACCTGAACAGGCGGACCGCGGCCCGGGCGGCGTCGGTCCGGGCGCGGGGCAATTCCCCTTCGGCGACCAGCAGTTGCCGGTCGGCATCCAGCACGTCGGTCAGGGCGATCATCCCGGACTTGTAGGCCTGCTGCGAATCCTCGCGGACCCGTTTCAGGGCGTCGATCTGCCGGCTCACGTCCTGGCTGTAGACTTCGTACTGCACCAGGTCGGCGCAGGCGTTCTCGACATCCTCGGCTGCGCGCAGGACAACCTGCCGGTAATGGAGGAGCGCCTCGCGGGTCGCGGCGTCTGCCTGTTCGACTTCGGCGTCGATCCGGCCGAAATCGAACAGCCGCCAGCGCAGCCCGACGATGGCGGCCGGCTGGAAGGTGGCGCTCTTGAACATATGGCTGGCTGTGAGGGCCTCGTACCCCAGGACGCCGGCCAGGGACATTTCCGGATAGTAGCCGGCCAGCGCGGCACCGATCCGGGCATTGGCCGCGGCCAGGTTGCGCTCGGCGGCCATGACATCCGGCCGTCGCCGCAGAAAATCGGAAAATTGCGTGGTGATGCGCGGGACCGGCGGAACGGCCGCGGCCGTGTTCAGCTCGGCGGCATAGGTTCCCGGCTGCGCGCCCAAGAGCACATCGAGGCGATTGAGCTGCGCCTCCAGATCAATCCGCAACAGCGGCACGATGCCCTGGGCATGGGCCAGCAGGGCCTCACCCTGGGCCACTTCCCGGTCGGTGGCCATGCCGTGGGCCCGTTGCTCCTTGAGCATTGCCAGCAAATCGGTATCGGTGTCGATCCGGGCCTGGGCCACCCGCAACTGCTCCTGATCGCCGCGAATCCGGAAATAGGTATCGGCGACCTCCGCCGCGATCGAGATCCGCACCCCGGCATGCATGGCCTCGGCCGCACCGGCCATGGCCAGGGCCGCTTCTTCCCGGCGCTTGAGTCCGCCGAACAGATCGGTTTCCCAGGAGGCGCTGAGGCCGGCATCGTACAACTCGAAGTTGCGGTTGAAATCCGGCATCGTCCGGGCAATGGCCCCGATCGGGTTTTCAAGCGACATGCGCTCGTAGGTGGCCTGGGCATCGGCATCAAGTGCGGGCAGCAGCTTCGCGCCCGCCCCCTTGGCAACGGCCCGCGCCTGGGCGACCCGCTCCAGCGAGGCCTGGATGTCCAGGTTTTGCCGCAGCGCACGCTCGACCATCCGGGTCAGCTGGGGATCCTGAAACCCTGCCCACCACCGATCGAGCTGGATCTCACCTTGGGTACCCGGGCGGGATGCCACGGCCCCGGCATTGTGCAGCGGCGCCAGTTTCGCTTCGGGCTTGACGTAATCGGGCCCCACCGTGCACCCGGCCAGGGCTGCCACGCACCCCAGCAGGAACGCGGCCCGCGCAACCTTGGCCATGCTGCCGCTCATCCGTAAGGCCGCACCTTGCCGGCATTGCCGTCCTTCCGGGCCGAACTTGCGCACCAGGGCGGGCCCGCGCTCGGGATGCGCCTGATCAATGCTGAGCCGTTTCAATGTCCACCTCGACCATCATGCCCGGACGCAGGGGGTTGTCATCCGGTTGTTCGACCGCAATCCGCACCGGCACCCGTTGGGTGATCTTGGTGAAATTGCCGGAAGGATTGGGACTTGGCAGCAGGGCGAATTCGCCGGTGGCCGCGTTGCCGATCCGTTCGATGCGGCCGGTGAATCGGCGATCCGGATAGGCGTCGACACTGACGTCGACCACCTGGCCCGGCCGCAGGCGGCTGAGCTTGGTTTCCTTGATGTCCGCCTCGATCCAAACCTGTTTGGGGTCGTGGACAATGAACAGCCGCTGGCCCGGAAGGACATATTCCCCCGGTTGCACAAACTTCTGGTCCACGATGCCCTTGATCGGGCTGCGCACCCGCCGGTCGGCCACGTTGATTTCCTGCTTGCGGATCTGGGCGTTCACCTGGACCGCCTCCTGGGCAAGGGTATCCAATTCCTTATGCAACACTTCGATATCGCCTAGTTTTACCTGGGCATCGGCCAGGGCGGAGGAGGCCGACAAGGCCTCGGCCTCGGCCTGCCGCAGCTGGGTCTGCCGCTGTTCCCACACTTCCCTCGAAACCATCCGGCCGAGCAGTTCCTCGGCCCGCTGGAATTCGCGCCGGGCCTGTTCCAGCTTCGAAGCCGCCGCTTTCTGGTTGGCTTGGGCGGCGGTCACCGCGTCGTGGGCCGTGGTTTTTATCATCCGATACTGGATGGCAATCCGTTCCTGGCGCAGGCGAATCGCTTCGGCCTTGGCCCGTAATTCGGCCAGCTTGAGTTCGGCTTCCCGCTGGTCGATCACGATCATCTCCTGGCCTTGCGCCACGGTCTCGCCGTCGGTGACCGGACGCTCGACAATCCATCCGTCGACCCGGCTGCTGACGATAACCATGTCCGCCTTCACCCGGGCATCGTTCTCGGTCACATGCCCCAGGCGCCCAATCCCCCACCACCCGAAAGCCACCAGGCCGAGGAGTGCGGCGCCGACCACGGCGAATTTGCCGAAGTGGCGCACTGCGGAAAGCAAACGGCCAAGCCGCAGTTTTTTTTTCCCCCCGGCAGCCGGCGGCGGCCCGGGAGATGGAGACGAGGCAATAGCATCGAGATCGTTGGGTGTCATGGTCTGAGTCTGCTTGCGCGGCTGGTTGGACGAGAGTTGGTCGAGCCCGTGGACGGCGGTGCCGTACACTGTAACAGTAGTCTTGGTTTTTACTCCAAGCAATGGCGCAAGCGATAATCATGCCACTTCTTGTTCACACAGAATATCAACCAATTACCAACAAAAGGATATCAAATGGCAATATACTGATGTTTCACCATCAACATATTGTTATTCTCAACGAAATGTGCAATATGTTGCCATTGAGATTGACCACATCGCCCACGGGCGGGAGAGCGGACTGGCATGGACGGCAAGGACGATTTTTTTCGGGAAGTGACCATCAGGATTTGCAGCAGCCTCGACATCAAGACAGCCTTCAGAAAATCCTTTGACTATCTGAAACTGTATTTCCCTTTGGACATCTTGAGCCTGACCATTTTCGATCCGGACATGACCGCCATCAGGCGGGTGGCGCACGTCACCGCCCATGACACGGTAACGCCGGACGAACTCGTGCCCCTGCCCAAGAAAGTATGGAAAGACATCCAGAAATTGAGGCCGAAAGTCCCGACCATCATCGATGCCAACACCAGCGAATATTATCGGCTGCTCGCTCCCTATGTTCAATTGGAGGGCAATTCCCGGATGTCGCTGCCCCTGCTGCTGGACGAAAAACTGCTGGGTTCGCTCTCGCTCTGCGCCTTCGGCGAGGGGAGATACCATGCAAAGCACCTCGACCTGTTGGCCACCGTCTCGGTTCCTTTCGCCATTTCGCTCGCCAATACCCTGTCCTACGAAAAGGTCGTCAGATACAAGGACCGGCTGATCGACGACAACTACTTCCTCCACCGGGAAATCGCCAAAAAAGCCAGCGGCGACATCATCGGCGCGGACGGCGGCCTGAAAAACGTCTTCGAGATGGTCAAGCACGTGGCCCCTTTGAGCAGCACGGTCCTGCTGCTGGGGGAAACCGGGACCGGCAAGGAGATCATCGCCAACGCCATTTACCACGCCTCGCCCCGCCAGAACGGGCCGTTCATCAAAGTGAACTGCGGGGCCATTCCGGAGAACCTGATCGACAGCGAACTCTTTGGTCATGAAAAGGGCGCCTTCACCGGCGCCTTCGGGGAAAAACGGGGCCGGTTCGAACGCGCGGACGGCGGCACGATTTTTCTGGATGAGATCGGCGAGTTACCGCATCAGGCCCAAGTGCGCCTTTTGCGGGTTTTGCAAAGCCATGAAATCGAGCGCATCGGCGGCACCAGATCGATTCCGGTCAACATCCGGGTGATTGCCGCCACCCATCGCAACCTGGAAAACATGGTCGCCGACAAGAAATTCCGCGAGGATCTCTGGTTCAGGTTGAACATCTTCCCCATCATCATCCCGCCGCTGCGCCAGAGAAGAGGGGATATATCGCAGCTGATCCACTATTTCATCCGGCAAAAGACTCTGGAACTGGGCCTGGACGCCCCCCGGCAAATCGCCCCCGGCGCCATGGACCGTCTGGTGGCGTACGACTGGCCCGGCAATGTGCGCGAGCTACAGAACCTGGTGGAACGCGAGTTGATCCTGCATCGGGAGGGGGGGCTGCTGTTCAACGGCGTGCAGCCGACGGAAGATTCGAGGGCGGCAATCGGCGGCCACAAGACCGCCGGCCGGCAATTGCCGCTCCGGCTCGACGAGGTGATCGCCTGGCACCTGCGCACGGTCCTCGATCTGACCAACGGCCGGGTCAATGGCCCGAACGGCGCGGCCGAACTGCTCGGGATGCATCCCAGCACCCTGCGGTGGCGATTGGATAAGCTCGGCATCCCGCATGGCCGGCAAGGCCGGCAATAGCCGCAGGCGGTGGTGCCAAGCGTGGCTGGAGCGACAGGGCAGCCCGGTGAGGGGGAAGGAGATCGGCGGATCAGGGGAACGGGCGGATGGCGCCCGTCCCTTTAATCCGTCTGGCTGGCAAACAACGCCTCGACAAACTCGTTGGCATCGAAATCGCGCAGGTCGTCGATCTGCTCGCCAATGCCGATGAACCGCACCGGAATCTTGAGTTCCCGGCAGACATTGGCGACAATGCCGCCCTTGGCGGTGCCGTCGAGCTTGGTCAGGGCCAGGCCGCTGATGCCCACGGCCTGGTGGAAAAGCTTGGCTTGGGCAATGCCGTTCTGGCCGGTGGTGGCATCGAGCACCAGCATGATCTCGTGGGGGGCGCCGGACATCTTCTTGCCGATGACCCGCTTGATTTTTTTCAACTCTTCCATCAGGTTGACGCTGGTGTGCAACCGGCCGGCCGTATCGATGATGATCACCTCGTGCCCATGGGCAACCCCGTAGGTCAAACCGTCGAAGACCACCGAGGACGGATCGGCGCCCGGATGCTGCGCCACGACCTCGACCCCGACCCGTTCGCCCCAGATCTTGAGCTGGTTGATGGCGGCGGCGCGGAAGGTGTCGCCGGCCACCAGGAGCACCGACTGCCCGGAGCGGACGAATTTGGCGGCGAGCTTGCCGATGGTGGTGGTCTTGCCCACCCCGTTGACCCCCACCACCATGATCACGAACGGTCCATCTTCCGGCATCACCAATTCGGCCGGCTGTTCCGAAGCCTCGATATAGGCGAAAATCTGGTCGCGGATGATGGCTTTCAGGGCCTGGGGGTCGCTTAACTGGTCCCGCTTGATCCTCTTGCGGGCCGCCTCCAGCAACTCCATGGTGGTGGCCACGCCGAGATCGGCGGTGATCAGGATCTCCTCCAACTGGTCGAACAGGTCCTGGTCGATTTCCTTCTTGCCCAGGAAAAGCCGGTCCAGGCGATAGGCCAGGGCGTCTCTGGTCTTGCCCAGCCGTTCCTGCAAACGCTGGAACAGGGATTTGGCGGCCGGTTTCTCCTGGGTACGGCCGGCCGTCGGCACCATGGCCGGCTCGGCCTCCGGTTCCGCGTCCGATTCGACGGACGGTTCAAGGGCCAGTTCAGCCTCGGCTTGCTCCGGTTCTGGCAAGATCGCTTCGCCGGCGGACGGTAGTTCCGCCTCATCCGTCGTTTCTGCTTCCTCAACCGTCTCCGCAGGCGGTTCGCCGACGGCTTCGACGGTTGCTTCAACCACGGTTTCGATGGTAGCTTCGGCCGCGTTCGGTAGGGAGCCGGTTTCCTCTTCTTGCGCTTCTTCGGAAACAGTGGGGAGCTCGATCGCCTGCTCCGCCTCGACCGGTTCAGGAGCCGGAGGTTCCAATACTGCCGACTTGGCCGATTCCTCCGGTGGTTCTTCCGATTCGAGGATCGGCTCTTCCGCCGGTGCGACAAGTGCCGGTTCAAGCGGTTCGGAAGCCTCTTCCTCCGCCTCCGCCGCAGGCGGTTCCATCGCCACCGGCAACGGTTCTTCGCCGGCAGCCGGTTCGGCCGGCGCTACCTCCTCGGCCAAGACGGGCGGCGCCGGTTCGAGCTCGACGGCCGCCTCCGGTCCGGCAACGGCAATTTCCTCCTCGACCGGCGGTCGGATGCCTTGTTCGGGGGCTGTGGTCTCGACCGTCTCGGTCTGTTGCTTGCCGAATTTCTTCTTGAACCAACCCAGCATCAGCTTTGTGCCTCGCTTTTCTCCATGGCGATTTCCAGCACCTCGCGGATGGTATGGGGATAGTGAAATACGACACCTTGCCGGATATCCTCGGGAATTTCCAGAACATCCTTTTCATTGAGCGCCGGCAGGATCAGTTCCCTGATCCCAGCCCGCAACGCCGCCAGCACCTTCTCGCCGATACCGCCCACCGGCAGGACATCGCCGCGCAAGGTGATCTCGCCGGTCATGGCCACATCCTGCCGCACCGGCCGGCCCAGAATCACCGAAACCAGCGACGACACCATGGCCACCCCGGCCGAAGGACCGTCCTTGGGGATGGCCCCCTCCGGCACATGCACGTGCAGGTCGATCCCGGCGAACAGCTCTTCCTCCACGCCCAGGTCCGTGGCATGGGCCTTGATGTAGGTCAACGCCGCCGTGGCCGATTCCCTCATCACCTCGCCCAGCTTGCCGGTCAGGGTCAGGCCGCCCCTGCCCTTCATCTTCGAGGTCTCGATGAACAGAATCTGGCCGCCCACCGGCGTCCAGGCCAGGCCGGTGGCCAAGCCGGGACCCCAGCTGCGAGCCTTCATCTCGGGATAGAAGCGTTGCGGCCCGAGGAAGTCGTACAATTTCTCGGGGGTGATCACCGTTTTCTCGGTGCGGCCCCGGGCGATTTCGGCGGCCGTTCCCCGGCAGATGGCGGCGATCTCCCGCTCCAAGTTGCGAACCCCGGCCTCGCGGGTGTAGGAGGCGATCAAGGCCCGGACGGTCTCCGCCGGCATCTCCAGGTCGTCGGCGGTCAGGGCGTGGGCCTCCAACTGCTTGGGCAGGAGATGGCGGGTGGCGATGGCCACCTTTTCTTCCTGGGTGTAGCCGGACAGCTCGACCACTTCCATCCGGTCGCGCAAGGGCCCGGGAATGGTGTCGAGCACGTTGGCGGTGGCGATGAACATCACCTTGGACAGGTCGAATTCGATGTCGAGGTAGTGGTCGGTAAAGGTCGAATTCTGCTCCGGGTCGAGCACCTCGAGCAGGGCCGAGGAGGGATCGCCCCGGAAATCGTTGCCCAGCTTGTCGATCTCGTCGAGCAGGAAAACCGGGTTGTTGGAGCCGGCCCGCTTCAGGCTTTCGATGATCCGGCCGGGCAAGGCGCCGATATAGGTGCGGCGGTGGCCGCGGACCTCGGCTTCGTCGCGGACGCCGCCCAGGGCGATGCGCACGAACTTGCGGTTCATGGTCCGGGCGATGGACTGGCCGAGCGAGGTCTTGCCCACGCCGGGCGGGCCGACCAGGCAGAGGATCGGGCCGTGGATGTCTTCCTTGAGCTTGCGCACCGCCAGGAACTCGAGGATGCGTTTCTTGATCTTCTTCAGGCCGTAATGATCGTGTTCCAGGTCGGCCTCGGCCGTGGCCAGGTCGAGGGTGTCGACGGTGGAATCGGTCCAGGGCAGATCGAGGATCCAGTCGATGTAATTGCGGGCAACCGTGTACTCGGGCGACGAGGGCGGAATGCGCTCCAGCCGGGTCAACTCCTTGTCGACCACGGTCCGGGCCTGGGGGGTGAGCCCCTTTTCCGCCACCTTTTCCTTCAGTTCCTTGACCTCGACCTTGTCGTCGTCGCCTTCGCCCAGTTCCTTGCGGATGGCCTGCAGCTGCTGGCGGAGGAAGAACTCGCGCTGGCGCTCATCCATGTCCTTTTTCATCGAGGCCTGCAACTGGTTGCTCATCTCCACGGTTTCCAGCCGCTTGGCTAGTTCCCTGGCCACCCGGTGCAGCAGATCGTGCAGCGGGGTCATCTCCAGGATTTCCTGCTCTTTTTCGAGCTTGAGATTCAACTGCGAGCTGACTAGGTAGGCCACGTAGAAGGGATTGGTCAGGCTGTTGATGGTGGCCACCAGCTCCTGGGGCAGTTCGGTGGCGCCGACCAGCTTGGTGAATTGGGCCCGGATGTTGAAAAGCAGGGCCTCGATTTTCTTGTCCTCCACCACCTCCATCGGCACCTCGACCACCTTGGCCCGCATGTAGGCGTCGGATTCGACAAACTCGCTGATGGCGAACTTCTTGGTCCCGCTCACCAGGATCTGGTAATGCCCTTCCGGGGCCTTGTTCAGCTTGTGCAGATAGCCGACCACCCCGACCTTGTAGAGGTCGTCGGGACCGAGGGCGTCGTCGTCGGCCACCTGTTCGCGGCGGCTGGGCACCAGGCCCATCATGCGGTCGCCTAGGAGCACGTCGTCGATCAGTTGTTTCGAAGCCTCGCTGGAAACCTGCAGCGGGAATCCCATGCCGGGGTAGAACACAAACCCGTGCAGCGGCAGGACCGGCAAGATTTCGGGGACGACTAGCTCGGCTGGATCCATCTTCTTCTGAGGGGGCTGTTGTTCGTTTTCCATGTTATTCTCCTGGCGTTATCCGAATCTGCACCTTGCCTTTCCTGATCCGCTTCGGCAGACTGACCATGAGAATGCCGTTGGCATAGGTCGACTCGATCCCTTCGACTTCGACCGGCGACGGCAGATTCAAGGTGCGCTGGAAGGCCCCCAGCTCGATTTCCAATTGATGGATGCAGGCGATCGACGGTTGCGGCGGCAATTGCCGCAGGCCGCTGACCGTCAGCCGCTTGCCGTCCACGGTCACCCGTAGGCTGTCGCCCACCACGCCCGCCAGTTCGGCATAGACAAAGACATGGGTTTCCGACTCGTAGATATCCACCGCCGGCTGCCAGCCCTCGGCCTCCATCGGTATCATCCGGGACAGCGACATGGAACGCAGGATGCGGCCCGTCTGCTGCTGCATCTGCTCCAGTTCCTCCAAAAGTTTCCTGCTGAACGGATCCATCGGGTCCCCCTTGCGCCTTTCTCCGCGACATCAGTGATTTGCCCGCAGCGAACCTGCTTTCGCGCGGGTATCGGTGCATCGGTCATCCAGGCCGGTCGCAGGCCGGCCAAGTCATGCGATACAAATAAACACTATAACTTTTCCGGCAATCCCAAAGCAACAAAAACACAGGGTAAATCAGGGCGGTGACCAGGGCCCAGCCGCTTTGTTTTTTTCTTTGCTTTTCAAATGTCCGGCATTAGTGTATAGGCCCACACTACGACGAGTTCGCACCCCGCGCCATCTCCGGATTTTTCCGGCAGCACTGCGCGGGTTTCATTCTTTTTCCGGAATTTTTTCATTTTTTTGTTGGAGGCAATCATGAGCAGTTCTTGTGGAAGTTCCTGCGGGAGCGATCAAAAAGGCGGTTGCGGTTCAAAGGATGCCCAACTGGCCCAGCAGGAAATCGCCATCACCAAGTCCCTGGGGAAAATCAAGAACAAAATCCTGGTGATGAGCGGCAAGGGCGGGGTCGGCAAATCGACCGTGGCGGTCAACCTGGCCCTGTGCCTGGCCAAGAAAGGCCACAAGGTCGGCCTAATGGATGTGGATCTCCACGGCCCGGACGTCTGCCGCATGCTCAACCTCACCGGCACCCTGACGGCGCCCGAGAATCCCGACGACCTCATCCCGCCCCTGACCTTCAACGACAACCTCAAGGTGGTCAGCCTGGAATACATGATGAAAAACCGCGACGACGCCATCATCTGGCGCGGCCCGCTCAAGATCCAGGCCATCCGCCAGTTCGTCGCCGACATGGATTGGGGCGAGCTCGACTACCTGATCGTCGACGCCCCTCCCGGCACCGGCGACGAGCCCCTGTCCGTGGCCCAGACCATGCCCGGCGTCCACGCCGTGGTGGTCACCACTCCGCAGGCCGTGGCCCTGGCCGATGTCCGCAAGTCGATCAACTTCTGCAAGACGGTCGCCATGCCCATCGTCGGGGTGGTCGAGAACATGTCCGGCTTCATTTGCCCCCACTGCGGCGAGACCGTGGACATTTTCAGCAAGGGCGGCGGCGAGCAGACCGCCCGCGATTTCGACCTGCCCTTCCTCGGCCGGGTGCCCATGGACCCGCGTGTGGTCATGGCCGGCGATTCCGGCACCCCCTATCTTTCCTCGGACGAGGACAGCCCGGCGATCAAGGCCTTCGACACGGTGGTCACCGCCATCGAGCAACGGCTGCCGCCCGGCCCGGTCACCGTCAACCCCTTTGCCGCGCCGGGCTGCGCCTGCGGACCCAGCGGCTGCGGCAGCAAATAGCTTGGGCGGCGTTGAGGTTGGAGGCAGGTCGACTCCAACCCCAACGCCTCTTCCAACCCGCCAACCACCAACAGGATCGTGGCCATGCTTGTCAAACAATTCACTGTCGGCATGATGGGTGTCTGCTGTTACGTCGTCTCCTGCGAACAGACCAAGGAGGCCGCGATTATCGATCCGGGCGGCGATGAGGACCGCGTTCTCGACTACTGCCGCGAAAAAGACCTTAAAGTCACCTATATCGTCAACACCCACGGCCATCCGGACCATGTCTGCGGCAATGCCCGCATCCAGGAGGCCACCGGCGCCAAGATCGTCATGCACGCCGAGGACGTGAGCTATTTCAGCGACCCGCGAATCAAGGGCTTCTTTTCCTCCCTCGGCCTGCCCGAATCGCCGCCGATCGACGTGATCGTCAAGGATGGCGCCAAGATCGCCATTGGCAAGGAGCACCTGCAGGTGATCCACACCCCCGGCCACACTCCCGGCGGCATTTGCCTGTACAGCCCGCCCCACTGCTTCACCGGCGATACCCTCTTTGTCGGTGCGATCGGCCGCACCGATTTCCCGGGCGGTTCCATGCGCCAAATGATCGACGCCATCAAGTCGCGGCTGATGACCCTGCCGCCCGACACCCTGGTCTGGCCCGGACACGGGTACGGTGGCTCGCAGTCCACGATCGCCCGCGAGGCGAAGACCAACCCCTACCTCGAACTCTAAGACTCCCGCGGCCGCAGGCCTTCTGCCAGCCATGCGCGAAATCATCCTCGGCACCGCCGGCCACGTCGACCACGGCAAAACCAGCCTGATCCGGGCCCTCACCGGCATTGAGACCGACCGGCTCAAAGAAGAGCGGGAACGCGGCATCACCATCGAACTGGGGTTTGCCCACCTCGATCTTCCCTGCGGCCATCGGATCGGCATTGTCGATGTGCCGGGCCACGAAAAATTCATCCGCAACATGGTTGCCGGCGCCGCCGGCATGGACTTGGTGGCCTTCGTCATCGCCGCCGACGAGGGCATCATGCCGCAGACCGTCGAGCATTTCGAGATCTGCCGTCTGCTCGGCGTCCGGGACGGACTGATCGTCCTGACCAAGAAGGACACGGTCGACCGGGAATGGCTCGACATGGTCAGCGAGGAGGTGCGGGACTTTTTCAGCAACAGTTTTCTCGCCGAGGCGCCGATCGTCCCGGTCGACTCGCTCACCGGCCAGGGCATCGACGAGGTCGTTCGGCTGTTGGACGCCAAGGTGGCGGCCATGCCGTTCCACGAGGAGTTCGGCCCTTTTCGCATGGCCGTGGACCGGGTTTTCTCGATGAAGGGCTTCGGCACGGTGATCACCGGCACCTCGCTGTCCGGGCGGATCGAGACCGGCGCCGAATTGATGTTCTATCCCGGCGGGCTCACGGCCAAGATTCGCGGCATCCAGGTGCACGGCCAAGACGTGGACCTGGTCGAGGCCGGCCACCGCACCGCCATCAATCTCCAGGGCATCGAGAAGGACCAGATCCACCGGGGCGACATGGCCGCGCCGCCCGGCAGCATGATCGCCGCCACCATCCTGGACGCCGAATGCCACTGCCTTGGCACGACTCCCAGGGAACTCAAGAACCGCACCCAGGTGCGGGTGCATCTGGGCACCCGGGAAATCGTCGGCCGCCTCCAACTGCTCGAATCCGAAACCCTGGTGCCGGGCGAAACCACTCACGTCCAACTCATTCTCCAGGAACCGGTGGCCGCCTGGCCCGGCGACCGGTACGTGATCCGCAGCTATTCGCCGATTACCACCATCGGCGGCGGCGTCATCCTCAACAGTGGCCCCCGGAAGCGCAAGCGGACTCTGGAACGGGACCGGGAAGCGAACCGGACCCATTTCGCCGCGCTGGCAGCCGCCGACAGCGAGCGCAGACTGTTGTTGCTGATCGAGGAGGCCGGCACCAAGGGGATGACCGCCGACCACCTGGCGGCGCGGACCGGGGTGTTCAGCAAAAAACTGAAAAAACAGCTGCAGCATCCCATTTCCACCGGCGCGCTCTTGGTGATCGACTCGGACAGCCAGCGGCTAATGGCGGCGTCGGTGGCCGAAGCCCTCAATCGACGGATGATCGAGCTGCTGGCCGCCTTTCATAGGGCCAATCCCCTGAAACCGGGCCTGGCCAAGGAAGAGTTGCGGTCGCAGTTGCGGCCGGCGGTGGAACAGAAAGTGTTCCAGGCGCTTTTGGCCGGGTTGATCAGGAAAGGTGTGATCGATCAGGAGGGCGCGGACGTCAAGATCAGCGGCCACACCGTCACCCTGCAGGTGGACGAACAGGAAATGGAGCAAAAAATCGAGGCCCTGTACCGCCAGGCCGCCCTGACGCCGCCCAACCTCAAGGAGGTGCTGGCCGCCTTCGGCGAGTTCCCGGAAAAGCAAATCCGCCAGGTGATCGATTTGCTCGTCGGCAAGGGCCAGGTGATCAAAATCAACGAAAGCCTGTGCTTCCACGCCCAGGCCGTCCAGTCGCTCCAGGAAGAAGTGGTGGCCTTCATCCGCCGCGAAGGAGAGATCGATGCCCAGCGGTTCAAGGATCTCACCGGATTGACCAGGAAATTTTCCATCCCCCTGCTCGAATACTTCGACAAAATCAAGCTGACCATCCGCATCGACGACAAACGCGTCCTGCGCAAGGGTTAACCCGCCCGTTTAAACCGTCCGTTTGCCAAGAATACGGCCACCTGCTCCTGCACGGTTCGATGGCGCATGATCAGGGAATGGCCGCAGGGCTGCACCAGAAAATCGGCCATGCCGGTCAGTTGCGCCCTGGCCACCGACACCTTGCCGTCGTTGGAACCGGGAAAGAAACGGCCCAGGCCGACGGCCGGCCGGTTACCGATGAGAATGCCGACCGGAAAGGCTGCGGGACCGAGGCGAGCGGGCAGCTGGTCCGGACCGGTTCCCAGTTGGCATCCCGCCGGGCCGAACAAGAGACGAAACCAGGCAAAACGGCCGAGGCAATCGACTAATTCGCTGCCCTGGTTGGGCGGAGAGAGCATCACTGTCCGCCCCAGTCCGGGCAACGGTTCGCCGGCCAGGAAGGCGCGCAAGAGGATGCCGCCCATGGAATGGGTGACGAAGTGGATGGTTGCGGCCTGCTGCCGGCGCAGGGCGGCGATGGCTGGGGGAATGGCCGAACGGGCCAGGATTTCGATGGGATAACGGCGGGAAGGATAGCCGACGTTGACCACCCGGTAGCCGCGACGATCGAGGAAAGCGGCCATGGACCGCATGGACAGGCGGGTGCGGGCCAACCCGTGCAGCAGGATCACGCCCTCGCTGCGGCCGCTCATGTCGCCCCTGGCGAAGGAATTGTCAGGGGGAAAAAAACCGCGGCTGCTCCGTCCGGGTACCGGCGGAACAGCCGCTGATCAATAGGTGAAAAACCGGTCACTTTCCGCCATCAGGCGATAGAGATCCGTCTGTTTGGCCCGCTGGTGATACGATGCCTCCACCCCGTGGAGGTCGAGCAGCTTGCCTCAGGCCAGAAGCACCCCTTCCGACAGGGTAAAGACCTTGGCCAGCTCGGCCAGGGGAAACCGCTCGGAGGCCAGGGCCGCATACTCGACCGCCGGACCGTTGAGGAACATGGTGACGTCGTCCATCTGCTCGAGCATGAGATTGCCCATCCGAAAGGCGTTCCATATCACTTCCGGATCGCCGCTGCATACCATCAGGGTTGTTTTCATCGGCCCGCTCCTCCTGTATTACTTCACGAACCGCAAACCGGCGATCTTCAGCGCCCCGCGATGGTAGCCGTCCGGGAACAGTTGCTCGAAGGTGTCGAGATCGAGATCGCAGCTTTCGCAGGTCTCGTAAATATTGGGAATCCGATGTTGCACCTGGTGGACATCGCGGAGATAGTAGATGATCCGCCAATGATCGTCGAGCAGCTTGCCGTCCGGAATGTGCATTTCCATGGCCCGGTGGACGGCGAAGTTCTCGTCCCACGAATCCGGATCCACCAGGAAACCGCGCACGTCGGTGGCATAGACCTTGTCTCCGTCGGACAAGGCGCGCAGATCGGCCACGGACTGGCGCAGGTGGACGCCGTAGGGGATGTTGCTCACCCGGTAGTGCACGCCGGCCACCCGGCAGACCCCCCGGTGATACCCGATGGGGAACAGTTTCTGCATTTCTTGCGGCCGCAGACCGCTGGCCTTGCAGGCGGCGAAGATGGTCGGGCAAACCCCGGTTTTCTTGTAGACATCGCGGACATAGTTGATCACGTCCCAATGCTCGTTCGAGAGGACGGGAACATCGCATTCCCGCGCCATCCCTTCGGCAAAATCCTTGTTCCACTGCGCTGGCTCGAGCAGATACCCCTGGTCATCCAGCTCGTAGGCCACGTTCTTGTATTGAAACGACTTCATCTGTTCTCCTTTTCCTGGCCGGCAGATTGCGGGCAGCAAACGCCACCCGCCCTTGCCGGCGAATCGAGTTCCGCCACAAACATCAACACCGCCCCCCTTCTCTCCCAAGGGGGGCAATGCTTATTTCACGAATCGCAACCCGGCGATTTTCAGTGCCCCCCGATGATAGCCATCCGGAAACAAGGCTTCGAGTTCCTCCAGTTCGAGTTGACACTTTTCGCAGGTTTCATAGATGGTGGGAATGCGTTTTTCCCGCTTGAACACATCGCGCAAATAATAAACCACCCGCCAGTGCCCGTCGGTCAGCTCCCGTTGCGGGATCTTCATCTCCAGGGCGCGGTGCATGGCGTAATACGGATCCCAGTTGTCGGGATCGATCAAAAAGCCGCGCACATCGACCTGATACTGTTTCTTTCCGGACAGGGCCTTGAGATCGGCGGTCGACTGCAGGGCGTGGCTGTTATCCGGCAGCCGACGCAGCAGGTAATCGACGCCGGCGATCCGGCACAGGCCCCGGTGGTAGCCGGTGGGGAACAGTACCATCATTTCGCGGGGCCGCAGACCGATGGCCCTGCAAACGGCAAACACCGTGGGGCAGGTTCCGCTCTTCCGGCACAATTCCCTGAGGGCGTTGATGGCATCCCAATGCTCTCCGGTCAGGTGATCGATGCCGCATTCCTTGGCAACGCCTTCGGCGAAATTGGCATCCCAGAAACCGGGGTCGAGCAGGAACCCTTGGTCGTCGACTTGGTAGGTGGTGTCCTGGTACGAAAAGTGCTGCATACTTGTCCTCCTTGGATGTGAGCAAAACATACGCCTTGCTTTTCCTGGTACAAGTCGGCGAATCCCCCATCGATGACTTTCCGGAAAAACCCTCAGTCAACTCTTGTTCCACCTCAAAAAAACATACCGTCGGTTTGTTTTTCCTGCAAGAAATCTCTCAAGAGTCCGAACACTGCCCCAGGGCTCGCGCCGCAAGCAGCATGTGGACCTTTTCCGCCTCGGCAATGGCGTTGAACGCCGCCTCCATGGCTGTGCCCAGGAAACGATGCGCCATGCTGCGGTACAGATCGTAGGCCGCGTATTCGACGGTCAGCGCCATCTCGAGCACCGCACGGCACGGGTGCGGCTGCCCTTCCTCCAAAGAGGTCAGGAGGGCCTCGATCGACAGGCCGCCCTCGACCAAAGTACCGGCCAAGTTGCCGTACAGTTCGGCGAACTCGGGTGGATCGGTTTGCATTTCCGTCCAGAAGCCGTAAACGATCCGAGCGTGAGCAACTTCGGACTCGGCGAGGACCGTCAGGGTCCCGCTCCAGGGGGCATCGCCATACCGCTGGCCCAGCGCGGCGTAGAAGCGTTCCGCTCCCCGTTCAAGCTCCATGGCCTTATGCAGGATCTCGCCGTCGCTCCCGTCCGAATCAAAAACCGTAACCGCTGGAAAAAACGGCAGAAGATTCCCGTCCCAGGCGTGGATGCCACCATGGATGTTGAATACGGTTCCGGCCACATAGGGCCGGGAACCGATGAAAATGGCAGCGCCTTTTGATCGCTTGCCGGAGTGGCAATAGACAAAGATGTCCCGGTCCACCGGCAGTTCCCGCAACCGGCCGGGCAGCTCGCCCAGCGGGATGAGTATCGCGCCGGGGATGTGTCCCCGGGCATATTCGCCGGGCTGACGGACATCGATCAGCAGATACTCGTTCTCCCCGTGCCGGGTCATGTACTCGCGCACCTGTTGCACACTGACATCCTGGAATGCTGTGGTCATGTTCCCCCCTCTTGTTTGTCGTCATCCGATCGTCTCGTCTTGGTTATAGCAACCATCCCGGCTTTTCCAAGCCTGGCACAAGGCGGTGGATCGCATAGTCAAAACAATGTATACCGCCGGTCAACAAAAAATACCAAACATTGTTAAGCTCAGCTTAACATAAATGCTTCGACATTGCCGGTTGCCCGTTCGACAATAATGTCGAGCCGGGCCGGCCGCCGCGCTTCTCGACGTGCGTCCAGGCCGCCCCGGACAAGGAAAGGCTATCTCTCTGGACGATTGGCATGTATACTGCTTGCCACAAAGAGAGCCTATCCGCTTCGGCTTCGACCGGCTGGCCGACTGAACAACGCGACCAGCACACGAACGCCGGAGCGCGATTGCCCGCCGCATTCCCTTCAACCGACACGCCGGCATGACGCCCTCATCACGCATCCGACCGCTTTTCCTGCTGCTGCTGCTGTTCCTGATTTGGCTGCCGTTCGACGGACGGGCTGCCGGACCGGCCGGACCGCCGTCCGCCGAACCGGCTCCAGCACCGCCGGCGGCCATGCCGCCCGACAACGCGACCGGCCAACCCGTCGAGCCCCCCCGGCCCAAAAGCGAACAGGAGTACCGGGAGCTCAGGCACCGCTACCGCCACGACCCCACCGGGGTCCGTGCCCGGCTGGGCATGTGCCGCGAGGAACACGGCGGCGGCCATCGCCACGGCCATGGACACGGCGGCGGACACGGTCGCGGTCGCAATCAAGGTGGAGGCGGACAATGGGACAGGCCGTGAACAAACTCCCCCTGCCTTCCTGGGCCATGAACCTGGCCGGATTCGGCCTGCTCGTCGCCCTGGTGCTGGCCGCCTTTTTCTGGCAGTTGCTGACGCTCGACCGCGACCTGCAGAACAGCACCCTGGCCCGCTCCCGGATGATCGCCGCCATTATCGAGGAAAACCTGCACAATGCCGCCCTGGCGAGCGCCACCGTCGACACCGTGGTCACCACCCTGCTCCGCGACAAGGCCCGGTTCGTCGAGTACCTCAACGACATCGACCCGCTCCAGCCGGGGGAACTGGCGGCCTTGGCCAAGGAAACCGGCCTGCTCGGCATCGCCCTGGTACGGCCGGACGGCAAGGTGGTCGCGGGACCGGAAAAATGGCGGACCGAGGCCACGGTCTGCGAACCCGCCTCCGGCGAGGTCCGCTACGACCGGGAACGCCACTCCGCCCTGTTGATCGTCCCGGCCACCGGCACCCGCCTGCGCTGCATCCAGATCGGGCTCGATGCCAAGGCCATTGTCCAGCTCCAGCAAAAGACCTCGCTGCCGGCCCTGCTGGCCACCCTGTCCGGCTTGCCGGGCATTCATTTCGTCCGGCTGGAGCCGGAAAAGACGACCGGCGAATCGGTCCGGCTGTTGGATGCGAAGGGCAAATACACGGCCGAAACCAGCCTGACCACCTCCATGGGCACCCTAGTGGTGGGCCTGGATGCGGCCAGCCATCGCAGCCGGATCGAACAGATGCGGCACCAGTTCTTTCTCTTCGCCACCCTGCTGCTGGGTCTCGGCGTCTTCTTCTCCTGGCTGCTCTACCGCGTCCAAAAGGCGGATCTCACCCGGACCCGCACCTTCGAACGCCTGTTGGCCAGGGAACATGAAGCGGCCGCCCTGGGCCGGGCCACGGCCACCATTGCCCACGAGGTCCGTAACCCGCTCAACGCCATCAGCATGGGGGTGCAGCGATTGCGGCTGGAGTCGCCCGAGCTCCACGCCGAACAGCGGCAACTGATCGATGCCATGGCCGAGGCGGTGCAACGGGCCGGAACCATTATCAACGAACTCCAGCGCTTCACCAGGACCCTGCAGCCCCGACCGGCGCCCATCGTCCCCGGTCAGCTCCTTATGCGCCTGCTGCCCCTGTATCGACAACGCTGTGCCGATCAGGGCATCGAGGTCGAGATCGGCGCAGGCTGCGACACCCCCATCTCGGCCGACCCGGACCTGATCGCCGAACTCCTGGAAAACCTGCTGAAAAACGGCATCGAGGCCCAACCGCAAGGCGGCATGCTCCGTTTTGACCTGCAAAGGGCGGCCGAAGGCAGGGAACTGGCGGTGACCAGCGGCGGCATGCTCCCCAGCGACGACCAGCTCGAACGCATGGGCGAACCCTACTTCACCACCAAGACCAGGGGCACCGGCCTGGGCCTGGCCCTTTGCCGCCGGATCGCCGAGGCCCACGGCGGCGGCCTGCATATCGCGGTCGACCGGCCGCGCAACCGCCTGACCGTGCGCATCCTGTTGCCCCACAGCCACCAAGCCGGCCAACTTCCGGCCACGATGCCAAAGCCACCGGCCAAGGAGCCGCAGCCCCATGAATATTCTGATTGTTGACGACGAATCCCTGCAAAGAAACCTGCTGGCCGGCTTCCTGGCCAAACAGGGCTACACCGCAATCGAGGCGGCCTCGGGCGAGGAAGCCCTGCACCGCTTCATGGCCGATGCCGTCGGCCTGGTTCTGCTCGACCACCGCATGCCCGGCATGGGCGGCGACGAGGTGCTGGAGCGGATGAAAACGATCAATCCCCTGGTGCCGGTGATCATGATCACCGCCTACGGCGCGGTCGACACCGCGGTTCGGGCTATGCAGCTGGGAGCGGACGATTTTCTGGAAAAGCCGGTGGATCTGGAACTGTTGTTGACCCGGATCAGGGCCATTGAGGAACGATTCTACATCGCCGACGATGCCGCCCGGGTGGAGGAAGCCATCGATGTCGAAGCCCTGCCGGTCCGGCTGATCGCCGGCAGTCCGGCCATGCGCCAGGTACTTTCCCTGGCGCTGCGGGCGGCACCCAGCCCATGGACCGTGCTCATCCAGGGCGAAACCGGCACCGGCAAGGAGCTGATCGCCCGGCTGGTGCACCTGCTCAGCCCGCGCAGGGAAGAGCCGTTCGTGGCTCTCAACTGCGCCGCCGTGCCGGAAGGATTGTTCGAATCCGAGCTGTTCGGCCATGAAAAGGGCGCCTTCACCGGGGCGGTCAACCGGCGGCGCGGGGTGATGGAACAGGCCCATGGAGGGACCTTGATGCTGGATGAGGTCGGCGAGCTGCCCCTGGCGGTGCAGGCCAAGCTGCTGCGTTCGCTCCAGGAACAGACCATCTGCCGGGTGGGCGGCGAACAGCCGATTCCGGTGGATGTCCGCATCGTGGCGGCGACCAACCGCAACCTCAAGCAGATGGCCGCGGACGGCGACTTCCGCGAAGATCTCTACTTCCGGCTCAATGTGATCAAAATCGAGATCCCGCCCCTGCGGCGACGCAAGGAGGAAATTCCGGAGCTGATCCGCTTTTTCCTGGCCAAGCTCGACAGCCGGGCCGTGCTGGACGACCAGGCCCTGCAACAATTGACCAAGTATCATTTTCCCGGCAATGTCCGCGAGTTGGAGCACATCCTCCAGCGCACCGTCACCCTGGCCCGTTCGCCGCGGATCGGCCTGCGCGACCTGCCGCCGGAGATCCGCGACTATCGGGGGCCGGTGGCCGAAGGCGATCTGGTCAACCGGCTGGCCGAGATCGAACGGCAACTGCTGATCGAGGCCCTGGAACGCCACCAATGGGTACAGACCAAGGCGGCGGCCGATCTGGGAATCAGCGAGCGGGTGTTGCGCTACAAGATGGAGCGGCTGGAGATCGTGAAGAGAAAGTGAAAACCGGCGCCGATCCCTGCGGATCGATCGACGCCGGGGACAGCGGCCGTTTACTTGCTTTGCGCCACCGGGGCCGCGCCCGGCCCCCAGGGACACCAGCCTCCGCCATGGCCCCAACCGTGACCCCCACCATGGCCCCGGCCATGGTGGCCCATGCCCGGACCGATGTATTTCTGCCGTTCCTCGGGGCTCATCTGGCTGAGCCGCTTCCACCACTCGGTGTGGAAAGCGTGCCACTCTTCCTGCGAGGCATTGTTCAGGGCGCCCCGCTGGGCGCTCAGCTGGTCGCTGGACATGGCCGAATAATCCATGGCCCAGGCGGTTCCGATTGTCATTGCCACACAGCAGATGGCCAGCAGTGTCTTTTTCATGGTGTCACCTCGAATTGCTTGGTTGCTTTTCATCCGCTTCTCCATGCCGGAGAAGCTGCCTACCCTGGTAAATCAACTTCCGTGCCAACTGAGGCAACCAATAATTTCGCGGTAACACAGCAAGATAAAAGAAAAGTCATCGCAACGGCTCCAGGACGGCTCGACAAGCGGCAGCCAGGGCTCGACGATATTGTCGAAGATGGGTGGACGGCGGGATCGGCCGGCGGCCAGGAAGCGGTCAAGCGGCGATCAGGCGAGGCGGCCGCGCCAGGGGCCCCGGCCCTTGGGGAAGGAGAAGATCAGATGGTCGCGCTGCACCGCCACCCGCAAGCCCCGGCTGAGGTGCAATTCGCTGCCTGTCTGCCCGCAAACGGCGGCGGTGAGCAAGGAGAGGATCTGGCGGTAATGGGCCGGGGTGTCGAGCTGCCAGAGCAGGCGTTCGAGCAGGCGCCGCTGCAGGGCGGGATGGAGGCGGCGAAAGGCCGCCCGGTCAAGGCGGCAGGCGCCCGGCCCGCCGACATCCGGCGAACGGGGGTCGACCACCGCGGCCCATTGTTCGGCGAGCAGGGATTCGAGCAGGTCCTCGTCCTCGCCGAGATTGGCCGCGGTCTTGAGCAGGGCGGCGCGGATGCCCGGATCGTAGGCGGACTCCAGCAGCGGCAGGAGATCGAGCCGGACCCGGTTGCGGAGGAAACGGCGGTCGTCGTTGCTCGAATCGTGGCAAAAGCCGATTCCCTTGTCCGCCAGGTACATCAGCAGTTCCTGCTTGCGGACGCCGAGCAGCGGCCGGACGATGTGGCCCGAGCGCATCCGCATGCCGGCCAGGGCCTTGCCGCCGCCGCCCCGGAACAGGCGCAGCAGGATTTCCTCCGCCTGGTCGTCGGCGGTGTGGGCCACGGCCAGCAGGTCGGTCGACCATTGCCCGGCCAATTCGGCAAAGGCGCGGTAGCGCGCCTCCCTGGCCGCGTGCTCGAGCGAAAGCCGCCCGGCGGCAGCAACCGCGCCGACATCGATGGCCAAGCGCGCGCACTCGACGCCGAGCAGGGCGGCGGCCTCGCGCACGCACCTCCATTCGCCGGGGGTTTCTTCGGGCCGCAGGCCGTGATCGATGTAGGCGGCCACCAGGGTGCAGGAAAAATCGTTTCGCAAGGCGGCCAGCACCTGCAACAGGGCCATGGAATCGGCGCCGCCGGACACGCCGACCAAGAGACGGCAGCCGCCAACCGGCAGGGCCGCCCGGACAATATCCTGGCGAATCCGGTATTCGAACGGGTGCAGCACTGTTTTCTTCCTTGACCGATCCTTCACACTCATGGGAAGATGGGGCAGTGGCAACGGCTTTTCCTTCACACAGGCGAACGAAGAAAACGCATTTCCCCTGGAGGCTCAACCGCAATGGACCGCGCGGCCTATCTGCACCTCATCAAGCAACATCTCAAGACCTACTATCTGCTGAACGACGACAAAATCGAGACCATGATCCCGGTCTTCGCCGCCACCCTGCGCTCCCACATGACCCGGTTGGCCGACCTGGCGGCCGACGGCAACATGGAGCAACTGGGCAAGGCCAGCCACGCGGTCAAGGGCGCCCTGCTCAACATGGGCTTGGCCGACCTGGCCGAAACTGCCCGCCTCATCGAACTCCGCTGCAAAAACGGCGACTGCACCGACGACTACCGGTCCATGATCAGCCAACTGCACAGCACGGTCTTCCGGCTCAGCGAAGATTGGTGAGCGCGGCCGCCTCGGCAAAGCCGCACCCGCTCTCCCCCCCTGCCCTCACGCTTCCGGATTAAACGCCGGCTCAAACGCCGATTCTTTCCCGATTGCAACGAAACGGCCCGTTCTACCGAATTCAAGCCGGCCGGCCGAGCTGCATCAGCAGCCGTTCGTGGATGTTGTCGAAGCCGCCGTTGGACAAGATGACCACCACGTCGCCCTCGCGGCACAGATCGTCCAGCGCCACCAGGATGGCCTCGGTGTCGGGAAAGGCTTGGGCCGCAAGGCCCTGCGCCGCCAGATCGGCCGCCAGCCGGACGGACGAAAACTGCTCGCTCATCGGCAGGGTGTCGAGCGGCACGTGCTCGCGGATCAGTACCTGGTCGGCATCGCCGAAAACGCGGGCATACTCCGCCTGAAAGACGGCCCGGCGGCTGGAATTGGTGCGGGGCTCGAACACCACGATCAGCCGATTTCCCGGCCAGGCCAGCCGCAGGGCATGCAGGGTCTCGCGGACCGCGGTGGGATGATGGGCGAAATCGTCGATCACGGTCACGCCCCGGACCACGCCGCGGATCTGCTGCCGCCGCTTGACGCCCTCGAAACTGGCCAGACCCGCGACGATGGCTTCGAAGGCAAAGCCGAGATGGTGCAGCAGGGCGATCACCGCCAGGGCATTGAGCCCGTTGTGCCGCCCCGGCATGGGCAGGGTGCAGCGGCCCAGAGGCTGGCCCCGATGCACGGCCGTGAACTCGATGCTCAGGCCTTTGGCGTGCAGATCGGCCAGTTGCCACTCGCAATCCGCGCCGCTGCCGTAGCCGATGACCGGGCAATGGGCGGCGCCGGCCAAAGCCGCCACCACCGGATCGTCCAGGCAGGCCACCAGCGCGCCCGTGGGCGGGATGCGGCCGATGAATTCGGTAAACGAGGCCTTGATGGCCGCCAGGTCGGGAAAGATATCGGCGTGATCGAATTCCACCGAGGTGAGGATGGCGCAATTCGGGCGGTAATGCTGGAATTTCGACACCTTGTTGAAAAAGGCGGTGTCGTATTCGTCGCCCTCGACCACGAAATGCGGGCCCTCGCCCACCCGGGCGTTGCGGCCGAAGGCCTCGACCAGGCCGCCGATCATGAACCCCGGGCCGGCTCCCAGGCGGTGGAGAGTGGTGGCCAGGAGCGAGGAGGTCGTGGTTTTACCGTGGGTGCCGGCCACCACCAGCGAGCACTTGCCTTCGAGGAAGAAATGGCCCAAGGTCTGGGGCATGGAGAGGTACGGCAGGCCCAGCCGGGCCAGTTCCATGGCCTCGGGATTGGTGATGCGGACCACGTTGCCGACCACCACCAGATCGGGCCGGGCCGCCAGGTTGGCGGCCGCGTAGCCGGACATGACCTCGATGCCCAGGCGGGCGAGGAAGTCGGACATCGGCGGATAGACATTCTGGTCCGAGCCGGTCACGGTGTAGCCCCGCTCCTGGAGCATGGAGGCCAGCGCGGCCATGCCGGTGCCGCAAACGCCGATCAGGTGGATGTGGCGGGGGTGGTCCGGCGCCCGGTTCAGGGCCGGATCGAGCAGTCTTCCGCTCATTGGGAACGTACCGTGCGACGGATGGCCTTGTAGACCGAATCGAACGTTTCCTCGAACGACGAGGGGGTCAGCCGCCCCACCTCGATGAACTTGACCACGATCTCCTTGGCCACCTTGAAAATAGCCTCGTCGGTCACTTCCTGCCGGCCTGGCTGCCTGTTTTTCTCCTCAACACCCATGGATGCACCCTTCAGATTCCTGGCAATAAAATGCCCCTGTTACAGGAAGAAGGCCAGTTCTATACCAAGTGTAACAGGGGCAACCACCCATGCATGGAAAAAACCTCGTCAGCATTCTCCGCAGGGTATGGCTCGTCTTTTTCGTATCGTGCACAAAAGCGGCGCGCTGCCGGCACGGCGCTCAATTCTTTTCCAGCGTCCGGTAATCGATGGCCTCGCCGTAGGCCAGGAGATCTTCCCTGGCCGCCGGCCGCCCCTTGATGGTGACCACGAAGCGCGAGGCCACCACGATGTAGAGTTCGCCGGTCTTCTTGCCGCTGTCGTACTTGAGGATCGCCCGCTGGCCCTTGACCATTTCGAGCTTGCCCCCGCCGGCACCGGCGAACATGGGATTGTTGACCATCATCAGCACCGACTGCAACACCGGCGAATCGGAGACGATTTCCACGCTGACGCTGGACGATCCTTTCTTGTAGTCGCGGCTGACCGTGACCCCGCCGCCGAGGATGGCCGCTCCCAGAGCCTGGGCGCTGGCATCCTCCCCTGCCCAGCCCGACAACGGCGCGGGCAGGAGCGCTTTCATCCGCTCGCTCTTCTGCTGCCGAACCAACTGGGCCGCATAGTCGAGATTGGAGGCCGCGCCGGTGTAATCGCCGGTTTGGTACTGCCGGGTCGCCTCCTTGATGGTGCTCAGCACAATATCTTCAGCCCACGCCGGTCGCGAACAGACAACCAGGGCCAGGGCTAGAACGATCCGGATCAAAGTGGGTAGGGACATGGGTCGAATCACTAGTGGTGGAACGGAAAATCAGGTCAGCACTTTGATACCAGGAGGGGCTTGAGGTGTCAAGCAAAGACCCGGTTTTCCCGGTGGAAAGGTTTTGCAACAAATATGAAATTACAAACAAATACCGTATTGACCGCCAAAAGAATCCTTATGGTTTGCGCTGGCGTCCGCCTCCTTTGCCGGTGCGGCGCGGGTTGCCGGAAACGGCAAAACCGGCTACCCTTGAATCGGCTGCCGCCGGGCAAGCAAATCGGGACAATGGGCAGGTGGAACGATTGTGTTTCCAATCAACCACGAGGCGATTTGCCCGGCGGGGCTGGGCACAATATCCTACGTCGTGACAGAGGAAACGGAACGAGAAGAGCACAAGGAGAGCGGGCATGGGCCGGGAAATCGAACGTAAATTCCTGCTGGCAGGAGACGGCTGGCGCGGGCTGGCCGAGGGGATCGAGTACCGCCAGGGATATCTGTGCGCCGATCGGGCGCGAACCGTGCGGGTGCGGCTGGCCGGCGACCGGGGCTTTCTCACCGTCAAGGGCCCGACCGCGGGTGCCGGCCGCGACGAGTACGAATACGAGATCCCGGTTGCCGAGGCCCGAATGATGCTCGATACCCTCTGTCCGCAGCCGCAGATCGAAAAAAAACGCTACACCATCGCCTTCCGAGGCCATCTCTGGGAGATCGACGAATTCCTGGGCTCCAATCAAGGGTTGGTGCTGGCGGAAATCGAACTGGCGGCGGAAGACGAGCCGTTCGCGCGGCCGGAGTGGATCGGCCGGGAAGTCACCGGCGATGCCCGTTACTACAACGCCATGCTCTGCCGCCAGCCCTACCGCGACTGGCCGGATGCCGACAAGTAGCGCCCGCCGCCGGACCGAGCTCTTCCTCGCGTATCTCGGCGCAGCTACTTCTTGCGGTTGCTCCGTTCGCGGAACAAAAGCCGGATCGGCACCCTGTCCAGCTCTAGTCCCTCGCGGAAGCTGTTGGTCAGGTAGCGCTGGTAGGAAAAATGAATCCCCTTGGGATCGCTGGCCACCACCGCGAACAGCGGCGGCGCGGTGCCCAGCTGGGCGGTGTAGTAAAACTTGAGCCGGCGGCCGTGGTAAAAAGGCGGCTCGTGCCGGGCCACCGCCTCCGCCAGAAGCCGGTTGAGGGCGGCGGTGGCGAAACGCTGGCGATACTGGCGGTGCACCTTGCCGATCTCCGGAAAAAGCCGCTTGATGCCGGTGCCGGCCAGGGCCGAGACCTTGAGCACCGGCGCGAAGGGGATGAACTTGACCGCCATCCGCACCTCCTCCAGCAACCGCTCCTGCCGCTTGGGCTCGTCCTTGATCAAATCCCATTTATTGAGACAGATGATCACCGCCCGCCCCTGTTCCTGGGTATAGCCGATCACCTTGGTGTCCTGCTCGGTGATTCCCTCCTCGGCGTCGATCAGCACCATGGCGATGTCGCACCGACCCAGGGCCCGCAGCGATTTGAGAATGGAGAACTTTTCCAGCTTGTCGGTGGTCTTGCCCCGGCGGCGGATGCCGGCGGTGTCGATCAGCAGGTAGTTGTAGGGATCGCGGCTCACCAGGGTGTCCACCGAATCGCGGGTGGTGCCGGCAACCTCGGAGACCACCATCCGCTCCTGGCCGATAATGGCGTTGATCAGGGAGGACTTGCCCACGTTGGGCCGGCCGAGAAAGGCGATCCGCACGGTATTGTCCGGCAGGTTGTCCACCGGCGCGTCCTTCTCCAGGTGCGGCAGCAGCCCGGTCATCAAGGTGTCGAGGCCGTAGCCGTGGTCGCCGGACAGAGCCCACAGTTCCTCGACCCCGAGTTCCCAGAACGGGGGCAGCAGGGTGTCCTCGATTTCCGGGCTGTCGATCTTGTTGACGATATAAAACACCCGTTTCTCGGTGCGGCGCAGCAGGTCGACGATCTCGATATCGCTGGGCGTGAGTCCTTCGCGGCCATCCATGAGGAAAAAGATGACGTCGGCCTCGTCGACGGCCAGCAGGGCCTGGTGCCGGATGTGGTTGACGATGGTGTCGTCCTCGTCGTCGATGCCGCCGGTGTCGACCAGCATGAACGGATGGTCTTCCCAGCGCACCGTGGCGTAGTGGCGGTCGCGGGTGACGCCCGGCGTCGGGTCGACCAGGGCGTCGCGGCGGCGGGTGAGCCGGTTGAACAGGGTGGACTTGCCCACGTTGGGGCGGCCGATAAGGGCAACCAGGGTGGCGTTTTCCGTAGTCATGATCGTTGACAAAGCTCCTGGCGGCATTGGCCGGTGAGGGTGTGCAGGGCAGCATATCCGCCGGCCCCGGGTTTGGCAAGCAGGCGGTCGAGCGAGGCCAGGGCCGGCTCGAGGTAGCGGGCGAAAAACGGTTTGCCCCGCACCTGGCTCAGGAAGGCGAAGGCGCCGAGGATCTGAAGATTGCGCTGCAGGCCCAGCAGCAGGTATTCGCGGCGGAATTGATCGGGATCGTATGCCAGCTCTTCGCCCAGCGCCTCCAGGTAGACGGCGACGAGCCGGTCCTGGATGGCTTCGGGCAGGGCCGCGTAGGGGTCGAGCAGCAGCGAGGCCAGGTCATAGGCCAGCGGCCCGAGGCGCCCGCCCTGGAAGTCGACGATCCGCACCGCGCCTTCGGTCAGCATCAGGTTGCGACACTGGAAATCGCGGTGGAGGAAAAAATGCGCCGGCGCCCGAGCCGCCTGGTCGGCCAGCCGGGCGCAGTCGGCCTCCACTGCCCGGCGGTCGAAATCGAGCCCCAACAGGTCGGTGCAGCAGGCCCGGAGAAAATAATTCGATTCGCGCTCGATCATCAGTTGACGGTCGTAGCGGGGCGTGTCCCAGCACCAGACCGGGTCGAAACCGTCGGCACCCCGCACCTGCATCCGGGCCAACTGCCGCACCGCGCTTTCATAGGCAGGAATGCTGTCTTCCACTCCTTGCTCCGCCACCTGCTCGAACAGCCGCCGCTCGCCCAGATCCTCGCACAGCGCCAAGCCGGTGGCCGAATCGAAACCGTGGATCGCCGGGACCGGCGCGCCGGTGCGGCCAAGATGGCGGCCGATCTCGGCAAAGGCGATTGCCTCGGCCAGGCCGCGCGGCTCGTGCGGCGGCGGCAGCACCGCGACCACTCCGGAGCGGTCCGGCCCGCGCAGCCGGTAAAATCGGCGGGAGGAGCCATCCGGCACCAGTTCGTGCACCGCGACGTTGGCCCGGTTCCATGCGCGCGGGGAGGCTCCGAGCAGGCGGCCGGCCAGGTCGACGAGTTCGCCGATGTTCATGGCCGCCCCTGCGATGCCGGGCCAAAGGCCGCATCGATCTCCGGCCGGCCGGTGACGATCCGCCCGGTCAGCACACTGCCCGCCGCCACTTCGGCCCCGTCCCAGACCACTGAGTCGAGCAGGCGCGCGCCCTGGCCGATCACCGCGTCGGCACCGACGCAGCCCCACCCTTCGAAGACCGCATTGTTGCCGATCCGGGCGCTCGGGTCGACCAGCCAGCCCGTCTGTTTGGCGAGCAGTTCCCGATGCAGATCGAGGTAGTCGGCCGGGGTGCCGATATCCCGCCAGCGCGCCCCGTCCACCCGGCAAAAGCCGATCCGCCCTGCAAGGGCCAGCTCACGATAAAGATCGATAATATGGTGGAATCGGTTGGACGGGATGAGCTCGATCACCTCGGGGTCGACCACCTGGATGCCGGTGAAGGCCAGCAGCTCGGCCGCCGCAGCGCCGAAGCTCCGGACCCGGTCGCCCTCGATGCCGACCGTGTTGAAGCGGGGATGATCGTGCAGGGCCAGGGTGACGTCGTTCTTCGACAGCAGATGCCGGTGGTACACCTGTTCCAGGTCGATCTCGTGGTAGAGATCGCCGTTCATCACCAGCAGCGGGTCGTTGTCCAGCCGGTCCAGGGCCAGGCGCAGGCTGCCGCCGGTGCCGAGGATGGCCGGCTCGCGCTGGAGCAGGGTCTCGGGCCAGGGAGCCAGCGCCGCCTCGACCTGCTCCGCCAGGTGGTGGCAGTTGACCACCACCGGCGCGCAATCACAGGCCCGCGCCTGCCCGAGCAGCCGGTGCAGCAGGGGTTGATTGAGGACCGGAAACAGCGGCTTGGGGCGGAAATCGGTATACGGCCGCAAGCGGGTGCCGTACCCGGCGGCAAGAATGACGGCTTGCATGGCGTTGGGAAATGAACTTGACTTGCGCCGGAAACTACTCTACAAAATACCTTTTCCGGCCGGTTGGCGAAAATATCCAGCCCTTCGGGCTCGCGCCGCGCGTCCTGCGCGGCCCTGTCCTTGTACCGTCTCCGGTCCATCCTTGCAAGTATCCGAGCGAAAAAACCATGATTACCCTCCTCGACTACGGCGCCGGCAATGTCCGTTCGGTGATCAACGCCATCGAACGCCTCGGCGAGACCGTCTCTCTGGTCAACAGCGGCGCGGACATCGACCGGGCCGAGCGATTGATCTTCCCCGGCGTCGGCAATTTCGGCGCCCTGATGCACACCCTGCGGGAAAAGGAACTGCGCGAGCCCCTGCTCCGCTTCTTGCGCGCCGGCAAGCCCTTCTTCGGCATCTGCGTCGCCCTCCAGGCCCTGTTCGAGTCGAGCGAAGAGGCCCCGGAAGAGCCGGGCCTGGGCCTGCTGCCCGGCCGGGTGCAGCGGTTTACTTGCGACTTGGCCATCCCCCATATCGGCTGGAACGGCATCAAGGCGCACCAGGCTTCGCCCCTTTTCCACGGCCTCGCGGGCGACGAGAAGTTCTATTTCGTCCACTCCTACCACGTGGCTCCGGCCGCCGGCGACGACATCCTCACCACCACCGATTACGGCTATGAGTTTGTCAGCGCCATCCAGCGGGGCGCCATGGTGGCCACCCAGTTCCATCCGGAAAAGAGCGGCCGGGCCGGGCTCAAACTACTGGAGAACTTCCTGGCCGGCAGCCGCGAGGCCATCCGCCCCTCGGCTTGTCCCCGCACCACCACCCTGGCCAAGCGCATCATCGCCTGCCTGGATGTGCGGACCAACGACCGGGGCGACCTGGTGGTTACCAAGGGAGACCAGTACGACGTGCGCGAGGAGGGCGCGGTGCGCAACCTGGGCAAGCCGGTGGAATTGGCCGGGGACTATTACGAACAGGGGGCCGACGAGATCACCTTTCTCAACATCACCGGCTTCCGCGATTTTCCGCTCCAGGACATGCCCATGCTCGAGGTGCTGGAGCAAACCTCGAAAAATGTCTTCGTCCCCCTGACCATCGGCGGCGGTATCCGCGACTTCACCGACCGCGACGGCCGTTTTTCCAGTTCGCTGGAGGTGGCCTCGCAGTACTTCCGTTCCGGCGCCGACAAGGTCTCCATCGGTTCGGACGCGGTGTTGATCGTCGAGGAGGTGCTGCGAACCGGCAAGGCCACGGGCCTGAGTTCTATCGAACAGATCGCGCGGGTGTACGGCAACCAGGCGGTGGTCATCTCCATCGACCCGCGCCGGGTGTACGTGGCCGACCCGCAGGCGGTGCCGCAGGTGACGATCCCCACCGGCTTTCCCGGACCGAACGGCGAACGATACTGCTGGTACCAGTGCACCGTCAAGGGCGGTCGGGAAGGACGGCCGGTCGACGCGGTGACCCTGGCCAGGGTGTGCGAACAGTTGGGCGCGGGCGAGATCCTGCTCAACTGCATCGACAAGGACGGCACCAACTCGGGCTTCGACCTCGAATTGATCAATGCGGTGCGCTCGGCGGTGACCATCCCGGTGATCGCCTCCAGCGGGGCGGGCAGCGCCCGACATTTCCTGGAAGTCTTCACCCAAACCCAGGCGGAAGCGGCCCTAGCCGCCGGTATTTTCCACCGCAAGGAAGTGCCGATCAGCGCGGTGAAGGAGTATTTGCAAGGAAAGGTGGAGATTCGGCCGGGTTGATCCCCCGGAACGACAGCGACCGAATGTTTTTTGTTTTGCTTGATGTGAAGCGGGCTTACCCCATGCGCACCAGGCTTTTTTTCAAGGTGGCAGCATTATGGTAGGACCCATCGTCAACAGCGCCGGCATCATCGCCGGCGCCCTTTGCGGCGTCTTTGGCGGGCGCCTTCTTTCGCCGGATTTCCGCACCAAGATCAACAATGTCTTCGGCTGCATCTCCCTGGGCATCGGCATTTCCATGGTCACCAAGGGCCAGGCGCTCCCCCCGGTCATTCTTGCCCTGCTGTTCGGCGCGATCCTGGGAGAGCTCTGCCGGATCGAATCCATGGTCATGCGGCTTGCGCTCAAAGTCGTGGGGCTGCTCCGCTTCAAACGGCTCGCCACCTCCAACCTCTCCGGCCAGGTGTTCCGCGATCAGTTCGCGGTGTTGACCATTCTGTTCTGCGTCAGCGGATTGGGCTTCATCGGCTCCATCGAGGAAGGCCTCACCGGGGATCCATCCTTGCTGCTCGTCAAGGCCGTGCTGGATTTTTTCACCGCGTTCGTCTTCGCCTCCAACATCGGCGGCGCCATCGGCATTCTGGTGCTGCCGCAATATGCGATCCAGACAGCCGTTCTGCTGTTGGCGACGACCGTCATGCCTTTCATCACCCCCATCATGTTCGCCGACTTCTCCGCCTGCGGCGGCTTCATCATGCTCGGCACAGGACTGCGGCTCCTGGGGCTGGCCCAAATCCCCGTTCTCAGCATGCTGCCCAGTCTGTTACTGGTCATGCCGCTTGCCTTCCTTTGGGAGAAATTCTTCTCCGCCTGACCCTGGGTCTTGACCTAAACAAAAGACAAGCCCCGCCCCATGGGCTCCCGGTTCCTCCCCAATTTTCCGTAAAACGGCATCCTGCCGGCTGACCGCAACGAACCCCATTCGGCTGGCCGCGAATGAGGATGGTTGCGGTTTTCCGCCGGTGTTTGTACCATGCGCCGAATGCCCGCGCCGAGCCGGACCGCACGCAGCCCGGCGCTTCCGCCTCCTTTCTCTTGATCGGCATCCCATGAAAATCGCTTCCTTTTTTACCGCCGTTGCCGGATTGCTTCGTCCGATAACCCGTTTCCTGGCCGCCCTGTTCGGACGGTTCAACTGGCAGCCGCCCCCGTGGCTGGCCTGGATCGGCCGGATGCTTGCCCGGTGCGGGACCTGGTCCGGGCGCAATCCCCTGGCGGCGGGTATCCTGCTGCTGGCGACGCTGGCCACGGCCGGCGGCGGCTGGTACGGCTGGCAGTGGTACAGCCACAGGCCCGTGCCGCACACGGTTGCCTATCGGGTAAACGCGCCCGCCTTGACGCGCTACGAACAATCGCCGATCGTGGTTGCGCCGTTGCGGGTCGTTTTCGCCCAATCCGTGGCGACGCTGGCCCTGGTGGGCAAACCGGTGGTTACCGGTTTTCGTCTGGAGCCGGCCCTGGCCGGCAGCTGGCGCTGGGCCGACGACCGCACCCTCGAATTCAAGCCCGAGGGGGACTGGCCGGTCGGGCAGGCCTATAGCTTGAGTTTTTCCCGGGACGATTTCTTCGCGCCCGGCGTGCTGTTGGCCAATTACCAGGCAACCTTCAGCTCCGCCCCTTTCACCGCCGCCATCGCGGCCGGCGAACTCTATCAGGACCCGGTGGACAACACCTTGAAAAAGTTGGTGGCCACCGTCGATTTCTCCCATCCGGTCGACGAGGCCAGCCTACGGCGGGCAATCGGCCTGAAGCTGGCGGAAGGACTCGGGTTCCGCGACCGCGACAAGGAACCCTGGACCATGACCGTCGACGCCACCGGAGTGCATGCCTACATCCACTCCGCGCCGCTGGCCGTGCCGCTGGAATCGAGCCCGATCACCCTCGTCCTGGACAAGGGCATCGGCGCGGCCAAGGGCGGCAACCGGACCGACCGGCCCATCGAGCGCGCGGTCACCGTCCCCGGCCGCTATCAATTGGCCTTTACCAACATGGCGGTGCGGTATGTCAACAATCAGCAGGGCGAACCCGAACAGGTGTTGATGTTCGACAGCTCGTTCCCGGTGCGGGACGAGGCCATCGGCAAGAAAATACAGGCCTGGCTGTTGCCCGAAAGGGGCCAGAACAGACGCTGGACCCTGTCCACGGCGAGCGAGGAAGGGCTCCAGCAGGCCCTACCCCTGGCGCTTCGCCAAATTCCCAGTGCCGAGCCCATGAACACCCACCACGGATTCGTGTTCCGGGCGCCGGTCAACCGCCAGATCGTGGTCAAGATCGACGAAAAGGTCGAGGCGGTGGGCGGTTATCTTTCCAAAAAGCCGGTGACCGACCTGCTGTACACCGGCGAGTATCCCAAGATGCTCAAATTCCTGGGCGCAGGGGCCCTGCTGGGCCTGAACGGCGAGAAGCGGGTGGGTTTTCTCGCCCAGGGCATGCCCGGCATGAAGGTTGAGATCGCCCGGGTGCTTCCCGGCCAGCTGCACCAGATTATCGACCAGAATCACAGCCAATTCGCCCAGCCCTCGGTGTATGGCGACCGGTTCGACCGCCTGGTGGAGCGGATGGAATACACCCGGACCTTCACCCAGGCCAACGAGAGCAAGCCGCTGTACGACTTCGTCGATATCGGCGACTACCTCAACGCCGATGGCGGCCGGCGGGGGGTTTTCGTCCTCCATCTCTCCCCGTTCGATCCCGCCAATCCCCAACGGGAATACGGCGATTCTCCGGACGGCCCGGAAGAGGGCGACCGGCGGTTCATCCTGGTGACCGATCTGGGGCTGATCAGCAAGCGGACCCTGGATGGCGGCCAGGAGGTGTTCGTGCAGTCCATCGCCAGCGGCGCGCCGGTGGCCGGCGCCAAGGTCGAAATCATCGGCCGCAACGGCCTGGCCGTGGCCGAGGCGTACACCGACGAGCAGGGCCATGCCCGCTTCCCCGGCATGGCCGAGTTGCGGCGCGAGAAAAAACCGATCGCCCTGGTGGCCAGCCTGCACAACGACCTGTCCTTCCTCCCCCTGGGCCGCGACGAGCACATGGTGGATCTCACCCGCTTCGACATCGGCGGCGTGGAAAACGCCCAGAGCCCGGATCAGGTCGCTGCCGCGCTTTTTACCGATCGCGGCCTGTATCGCCCCGGCGAAACCGTGCACATCGGCTCCATTCTGCGCGCCGCCGATTGGGGCACCCGCATTGAGGGCATGCCGGTGGAAGTGGAGATCACCGATCCGCGCGGTTCGACCGTCTGGAATCAACGGAGAAAATGCCCGGAGAGCGGATTCGACGGGATCGACTTCACGACCGGCGAGACCGCGCCGGCCGGATCGTATTCCGTGTCGGTCTACCTGATCAAGGACAATAGACGCGGCACCTGGATCGGAGGAACGGAGTTCACGGTGGGCGATTTCGAGCCGGACCGGATGAAGGTGGCGGTCAGCCTGGCCGAACCCAAACCCATCGGCTGGCTGCAGCCGGAAAAGATCAAGGCCCTGGTCGTGGCCCGGCACCTGTTCGGCGCCGCCGCCTCGGACCGCCGGGTGACCGGCCAGATGCGGCTGACCCCTGCCCTGCCCGCCTTCAAGCAGTATCCCGGCTACCGGTTCCACGTCGAAGGCGTGCTCAAGGAAGGCACCGACGACACCCTGCCCGAAGCCCGGACCTCGGACGCCGGCGAGGCCGAGCTGCAACTCGACCTCGAGCGCTTTGCCCAGGCGACCTACCGCCTGCGCCTGACCGCCCAGGTCTACGAGGCGGAGGGCGGACGCAACGTGGCGGCGGCGGACGAGGCGCTGGTTTCCTCCGCGCCCTACCTGATCGGGGTGAGCAGCCGCGATGCCCTGGATTACGTGACCAAGGGCGCGGCCCGTGCGTGCCGGTGGCTGGCGGTGGGGCCCGACCTGCAGCCGGTGGCGGTTGACAGGCTGCAGCTCGCCCTGGTCGAATACCGCTATCTTTCCGTGCTGGTCAAGCAGTCGGACGGCACCTATAAATACGAGTCGCGGCGCAAGGAGATCGAACGGGATATCCAGCCGTTTTCGCTCGACCCGGCGGGCAAGGACAGTCCCCTGCCCACCGCCGAGCCCGGCGATTTCGCCTATGAGGTCCGCGATGCCAAGGGCACGGTGCTCAACCGGATCAAATGGACCGTGGCCGGGGCCGCCAATCTCAGCCGCTCGCTGGAGCGCAACGCCGAATTGCAGATCAAGCTCGACAAGCCCAGCTACGCGCCGGGCGAGAAGATCCACATCAGCCTGCGCGCCCCCTATACCGGCGCCGGCCTGATCACCATCGAGCGCGACCGGGTGTATGCCCATGCCTGGTTCAAGACCACGACCACCTCCAGCGTGCAGACCATCGTCGTCCCCAAGGAATTGGAGGGCAACGGCTATGTCAACGTGCAGTTCGTGCGCGATCCCAATTCGCCGGAAGTCTTCATGAGTCCCCTTTCTTCCGGGGCCGCGCCGTTTGCCGTGTCGCTGGATGCGCGCACCCTGCCGCTGGCCATGGCGCCGCCGGAACATATCGAGCCGGGCGCGACCCTGCGGCTGCACCTGGATTCGAAAGAGGCGGCCAAGGCGGTGGTGTTCGCGGTTGACGAGGGCATCCTCCAGGTGGCGCGCTACAAGACGCCGGACCCGCTCGGCCACTTTTTCAGAAAGCGGGTGCTCGATGTGCAGACATCCCAGATCCTCAGCCTCATCCTGCCCGAATACAGCCGGCTGTTGGCGGCGGCCGCTCCCGGCGGCGGCGGGGAAGACGAGATCGGCGCGCATCTCAATCCGTTCAAGCGCAAGCGCCAGCCGCCGGTGGCCTATTGGTCCGGGATCGTGCAGGTGCCGGCCGGCGGCCGCGATTTCGAGTATGCGGTGCCCGAAGGATTCAACGGGCGGCTGCGGATCGTCGCCGTGGCGGTGACCCCGTCCCGGATTGGCGTTTTCGAAGGCGCGACCGAGGTGCGCGGCCCCTGGGTGCTGACCCCCAACGTGCCGGCGTTCGTCGCGCCTGGCGACGAGTTCTCGATCTCGGTCGGGGCCTTCAGCAACCTGCCCCGGCAAAGCCAGGTGCGGATTCGCCTGGAAACCGGCCCCGGCCTCGCGGTGACCGAACCCGCTGTCCAGCAATTGGAGGTGGCGCCCGGCCGCGAAGGCGTGGCCCGCTTCCAACTGCGCGCCACCGACCGGCTCGGGTCCGCCGAATTGGCGTTCACCGCCGAAAGCGGGGAAGGGACGGCGCGAATCCACGAGAGCACCTCGGTCCGGCCGGCCACGCCCTATCGGGTCGCGCTGCGGGCCGGGCTGTTCACCGAACAGGCCCTGAGCCTTGCCCGGCAACGCGATCTGCACGACGAATACCGCACGGTCGAGATTGGGTACGACCGCTCGCCCCTGGTTTGGGTCCAGGGATTGAGCACCTACCTGGAGCACTACCCGTACAGCTGCACCGAACAGCTGATCTCCAAGGCCATGCCGGCCTTGATCCTGGCCCCGCCGGAAGAAGTGGTCCGTCCGGATTTCAAGCCGTTGCAGGCCGCCTTTGCCGTACTCCGGCAACGGCAAAGCGAATCGGGCGGTTTCGGACAATGGGCGGGCAATCTTGCGGTCCAGCCGGAAACATCGATCTATGCCATCGATTTCCTGATCGAAGCCCGCGAACGCGGCGTCCACGTTCCCGCCGATCTCGAACGCCTGAGACGCGCCTACCTGGAGAAGATCGCCAACGGACCGGCAGAGGGCATGGCGGAGCTGCGGACCAAGGCCCGCGCCATCTATCTGCTCACCCGCCAGGGCAAGGTCACCAGCGGCCCCCTGGCGGCGACGATGGAGCAGTTGGAACGCTACCATCGCCAGACGTGGCGCACCGATCTGGCCGCCGCCTACCTGGCGGCCAGCCAGGCCCTGCTGAAACAACAGCAGCAAGCGGAGCAGCTGATTGCCGGCGTGCCCTGGAGCGTCACCGCGCCTCAAACGGCAGCGGCAGCAGCCGTCCAGGGCGGCTTGTATGGCGATGCCTTGTGCCACGACGCCGAGCTCCTGACCCTGCTGGCCCGGCATTTCCCTCAATTGTTGGCGGGCATTCCCAAAGCGCTGCTGCCGGCCCTGGGCGATTGGGTGTCCAGAGAGCAGTACCATTCGCTCTCCGCCGCCCTGTTGATCCGGGCCTTCGATCTCTATGGCCGTTCCATTGCGCCGCAAAGCGGACACATGACCGTCGAGGCGGGGACGGAACAGGCGCTCGGGCCGCTGAGTCTGCACGGCCAGCCGCCGCGGGCCGCCCTGGTGCCGGGATGGGACAAGGTGATCCTGCGCAAGGAACAGGCCGGACCGCCGGCCTTCTACCAGCTGACCGAGGCCGGGTTCGACCGGCAGCCGGCCGACGGTGCGCTCCAGCAGGGGCTGGAAATTCTGCGCGAATACATCGGCGCGGACGGAAAGCCCCTGACGCAGGTCAAGGTGGGCGAGGAGTTCACGGTACGGCTCCAATTGCGCGCCACTGCCGACAACGCGGACGCGAGCGAGATCGCGATTGTCGATCTGCTGCCGGGCGGGGTCGAACCGGTGACCGTTCGGCCCCAAAACGCGGACGAGGAGGAGCAAGGCGATGCCGAGTCCCCCGAGTCCGATGCAACGGCCCAGGAGTCCGGGCAGCCCTCCTTCGTGGATACCCGCGATGACCGGGTGGTGCTCTATGCCCTTCTGACCAACGACGTCGCCACCTACACCTACCGGGTCCGGGCCACCAACGAGGGGGTCTTTCTGGTGCCGCCGCCGTATGCCGAAGGCATGTATGTGCGGAAACTGCAGGGGCGCGGCCTGGCCGGCCAGCTGACCATTGTCGCGCCGTGAAAGCCGCACGAAGCGGATGGTTCGGACGGCTGGCGCGGTCGGCGGCCCTGGCGCTCTTGACGGCGCTGCTGGGGCTGGCGGCCTTGCGCCTGCTGCCCGCTCCGCCGCTTGAGGCCTCCTTTCCTTCCTCGCGGCTGATCCGGGCCGCCGACGGCACGGTCCTGCGCCTGACCCTGGCCAGCGACGGGCAGTACCGGATTCCGATTCCGCTCGAGCAGGTGGCGCCGACGGCGGTTGCCGCCATCCTGCTCAAGGAGGACCGGTCGTTTTTCTGGCATCCGGGCGTCAATCCGCTGGCCCTGGCACAGGCAGCCTGGGCCACCTATGTCTCGGGCACGCGCCAGGGCGGCTCCACCCTGACCATGCAGCTGGCCCGGCGGCTGCACGGACTCAATACCCGCACCCTTGCGGGCAAGCTGGTGCAAATCGTCCTTGCCCTGCAACTGGAAGTCCATTACTCCAAAAGCGAACTGCTCAGGGCCTACTGCAACCTGGCGCCCATGGGCGGCAATATCGAGGGTCTGGCGGCGGCGGCGCGGATCTATTTCGGCAAGGAGGCCGGGCAGCTCACCCTGACCGAGAGCCTGGCCCTGGCCGTGATGCCGCAGAATCCTGCCAGGCGGTTCGATTTCGACGCGGAACAGCAGCGGGCCCGGCAGCGATTGGCCGCGGCCTGGCTGGTGGAGCACCCCGAGGATACCCCGACCACCACCCTTGCGGATCAGGATTTTACGGCCCAGCCTTCCCTGCCGTTTCTGGCGCCGCACCTGACCGATCACCTGCTGCGCCTGGGCGGTGACGGACCGATGATCCAGGCCACGGTGGAGCCCCGCCTGCAGAACGCCATCGAGCGCATCCTGCGGCAATACGTCACCGAACGGCGCGATCGGGGCCTGGCCAACGGCGCGGTGCTCCTGGTGGACCGGCGCGACATGGCCGTCAAGGCGCTGGTGGGCTCGGCCGGATATTTCGACCGCGCCATCGACGGCCAGGTCAACGGCGCCCTTGCCAAGCGCTCGCCTGGCTCCACCTTGAAACCGTTCATTTACGGCCTGGCGATCGACCAGGGCCTGATCCATCCCTTGACCGTGCTCAACGACGCGCCCACCGCCTTCGGGCCGTTTCAGCCGGAAAATTTCGATGGCCGCTTTGCCGGTCCGATTCCGGCCCGCGACGCCTTGATCCGCAGCCGCAACATTCCGGCGGTTTGGCTGGCCAACCGGCTGCGGAGTCCGAGCCTGTACGATTTTCTCCGCAGCGCCGGCATCGCCCGGTTGCGGCCGGAATCGCACTATGGCTTGGCCCTGGTGCTCGGGGGCGGCGAGCTGACCATGGAGGAGGTGGCCGGGCTGTACGCCATGCTGGCCAACAACGGCCTGCACCGGCCGCTCCGCTATCGCCAGTCCGATCCCACGGTCAACGGCACGCCCCTGCTTTCGCCGCAAGCGGCATTCATGGTGCGCGACATGCTCAATGCCCACCCGCGCCCGTCCGCCCGGCGTGGCAACGGCCACCAATGGGCAACCGCCTGGAAAACCGGGACTTCCTGGGGATTTCGCGATGCCTGGTCCGTCGGCCTGGTCGGCGACTACGTGCTTGCGGTCTGGCTGGGCAACTTCGACGGCCACGGCAATCCGGCCCTGGTGGGAGTCAAGGCCGCAGCCCCCCTCTTTTTTCGCATCGCCGATGCCCTGGAGCTGATCGCGGCGGACGAAGCGCCCGCACCGATCCAGCCGCCGCCCGGCCTCATCCGGGTCGAAGTGTGCGCCGCTTCCGGCGATCTGCCCAACCGCTGGTGCCCGCACACGGTGCCGACCTGGTTCATCCCCGGCAAATCGCCCATCCGCGTCTCCACCCTGCACCGGCCGGTGGTGGTGATGAACGATTCCGGCTTGGCCGCCTGCCCGCCCTACGATCCGGCCCGGACCCGGTCGGAAGTGTTCGAGTTCTGGCCTTCGGATACTCAGCGGCTCTTTCGCGAGGCCGGGCTGCCGCGCCGACTGCCGCCCGATTCCGCAGGCCGCGACTGTCCGGCCGCGACGGAAGGCGTGGTGGCGGGCGAACCGCCCCGTCTGTTGTCGCCGTTGACCAATACCGTGTATACCTTGCGGTTGTCGCGGCCCGAGGAGACCATCGGTCTGGCGGCCGCCATCGAAAGCGACAGCGAGCGGGTGTACTGGTTTGCCGATAACCGTTACCTGGGCAACAGCTCGGGCGACGCGGTCCTGCCCTGGCGCCCCAGCGCCTCCGGTCGGTACGAACTAACCGCGGTCGACAGCCAGGGCCGCACCGCCGGCCGAGTCCTGGAGGTCGAATTTCTGCCCTGAACAACGCTTGCGCCACCCGATCGATCCGCGACAATACGCTTTCCCCCATCTCCCTCACCGCAACCCATCGAAAAGACAGTGGTCGGAAAATTCGCCACTTGCATTTTGCCATGGAATGCAAACCATACCTTCATCCCGTCACGAACAAGAACTCTTCCCACAGGAGGTTGGTATGAACAGAATAATGAGTGCCATCATGGCCGGCTTTTTTCTGCTGTTCGGGGCCACCATGGCCATGGCCATGGATCACGATGTTAAAATTCACGAGAAAGAAGGCGTTGGCAAATATCTCACCGATGCCAACGGCAAGACGCTGTATTGGTTCAAGAAGGACACCGCCGGCATGAGTGCCTGCTCGGGGCCGTGCGTCGATAAGTGGCCGATTTACTACGACGACGCCATCAAGGCGCCCAAGGGCGTCAAGACTGAGGATTTCGGAACCATCACCAGGGAAGACGGCAAGAAACAGACCACCTTCCGTGGCTATCCCCTGTACTATTGGGTCAAAGACACCATGCCGGGCGAAACGACCGGCCAGGGGGTGAACGATGTCTGGTATGTGGTCGATCCCGATCATTTCCCGCCCAAATGACCGTCCGAGGCAACGGTTGAACCGCTCCGCCCCGTCCCAGCACCTTTGGGGCGGGATGCGGGCCTGGATTCGTCAAGGATACTCTCTTGACCTGGTGGGCCATACCACTTTGACGACAAGCACTCGATCGGCAACGATCGGTGCTTTTTTTGTTCCGGCCACAATCCCGTCCGCGCGGCTGGGCACGATTTTCCCGACCATTTCCTCGCGGAAGACTTATCGTATCGACACGGACAACCGACTTTGTGCCATGCCGAGGAGGCATTCGCCATGAACAGCCCAATGACCGAGACCTACCAAGAATGGACCATTACCGTGAAACCGGGGAAAAATATGTGCTCGAATTTCAGCTTCGACATCACTTCCCCCTCCGGCCGCAGCCAGCATGTCGCCATGGGTGGCGACAATGAACGGCGGGCGATGGAGCGGGCCAGGGAGATGATCGATATGGAACGGGCCATGGATGCGTCGGAGTCAAACTAACGACGCCTTGGGGAAGAGCGGATCCGTCAGCCAGTCCGCCCACCCCGCATCCATGGCTTTTTGAAGAAAAAACGGCGCCTGACCCACTGGGTCGGGCGCCGTTTTTTGTTGGCGATTCGGCCGGACCGAATGGAGGCCAGGGCCGCTCATCGCCAGGGGCTGGCCTCAGCACCTTGGTTGTCTTCGGGAAATTCCCCCGAACAAAAGAGATGAGCAGCCTGGACCGCGAATCTTCCCGCCGGGCTAGAATTTGATGATTTTTTTCGGACTGCAAAGGTGTTCGGCATCCGGGGACAGACCGCCGCAACTGCCGCAGGTGTATTCCATGCTCTCCACTTTCTCCTCGCAGACCTCGCCGGTGGACGTGGCGCAAAAGGTCGAGGTCAACTCGTCGGTGGATGGATTGCAAAGGGTATGGGCTTGGTCCGCGGTCGAGCCGCAGTTCATGCATGTGTATTTCATCACGAGCCTCCTGTTGTGTGCTCTTCGTTCCAGTTTGTCGCCATCGCTTCCGATGACTCGCAAGTACGGCAAGTTCCCTGACATCACCGCCAGATCACCTGCTTCAACCCTAAGCAAGCAGGGGAGCCTTGTCAACTTAGATACTCCTAACCAACACCACCCCACACGGTTTTGCTTGTCCGACGCGCCCATATTCAGTGCTTATATATAAGTGCTTATCTATAAATAGCCATGATTTTGTTCAAGACAATCATAGCGGCCGCCAAGGTGTTGAGTGCAATATACGAGAGGTCCGTCTTCTCGTATCGTGGTATTAATTTGCGAAATCGATTGAACCATGAATGCGCCAAC
>NZ_JAVBRQ010000047.1:0-18350 GCF_031547805.1 Desulfobulbus sp.
AAACATATCCCAGTCCACGGCCTCTTTGATCTTGGTCAGCGGGTCGCCGTTTTTGTCGATTTTGTGTAATCGGTCCTGCAGATCAAAAAAACCGGGCTGAATCATGGCGGCTCTCCATCGGGTCAGAAGGTGGCAAGGTTCCTTAAAACGATGGAAACAATAACATATTATCGATAAATCAACAAGTTAATTGCTTGATCCGCTGCAGATTACTGCATCTAATTTTCAAGATACCCTAAAGGCGCCTTGATGGAGGGCCTCGCCGTTTTCAGGGGACGGCGAAACGCTGGGCCGGAATGTCCCGATTCAGAATCACTTGGGAAAAGGTCAGCACGGTGACGGCCTCGTCGCCCTCGACGATGGTAATCCGGTCCATTACCCCTTCCTGGGCGCCCAGGCGCAGTTCGATTCGCTTGATCACCGTCTCCAGGCCCGGCTCCCTGGGCGTGAGGACCAGCGTCTGCGCTCCGGTGCGGCTGACCGCAAAAAGGGGATTGTCGCCGAAGCGACCGTCCAGCCAACTGCCGATATCCTGGAGCACGGTTCGCATGGCATCCACCCCGGCGCCGTTGTCCCGCTCGAAGCGGCCATCGCGCTCGATCAGCTTGTCGATCCGGCCGTCGTGGAGCAGCAAAACGGTATGGATGGGCCGCAGGTATTCCCACCGCAGGGATCCGGGCGCCTGAAAGGCGAGGGTTCCCCGGGAAATCAGCGGCCGGGTAAGGATGGCAAGATGTTTTTCCTGGGTGAAATCGGCTTGCACCGAGCGCAGGCGGGTGGAGGCGGCATCGGCGCCGTCGCCCCGGGCCACGGTTGCCCCCAGCAGGAGGCTCAGCATCAGGCACCAGACCAGGCGCGCGCTCACAGCATCCCGCCGTTGACCGAGATCACCTGGCCGGTGACGTAGGAGGCCGCCTCGGAGCAGAGAAAGGCCACCACCCGCGCCACCTCTTCCGGCCGGCCGATCCGGGCCATGGGAATCAATCCCTTGATGTGCTCTTTGGGGGCCTTGGCGATCATCTCGGTATCGATCAAACCCGGCGCCACCACATTGACCCGGATGCCCAGGCGGGCGACCTCCGTGGCCACGGTCCTGCTCGCCGCGTTGAGTCCGGCCTTGGCCGCGGCGTAATTGGCCTGCCCCCGGTTGGGCATCAGCGAGGCGGCCGAGGAGATGGAAACGATCGCCCCCCGCCGGGCCCGCACCATCTGCTCCAGCACCGGCCGGGTCATGTTGTAGAAGCCGTGCAGACTCGTCTCGATCACCCCGTGCCAGTTTTCCGGCGACATCATCATGAACAGGCCGTCGGCCAGGGTGCCGGCATTGTTGACCAGGATGTCGATGGCCCCCAAGCGCCCGGCAATCTCCAGCACCGCGGTTTCGGCCGTCTCCCGGTCGCGGACGTCGAATCGGCAGATCTCGCCCTCGCCGCCCGCCGCCCGCACCTCGGCCAGGGTGTGTTCGGCGCCATCCCGGTTACGGCGGTAATTGACGATCAGATAGCAGCCGCTTTGGGCCAACTCGATGCAAACGGCCCGGCCGATGCCGCCGCTGCCGCCGGTGACGATGGCCACCCGAGGGGTGTTGTCCGTGCTCATGTCCGCTCTTCAGGCTTGATACAGTTGGAGGACCACCGAGGCGACAAGTCGGCCGTCCCGGTGGAGTTCGCTGGTGACTTCCCTGAATTTATCGAACACCAGGGTATTTTCCGCCCGGGTCTCGATCCTGCCGCCGAGGGGCAGGCGGCCGACGAAGAAATCCGCCCGCTTCACCGCCACCAGCCAGCCCATTCGATCCGAGTCCAACCCCCGGCGCCGGATGCGGTCCCAGCCGTTGCACACCCCGGCGGTCTGGGCCGCCAGTTCGACGCAGATCAGGGACTCGGCGCCCCTCGCGTCGGTCAGCGGCCAGTCCGGCCGTACCGTGCTCAGGGTTCTGGCATGGACGGCGTCCACCTCCAACACCTCGTCGATCAGCAGCATCGCACCCCGGTGCGGCAGCAGATCCTCGAGGGTCAGGTTGGCGAGTGCAAAGGCGCTCATGTTCCCTCCGGCACCGTGGGATGGCAAACAACGCGGCAAACGGGCTGCTGGCACCTGCAACCGAAGGAAATCCCTCGTTTTCTCCGCGCGCATCCACCGAGTCTTGATGACAAATGAGCAAAAACGACTATATTATTCTTTTTTTTCGTCCTTGCATTACTTTTTCACCAACCAACGACCTTCTTCCCGGGAAAAACCGATTGATCACCGGGGCTTGCACAGGTGGAACGCACGATGAACGAACTAATCGAAGAGCTCAAGGTCAAACTGATCGAATTGCTCAACCTTACCGACCTCACCCCCGAACAATTCGATGACCGGGCCCGGCTCGTGGGCGGGGAACTCGGCATCGACTCCATCGACGTTCTGGAGATGGTAGTCATGGTGGAACGGGACTATGGGGTGGTGATCAACAGCCAGGAGGTCGGCGAGAAGGTCTTTGCCTCCCTGGCCGCCCTGGCCGCCCACATCCAGGCGAACAGACCGGGAGGAGTCGGTTGACCCGAAAGGCGGTCCATGTCGCCGCCGCCGGAATCGTCAGCCCCCTGGGCAGCGGCCTGGAGGCGACGGAGGCGGCCCTGCGGGCAAACCGGTCGGCCATCGCCCCCCTTGAGATCTTTCCCCTGCTACAAAACGCGCCGCTGTTGGTCGGCCAGGTCAGGGAGCCGGACCCGGCTCCGCCACTGCCGCGCGCCCATCGCCTGGCCCGCGAAGCCGCCCGCATGGCCATGGCCGGCTGTCCGGAACCGCCCGATGCGATCGTGCTCGGCTGCACCACCGGCGGCATTCTGACCACAGAACGACTTCTGCGCGCAGGCGAACGCGACCGGGACGCCTACCGGTCGCACGGCCTGTTCAGCCTGGCCGAGGACCTTGCCACACTCTGCCGCTGCACCGGCCCGGCCTTGACCGTCTCCACCGCCTGCTCCTCGGGGGCGGTGGCCATCGCCCTGGCCCTGAACCTGCTGCGAATCGGGCGGATGCGGCGCATTCTCGCCGGCGGCGTCGATTCGCTCAGCCGCCTGACCTACTTCGGCTTTCATTGCCTGCAACTGGTCGACCGCAACGGCTGCCGGCCCCTGGATGCCGACCGGCAGGGACTTGCCGTGGCCGAGGGCGCGGCCCTGCTGCTGCTGACCACCGAACGGCCCGAACGGCCGCTGGCCACCTTGCTGGGCGCGGGGCTTTCCTGCGATGCCCATCACCCGACCGCGCCCCATCCCGAGGGCAAAGGCGCGCGGGCGGCCATGCTGGCCGCGCTCAAGGACGCGGGCCTGGCGCCCGATGCCGTCGACTACATCAATCTGCACGGCACCGGCACGCCGGACAACGACCTGGCCGAGGCCCGGGCCATTGTCTCGCTCTTCCCCACGCCTCCGCCCCTTTCCTCGATCAAGGGCGCCACCGGCCACAGTTTGGCGGCCTCGGGCGCCATCGAGGCCGTGGTCTCCTGTTTGGCCGTCAGCCGCGGCCTGATGCCCGGAACGGTCGGCTGCCGCCGGCCGGACCCGGCCCTCGGGTGCACGCCCCAACAAACCTGTACCGAGCGGCCGGTTGCCACCGTGCTTTCCAATTCCTTTGGCTTTGGCGGCAACAACGGCTGCCTGGTCATCGGCCGGCCCGGAAGCGAATCGCCCGAACGACCGCCGCCACCGGACGATGTGCTCGCCATCCACGCAAGCGCCTGCCTGACCGGGGCCGGTCTCCTCCGGCCGACCCTGGAGCGGCTCCGCCTCGGCTTGCCGGTGGCCGGCCAGCTAGCCCCGGAGCAAGTGGCCGGCCGTCTGCCCGCCAAGCTCGTCCGCCGGATCAAGCGGCTGGCCCGCCTCGCCCTGCTGCTCGCCGACGAAGCCTGCGCCGACGCGACGAGCACGGAGCAACCCGAAGCGGTCTTCATGGGAACCGGCTGGGGGGCGCTCTCCGAAACCTGGGATTTTCTTCACCGGTTGAGCGAATCCGCCGAACAGTTCCCCAGCCCCACCGATTTCGTCGGCTCGATCCATAACGGCCCGGCCGGCCAGGTGGCGATGCGCTGCAACGCCACCGGCGCCAACCTGACCGCCAGCGGCGGCGACTATTCCTTCGAACAGGCCCTGCTGGCGGCACAGACCCTGCTGCCCGCATCCGGCCGGCCGGCCCTGCTGCTCGGCGCCGACGAGGGGCACGCCCAGTTCTCGCCCCTGCTCGATCCCTCCGTTACCGCCGGGGCCCTGGCCGACGGCGGCGGCGCCCTGTATGTCAACCGGGACCGCGAACGGGCACGCTGCCTGACCCGCCTGGCCTTTTACGGCCGCGGCGGCGGCACCGATCTTGTGGAGCACATGCTCGCGGCCCTGGGCGAGGCGGCGGCGTTCCGACAACGCACCGCCGCCGTGTTCGCCGGGGTGCCGGCCGCCCGACGGGCCGAGGGCGACCGGCAGTTGACGCGCCTGTTCGACCTAATCGGCACGCCGCTGCCCACCTGCCGCTATCGCGCATTCACCGGCGAGTTCGCCTCGGCTTCGGCCGTGGCCGCGGTCCTGGCCGCGGCCTTTGTCGAGGCAGGCCGGATTCCCGGCCCCCTGATCGGAGGCGACGACATCGTCCTGCGCCCAGGCGACAGGCTGCTTGTGCTGGGAACGGGCCAGTGCCTCACCGCCATGGAGTTTTTCAGGCCATGAAGGTGCTGCTGCTCTCGCCCAACACCCTGACCGCGCCCTATCCGGTCTATCCCCTCGGCTTGGATTACGTGGCCGGCTCCCTGTCGCCCGAACACCGGGTGCGGATCGTCGATCTGCAGGTCGTCGACCGGGCGGCCCTGGCCGGCCTGCTCGACGACTTCGCCCCCGAGATCGTCGGCATCTCCTGCCGCAACATCGACAATACCGATGCCACCGATTCCCTGTTTTTTTTGCACGACTACCGGGAACTGGTGGCCTGGTTGCGGCAGCGGACGCCCGCGCTCCTGGTCTGCGGCGGCTGCGGCTTTACCATCATGCCAAAACGCATCTTCGAGCTGCTCGGGGTCGATTACGGCATCGTCGGCGAGGGCGAGCGTTTCGGGCTGCTGGTCGATGCCCTGGCTCAGGGGCGTAATCCGGCCGAAATTCCCGGAGTGTTGGTGGCCGGCGGCACCGTGGCCCAACCGCCGCCCTGGCGGGGAAAACTGTACCGCCGGCTTCCCGGCCGGGACGAACAAAGCGGCTTTTACGTCCGCAACGGCGGCATGCTCAACCTCCAGAGCAAGCGCGGCTGCTCGTTTCGCTGCCTCTATTGCCCCTATCCCCGCATCGAGGGCGGCACGCACCGCTTGACGGATCCGGACGAGGTCGCCCGGACCGCCCAGGGATTGCAGGCGGCCGGAGCGCGCTACCTGTTCCTCACCGACTCGGCCTTCAACTCCGATATCGACCACAGCCTGGCCGTGGCCGGGGCCCTGCGAGAGAGCGGCCTGGCCGTTCCCTGGGGCGCCTTCTTCACGCCGGTCGCGCTTCCGGCCGGCTATTTCGAGGCCATGGCCGCCGCCGGCTGCCGGCACGTCGAATTCGGCACGGAATCGCTGGCCACAGCCATGCTTCGGGCCTACCGCAAACCCTTCCGGCCGCCGGACGTGGCCCGCGCCCATCGACAGGCCCGCGCCGCCGGCCTCCACGTGGCCCATTATTTTCTTCTCGGCGGACCGGGCGAGTCCGCGGCAACCGTCGACGAAAGCCTCGACGCCATCGAAGGACTCGACCAAACCGTCCTGTTCTTTTTCATCGGCATCCGAATCTATCCCGGCACCGGCCTCTACGATCACGCCGTGGCCGAGGGCAAGATCGACCGGGACACCGATTTGCTCCAGCCGGTATTTTACGAGCCCGACGCCATCGACCTTAAGACGATCGAGGCCCGAATCGTCGATCGGGCCGCCGGACGCAGAAACTGGCTGGTCGGCTCGGGAGGCGCAGCCGTGGCGGCAACCGTACGGACCTTGCACCGGCGGGGTTTGGCCGGGCCGCTCTGGGAATACCTGACCGGGTAAACGAGGGCGCCCCGGCCGCGTCCGGGGGGATTCCGGCCTTCCCGGGGCGATCTGGACATAATTCCAATTTCACCTGGACATAAAACGAGAACATGTGGTATTCGCTCCTTGATTTAGAGATGCCTGCACCCAACGACATCAGAGCCCGGGTGGTTGTCAACGGCGACTCGCCCTGGTTCTCCGGCCACTTCCCCGATCGCCCCATTCTGCCGGGCATTGCCCAGCTCAAGATGGTCGCCGATGTCATTGCGCTCGCACGGCAGGAGCGTTTATGGATCAAGCGGTTGCATCGAGTGAAGTTCAAGCGGATCGTCGGGCCGGGGGAGCGGCTCGACATCCATGCCGTGCCCATGAATGGGGGCGCCCTCTACTCTTTTCGCATAACCCATGGCCCAGAGGACGTTTGCTCCGGCACGATGTCCCTTGAAAATCAACAGGATGCAGAAACGACCCATGACCAGCGACCTTGAGCAAACCACCCGCCGCATCGCCGAGATCATCATCAACGAGCTCAAGCTGGAAGATGTGACCCCGGACACCTTCAACCCCGACCTCGACCTGGTCGACGAGGTGGGCATCGACAGCATGGACCTGGCCACCATCGCCCTGGTGATCCGCGACGAATTCGGCATCCGGATCGACGAGGACGACTATCCCAAGTTGACCACCCTCCGCATCATCGGCGAGTATATCGCCGACAAACGGAGCGGCGGCGAATAAATGTCCGGCCGGTCGCCAGGGGAAGCGGTCTGGAAGTTCTCCGAGATCGTCGCCATTCCCGCCGTGCGGGAGCGGTGGGAAAAGGTGCGCCGCTATTTCTTCCTCCGGGAATCCACCTACGACATGACCCATCGCTGCAATATCCGCTGCGACGGGTGCTATTACTTCAACGGCGAGAAGCAGTTCGCCGCCGAGAACAACGATCCCGCCGCCTGGCGTGCGCTGATGGCGGCGGAAAAGGAACGGGGCATCACCTTCGCCGTCCTGGCCGGCGCCGAGCCGTCGCTGGTCCCCGAGCTCTGCCGCGTCTGCGCCGAAACCATCCCCCTAGGCGCCATCGCCACCAACGGCCTGACAACAATCCCCCGCGAGATCGACTATCGCATCCACATCTCGGTCTGGGGCAACGACGCCACCAGCAAGGCCATCCGCAAGGCCGGCCACATGCTCGACCGGCAGATCGCCAACTACCAGGGCGATCCCCGGGCGGTCTTTGTCTATACCTTCACCCCGCAGAACATTCTCGAGGCCGCCGAGGTGACCAGGCGGCTGGCCCTGTGCGGCCAGCGCGTCACCTTCAACATGTTCTCCGCGCCGGTGGGGTATGCCGGCGCCCTGCGCCATACCTCGCAGAGCCTGGCCGCCACCGCCGAGATGATGGCCTGCCTGTTGGCCGACTATCCCGAGTCGGTGCTGTTCTCGCCCTACAACATCGTCGCCCACACCCACGTATTGGGCTTGCACGCCCTGTATTCCTGCTCCTACCCGCGGATGAACCCGTCGACCGCCGTCGGTCTCGGCCGGTCGTTTCGGCAGTACCGAACCGATCTGCAATGGGATCGCGGCGCCGCCTGCTGCGTGCCGGACACCGACTGCGCCGATTGCCGCCACTACGCGGCCGGCAGCGCCGTGGTCACCGCCCGGATGTATCGCCACGCCACCGACCCGGACACCTTTTCCGCCTGGCTCGACTATGTCGACACCTACCTGGCGGTCTGGGTCCGGGGCTACGACAAAGGCCCCAATCTCTGTGACCATCCCGTCACTCCGCCGCCAGACGGTCAATAGAGGCAGAGTCGCTCGCATGAAAACAGTCAGTTCGCTCCTCGATTCCTACTGGCACGATCGCTACCGGCGTATCTCCAGGCTCAACATCCGCAGCTCCATTTACGACGTGACCGACCGCTGCAACCTCCGCTGCAAGGGCTGCTTCTTTTTTTCGTCGAACGAGCACAAGGCCGCCTCCGAAGAAAAGGATGTGGCCAAGTGGCACGCCTTTGTCGAAAGCGAGATGGCCCGGGGCGTCAACCTGGCCATCCTGATCGGCGGCGAACCCACCCTCTGCCCCGACCGGATCGAGGCCTTCTACCGCCGCCTGCCCACCTTCTGCGCCACCAATGGCATCGTCAAGGTCGACCGCAGCCGGTTTCCGGATCTGATGGTCGGCATTTCCCTGTGGGGCGACGCGGCCGACGAGATCGTTTTGCGGGGCAGGGACACCTTCGCCGTCTCCAGCGCCAACTACGCCGGCGACCCCAACGCCTATTATCTCTACACCATCACGCCGAAGCAATTGGGCAAGATCGAGAACAACATCCGCCGGATCAAGAATGTCGGCCTCAAGGTGCACATGCAGCTGCTCTCCAACGACGAGGGCGTGGACGGCTTTTCCTGGCAGCCCGACGAGCTGGCCGCGGTCCGGGCGGAGATGGACCAGATGCTGGACAGCTACCCCGAAACGGTGATCTCCTCGAAATACTACCACCGGATCATCACCACCGGCACCATGTGCGGCCGCGCCTTCGGTTGGATGGAATGTCCCTCGGTCACCGATCCCCTCGACCAGCGCGAGCCCCGCCCCAAGCGGTTGACCAACTTCATCCGCTGGGCCTCGGATCTCAAGACCATGCACCGCTGCTGCACCTCCGAGACCCGCGACTGCTCCACCTGCAAGGACGGGGCGGCCCACATGAGCTGGGTCATGGTCAACAAACGCGCCCACATGACTAACTCCGAGAGCCTGCAAAACTGGATCGAGGTCTACGAGATGTTCGCCAAGCTGTACCGTTTCATCCCCTGGTAGCGCGCCGGTGCGGTTTTCGGAGGGAAAAAGGGCGGTCGTTGTCGGGTACGACGCCATTTCGCCGCTGGGCGCCGACCTGCCGGAGCAGTGGCGCAATGCCCTGGCCGGCCAGAGCGGCATTGGCCCGCTGACCCGCTTTCCGCTGCACGACGACTTTCCGGTGCGCATTGCCGGGCAGGTGCCGGAGATCGACCACCTGGACTACCCCTTCCTCACTCCCCGGCACCGGGCGGCCTGGCACTCACCGGTGTTCCGGTACGGCATGCTGTCGGTGGCGCGCGCCCTGGAACGCAGCGGCATCGATATCGATGCCGGCCTGGCCCCGCGCGTGGCCGTGACCTACAGCTCGGCGGTCGGCGGCATCGACGCGGTCCTGGCGGCCGACCGGAAATGGCAGGCCGAGCGGAAACTGCCCCACCCGTACGCCAATCCCAATTCCTGCATCAACATGATCGGCGGCAAGATCGCGATGCTGACCGGCGCCAGGGGGCCGATCCTCTCGGCCATCACCGCCTGCGCCACCGGTCTGACCTCAATGCTGGTGGGCGCCATGCTGCTGGCCCAGGACCGGGCCGATATCGCGCTCTGCGGAGCCGTGGACTGCGCCCTGGTCGAGCCGATCCTCGCCGGATTCCACACCATGAACGGCGCCTTTCATCCGAAACAGGGGCGGGAAGACGAGTCGCCGGCGCGGGCCAGCCGCCCCTTTTCCGTCGACCGGCGCGGGTTCGTGGTGTCCGAAGGGGCCGGGGCGATCGTCCTCGCCACCAAGGAGTTCGCCGCGGCCCACGGCCTGCATCCCACCGCCGAGTTGGCGGGCTGGGGCATGACCTCGGATGCCCACCATTTCGTCATGCCCGCCGAGGACACGGTCCGGCAATGCATGCTCGACGCCCTGGGCGATGCCGGCGTCGCTCCCGGCGACATTGCCGCGATCAATGCCCATGCCACCTCCACCAGGGCCGGCGACCGGATCGAATTCGACGCCCTGCGCGCGGTCTTCGCGGGCAAGCTGCCGCCGGTCAGCGCCAACAAATCCCTGCTGGGCCATGCCATGGGCGCCTCCAGCGCCATCGAAACCATCCTGGCCCTGCGCGGCATGGAAGAAAACGTGGTGCCGCCCACCATCAACCATCGGCCCGATCCCGAGATGGAGCTGGATTGCGTGGCCGAGGGCGCGCGGACGCTTACGCAGGAGCATGTGCTCAAGAATGCCTTCGGCTTCGGCGGCTGCAACGCCTGCGCGGTGCTGAGAAAAATAGCCTGAGATCCCCGGCCATGGAGAGAGAGGAACAACGATGAAGGCCCCGCTCAACAGAAAGGTCGTGGTCCTCGGCTATGGCGCCGCCACCGCCCTGGGCCGCACCTTCGCCGCCACCTGGGAAGGCGCGGTGGCCGGCAGGGCCGGGTTCCGCCGGCTGACCCGGTGCACGGTGGAAACCCGCAGCCAGGTGGTCGGCGAGATTCCCGACTGGGATCCGGGCGCGCTCCCCTACGTCGGCCGCAAGGACGCCTCGCTGTGGAATGCGGATTTTGTCTTCCTCACCATGGAGACCTGCCGCCAGGCCCTGGAGGACGCCGGCCTGGAAATCGACGGCCGGACCGGTCCGCGCACCGCCTGCCTGATCGGCTCGGCCCTCAACGGTTCGGATGCCTACCGGATCGCCATGGACAACTACACGCGCCTGGGGCCGCTCAAGGTCAGCCCCTACCTGCTGCCGAACCTCTGCGCCAATCTCCCGGCCGGCAAGGCGGGCATGCTGCTCGGCTTCACCGGCCCCATCTTTTCGCCGCAAGGCGCCTGCGCCTCGGGCAACCACGCCATCGGCATCGGGGCCCGGATGATCCGGGACGGCGATTGCGACTTCGCCCTGGCCGGCGGGGTCGAGACTTGCCTGATTCCGGAGATTATTCTCGGCTTCGCCAACATGCTGGCCACGATCAAGGTCGGCCCGAAAGATCGCGCCTTCGACGATCCCGCCCAGGCTTCCCGGCCGTTTAGCATCGACCGCAAGGGCTTTGTCCTGGCCGAAGGGGCCGGGGTGCTGGTCCTGGCCGCCGAGGAGGCCGCCCGCGCCCATGGCCTGTTGCCCAGGGCCGAGATCGCCGGCATCGGCTGGAATTCGGATGCGCACCATTTCACCCGGCCCAACGAACAAACGGTCACCCAAGCCATGCAAGACGCCATCGAGGATGCCGACATCGGCCCGGAGACCATCGGCGCGATCAATGCCCACGGCACCTCCACCCCCACCGGCGACACCACCGAGGCCGAATGCATGCGGACCGTCTTCGGCCAAGGCTTGCCGCGAATCCCGATCTCGGCCAACAAATCCCAGGTCGGCCACAGTCTTGGCGCCTCGGCCGCCATCGAGGCGGCGCTCGGCATCGAGGCCATGCGCCGGGGACTCGTGCTGCCGACGGTCAACCACCTTCCCGACCCCGCCCTTGCCGACTTGGACGTGGTGCCCAACCGGAGCCGCAAGCATGTCCACGAGTTTTTCCTGTCCAACTCGTTCGGCTTCGGCGGCACCAACTGCTGCATTGTTTTCAGAGGTCTGTGATGCGCCCCAAACCATTTGTCCCGGAACCCCACGACCGCCCGTCCCATGTGCGCGACACCAAGACCGGCCTGGTCTGGCACCGCTGCGAACTGCGCACCCTGTACGTCGACACCGACCGGTCCCAGGTGGTCTACCACGCCAACTACCTGCGCTATTTCGAGTTCGGACGGGCTTCGCTCATGCGCGAGGCCAACTATCCCTACAAGGAAATCGAGGCAAGCGGCTACCTCTACCCGATCATCAAAACGGAACTCAACTACCACTCGCCGCTCTTCTACGACGACCTGATGTATATCCACACCCGTCTGGCGCGGCTGGAACTGGTCAAGGTGCAGTTCGATTATCTGATCACCAGGGCGGACAACGGCGAGATCGCCTGCACCGGCATGACCCGCCATTGCGCGGTCAACGCCAACCATATCCCGGTGGAGATCGACGCCAAGACCATTGCTCTCTGGAACCAGTTTCCCAGCTGATGCCCGGCGAACGCAGGGAAATAGTCATCCCGGTCCGGCCCTGGTTTGCCGATCATCGCTTTGCCGGCCGCATCGTTTTGGCCGCGGTGGAGGCCATGCAGATCCTGGCCGCGACCGTGCAAGCGACGCATCCCCACCTGGAGGTCGGCGGGATGCGCGACGGCCGTTTTGCCAAACTGCTCGAAATTCCGCCGGCCGCCACTGAAATCGACGCCCTGGTCGAGTCGGAACCGCTGGATAACGGCGAGATCCGCGCCCGGCTGATGACCAGGACCCAAGGCAAGGCCATGGCCCGGCTGGTCGTCCACTGCGAGCTGACCTTTGCCGACGGGGCAATTCCCGACGGGCCAGGACCCAAGTGGGCGACCGACCCGTGGCCGGAGGCAGGCGCGAGCGTCTCCGCCGAGCAGGTGTACCGGGAATTGGTCCCGTTCGGCCCAGCCTACCGGAGCTTGCAAGACCGGCTGGTTCTCCATGCGGATGCCGCCTGGGGTACCGTGCTGGCGCCCGAGCCGGACCACTCCCCGACCGGGCCGCTGGGCTCGCCCTTTCCGCTGGACGGGGCCATGCACGCCGCCTGCGTCCACGGACAGCTCCTGGTCGATTTCGTGCCCTTCCCGGTGGGCTTTGCCGCCCGGCGCATCGCCAGGCCGACCCGGACCGGCGAACGGTATCGCACCCTGGCGCTGCTGCAAGCGCACGCGAACGACCAACTCGTCTACGATCTCTGCATCCTCGACGAAGAAAATCGGGTACGGGAGACGATCAAAGGATTGCGGATGCGGGATGTGAGCCGCGGCCAGATCAAGCCGCCGGCGTGGATCAAGGCGATGGCACGGGAAGGACAAACGATGGGCGGGGCGTAAGCGGCCTCAACGGGAGAGGTCGGGCCGTTCGTCCGCCACCTCCGCCGCAACTTGGGCCAGGCAGCGTTCCACGGCCACCCGGACCAGCCAGCGGCAGAAAATCAGGGAATAGACCGCGCCGGACAGGTACATGCCCGCAAGAAACACCAGGTGGGAAAAGCCGTAGACCAGGGGACCGCCAATCGCGACGATCCATGGGGTCTCCCAGTGCAGGGAGAGCAAGCCCATGGCGGCGACCGCCGGCCAGCCGAGGAGAAAGCTCAAGCCGATGAGCAGGACGCCGAACAGCACCCTGGCCGTCGGTTTCTCGCCAAAGGCCGACAGGTCGGCCCGTTCCGCGATTGCCGACCGGACGAAATCGGTCGCCGCGAGCCAGAGGATGCATTTTTTATACAATTGTTTCATCGTGTCCTGGCCCGCCTGGACCACAGGGAAGGAAAACAACGGCCGGGACGCTTGCAAGCGGTCCGGGAGTTCACTATATCCCGGCCCAACCGGCGAAGCAAGATGGGAGCGGATCGGAACACCATGAGCCAAGGCCCGGGCTGGGACTTTTTCGACGCCATTTACTGCATCACATTGGACAGCCGGCCCGACAGGATGGCGGCGGCAAGCGAGCAGTTTGCTCTGGCCGGCCTGGAGGGACGGGTGGAGTTTCTCGTCGTGGCCAGGGACGAGGAAAATCCGGCCCGGGGCATTTACGGCTCGCACCAGCGCTGCCTCTCCCGGGGGCTGGCGGCGGGCGCCCGGCATATCCTGATCTTCGAGGACGACGTCTTTTTCCGGGATTGCGACCCGGAGCGGCTGCGCCAGGCCTGCGGTTTCCTGCAAGAGACCGACAGCTGGGACGCCTTGTTCCTCGGCTGTCTCACCAACGGCAGCCAGCCCACCGGCCGGAATGCCGTGGTCCGGGTGCGCTATCGCTGCCTGGCCCACGCCTATGCTCTCAACCGTCCCTTTGCCGAACGGATCGCGCGGGAACCGTGGCAAGGAATCCCCATCGACGGGCTCCTCCAGGCCGTGGGCGGGCATTTTTTCGCCCTCCGCCCGATGTGCGCCTTCCAGGGGCTGGCCAGCAGCGACAACAAAACCGTGTGGATCGATCGGCTGCGCTCCCTGTTCGGCGGCCTGCCGCTTATCCAGCGGGGCAACGAACTCTATCACAACAACAAGGGGCTGTTCGTCCTCCTGCACCTTGCCGCCGCAGTGGCCGCCATCGTCCTCTTTTTTCTTGTCCGTCCATGAAATCCGCCTCGATCAACTATCCCCTTCTCCTCATCGTCAGTGCCGCGACCGCTTTGTTCGCCTATTTGGGGATTGCCCGGCTGCATATCGATACCGATATCGTCGCCACCCTGCCCGCCCACGAGCGGGTCATCGCCGACGCGCTGGCAATCTTCCGCAACCATCCCATCCACGACCAGGTCGCGGTCGACGTGGCGATCGACCGCGTGGCGCCGGAGATGCTGGTGGCCTGCGGCGAGCGCCTGGAGGAGCGCATGCGGGCCAGCGGCCTCTTTGCCGAGGTGGGCAAAAACGATGCCGGCGCCCTGGTGCCGGAATTGGCCCACCGCGTGGCCGAGACGCTGCCGCTGCTGTTTTCCCGCGAGGAACTGGAGCAGACCCTTGCCCCCCGACTGCAGGACGACGCCATCCGCCAACGGCTGCAGGCTGCGATGGAGGCCATGTCCGGCCTGGACGGCATCGGGCAGGCCGCCTTTCTCCGGCTCGATCCCCTGGGCTTCAAGGACCCGGTCTTGGCCAAGCTCATCCATCTGGCGCCGTCGCAGCAGGCCACCTTGTTCAAGGGGCACCTGCTTTCCCGGGACGGACGGCATCTCCTGGTCGTGGCCCGCCCCGCCACCGCCGGGACCGACGGCGAGGCCGCCCGCAAGCTGGCCGCTTTTTTTGCCGAGGCCGGCCGCGACCTCTCGCAAACCTTTGCCGCCTCGGGCATCCGGGTCACCCTCACCCCGGCCGGGGCCTTCCGGGCCGCCCTGGACAACGAGGCCATCATCACCCACGACGTACAACTGGCCCTGGGGCTGACCACGGCCGGAATCGCCCTGTTGCTGCTGATCGCCTTTCCCCGGCCCCTGGTCGGTTTGCTCTCCCTCCTGCCGGCGCTGGCGGGAACAGCGACGGCACTGTTTCTCTATTCCCTGTTCCACGACTCGATCTCGATCATGGTCCTTGGGTTTGCCGGCGCGCTCATCTCGATCATGGACGACCACAGCATCACCTACCTGCTGTTTCTCGACCGGCCCCATGCTACCCGAGGCACGGACGCGGCCCGGGAGGTGCAGGCCATCGGGGGCAACATGGCCCTGCTGACCACCGTCGGCGCCTTCCTGGCGATCAGCCTGAGCGATTTCCCCGTCTTTCGCGAACTGGGACAGTACACCGCCCTGGGCTTCATCTGCACCTACCTGTTCATCCACCTCATTTTTCCGCGCATCTTTCCCGTCATGCCCGCGGGCCGCGACCGCGTCCTGCCCCTGCACCGGCTTGCCGACCGCCTCTTCAACACCGGCAGGACCGGCGCGGTGGCGGCCCTGGCTCTGGCCCTGGTCCTGGTCTTCTTTGCCAAGCCGGAATTCCGCATCAGCCTGAGCGAGATGAACACGGTCAGCGAGCAGACCCAGGCCGACGACCGGATGTTCACCGAAGTTTGGGGCAATGCCGCCGCCAAGGTGCACCTGATGACCACCGCCGCTTCCATGGCCGAGTTGCAGGCCCAAAACGACCGCCTGCTGGCGCGGATGGAGCAGGACATGCGGGCCGGCACAGTGCAGTCGGTGTTCCTGCCTTCCATGCTTTTTCCGGGTCCGGAGCGCTGCCGGGACAATGCGGCGGCCTGGCGCTCCTTCTGGACACCGGAACGGGTGCGGCAGGTGAAAACCGCGCTCGTCCGGGAAGGCACCGCCCTTGGCTTGACGGCCGACGCCTTTGCCCCCTTTTTCGCCCAGCTCGATTCCCCGGACCGGCAGGCACCTCCGGTCCTCGAAAGCCGGTATGGCCGGTTGATGGGCATCACCACCGGGCCGGCGGGACAATTGATCCAGTTCACCCTGCTCACTCCCGGCCAAGCCTACGATGCCGCCGCCTTCCTCGAAACCTACGGCCGGGACGGCAAGGTGTTCGACGCCAACTTTTTCTCCGACCGCCTGGGCGCCACTCTGTTTGCCACCTTTGCCACCCTGTTGGCCGTGATCGCGGCCATGGTGAGCATTCTGGTCTTCGTCCAGTTCCTGAACTGGCGGCTGACCTTGATCACCCTGACCCCCCTGGTCTTCGCCTTGATCTGCACGCTCGGCACCCTAAAGCTGATCGGCCGCCCCTTGGACATTCCCGCCCTGATGCTCGCGGTGGTCATCCTCGGCATGGGCGACGATTTCGCCATCTTCACGGTCCGCGGCTGTCAATGGTACGGCACCGTCGACCATCCCGGCCATGTGCTGGCGCGCAGTGCGGTGCTGATGGCGGCGGCTTCGACCTTCATCGGCTTCGGCGTGCTCTGCTTCGCCCAGCACAGCACCCTGAAAAGCATCGGCATCACCTCGTTGCTGGGCATCGGCTACTCGCTGCTGGGCACCTTCCTGCTCCTGCCGCCGCTGCTGCGCGCCTTTTTTGATCAGGAGAACCGGCCGGTGGCGTCGAACGCATCCCTGGAGCAGCGGATGCGGCACCGCTACCGGCTGCTCGAAGCCTATCCCCGGATGTTCGCCCGGTTCAAGTTCAAGCTCGACCCGCTCTTCCGCGAACTGCCGCACCGGTTGGCAGGGTGCGGGGAAATCCGGACTGTTATCGACATCGGCTGCGGCTACGGCGTGCCGGCCTGCTGGTGTCTGGAACGATACCCGATCGCCAAAGTCATCGGGGTGGACCCGGACCCCGATCGGGTCCGGGTTGCGGCCCGCGCCACCGGCGACCGGGGCACCATGCTCGTGGGAGCGGCTCCGGAGCTGCCCGAGCTGCCCGGCCCGGCCGATGTGGTCCTGCTCCTGGACATGTCGCATTATCTCGACGATCGCCAGTTGATCGCCACCTGCGCGCGCTGCATGGCCCTGCTGGCCCCCGGCGGCTTGCTGCTGCTCCGCTTCGTGACCCGGCCGCAAGGCTCCCTGTCGGCGGCATGGTATCTCGAGGACTGGCGGGTCCGGTTGGGAGGCCGGCACCCCTGGTACCGTCGCCCTGAGGATCTCCAGCGGATGCTGGCCGAAGCCGGCCTGGTCGAACTCAAACTGCAAGCCGCGATCAACCGGGAGCTCTTTTGGCTGAGTGGCCGAAAACCGGGAGCGCCGGCGGTATGAGACGGCACCGGCCTTGGAGTTTCAGCCCGGCGGCAAAAACGGGCATGGCCGCCCTGCTCACCGCCATCCCGCTGGGGTTCACTGCGGCCCCGCAGACCGCCGCCGTGCCCTTGGCGCTTTTCCTGCTCGCCTGCCTGGCCGCGCCTTTTCTGCCGCGCTCGTCTTTTTTCCTGCCCGTGATCTGCCGGGGTGCGCCCGGCCGCAAGGGCATCGCCCTCACCTTCGACGACGGCCCCTTTCCCGCCTCCACCCCGATCCTGCTCGAACTGCTGGCCCATTACCGGCTTCCGGCCACCTTTTTCGTGGTGGGCGAGCAGGCCGCCGCCCATCCGGAGCTGATCGCCGCCATCCTCGCCCAAGGCCATACCATCGGCAACCATTCCTATCGCCACGACCACCTGCTCATGCTGCGGAGCTGCGAAACCCTGGAGGCGGATATCCGCCAGACCCAGGACGTTTTAGCCGGCATGGGCACACGGCCCCTGTTTTTCCGGCCGCCGATCGGCATCACCAGCCCCCGGCTGCGACCGGCCCTCGCCTCCCTGAACCTGCAGGCCATGACCTTCAGCTGCCGCATCTTCGATCGCGGCAACCGCAAGATCCGCCATCTCGCGGCCAGGGTGCTGAGACAACTGCAACCGGGCGACATCCTACTCCTCCACGACAACCCGCCCGCAAGCGAGGAGGAAACGGCCCTCTGGGTGCAGCAACTCCATTGCCTGCTTGGCCGATTGTCCCAAGAACATCGGATCGTGCCACTGGCGGATCTCATCGACCAGCCGGTCATGGTTGCAGAAGGATGAAAGGGAATCTTGAAATTTAGCTCAGTACCCTCCATCAGCATTTACCGGGAAATTTTTCGCAAAGATCATGCTGTTCTGGCTTTCAATTCGATCGGTTTTGCACCTTAGCGGCGCCCCGTTCCACGCTCAATGGCGTTTTTTTGCCATGTTGCCGCTCTCCGGGCGCACTTCACCCGGTGACAGCCAGAAGCATCCCCATCCGGTCAATGTTGTACGCCAAGTTGCGCAAGCCAATCTTGACCCGAGCCCGGGCTATGCCGATCGTGCGCAACAGCAAATTCCCCGCTCGCTGGGTCTGCACACCAAAGATGTGCTCGACCCGCGAACGGATCCTGGACCTGGTCTTGTTGCCTTCCTGTTCTCGGGCCGTCAAGGGATGGTTACGACTCCCCTTGCGTTGGATGTGTTCACGAAAACCGTCCCGTGCCAGATGTTCCAGTCGCTCCGCCGAGCGATAGGCCGAATCCGCCCACACATCC
>NZ_JAVBRQ010000041.1:0-60194 GCF_031547805.1 Desulfobulbus sp.
AATTTTCAATAACACGGTGTATGGCTATGCAGCTGAAAACCAATTCCAAACGGCTGGCACAACAACTCTGCAAAACAACATCATAGTTGACACCAGAGGTGTGGCTTACGCGTCGCATGCCGCCCCGACCAAAAGCAACAACAACTTATACTACAGCACTAACAACGGTGGGATGCAGATCCCATCGTGGGACAGCACATCTTATAAAGCGGACCCAAAATTCGTTGATCCCGCAACCGGTGATTTCCGCCTGCAATCGATCAGCCCTGCCATCGACTCGGGAGACGATACATCGGCCATTGTAACAACCGATTTGCTGGGCACTGCCAGATCCGTGCCCGTAACTCTTGGGGCGATAGGCGCGGTTATTGGGGATGGCGGAGTGCCGCCGCAAATATTGCGGCTCTATCGATTGTCAGATCTCCCGATCAAGGGCGTCACAACGCAGTACTGAGGTGGAATCATGAGTTTTGACAAAGCATTCGCGGTCACGATGGCGTCAGAGGGTGGTTATGGCGTAGTCGATGGCCACGAGACGTATATGGGCATCGACCGCACCAAACATTCCAACTGGCATGGATGGGTAATAATTGATGATTGCCTGCATCAGGGCAAGCCACTCTCGGCGCAGCCCGACCTGGCCGACCTGGTCCGTGAATTCTACCGCGATGAGTTCTGGATGCCTCTACGCTGTCACCAAATCGATCAGCTGAACGAAGCGGTGGCCGAGGAACTGTTCGAATCCTCGGTCAATTGCGGCCCGGGCAACGGCGTCAAATTCCTCCAGAAGGCACTCAATGTCCTCAATTTGCAAGGCAAGCTCTATCGAGACTTGAAAGTCGATGGGGTTGTCGGCTCGAAAACTATCGATGCGATCCGTGTTTGCCTGCGGCACCGCCCGGCACGCAGACTGGTGAAATGTCAAAACGGTGAGCAGTACCTCCACTACACATTATGGCCCGGCCATGAAAAATTCTCCGGCGTATTCGACCGCACTTGAAAAGAAGCGCCGGAGCCGGCAGCCGAAGCAACACGACCGCGTGGCATGGCTGATGAACATGCACACGATCTGGCAATGGAACCGACAACACAAGGAGAACCGATGAGCACGAAACAATCGATGACCAATTATCTTCCCGGCGTGGTGGTGACCATGCTGCTGCTGGCCTTTGTCGCTACTTTCGGCGGCTGCCAAGGCAACCAAACCACGATCGGCAACGGCAAGGTCGATCCGGTGGAGGCGGCCACCCTCCGGGTTGCGGTCGGCATGGCGCTCTCTTCCCGGCCGGCGGCAGTGGAGCCTGCCTACAAGGTGTCCACGGCCTTGCTGGCCATCATGGACGACAAGACCGTGCTGGCCGACGAACTGCAGGAGACCCTCGGCCGGGAAACCGCCAAACTCAACATGGATATGGCCACGGCAATCGCGTTTGTCGAGTTTGTTGACTTGGTCGAAGCACAGGTCCGGTCCCGCCTGGCCGAAGCCAACATTTCCGCATCCGAGCGGATGGTGGTGATCCGCGAGGTACTCACCATCGTCAAGGAGGCGGCTGCGGCCCGGTTGCCGATGGGCGGGCCGGAGCCGGCGGCTTGACATGGATGAGGTCGACATTGCCCAGGATCTGCAGGATGCCCAGTTGCGGCGGGCGCTCATGGCTCAATCCTACGCGTTGCCCAGGGGCGAGTCGGCCAGCGAATGCGAGGATTGTGACGCGCCGATCCCCGAAAATCGCCGGCAGGCCATGCCCGGCTGCCGGCTCTGTATCGCTTGTCAGGAAACCTTGGAACGGCGGCAACGAGGGCACAGATGAACATCGACTATACGGCTTGGCGATTCTGGATCGACATGGGCCAGGCGGCCGCGACGCTGATCGTCTGCATCTACGTATGGTGGGACAAACGGCAGGGCAAGACGATGAAGCGATTTGCTGAACTTGAAAAACGGCAGGCCGCGCAAACCGCAGCCGTCAACGAGCTGGTCGACGATGTCGAGGGTCTCGCCGACGGTTGCGTAAGGCACACGGCCCGCACCGATGCACTCGACAAGCAACACCTCGTCATGCAGTCGGAACTGCGCCATCTGCCGAGCAAGGGGGATTTTGACAAATTGTCCGGCCAGATAGGCAATCTCACGGAAAAGCTCGGTACGCTGGACGGCCGGTTAGGCGGGATCAACCGTGCGGTCGATCTTTTGAATCAACATCATCTTAGGATCGGTAGATGAAATTCGAGGACTTGGTGAAAGCTGATCTACGGCTGGTGGTGCTGCTCTCTTTGGCCCAGGACGCCGGATACGCGCACAACGAATACGTGCTGAAAGAAATGCTGAGCCACCTGGGCCACACGGTCAGCCGGGACAAGCTGCGGACGGAGTTGGCCTGGCTGAAGGAACAAGGGTTGGTTGAGCTGGTCGATGTCACCGGCACCATGGTCGCCAAGCTGACCCGGCGCGGCAAGGATGTGTCCGAAGGGGCTGTCGTTGTCCCTGGAGTCAAACGGCCGGAGCCGATGTGATGGGCGGACGCCAATCCTCCATAGACCGGTTGCCGCCGGATATCCTGGAGCAGCTCCAGGAACTGCTGCGCGACCCCCGCGTCACCCAGCTGGACGCCACCATGCGGATCAACGAGATCCTGGAGGTGGAGGGCCATCCGGAACGGGTCAGCAAGAGCGCGGTCAACCGCTACGACATGGAGATGCGCAAGGTCGGCGAGAAGCTGCGCCAGTCCCGCGAGGTCGCCGAGATGTGGATCGGCAAACTGGGAGCGACTCCCCAGGGCAAGCTGGGCAACCTGATCAACGAGACGCTGCGCACCCTGGCCTTCGACATCACCTTGAAGCTCCAGGATATCGAGTTGACGGGAGAAAGCCTGCCGGATGTGGTCGATCAGCTGAAGGGCCTGGCGCTGGCAACGCAACGGCTCGAGGCGTCGGCAACCCTCAACGTCAAACGAGAAGCGGAAATCCGCCGGCAGACGCTGGAGGAAGCGGCGAGCGCGATCGGCGAAACAGCCGCCCAGGCGGGCGTGTCGCCGGAGACGATCCAGAAGATCCGACGCGATGTGTTGAGGATGGCGGCATGAGCCACGGCGGAGCCAGGATCAAGCCGGTCAACCCGGATGGCATATTCCTTCCCTACCAGGAGAAATGGATCGTCGACCGCAGCCGTTTGAAGCTGATGGAGAAGGCGCGCCAAATCGGGCTCTCCTGGTCCACGGCCTATGCCGCCGACGAACGGACCGCCGAGGCCGGCGCCAAATGGGACCAGTGGATTTCCAGCCGGGACGATCTCCAGGCCAGGCTGGTGATAGAGGATTGCAAGATGTTCGCCAAGCTGCTGCAACTGGCGGCCGAGGATCTCGGCGAGGTGGTCATTGACCAGGAAAAGAAGATCTCCGCCTATGTGCTCCACTTTGCCAACGGCCGGCGCATCCACAGCATGAGCAGCAACCCCGATGCCCAGGCCGGCAAACGCGGCGGCCGCATCCTGGATGAGTTCGCCCTGCATCCGGATCCACGCAAGCTTTGGTCGATCGCCTATCCGGGTATCACCTGGGGCGGCAACATGGAGGTGATTTCCACCCATCGCGGCAGCCAGAACTTTTTCAACCTGCTGATCCGCGAGATCCGCGAGCACGGCAACCCCAAAAAAATCAGCCTGCACCGGGTGACCCTCCAAGATGCCCTGGACCAAGGCTTCTTGTACAAGCTGCAGCAGTCCTTGCCGGAGGATCACGAGGTCAAGGGCATGAACGAGGCCGAGTATTTCGATTTCATCCGCAGCGGCTGCGCCGACGAAGAGTCGTTCCTGCAGGAGTACATGTGCATGCCGGCGGACGACGCGGCCGCTTTCCTCGAATTCGATCTGATCGCCAGCTGCGAATATGGCCAGAACGAAGAGTGGGAGATCGATTGCAGCATGGCGCGGCCCCAGGGTCGGTTCTTTGCAGGGCTCGACATCGGCCGCCAGAAAGACCTGACCGTGCTCTGGGTGCTGGAGCTGCTGGGCGATGTGCTCTACACGCGGATGGTGGTGGAGTTACGAAAAATGAGCAAACCGGACCAGGAAGCCGTCTTGTGGCCGATCATGGCCAACATGGATCGCACCTGTCTGGATTACACCGGCCTGGGTATCGGCTGGGGCGACGATGCCCAGAAGAAATTCGGCGAATATCGGGTCGAGACCGTGACCTTCAGCGCCAAGGTCAAAGAGGCTTTGGCCTACCCGGTCCGGGGCAAGATGGAAGACCGTAAGCTGCGCATCCCCTACAAGCCTACGATCCGGGCCGACCTTCGGGCGGTAACCAAGGAAACCACGGCGGCCGGCAACATCCGCTTCACCGCCGAACGCAGCGAGAACGGCCATGCGGATCGTTTCTGGGCCTTGGCCCTGGCGGTGCATGCGGCAAGCGGCGGCACATACGACCCGGTGATCCGATCCACCGAACAAATCAGGCCTTCGGCCGGCTATGCCGATTACACCGGCACCGGCGGCCGGCGCGACACCATGGGGTATTGATGATGACGATGCCCAAAGATTTACGCCGCGAGATCGCCACCATTGCCTCGGATCCGGCGATCCCGGCCTTTGCCGGGGTGCTGCGCAACGAGGACGACACCCTGCTCTCCCGGGGCGGCGGCAAGGGCCTCAAGATCTACGACGAGATCGAGCGCGACTGCCATGCCTACTCAGTACTGCAAAAGCGTAAGAACGCGATCATTGCCCGCGAATGGCAGGTGGAGCCGGCATCGTCGAGCCGGCAGGACAAGAAAGCCGCCGACCTGGTCAAGGCCCAGCTGACGAATATCAAGTTCGACCAGGTGTGCCTGAAGCTGCTTGACGCCACCCTGAAGGGCTACAGCGTCGGCGAGATCATGTGGACAACCGACGGGGCCGAGATCGTGGCCGCCAAGATCAAAGTCAAGCCGCAGCGACGCTTTCTTTTCGACGAGGAACAGCTGCCCCGGCTGATCACCCTGGCCAACATGTTCCCGGGCGAGCCGGTGCCGGCCCGCAAATTCATTGTCCATCGGTACGGCGAGAAGGACGACGACAACCCCTATGGCCTGGGACTCGGGCACAAGCTGTTCTGGCCGGTGTTCTTCAAGCGGCAGGACATCACCTTCTGGCTGACCTTTGTCGACAAGTTCGCCTCGCCCACCGCTATCGGCGAATACCCGTCGGGGACGAGCGATGAGGAGCAAAAGAAGTTGCTGGCGTCCCTGAATGCCATCGCCCACGAGGCCGGGATCATCGTGCCCCAGGGCATGGTGGTCAAGTTCCTGGAGGCGGCCCGGTCGGGATCGATCGACACCTACGAGAAGCTGGCCCGGTACATGGACGAGCAGATCAGCGAGTGCGTGCTCGGCGAGACGCTCTCCACCAACATCGGCAACACCGGCAGCATGGCGGCGGCCAAGACCCACAACGAAGTGCGGATCGAGCTGGCCAAGGGCGATTCGGATCTGTTGTCCGACACGATCAACGAGACCCTGGCTCGCTGGATCGTGGAGTTGAACCTGCCCGGGGCTGGCCCGCCCAAGGTCTGGCGGGACTTTGCCGAGGAAGAGGATCTCAAGGCCCGGTCGGAAACGGACAAGAACCTGTATGACATGGGCTTTGAGCCGGACGAGCAGTACATCAACGAGACCTATGGCGGCAAGTGGCGACGAAAAGCGCCCGAAGAGCAGCCCGCTCCGGATCCGACCGGCGAGCAGCCAGCAGCCCAGTTCGCCGAACAGTCGCCCGACACCGTGGATCAGCTCGCCGGCCGGGTCATGGCCGAAGCCGACGGCGCCGACATGGTGGAGACGGTGTACCGGCTGCTGGCGGAGTGCGGCAGCCTGGAAGAGGTGCAACAGCGGCTGCTCGACATCTATGACCAAGTGCCGGTGGCCCCGACCGGCACGGCCCTGGGGAACAGGTTGTTCCAGGCTGGCCTGGCCGGCCGGGCCGAGGTGCTTGACGAGGCCGGCAGATGAGTACCGAGTACGGCAACCTGCCCTTTGAGGAAGCGGAAGCGTTCTTCCGCGACAAGGTCAACATCCCCACCAGGCGGTGGGATGACCTGAAAAAAGGCGAGCATGCCCGGGGCTTCATGATCGCCGGAGCCATGCGCGACGACATGCTCTGCGACTTCCGCACGGCGATCGATGCGGCCATTGCCCAGGGCACCACCCTGGAGACATTCCGGGACGACTTCGACGGCATCGTCGGCCGGTACGGTTGGAGCTACAACGGTGGCCGGGGCTGGCGCACCCGAGTGATCTACGATACCAACCTGCGCACCTCGTACGCGGCTGGCCGCTACCAGCAGATGACCGATCCGGACCTGCTGGCCTACTGCCCGTACTGGCGATACCGGCACGGCGACAGCCGCCATCCCCGCCTGATGCATCTGTCCTGGGACGGCCTGGTGCTGCGGTACGACGATCCCTGGTGGTCGACCCACTACACGCCCAATGGTTGGGGCTGCACCTGCTCTGTCGAGCCGTGCTCGCAGCGCGATCTGGCCCGGGCCGGCAAGGACGGTCCCGACCAGGCCCCGCCGATCGAGATCGATCCCAAAACCGGCGCACCGATGGGGATCGACCAGGGCTGGGATTACAACGTGGGCGAGGCGGCGTTCGGCAAGCAATTGTCCGCTGCGACCATGGACGAGTGGCGAGCCCAGGGGAGTGCGGCATGGCAGCGATTGACCCCCGGCGACTTTCGTGCCGCCAGCCGGCCCGAACGGATACCGGCCGACCAGGCCAAGGCCGCGATCGGCCCGAAGCTGACAACCACGGCGGAAGCGGCCAAAACCCTGGCCGGGATCATGGGCGCCGCCGAGCGGATCTATACCGTGCCCACAGGAGGAAAGATTCTGGTGAATGCCGAGGCCCTGGCCGGCCACATCGATCTGGATCGCAGCCCCTACTTGCCGCTGCTGCCGGAGGTCTTGGAGGATCCCTACGAGATCTGGCTCTCCTTCGAGCAGCATCAAGGGACCAACTTAGTGGTGCTGCGGCAGCGGCTGATCAAAATGGTGCGGCTGGACAAGGAACGCGGGCTGCTGGTGACGGCGCAAGCTCGGCACGGCCTGCTGGAAGCGTGGACCATGATCCCGACATCGAAGCTCGGGTACATCGGTAAACAACGGTACGGGAAACTGCTGTGGGGGCGGGAATGAGAGGTGGGGCCATCAAGCTGCCGCATCAGCCCGGGCGCCCGGTGTCCGGCTGTTGGGATTGCGGCCCAACCGGCACCATCGTAGTTTAAAAATAACCCAAACAGTGGGGTTTGTCAAATGGCGGGAATTGCAGTCAGGATCGACGATCGCGAGGTGATGGCCGCCCTGGATCGGCTGCGGGCACACGCCGACCGGATGGCGCCGGTGTTCAAGATCATCGGCGAGACGTTGCTGCAATCGACCCGGCAACGGTTCCGCGACCAGGAGGATCCGGAGGGGCGCCCCTGGCAGGCCCTGAAGCCTTCGACCGTAGCCGGCAAGGCAGCACGGGGGCACAGCTCGAAGATTCTGCGGGCGCGTGGCCACCTGGCCGACACCATCCGTTACCAGGCCGACAACAACGGAGTGCGGATCGGCACCAACCGAATCTACGGCGCCATCCACCAATTGGGAGGAACGACCAGCCCGCACGTGATCAGGCCGAGGACTAAAAAGGCTCTGGCCTGGCCGGGGGCCCGGCACCCGGCCCGCAGTGTCAACCATCCGGGATCGGACATTCCGGCGCGGCCCTATCTCGGGATTTCGCGGCAGGATCGAGACCGCATTCTGGAGATCGTCGCCGATCATTTAGGAACGGGGCTGTAATCGCCACGCCGGGCGATACGGGCACGCATAGGGGCCGAGGGCTGAAAATCGAACACAGGGGATTTTAAACAGGGTTTAAACGCGGTTCGCGCGGAGGATGCATGGGAGCACGATTGGAAATTTTCAAGACAGGCAAGCACACTGCCCTGGCCGGCCAGGTGCTGGAGTTCAGCGAGGCCGACCTACGGGCCACGGTCGACGCCTACGATCCGGGCAAACACGAGGCGCCCCTGGTGATCGGCCACCCGGACATCGATGCTCCGGCCTACGGCTGGGTCAAGGCCCTTTCGTTTGCCGACGGCGTGATGTCGGCAGAGCCCGACCAGGTCGACCCGGCCTTTGCCGAAATGGTCAACGCGGGACGATTCAAACGGATCTCGGCCTCGTTCTACCTGCCGGACGCGCCGGGCAATCCGATCCCGGGCGTGTACTACCTGCGCCATGTCGGATTTCTCGGCGCCCAGCCACCGGCGGTGAAAGGATTGAAGAGTGCCAGCTTTGCCGCCGCCGAGGAAGGGGTGGTGGAGTTCGGCGACTGGATCGATCAGGAAAACGAGGCGCCGCCGGCAGCAGCCGAAGGCGCCCAAACCCACAAACAGGAGGAGAAAGGGATGCCCACCCCGGAACAACTGGCCGCCCAGGAAGCGGCCCTGCAGGCCAAGGAAGCGGCGATCGCCGAGCGCGAAGCCAAACTGAAACAACAAGAACAAGCGGCGCTCCACCGGGAGCACCTGGATTTTGCCGATGGCCTGGTCAAGGCCGGCAAACTGCTGCCGGTGCAAAAGGAACAGGCGGTGGCCATGCTTGATTTCGCCGCCGGTCTCGAGAGCACCCAGGTGGTGGAGTTCGGCGAGGGAGAGGCCAGGCAGTCGCTGGCCCTGGGCGATGCGCTCAAGTCGTTCCTCTCGGCCCAGCCGGAGATCGTTCAGTTCGGCGAGTTCGCCAAACAAGAAGAAGAACGCACGGTCGATTTCGCTGCCGCTCCGGGCTACACGGTGGATGCGGCTGGCCTGGAACTGCACGCCAAGGCAGTGTCCTACCAGGAGCGGCATCCCGGCGTCGATTACCTAACCGCCGTCAAGGCCGTTCAATAACAACAAGGAGGAACAACCATGTCTCGTCAATCCCAGCCGTTGCTGGCGCTGAGCCTGACCGCCACCGGCGTCATCAACGAATACCGTTTTGTCAGCACCACCGTTGCCCAGGCCGGCGCGGCCGCCAACACCTTTGGAGTGGCCCGCATGGCCGCCGCGATCGGCGACACCATCCCGGTCGACACGGTTGGCACCGCCGTTGTCGAATCGGGCGCGGCCATTGCCGCCGGCGCCCTGGTCGAAACCGATGCCAATGGCCGGGCGGTGACCAAGGCGGCCGGGCCGGCCGTGGCACGAGTGTTGCCCGGCCAGGCGGCCACGGCAGCCGGGCAGTTCATCGAAGTCCTGCTCATCCCGAATTAATCGCCTCATTTCCTTAAAGGAGGAATATCACATGGGCATGAACGCAGCAGGTGTCAGGGTCATCAACCCTGTCCTCAGCACAGTAGCACAAGGCTACCAGCAAGCCGACCTGGTCGGCTCCGCTCTCTTTCCCCGGGTGCCGGTTGAAATCTCCGGCGGCCAGATTCTGGAGTTCGGCAAGGAATCCTTCAAACTGTACAACTCCCGCCGTGCTCCTGGCGGCCCGACCAAGCGCATTTCGTTCGGCTATTTGGGCAAGCCGTTCGCGCTCTACAACGATGCCCTGGAGGCACCGGTGCCGCGAGAGTTCATGCGGGACGCCAAGGTCATGCCCGGTCTCGACCTCGGGCAACGAGCCGTCAACTTGGTCATGCGCAGTCTGCTCCTGGGCCTTGAGGTGGCGCAAGCCGCCCTGGCAACGGATCCCGCGCAGTACGATGCCAACCACAAGATCACCTTGGCCGGCGCCTCCAAATGGAGCGATCCGGCTTCCGATCCGCTCATTCAGATGGAGAGCTACAAGGAAGCCATCCGCAGCACGGTCGGCATCCGGCCCAACACCTTGGTCCTTTCGGCGCAGGCGTTTTCGGCGGCCAAGACCAACCCCAAGATCCGGGATCAGTTCAAATACACCAGTGCCGACAGCATCACCCTCGAAATGCTGGCCAGGGCGTTCGACATCAAGCGGCTCGTGGTCGGCGAGGCGATCACTTCCGACGATGCCGGCACGATCTCCGACGTCTGGGGCAACAACGCGATCCTGGCCTATGTGCCGGATGCGCCCACCAGCATGGAAGTGCCGTCCTACGGGTACACCTACACCATGAACGGCCATCCGTTGGTTGAGGAACCGTACTATGACCACAATGCCAAGTCCTGGGTCTACGGCGTCAGCTTCGAGCGTGCCCCGGTCTTGTCCGGCATCACCTCGGGCTTTCTGATCCAGGCCGTGAAATAGGAGAACTCACATGTCAAAATACAGCGTGCTGGAGCCACTGGCGTACGATCGCCCTTATGCGCCCGGGGAGACCGTGGAACTCGCCGAACACGATGCCGTCTGGTTGCTTGCATCCGGGGTGGTCGGCGAGGCGATCAAGGCAAACAAGGGCAAGGGCAAGGACTCCGAGGAGTGAGCATGTACTGTGCCGCAAACGATATCCGATCGATCATGCCGGAGATGGACCTGATCGAGCTGACCGACGATACCATCCCGCCGGTCAGCGCCAATGATGAGGTGATCGACCGGGCGATCACGGACGCCGGCGAATTGATCGACGGCTATCTCAGGGGCCGCTACACGCTGCCCCTGGCGCCGGTGCCCCGCCTGCTCAACACCCTGGCCGCCGACGTGGCCGTGTACCGGCTGTATGCCCGCCGGTTGCGGCTCACCCCGCCGGAGATCGTGACCGAACGGTACAAGAATGTCTTGAAGATCCTGGAGCAGATCCAGGCCGGCAAGATCTCGCTGGGTGCGGAAACATCGGGCGGCGGCGTGGTGCCGTCGGCCGGCGGGCCGCAATGCACGACTCCGGACCGGGTGTTCACCCGGGAGACTTTGAGGGATTACTGATGATCAACGAAATCGAAGACGCGATCGTCGCATTGATCAAGGAGAAAGTCGGCGATGCCGCCGGCAGGATCGCCGTGCAAAAGGGAGTGGAGGGCATCCCCCAGCCGGCCGTCTATGTGTCGACCGAAGCGGGCCGGTTCGAGAAGGCAACCTTCACCAGCTTTCGGCACGAGCTGACCATCTATGTGGACATCGTCTTCTCCTACCGGGGCGCGGACGATGCCAGCCGGCGAAAAGGCATCTACCAGATCCTGGAAGGTATCCTCCGGACGCTCATCTGGCGGGATATGGGCCTGGCCATCAAGCCGCTGGTCCCCAAAAACTGGAAGAACACCACGGTTGAGGAGATGCGGCAGCAAGGGTTGCTGGCCTTTTCCCTGGAACTGGCCACCGCCTACACCATCACCCAGGCAAAGGATGAGGAGACAGCCGCTGCGGATCTGCTGGCCGTGGGCCTGAACTACTATCTCACCCCGGGCGACGACATCGCCGACGCCGTCGACCTGGTTACCCTGTCCGGCGAATAGGAGCTTTTTTTATGTCCATGCGCGTGAAAGCCGCACCCGGGCAGCAGTGCCCGAAGGAACACGATCCCAGGGCGTACATCAATGACGATCCGGCCGGGGTCGAGGTGGCAAAGTCCGCCTACTATCTGCGCCTGGTCGCCGACGGATCCCTGTCCGTCATTACCGCTAAGAAAAGCAAGGGGAGCAAGTGATGGCTTCACAGAACATCAGTTTTGACAGTATTCCGAGCAGCATCCGCAAGCCTGGCAAGTATTTCGAGTTCAACACCCGGTTGGCGGTGCGGACCTTGCCGGCCAACCAGCAGCAGATGCTGATCGTTGCCCAGCGATTGGCCTACGGGTCGGTGCCGGCCCTGGTTCCGACCCAAATCTTTTCCGATGCCCAGGCGGCGGATGCCTTCGGCGCCGGCAGCATGGCCCACCGGATGTGCCGGGCGGCCATCGTCGCCAACCCCTACCTGCAGCTCACGGTTTGCGCCCTGGACGACGGCGCGGGCGCGGCGGCCTCGGCCACGGTGACGATTGAGGGCGAGGCGACGATCTCGGGTTTCCTCAACTTTTTCCTCGGCAACGACAGGGTTGAGATCGTCGTCACCTCGGGCGACACGGCGGCGGAGGTGGCCGCCGCGTTCAAGGCGGCCCTGGATGTCAGGCATGAGTTGCCGGTGAGCGCCACGGTAGAGGCCGGGATCATCACTCTTACCGCCCGGCACAAGGGCACGGTGCCCAACCGGATCGACCTGGCCTGCGAGTTGAGCGCCAAGGGCATCACCGTTACCCTGTCCGGTACGTCGCTGACCGGCGGCGCCATCGATCCGGATATTGCCACTGCCCTGGCCCAGGTCTTTGGCAACCAGTTCGACGTGATCGTCACCCCGTACAACGATCAGGCCGCGCTCACTGCCCTGCGGAATTATCTGGACGATGTGTCCGGCCCGATGGAGCAACGCCCGGGGGTGGGCATCGCCGCCGTCGACGATGGCCTGGCCACGGCCACCACCCTGGCCGGGCAAATCAACTCCGGCCGCATCCTCCTCGCCTACCTGCGCGGCACCCGGTCGCCGGATTACGAGCTGGCCGCCGCCTACGGGGCCGTGGTCGCCTGGGAGGAAGACCCGGCCCGGCCGCTCAACACCCTGGCCCTGACCGGTATTCATGCCCCGCCGATCCCCGCACGTTTGGGCAGAGCCGAACAGGAGAGCTGCCTGGCCAACGGCATTGCTCCGCTGGAAGTCGGCCCGGGCGAAACGGTGCAGATCGTGCGGGCCATCACCACCTACACCAAAAACGCCGAGAACGTGGCCGACATCGCCCTGCTCGACCTCACCACCATCCGCACCCTGGACTACACGCGCAAGGCATGCCGGGAGCGGATCAGCCTGCGGTTTCCCCGGGAGAAGCTGTCCAGCCGGACACCCAAAAAGGTGCGGACCGAGCTGCTGGATGTGCTGCTCAAGCTCGATGAGCTGGAGATCCTCGAGGAGGTGATGGCCAACAAGGACGGGCTCGTCGTTGAGCGCGACGCACAGGACCCGAGCCGACTCAACGCCAAGATCCCGGCCGATGTGGTCAACGGCCTGCATGTGTTTGCCGGCCGCATCGACCTGCTGCTGTAAAACCGGTTTTAACGGAGAGATAAAGCATGTCTGAATACGTGGTAAGCGTGCTGCTCGAAGTCAACGGGCAGAACATCGACGATTTCAAGGCGGTCACCGAGGGCGAGTTCGAGGTGGCCAAACAGATCAACCTGATGAACAAGACCGGCTTCGGGCGCATGACGGCCCGGCACGGAGTGGAAGTCGACTACGTGGTGCCGGCGGACAAAGCCGAGTTCGATTTCAAAACCGTGGAGGACGGCACCCTGACCATCGACAAGCAAAACGGGGTGAGGACCACATATACCGGCGTCTGGACCCTCAAGGTCGGCGCCACCAAATACGATGGCGAGAACGAGGTGGTCCGCACCATCACTTTCGGCGCCACGGGCAAGGTTGAATGATGCGAAAAAAAGGACAATTGCCTTACGGCATCGACATAGATGGCACTGTTTATCGCGATTACGAGCTGCGGGAGCAGATCGTTGCAGACGAAATCGAAGTGCTAGAGTCCGAACATGGCCCACGCGCACTGAAAAACGACGGTTACTACAACGTCTGTCTCGTTGCCCGGCGGCTCACCCTGGTCGGCTTGAACAAGCCGGTGACCCCGGAAATGGTTTTGTCCATGTTCAGCACCGATTTCACCCACCTGCTCCAAAGCAGCAAGGCTCTGAGCGCCGAGAGGGATTCGTTTCGAGACGCGGCTCAAGCCGCGTCGGATGCTGCATCTGGCACTGTTGAAACTGGGGTTTGATCTCGCCACCGCCGCCGCCATGCCGGAAGACGTGGCCATGGCGTATCTGGCGGCCCATCGGGAATTGGGCAAGCCGGCCGACCCGAATAAGAAGCGCTACAAAGTGCTGAGGAAGAAGGACCATGGCTGAGAACATGCGGCTCTATCTGGAGCTGATGGGCAAATCCAGCAACCTGCGCGGCGAGCTGAACAGTGCCAAGGGCGCTGTCTCCCGCTGGTCGGCCGGGGTGCGCGGCGAACTGTCTTCCCTGCGGAATATGGCCGGATCGATCACCGGCCAATTGGCCGCCCTGGGGATCAGTTTCAGTGCATTGCAGACCATGTCTGCCTCGGCCCGGCTCGACAAGAGCCTGGTCCGGATCAAACAAACCGCCGGCGCGACCGCCGGGGAAATGGCGAACTTGCGCCGCGAGTTGTTTTCCATGGCCCGGCAGACCGGCAAACCGGTCGAAGATCTGCAGGCCGGCTTCGACAACCTGGTGCAGTCGGGGCTGGACTGGAAATCAGCCATGGAGACGATCAAGGCGGTCAACATCGGCTCGGCCGTCACCGGCGCCCAGGCCACCACTCTGAGTGGCGGGCTCACGGTGGGTGCCACCGCGTTCAATCTCGACCTATCCAAGCCGGGTTTGGCCCTGGAGCTGCTCGATAAGATGACCGTCGCCGGCCGGCTGGGCAATGCCGAGCTGGAAAACCTTGCCGACATCTTCGCCCGGGTAGGCGTCAACGCGGCCAGCGCCGGGATGAGCTTTGGCCAGACACTGGCTTTTATCGAGGGACTGTCCCTGGTTGAACGGCAACCCGAACGCCTGGCAACCTTGGCCGACTCCACCCTGCGTCTGTTCAACAACCTCAAATACATGAAGGCCGCCCAGAAAGCCACGGGCGTACGCTTCTTCGATGCCAAGGGGGAGCGCCGCGATGCTTTGGCCATCCTCGCCGACATCAAGAAACGATACGACACGTTGAAGACGGATCAGCAGCGGGCTGTATTCATCCAAAAAGCATTCGGTCATACCGATCTCGACACCCAAAAAGGCGTGAAGACCTTTCTCCAGGGCGACATTCTCACAAAGGTGAGAGGGCAATTTACTCAGGATGTCGACCATGCCGTCGGCACGCTCGTGAATGGCCTCGGCGAAGCCACCAAAAACCTGATCGACCAGGTCGGCATGCTCAAGGCCGATCTACGTCAAGCGGCGGATGGATTCGTACAGCCGATCAATGCCACCCTGACCGACCTGATCAAGTGGGCAAGGGATTCCAAGGCCAATGGCGGCCTGGGCTTGAACGGTAAGGAAATGTTCGAGTACGGCGCCGGTGGCGGCTTGGGCCTAATGCTGTTGGGCAGGTACGGCGGCAAGGCGGTCAGCCGGTTGTTCAGCGGCTCGGCCGGTCTGGCCGCTGGGACCATCCAGGGCAAGGCCCTCGAGCAGTTTGGCGGGGTGACTCCGGTATTCGTAGTCAACATGCCGGGCGGTGGCCTCACGGGCGGAAGCGTTCCCACCACCGCGACCGGCTCTGTCGGTGCCGCGTCCAAGGCTGCCGGCGCACTGTCCAAGGCCGCCAACGTGGTGGGGGCCGGAGCGGTCGGTTATGGCGCCGGCACCCTCATCAACCAGGGGATGGGCAGCCTCAGCGGCCACCTGACCGATGGCAAGTATGGCGGCGAGGGATGGCTGGGCAACATGGTCTATGACTGGATGCACCCCGAGGAAAAGCAGGAAATCAAGAACGATATCAAGGTGGAGATCTCGGTCGACCAGTCCGGCCGAGCTGCTTCGACATCGAACGATCCCAACACCAAGCTGTCGACGACCACAAACCTCAAGCGGGGCAACTTTGCCGACGCCAATAATTTCTGACCATGCCCGACCTCTATCCCGCACAGCTTGACGGCATCGACCTCGAGATCGAGGCGCTGGATGACGAGATCAGCAAGGCGATCGTCAAGCATGAGTATCCCCACCGCAACGGCGCGTTGCTGGAGGATATGGGGCAGCACGCCCGGGTAGTCCGGATCACATGCCATTTCTGGGACGATGGCGGCAGCCACCAGACCTACGAGGCCCATCTGGAGTTGCTGGACCATCTCGACCGGATGGAGATCGTCGAGCTGGTCCATCCCAAACATGGACCGATGCGGGGCGGTATCGAATCGATCGGCATCCATTTCGACGAGATCGAGCGCCACGCGGCAATCGATCTCGTTTTTGTCCATGGCCTGATCGAGGATACCGACGACACGGTTCATGAGGACGTGGAGGGCAGCGCCGAGGCGGCCTATCTCGACAGCATCGCGGAGCAAAAAGCCGAGTTCGGCGAAGACATGCTGGCCGCCATCGGCCTGGAGGCGAACACCATCATCGGCACGGTCCTTGATCCGGTCCGGGGGATCGTCGAGCAGTTCGACTGGGTCACCGGCACGGCCAGGCAGTATTTGCAGGGCGTGGAATCGTTCGTCGGCCGCCTGGAGGGCAGCTTGAACATGATTGCCAACCCGGCCAACTCCCTGATGGCGATCGTCACCTATGGCAACAACCTGCCGGGCCGGGTGATCGGCGCCTTGGCCCGATGCACCGAACGCTATTCCATCTCCATCGGCTCGTCGCAAACCGCTGCCCCGGAACGGTATGTCGGCAGCCTGGCCACCTGGTCCGATGAGCTGACCCAGGGCTCGGGCGATTTCGCCAAAACCGCCAAGCTCGGCACGGCCAGCCAGATGGCCCTGCACACCGCCTATATATATAAGGCGGACGAAGACCTGCGGCGCACGCGCCGGCGCTCCGAGGGCCGGCCGGCATTCGACGCCCTGGGCAGATACACGCCGCCGGAATACTCGGCTTCGGATCCGCAACCCATGACCGTGCAAGAGTTGGAGTCCACTTTAGCGTTGGCGCGGCAGCGGATCCAGGCGGCGATCGATCTGGCCAGGGGTGCGAACAGTTTGAAACGGGCCGCTCTGACCCTGATGACCCATGTCAACCAGGTGAAGATCGAGCGCGACAAGCTGACCACGGTGACGGTCGACAACTCGTTGCCCCTGCACCTGATCTGCCTCCGTCACGGTCTGCCCTACGGCGCCGCCGATCGGCTGCTGTCCATCAACCAAATCCGCAACCCCAACGAGGTCAGCGGCGAGATCGTGATATTGGCCGACGGGGCGATCGGCAACCGGGCCGCCTTCGTGACTGTCGCCAATCGGGGCGAGGAGGTGGTTTTCGGCGGGGAAGAGGTCACCTTCGGCGGCGAGGAAGTCATTTTCGGGGGCTCGCCCATGGCCACGGCCGCCGCGCCCGCTGCCGAGGGCGAAGAGGTCATGTTCGGGAACGAGGCGGTCAGGTTCGATGGTGAGAAAGTTTCGTTCGGAGGTTCGCTCCATGCCGACTGACAACGTGAGCCTCGAGGTGGGTGGCCGCCGGATCGAGCGCTTCCTCTCGTATGAGATCAACGCCGATCTCTACATCGCCGACGATGTTTTCTCCCTGGAAGTGGCCCGGCCGGAGGTGGTCATCGCGCCCGGGCAGAAATGCGAGCTGTATGTCAACGGCGAGCTGGAGCTGACCGGCATCGTCGACCGGTGTTCGCGGCGCTTCGACAAGCAGGGCCTGACCTATCGGATCGAGGGCCGGGACATGATGGGCTTGCTTGTCGACTCGTATTGCGAAGAGTTCGTCACAATCCAGGGCAAGAAGCTGTCCGAACTGGCCCAGATGCTGCTCAAAAAGGTGCCGTTCATCAACCGGGAAAAGATCGTGTACCAGGAAGACGTGGTCGGCAAGCTCAAGGGCAAGAAGAAGACCGTGGACGAGCCGATGGTGGGCTACATGGACACCCCGCAGAAGATCGGCCAGATCGAGCCGGGCATGACCGTGTTCGAGGTGCTGAAGAATTATGCCGCCAGCCGGGGCCTGATGTTCTGGGCCGAGCCCGACGGCACTTTTGTCTTCGGCCGGCCCAAGCTCAAGGGCGAGCCGGTCTACGATCTGACCAACCTCAAGAGCGGCCAGGGCAACAATGTCCTGGAAGGCGAGGAGAACAACGACATCAGCCGCCGGTACAGCAAAGTGGTGGTGATCGGCCAGCAGCAGGGCAGCGACGATCTGGATGGCCCGGAGGCCATCAACACCCGGGCCGAGGCCGTGGATGAGGAGTTTCCGTTTTACAAGCCCTACGTGGCCACCGACAACAACGATGCCCAGAGCCCGGCGCTGCACGCCCGGTTCATCATGGAGCAGCAGCGACACGAGGGATATCAGCTGATCTATACCGTGCAGGGCCACGGCCAGCGGGGCCGGAATTGGCAAATCAACGAGCTGTGCCGGGTGCGCGACGAGGATCTGGGTATCGACAAGGTCTGTTTGATCTATGGCCGGACCTTCCGCCGTTCGAAGAGCGGCGGCACCACCACCTCCCTCAAGCTGGGCAAGCCCGGGGTGGTGATATGATCCGGATCATCCTCAAAACGGTCGCCGAGGGCGCGATCAAGCTGTTCAGCGGCACCGGCCGGGCCGGCGAGAGTTTTGCCGCCCGAGAAGTTTTCCAGCATTACGGCTTCTCATCGGCTGCGCCGAAGGGTGCGGAGGGCATTGCCATCCGGGCCGGCAACAATATCGTGCTGATCGCCGAGGATGATCGGCGTTATCGGCTCAAGATAAAAAACGGTGAGGTGGCCCTCTATACCGATGAAGGCGATCATGTGCATCTCAAGCGCGGCCGGGTGGTGGAGGTCGTCACCGAGACTTTGGTGATCAAGGCCGGGACCAAGGTGCGGATCGAGAGCCCGCAGGTGGAAGCCACCGGCGAGATCATCGACTGGTGCGATAGCGACGGCAGGAGCATGGAGCAGATGCGGATCACATACGACAGCCACACCCACCAGCAGGTCCAACCAGGCATCGGTAATAGCGGCGTGCCGAATCAGGGGATGTGATGGACTACGCCATTGCCATCGATGCCGATAACCTGACCGGCAAAATGATTTGGCGCGGGGCTCCCTGCGACAGCCTGGTCAACAACGTGTTCCTGAGCCTGGCGGTGGAGCGCGGCAGCTGGTGGCATAACCCGGAGTTCGGGTTGCGGAAACGGAGACGGCTGAAAAACACCGAGACCACCGCGGCCCTGATCCGGCACGATTACCTTGATGCCCTGCAGTGGCTGGTCGATACCGGTAAGGCCCTGGAAGTTGATGTCGAGGTGCGGCGGGACCGGGCGATCGATCTGCACCGGATCCTGATCGCGATCGAGGTCCGGCAGGCTGACAACCGGCGAGTGTCCTTCACGGTGTTCCAGGAGGTGGTCTGATGGCCTACGAGAAAGAGTTCGACGAGATCCTGGCCGAAATCCTCACCGATTTCCAGAACACCTTTCCCGGAGTGGATGTCTCCCAGGGCTCCTTGGCGCGGATGAAAGCCACGGCCTATGCCTCGGCATTGTGGGGGCTGTACCGCTACATGCAGTGGATCCGCCGGCAGATCTTTCCGGACACCGCCGACACCGAGGCCCTGGAGCATCACGGCTGGGTGCGGAATGTACCCCGGACCGTTGGCGAGACCGATGCCGCCTACCTGGCCCGGCTGCTTGATTATCTCCGTCGCCCGCCCGCCGGTGGCAATGCCCATGATTACGAGATGTGGGCCCGGGAGGTCGATGGCGTGGCCCAAGCCTATGCCTTTCCCTTAGCCCAGGGAGGCGAGTCGGTCGATGTGGTCATCGTCGCAAACCCGGAACTCACCGGCTCCGATATTCCGAATGCCGATTTACTGGCCGAGGTGGAAGCATATATCGCCTCGGTCCGGCCGGTCGGGGCGCGTTTTGTGCGGGTGCGACCGCCCTCGGTCATCCGTCAGGACGTGGTCATGACCGGCGTGGGCGCGGCGCTGGCCCCGGCCGTTGTCGGTGCGGTACAGGCATACCTCTCCGCCTTTGTGCCGGGCGCTCCCCTGTACCTCCCCCAACTCGCCGCCATGGCGGTGGCGGCCGGGGCGCAGAACCCGGTGGTGGCCGTGCCCGGGGGAGCGGTGTTGCCGGCAGCCCATGAAATGATCCGGCCCGGGGCAATCAATGTCTCTTAAGGAAACGCTGCAATACTTGATGCCCATCGACCTGGGCGGCGATCACCGGGGCGATCTCGAACACGATGCCCGCATGCTCGAGGCGGCCAGGCAGCATGGGGAAATCTCGCTGACCGAGATGTTCCCCGACGGTGCGGCGGCGCTGTTGATTGACTGGGAACGGGTGTACGGTCTTACGCCCGGCGCTGACGATCCGCTGCAGCTGCGGCGCGACCGGGTGGTGCGCGCGGTGCGCCAGCGCGGCGGCTTGTCGATCCCCTATTTCCGGGGCCTGGCCTTGGCCATGGGCTATAGCGTCGAGATCGAGGAGCCGGTGCCGTCCATGGTCGGCTGGCTGCATGCCGGCGATGAGCTGATGGCCCCGGAGGTCATCTGGCAATGGGGCGTCAAGATCTCCGGCACGCCGCTCTACCCCTTTCGCGCCGGCGAATCGACAGCGGGCGAGTCATTGCTTTGGTGGACCGGCAAGGAAGAGCTGGAACGTTTGTTCGTCGCCCTCAAGCCTGCCCACACCTACGTCTATTTCAACTATGAGGAGTCGTGATGCAACGCATCAACACCCCCAGCGGGCTATTTGCCGGCGGCAACCCGGCCACCAACACCAAGGGCACCGTGGTCACGGCCGAGTGGCTCAATACGGTGCAAGAAGAGCTCGTCAGCGTGATCGCGGCCGCCGGGGCCCAGCTGGTGCCCACGAGCAATGTGCAGCTGCGCGATGCGATCGCGACCTTGATCGCAGCCTCGGCGCCACCGCCTGCCGACCCCTGTATTCGATACCTCCCAGCCGGGGTGGTGCTGCCGACAGCAAACATCGGGCCGATCTGGCATGACGATTATGCCGGCCTCATGGCCTGGCAGGTCTACAACGCCAACGGTGCAAACTACACCGGATACGCATCGATCGATATCGGCAAGCTGGTTTTGGACACGCAGCCGACGCCACGCCCAGGGTATATCAAATCCGGGGTTGCCAACTTGTCGCGCACGGCCTACGCCGCCTTGCGGGCATGGGCCATGCACAACGGCCGCCTGGTCGATGTCGGCGCTTGGTCAGCAGGCAACATCGTCTGCGCCGACAATGCCGACGGCACAACCTTCCGGGTTTACGATGTGCGGGGCGAGTTCCTGCGCGCATGGGACGATGGCCGGGGCGCGGATAGCGGCCGGGCGTTCGGCTCGGGACAGGCATCTCAAAATATCTCCCATTCACACCCCGCGAACGACCCTGGGCACTCCCACCAAATGCCAGCCGGCGCCGCTCCGGGTGGGAATCCCGCAACCGTTGCAGGTCCGGGGTCGGGTGTTGCCGTCACACCGTACACTTGGTCTTCGGCCACAGGAATTACGATACAATCAAGCGGCGGCACAGAGTCCAGGCCCCGCAACGCCGCCTTGCTGGCGACCATTAAATATTGAGGAAATCGATCATGAAAACTGTCTGCCAACTCGACCATGAGGGCTATTTCCTACGGATGACCGTGGCCGAAGAATCCCCGCTCGAGCCTGGGGTCTACCTGCTCGCATGGGGTTGTGTCGATGCGCCCGAGCCTAATGTGCCGGAGGGGCAACGGGCAAAATGGATGGGCGCGGAGTTCGTGCTCGAGCCCATCCCGATCCCCGAACCCGAACCTGAGCCGGAACCTGAACCCGAACCGGAAGCACCTCCCGAGCCAGCGGTTCCGATCGTCTGCACGCCCCGCCAGGCCAGGCTGGCCCTGTTGGCCGCCGGGTTGCTCGACCAGGTGGATGCGGCGATTGCAAGTTTGTCCGGTCCGCAGGGGCAGGCTGCACGGATCTCGTGGGACTTCGCAACCGAGGTCCGGCGGGACGATCCCTTGCTTGGCCAGATCACAACTGCCTTGGTCCTGTCCGAGGAGCAGATCGACAACCTCTTCCTTGCAGCGGTGACATTATGACCCGGACAAAAGCAATATTGATAGCCTCCGACCAGCTGGTCAACGCCATCGCCGGCGGCTGGCCCGACGAGACCATCTCCAGCCGCGCCTGGCGCTGGGATAAGGATGGTGTCAGGCACTGGCCGAGACGAGTAATCGATGCCCTGTTTTTTTGGGACGAAGGGCATTGCCGGGAAAGTTTCGAGTCTGAGCGTGCTGGCGCGCAATTGCCGCCGGAAGCACGTGGAGAGAGAGCATGATCAAGCGCATGGTTATCGTCATTGCCGCGGGGTTGGTTCTGACGGCCGCCGGCAATGTTGCCCGGCAGCACTATTACTGCGGCTGGGCCTGGCGGGATTGCTCACCGGTCGAAATGATGTCGTGCGAGCCGATCGAGCGGGTACTCGATCTCCGGGACGACTACGAGGAGATGGCCCGCAAGCAGGGCCAGTAAGTTCTAGGACGGAGCTGGGGAGGGCGGTAACCCTCCCCGAACCATCCGACCGTGCGTCAACACGGAAGGAGGCCCGCAGGTTCACCCGCTATAGCCCCGATGCACGCTGAGGGACAGCGCACCGGGTAAGTAGCATATCGCCTGCGATTGCACAAGGAGCCTTTCGTGGCAGCACTCATTCCCTACTTCGGCGGCAAGAGCCGCCTGGCCAAAACCATCATCTCAAAATTCCCGGAGCACCAATGTTATGTCGAGGTGTTTGCCGGCGGCGCGCATGTGCTGTTTAACAAACCGCAAAGCAAAATCGAGGTCATCAACGACCTAGACCGGGATCTGGTCAGCTTGTATCGCACGGTCAAATACCACCCCGAGGAGCTGCACCGCCAGTTCAAGTACGTCTTGATCGCCCGTGACGAATTTCAGCGCCTGATGCAGGTCAATCCCGACACCCTGACCGATATTCAGCGGGCGGCAAGGTATCTCTATCTGCAGCGGATGTGCTTCGGCGGCCGAGTGCACAACAGGACCTTCGGGACATCGACCACCAGCGCGCCACGGCTCAACCTGTTCACCCTCCAACGGCTGATCGAGGATGCCTGGATCCGTCTGAGCCAGGTGATGATCGAGTGCCTCGACTTCCGAGAGCTGATCCCCCGTTACGATCGGGAACACACCCTGTTCTTTGTCGACCCGCCTTACTGGGGTATCGATGGCTACGAGCACAACTTCGTGGAGCGAGATTTTTACGAGTTGGCCGATGCCCTGGGCGACATCAAAGGGAGGTTCCTTTTGACCATCAATGACACTCCCGAGGTCCGGGAGATATTCAAGCGGTTCTGGATCGAGGAGGTGCAGCTCACCTACTCGATGAGCAGGCAGGTGGGGAGTCGGGCAAAGGTCAGGACCGAACTTTTAATCGGTAATTAATGAGGGCAAAAACAGGCCGCAAACGCGGTTCCAAACCTTGCGCGAATTGGTTCCAAAGCTCGTGCGCGGCTACAGCTGGCTCGATCCGGAACAAATGGACGCGATATTACGAGCGCCGGCCAACGCATTCAAGCGGCCAAGCGGGGCGGAGGAGAAAACAAAAAGCCCCCTTGGAACTTACGTTCCAAGGGGGCAGAGTCACATAAATAGGCTAAGTGCCTGAAAAATTATATTGGCGCGCCAGGAGGGATTCGAACCCCCGGCCCACGGCTTAGAAGGCCGTTGCTCTATCCAGCTGAGCTACTGGCGCCAGATCGGTTGCGCAATGTACCGAAGAAGCCTTGCAAACGCAACCATTATGCGAGGATACGCCGCGGCCCGGGCAAGCTCGGCCGGCCGCTTCGCTTCAGCGCAGTCCACAGCGCTTAGTCATCGATTCGCTCCCATACCGGGCCGGCGGCGGTATCGCGAATGGTGACTCCCTTGCGTAGCAGTTCCTCGCGGGCGGAATCGGCGGCGGTCCAGTCCTTGAGTTGCCGGGCCCGTTCGCGCTGGCGGATCAGCCGGTCGATCTCCGGCGTCAGCGGGCAATGTTCAAGCCGCAACACGCCGAGCACTCCGTTGATCAGCTGCAGCACCTCCAGCACGTCTTGCTTCTGGTCCCGGTCCAGCTGCCGGGCCTGGAGTACCGGATTGGCCTGTTTGATAAAGTTGAACAGCGCGCCGATGGCCCCGGAGATGTTGAGATCGTCGTTCATCGTCTCGACGAAACGCTTTTCCAGCTCGGTCACATAGGCCGCCACCTCGGGATGGGGCAGGCCGGCGGGCAGGCACAGAAGCTTGCGGGTGAACTCGTCGATCCGCCGCAGCGCCGTCCGGGCCGCGTCCAGCCGTTTATAGGAGAACAGCAGGGGCTTGCGGTAATGCACGCCCATCAGCATGAAGCGCAACTCGCGGCCGGTGTAGCCCTTGGCCAGCACTTCGCGCAGGGTGACCACGTTGCCGGTGTCGCCGGCCATTTTGCGACCGTCCTTGAGCAGCTGGCCGGAATGGAGCCAGAAATTGGCCAGGGGTTTACCGGTGAGCGCCTCGGCAATGGCGATCTCGTTTTCGTGGTGCGGGAAAACCAGGTCCTGGCTGGCGGTGTGGATATCCAGGGTTTCGCCGAGATACTTGGTCGACATCGCCGAGCACTCGATGTGCCATCCGGGCCGGACATTGCCCCAGTCGGTCTCGTAAAAGATGCCCTTTTTCAACTCGGCCAGGGTCGAGCGCTTCAGCAAGGTGAAATCGCGGGGATTGTCCTTCTCGTAATTGTCGAGGTCCACGGTCTGGCCGACCTTGATCTTGCTCAGGTCGATGCCGGACAGGCGCCCGTACTTCTTGAACTTGGAAATATCGAAGTAGATCGAACCCAGCTTCTCGTAGGCATAGCCCTTGTGGATCAGATCGTGGGCGATCTCGAGCATGTCACCGACATGCTCGGAGGCCAGCGGATAGCCGGCGGCCCGCTCCACGTTGAGGATCTCGATGGCCTGCTTGAATTCGTCGATATAGCCGCCGGTGAAGGCGTGCAGGTCGGCGCCCGCCTTGATGGCACCGGTGATGGTGTTGTCGTCGAGATCGGTGAAATTCATGAACAATTCCACCGCGTAGCCATTGGCGCGCAAACAGCGGTTGATCAGGTCGGCGACGATGAACCGGCGGCAATGGGCCAGGTTGGGCGATTCCGCCGCCGTGGGCCCGCAGGCGTAGAGGGTGACCCGGTCGTCACGGATCGGGCGGAACATCGCCTTCTTGCGGGTCATGGTGTTGAACAGTCTGAGATGGGCGGTCTCCTCCTCGACCTTTTCCTTGCGGACGAAAAGGGTGGTGCTCAGGTAACGCTCGCCGCCGTCCGGCAGAATCACCACGATGCAGCCGCCGTCGACTTCCCGCGCCCGCTGAATGCCGGCGAACATGGCCGCGCCGCTGCTCATGCCGGCGAAAATACCCTCTTCGGCGGCCAGGTGGCGGACCGTGGCAAAGGCATCCTCATCGGCCACGTTGACAATGGCGTGCGGCATGGTTTTGTCGAAGATCCCCGGCTTGTAGGATTCCTTCATGTTCTTCAGCCCCTGGATCTTGTGGCCGAGGTACGGCTCCACCGCGATCACCCGGACTTCGGGGTGATGGTCGCGGAACCATTTCGACAAGCCCATGGCCGTGCCCGAGGTCCCCAAAGTGACGATGATGTCCGTGACCCGGCCGCCGGTCTGTTCCCAGATTTCCGGCGCCGTGCTCCGGTAATGCGCCTGCCAGTTGGCCGGATTGTTGAACTGGTCGGCAAGGAAATAACGGTCGGGATGCTCGCGGGCAAGCGCGTACGCCTTCTCGATGGCCCCGTCGGTGGCCCGTTTGGCCGGGGTGAGGATGATCTCCGCGCCATAGGCCTGCATGATCAGCCGCCGCTCGATCGAAGCCGATTCGGGCATGATCAGCTGGCAACGGTACCGTTTGGCGGCGCAGACCATGGCCATGCCGATGCCGGTATTGCCGCTGGTGGCTTCCAGCAGGATCTTGTCGCTGGTCAATTCGCCGCTCTGCTCGGCCGCCTCGACCATGGACAGGGCGACCCGATCCTTGATCGAACCGCCGGGGTTGCGGGATTCGAGTTTGCCCAGCAACAGCACCTTGTCGGCCGCCGGGTTGAGCCGGTTCAGTTCAACCAGCGGAGTATTGCCTATTAATTCAACGAGTTTCATTGCCGTATCGAAAAAAATCTGTGAATCGGAACCAAAAGATACAGCTATTACCATAGCCTATTTCCCGGTAAAGCGCAAAAAAAGCACCCGGTTGGGCAAAAATTTAGGCAGGCAGAAAACAGGAAAAAGCGGCGGCGGCTTATTCCGTTTCGTTGTGGGCGGCAAAGGAGCGCCACAGCCGTTGCAGGGCCTCGCGGCATTCGCGGTTGGCAATGGCTTCGGTCATCTGGCAAAAGGAGTGTTCCCGATGGGGGTCGATCTCCCGCAGGCCGGGGAGAGGCGGTGCGGACGGCGACGGGGCCGGAGCATGGAGCTGCCAACGGATATCGGTGATGGGCTGGTCTTCAAGGTGTTGGTTGATGCGGGTGACCAGTTCGGCCTTGACATACTGCAGATGATGCATCCAAGCGGAGTTTTGCACAAAAATACACAAGGTTCCGCGGCGGAAAAAGGCGGGATAGGTCAGTTGGGCGACCTCGGCGCCGACGACCTCGGGCCACTTGCCCAGCAGGCGGAACAGCCGCCATTGCGCCCCCCACTGCTTGGTCGCGAAGACCTCGGGCAGCGCCCGGTCCATGGTGGTCGGCTGGCCTTGTTCGTATCCGGTTCGCGTTTTCTTCATACGTTCATCTCGTTGATGCGGTCCGGCCACCGCCTTCGGGCGGCCGGAATGAGGGCGGCAATCGTATGCCCCGGCCTGCCCGACGTCAACAGGAAAAAATGGCGGTCCACGATTTGCCGGCAGCCCTACCGGAGCTCTCCCTTCGTGCGTTCGGCCTCATGCCGCACCAAATATTCGGAGGTGACGGTGGCCCCGATGGTATCCTTGTCCTGATTATCGCCATCCTTCAGAGTGGCACGGCATTGCAGGGTGGCATTGACCCAGTTGTACCAGACCGGCCGCTTGGTCTCGATATCGGCCTTGGCGTTCTTCACCTCGACCTCATAGGTCGCCCAGTTTTCCTCGCTGCCCTTGACGACCCAGTCGATGACGCGCTTTTCGATACTGTGGTAGTGCTGGCTGTTCGCATTGCCGGTGATCGGAAACATGTTTTCCTGGTTGCCGATGCCGCCCAGGCGGTGATTGAGGAGATGGCCCTTGATATACTTGCCGGGGCTCTTCTGCCCGGGATCGGTTTCCAGCAAATCCATCAAAGGTTTTTGGGCACCCGATTGCGGTTCGCTGCCCGGATGGCTGCCGACAAAGGCCCTGTTCAACCTGGCGATACGCATCCAGGTGCCGACCGTGGTGCCGGTCGGATCGCCGCCGATCGTGCCGAACTTTTGCTTGTACTCGTGGTTCCGATGCACGGTTTTCTCAAACACCCCGAATAACTCCCGCAGGTTGACGACGATGATCGGGTCGTCGGGATTACGGGCCAGCGCTTTCCGAGTGGCATCGATGATGTTCAGCGAGTCGCGTTGTTTTTTGGATGCCTTGGGTTCGCGGGCCATGCGCGCAAACTGGTCGAGGCGATCGGGAATCGGGCACGGGTCTTGGCTGGCCACCATCGCTTGCGGATTGCGTTCGTCACCGACGAAATAGACCTCATGGCTCGCGCCGCCGGCGGTGCGAAAGGGTTTGCGCCGGCGCCACCAACCGGCGGCACGGCCGGCAGCCTCCCGCGCCGCCCCCAGGAAACGGCGGCCCTGGCGGACAATCCAGTCCACCACCCGGTCCAGAGCCCGGTCCACGGGCTGGCGGATTTTGTTGATGATATCGACGATGGCGTCGCTGACCCGGCCCAGACCGGCCTGGCGGGCGAGAAAGCTGATCACCAGGGTCAGCAGGCCGGCCATGGTCTGTTCCACCCGGTTGGCGGCCGCCTCGATGGCCCCGCCGGCGATGGCGGCCAAGGAATCGATGCAGGCCGCGCCGACCTGGGCGATCTGGCGCATCCGCTCGACCAGGAACATGATGGTGTTGTAGATGGCGACGATCGCCTGGATAAAGGCGCCGGCCGGGTTGAGCATGGCCACCAGCCGGGTCACCGCCGCCACCACGATCTTGGTGCGGACAAAGTTCAGCACCTGCTCCATCACCAGCTCGCGCAGGTTGGTCAGGCTTTCGCGGATGCGTTCCCAGGCCGCGGCCGGGCCTTCGCGGACCAAGGCCGCCACGAAGTCGAATCCCCTCTCCATCGCCGCCACCGCCGGCTCGCCGACCGCCCGAACCAGCTTGGCCCGGATGCTGTGCCAGGTCAGTCCGAGCACGCTGCACACGAACTTGACGATTTCCCGCAAGGTGAAAGCCTTCGGAATATAGATGTTGGCCCCGGCCAGGGTGCCGGTCAGCCAGCCGACGACGGCGCCGCGCAGATGGGTGACGACGTTGGCGGCGAACTGCCGCAATCCCTGCGCCGCGGCCCGGACCAAATTGCCGACAAAGCGCGCCGGGTCGGCGACGATGGTGCGGAAGGCCGCGGCGGCGCGGCGCAGATAGGGCATGGCCGCCGGAGCGACGACATCGAACACGATCTCCAAAAGGGCCCAGACCTGCCGGCCGGCCCAGGTGACAAAGCCGGCGAGGAACGAACCGAACAGGCGCCCGATCCGGGCAAAGGTCTGCGGCAGCGACAACAAATCGGCGATGCCCAGGCCGCGCAGGGTATCGAGCACCAGTTGCGGCAGGGCAACGACTTGGCCGCGCAGTTCCTCGAGCGCGCCCGCAAACCAGGCGAAGGCCCGATTGACCGCATTGGCCCGCTGCAGGTTCCGCCAAATTTCCTCCTGCCCGATCAGGCGCATGAAGCCGCCGAGCAAGGTCTCGGCCGTGCGCGGCACCGCATCGTTGCTGATCGGATCGCGGCCGAGCACCGCGCACAGCAGGTCCCAGCCGCGGGTACCCCGCGCCAGCCCAGCCAGGGGCCGCACGATCGCCTCGCGGATCAACTGCAGCACGCCGGCGGCCAGGTTGCCGGTCAAGGCGGCGATGCGGGCGATGGGTTCGGCGACCAGATACCGGGCCCGCTCCCAGACGCCGCCCAGGTTGAAGATGTCGGTCCAGCCCAGCGAGCCCAGGAAGCGGTCGATTGCCTGGCGGATGGAGCCGGCGGCCAGGCCCAGCTCGCCAAACCGCTGCTGCACCCAGCCGGCGGCGCGGTCGATAAGGCCGTGGTTGTCGAGCGCCCGAATGAGCATGGCGCCGCCCGGCATCAGCTCGACGGCCGCGCGCAGCAGGTTGCCCGGCGAGCGGTCGACGGCCCGCATGTTGATCGGGTTGCGGCCAAGCACCAGGGTGAGCAGGCGGAAGCCGGGGATATCTTCGGCGTGGCGGGCGAAAAAGTCGAGCGCGTCGCCCACGCCCAGCCGCTGCACCGCCGGGACACCGGCCACCGACACCGCCGGGAGCGCGCTGCGCCGGACCTGGACGGCCGCGCCCTGCTGGATGGTGTGGGTCAGCTCGTGGGCCAGCAGCTCCTTGCCGGCATCGCTTTCCGGGCGGAAACTGTTTCGGCTCAAAAATATGTGCCTGCCAACGGTGAAGGCCCGGGCCTGCAACTCGGTGTTGAGCCGGGCCGCCCGGTCGTCGGCATGGATGCGGATCGCGCCGAAATCGGCTTGAAAGCTCGATTCCATGAACCGGCGCGTGGCCGGCGGCAGCGGCAGGCCCCCGGTCGTGGCCCGAATCGCGGCCGACACCCCGAGCCCGGCGGTCGCTCCCCCTTTTGCCGGGTCGGCCGGGTGGGCAATGGGCGCGACCTGCGCCTGCGAGCCGGCAAAGCGGGCGAGATAGGGCGAGACCAGCCGGGCGGGTGAGACAGTGGCACCGGTGCGGGCCTGTCCCCAGGCGCCGGCCGCCTCGGTGCGTGCTGGCCCGGCTCCGTTTTTCGGTGCCGAGCGCGCCACTTTCCCGGCCCATGCCTCGGCTTCCCGTTCGGCCGGATCGCCGGGGGAAGAGAGCTTCAGGCTGCACTGCACCGCCACCGGTCCGCACCCCTGCGCGGTCGGGCGCCGCTGCACGGCCTGGGCCGCGGCCGGCCGCGCGGCACTGCGCCCCGCTGTCTGTTGCTGGGCTTTTTCCACGGCTGCGCCCTACCCGTTTAGCAAAAATATCGACACAAGAGCTCCCTGGACCATTGTTTCCCGGTTCATGCGATCCGGCCCTCCTTGTGCAGTTCCCTGCGGATGCCCTCTTCCACCTCCTCCAGAAGGATGGTGTCGCTGTCGCGGTTTAGCGTCCGCAGACAGGCATAGCGGACCACGTTCATGATCGTGCCGCCGGCCAGCTCGTGCCGTTCGGCGATCCGCCCCAGATCGATATCCGCCGCCAGCCGGGCCTTGGCCGGGAAGGCCCCCTGCCAGATGCGCAGCCGCTCCGCCGGCTTGGGCATGGGAAAATGGATCACCGTGTGTAGGCGGCGGACAAAGGCGTCGTCGATATTGGCCTTGATGTTGGAGGCCAACAGGGCCACGCCGTTGAACTCCTCGATCCGCTGGAGCAGGAAACTGATTTCCTGGTTGGCGTAGCGGTCGTGGGCGTCGTCGACCCTGGTCCGCTTGCCGAACAGGGCATCGGCCTCGTCGAAAAAGAGAATCCACCGCTTGTGCTCGGCCATGTCGAAGATCTTGGCCAGGTTCTTCTCGGTCTCGCCGATGTATTTGGACACGATCATGCTCAGGTCGATCTTGTAGACGTCGCAGCCGCAATGCTTGCCCAGCAGGCAGGCGGACAGGGTCTTGCCGGTGCCCGGCGGCCCGTGGAACAGGGCGGTGAAGCCGGGCGCCAGCTTGTCCTCCATGGCCCACTCCTTCAACAGACGGCCGCCGTGACGAATCCAGTGTTCGATCTCCTCCAACTGGGTCAGGGTGAAGGCCGGCAGCACCAGGTGGTCCCACTCGAGCCGGGTGGCGATCAACCGCGCCGGGAATTCGCTGTTGTAGTTGGGTTTGTGCCCGGTGCCGGTGGTCAGCCAGGCCACATATTCCCGCGACAGGGTGAGGGCGCCGCTCAGCAGGGGTTCGCCGGCGGCGGCCGGTGCCAGTCGCAGGATAGCTTGGCGGGCAAAGACATGGTCGCCGGCGAACATCGCCATCAAGGCGAAACGGGCGGCGAGATCGTCCCCGGCCAGCAGGAAGGCGGCGGTTTCGCCGGTGGGGAGAAAGCCGCCGTGACTGGCACCGTGCATCCCGCCGAATTCGGTGAACCCGCGCTCAAGCGTCTGGTTCCTGCTCCAGAGCACGTCCAGCAGTTGAGGCCGGACATGGGGGATCAGGGCCAGCAGCAGCACCAGCCTCTCGTCTGTCGACAGCCGGTGGCGGTCGAGAAAACGGGCATACCAGGAGGCGCTGGCGCCCAGGTCCGGCGGCACCGGGTCCCGCTCCGGTCCGCGGTCCTCGGGCTTGAAATAGGCGGCCAGCCGAGCCTCCAGCACCTGAGCGAACCATTCCAGCTCCAGCTCGAGGTCGCGGGCGTTGTCACGCATCGGGCCTCACCACTCGACCAGCAGCAGCCGGCCCATCCAGGGCAGTCTGATCAAGGAAATGCTCCAGGGCAGCCGGTCCAGGAGGATGTCCCAGCCGCGCCGCTCGACGTTGAGCCGCCAGCCGGCCTCGATCGGCCGCAACAGGCCGGGCCGCTCGACGAACGAGGTGCGCATCCCTTCCGGCGAGGTGTCGCGCAAAGCACCCCAATGGCCGACAGCCGCCGCCAGCAGCTCCCTGGCCTCCCACTTGTCGGCCTCGGTGAGCAGCCCCTCGCACACCGGCACCGGTGTCAGGGGATCGAGCCCGAGCAGGATCTTGACCAGCCCAAGTTCGAATTCCAGCGCCCGCTCCCGGCCGGTGGCCAGATAGTGCAACAGGGTTGCCATGCGCGGCAGAGCGGCCCGAGTCAGCCCCTTGTCGCCCGGTTCCATCAGGCGACAGCGGACGAACAACCGGCTTAGATAGGGATGGAACAGCACCAACCCGGCCTGGCTGATCCGGAGCGGATAGAGATCCGGAACCGGTTCCGGTCGCTTTGTCCCGTTGGCGGCATCTTCCGGACGGATGAGGCCGCCGGCCGGATGGACAATCGCCGCCGGTGCCTCGGTCCGGGCCGGGTGCGGGCTGTCCTCGGGCTGGCGCGGCTCCGGCGGCAGCAGACCGAGGAACCGTTCGGCCAGCGCCGGTTCGCAGGCCGCAGCCACCGAAGCCGTCACGGCGGCCCGCACCGCCTCGGGTCCGGCCAGGCGGTCGGCACCACCACCGGCCAGAGGCGCCAGAACCGCGGCGGTCAGCATCAGCCGGGCCGAACGGTCGAAGCCCCTCGCGTCATCCCACAACACGTCGAGGCTGGCGGCGGCCAAGGCCCTGCCCTCGCCCGGTGGCAGTCGCTCGAGGCAGTCGTCGAGCACCGGACCGATCTCCCCAGGCGCGACCAGGTGGAGCAGCCGGAAGAAAAACGGGACCTGCTGGGGTTGGCGGTGCAGGAAGTCCAGCACCGCCGGCCACTGCCGCCGCCTGGTTTCGGCCAGCCGGCGGTGCAGCTCGCCGACCTCGCCGCCCGCCGCTTCCCAGGGCAAATAGCCGGTGCGCAGATATTGGAGCAGGTCGTGCAGCCGGCGTCCGCCGGATACCGGCACCAGCAAGCGTCTGTTCCTGTGTTCCGCCTCCGGCTGCGGCCGCTGCCCGGCATCGGCGGGCGAGGCCGCTCCCTGGCCCCAGTCGTCCGTCTCGTCCTCTTCGTCCGTTTCGTCCCACTCGATCCAGCCGCCGATTTCGTCCGCCGCAGCGTTGTCTTGGCCGACGGCACGCCACTTCGGCGTCATTGCGGCCGATTCGCCCGGAGCCGCCATGGCCGCGCCCCCGGTTGCCTGCTCGGTGCCGCCCGGCGGCCGCCCGGCCGGAAACAGGCGGCCCCATTCCTGGCGGATCGCTTCCGGCAATTGGTCGGCCAGATCCTCGGCCGAGTTGAGGCGCAGGTGCAGCCGCAGCCGGGGAATGCGGATCACCTCGCCGTCGGCGGCGGCCGCGTCGCATTGCTTCGCCATTGCCGCGATCAGCTGCTCCGTTCCCCGGAAATGGACAAAAGACCGCCAGGCAAAGGCCTCCTCGGCGGTGTTGGCCGCTACCATCCAGCGCAAGGTCCGAATGCGGTGGTCGAACAGGGTCTCGCTCATCGTTTCTACCTCTGTTTGCCGATGGTCATGGCGCCCATCACCAGCGCCAGGCCGGAGTTGGCGGTGGTGGCCTTGATGGCACCCAGCCGGGCATCCACCGTCTTGGCCGCCGCCTCGCTTGTGACCGACCCCAAGTTGCTGTTCAAGGCCAGCAGGGCGGCCATGCCTTCACTGCCGACCGCGACATCAATCTTGGCATCGGCGATGTACTGGGTGGCATCGGCAATCGCCACGGCCAGATCGTTTTCGGCCTCGTCGGCCTGTTGCCGGTAGGCGGCCCGCTGCGCTTCGCCGAGCCCCGGCTGCGCCGCCTTTTCGGTCAGGTACCTGGCCACCGTTTCCTTTTCCTTGGCCGCGGCCACCATGGTCTGCAGTCCCGCGTCGGCATAGCCGGCAACCTTGTCGCCCACGCTCACCCGCTCCTTCTGGGAGATCAGGGCGTTGCCCATCAGGTTGGTCGATTCCTTGACCGTGCCGAGATACTCCTTCTGCAGGGCATCGATTCGGGCCGTCAGGTTGGTTTCGACCTTGTCGCGCAGGGTATCGAGGTGCTCGTTCTTGAAGCCGGTCAGTTGGTCCCGGATGAGCGAGGTCACCTGATCGTCCCGGAACACGTTCAGCTTGTCCCGGACGAATTCGTTGCGCGAAGGCAACACCGTGATGCCGTTGCCGACCACCCAGCCCGGCCGCAGACTCGGCTTGTCGATCGCCGGCTGGGCCGGTTCCGCCTCGGCCTCCTCGCGACACAAATAGGGCAGCATGAAATCGGCCACCACCTTGTGCTCCTGGTCGTGCACCAGCACGAAGGTGCCGCCGCGCGCGACGCCGCCCGCATGTTCGAGGCCGGGATGGGCGGCCAGGAAGGAGGCGAACAGGAGCTTGTCGTCTTCCTGCTCGTCTTTGGCCTTGATGATGTCGTCGAGCCAGTCGAGCCAGTGCATCCGGTCGTTGCCGATCAGGGTGTCGAAAGGGGTGGCGAATTCGGTTTTCACCACTTCCGACAGCCGGGTCTTGAACCGGCCGGCCGCCTCCAGGGCCGGGGCGACGTTCGCCTTCCAGGTGGTGTCGGTTTTGTACTGCGAATAGCTGCGGTTGAGCACCGTGCGGACCTTCGCGGCGTTGCGCGCCAGCTCGGTGTTCTTGTCCTTGGCGTAGCCGGTGTAGGTGACCCCGGCATCGTCGGCCCGGTTGGCGATGACCTCGGCCCGGACCGCCTTGTCCACTTTCTGCTTGAAATTCTGGCTGAAGCGGATCGCCTCGCCCAGCTGTTTGCTGACGTCCTGGCGGAACAGGTAATGCAGCCGATGCAGATCGGTGTAGCGGATGCCCGGCCGCTTGACCACCTTGGTCCGGTCGATGCCGAGCGCGATGGCGCGCACCGCGATGGGCAGGTTCCATTTTTCGATCAGTTTTTCCAAGGCGGTGGTCACGGTCGTCACCGGCTGGCCCAGGTGTCCCTCGATCCGGAAAAAGGGATAACGGCCGCAAGCGGCGGCCAGGGGCTGGGCGGCGGCGCCGGTGGCACCGTAGAATTCCGCATTGTACGAGTAATTGGCGGTGGCCATGCCCATCTCGCGCAGGCGGAAATTCCACTGGAGGTGAATAGGGATGGTGGTATTCACCCGGTAATACCAGGGAATGGCCCGCTCTTCCAGCGGTGCCTCCTCGCTGCGGCTGGGGGTGATCCGGATGGCCGCATCTCCGGCACCCTTGGTACCCGTGGGCACGGTAAAGGTGCGGATCAGGGTGTCGATCTTGCCGGCCAGGAAGCGAGCATGGCGCAGCTGGCCGGCGGTATGGCTGACCAGGGGCGAGGGATAGAAGGCGGTCCGCAAGGTCTCGCCGCCGGCTGCGGCATCGACCGTTCCCAGCAGCAGATGCTTGGGAAAGGCCAGCGGGTCGGGGCAATTCCAGGTGCGGTCGCCGGCCAGGCAGGCGCGGAAATCGTTCCAGGTTTCCGCCAGGTCCTTGAGGAAATCGTAGTAATACTGGATGGACTCGCCGGTGGCGTTAAAATGCCCCTGCCACCCTTGCAGCTGCTTCAGCCAGGAGGGGGCCGGATCGCCGTCGGCGAACAGATCGCCGACAAAGGGGGCGCAGACCGGATAGAGCCTTGTCAGGCCGGCGCCCAGGCTGCCGCCGAGGGCGGTGCAGGCGGTGCGGAACACCTGGGCCAGCCGGTTGGGGGTGTTGTCGGCGGCGGCGAGCACCGGCCGGACCACGACGATCTCATCCAGCTCGAAAAAGGCCTGCCGCGGCGTGGCCACCTGTTCCAGCAGCCCCTGGGCCCCTGCCTGTTCGACCAGCAAAAGCCGCGGGATGTGGCGGCATTCCTGGCCGAGATTGTCGCAATCGGTGCCGGTGCAGAGGTCGAACTCGGTGACGGCGCTTTCCATCAACAGCACCCCGACCATGCTTTCCAGTTGCAGGCCGGTGCGCTCGGTGAACAGGCTCAGTTCCGCCAGGTCCGCCGTATTGCTCTCCCGGCTCTCGACCAACTCGTAGATCGGCTCGACGGCGGGCTTCCCGTCGTTGCCGCCGAAGGGTGCGTAAGCCGGCCGGGTGGCCGCCCGGTAGGGACGGAACCAGGGGTAGACGGTTTCGCCGGTGCGATGGATGAGATCGCCGTCGGTGGTCAGGCCGATGCCCGCGCTCAACACCACCGCATCGTGTTTCCGGCTCAGGCGCAGGCCGTTGACGATACCCGCCCCCAACAGGGCCAGCCGCGTCCCGCGTTCCTGGCCGTCCAGATAGGCGCCCACGCTGTTGAGTTCCCGGTGGCTCAGCACCTGATTCTGCTCGAAGATGGCGTAGGCCGCCGCGACCTGCCCGAGACTGCGATATATTTCTGCCATGATGTCCCTCTTTCAAAACCAATGCGGCAATCGCACCGCCGTCCTGTTCCGGGCCGCCTTGCGCCGCTCAGGCATCCCGATTGGGCTCCGACCCCAGGCAGGTTTGCCCGAGGATGAATTTTTCCCGGCCCTCGTCCGCGTCGCATTCGTACAGCCGCTGCCGGGGATAGACATTGCGCAGCGAATACAGCTCGCCGACGAACCGGGCCAGCCGCTCCCGCCGCCGGCTCCGTTCGCGGCCGGACTTGAGCTGCAGCCAATCGCGGTAGGCCGACTCGAACCGGGCCATGGCCTCCTTGCCCACCCAGCAGATCCTGGGCAGGATGTGGGCCGGGGTCTCCTGCCGGATCACCTCCTCGGCAAAGCGCCGAAACGCCATCGACTGGAAGCGGCTGCCATAGGCCGGCAGGATGAGATGCATCCGGTAACTGTAGGGATCGAGCCCGCCGCAGTCCGGATGGCCGGCATCCGGGCAGATCGGCAACAGGGGGTCCGGCCCGTCGCCATCGGCCTCGTGCTCCGGGTCGGGCCGCAGGAGAATGTTTTCGACCAGATACATCCCCTCCTCGCTGTAGTTGACCCGCAGATACTCCATGGTTTCGGCGATGGCCGCCTCCATCCGGGCCGGATCGGCGAAGTACTCGATCCGCCGTGCCACCACGCGCTCGCGGTCGTCGACCACGTTGAAATAGTGGCGGCCGTCGCTGCTCTGCCGGCGTTGATAGCTGCCGCCCGACTGCCCCCAGGCAATGGCGGTGCGCAGGGCCTCCCAAGCCTGGGCCGAGGTCGGGTAACGGGTGCTGGCGCTGAGGACGATCTTGCCGGTGTCCCGGTTGCGGATGCGAAAACGGAATTCGTCGCCCTCGGTGTCATCCACCTCGACGTAGATGTCGAAGGCGATATCGCCGAGATTGCGGCGCGACGGGTTGCGGATGCCCAGCAGTCCGGCCAGGCGCCGCTCCAGGCCCGAAATGTTGTCCGAGTTCCACAGCTCGGCGTCTTCCCGCAGGCTGGCATCGTAAGCCAGGCCCCTGGCGGCCGATGTTTGCGGATAGTTTTCGAGAAAGGCGCATTTGTGGGCGATGAGCTGCTCGGGCGTGGCGCCGAACTCGGCGTACATCAACTGGGCGTATTCGGTGAACCGCTCGGCGAACCGGGCGACGAGGTGATCGAGGAAACGGTTGCGCCGTGCCAGTTGCACCTGCCGCTCGCGGTCGTCCCCATCCGTTGCCCCAGCCTCGATCAGCCGGAGGATCTCGTCCGCATCGGTCGTGCCGTAGAGTTTGCCGTAATCCTTGAAAGTGGTCACGGCCTGGTGGACATAGGTCTGCCGCATGGCCGGGTCGAGCGAGAACAGGTGGCGGACATGGGCCAATTGGGCCAGGTAGTCGGCCATCAACTGATCGAAGAAGAGCAGATACCCCTTCAACTGCAGGGCTTGTGCCCGCCGCTCCAAGGAGGCGGTCTCGCTGAGGCCGGCCTCGCTCAGGCCGTAGAGCAGGGGGAAGTGGTTCTGGACGGAATAGTAGGCGGCGGGCGCCCGGAAGGTGCCCAGCGGCACCGGCAAATCACCGACTTGTTCGCGGTCGGTCCGGGCGGCCTGCGTCTGCGCCAGCTGCTCCAAGCGGGCCCGCACCCGGCCGACATCGGCCACCACCGGCATGGCCCGTTTGTAGGCAACGATCCGGGTCTGCTGGAGGTTCAGCAGGGCCTTTTTTCCCTGGTCCACCGGCACGGCCCAGGGATTGGCCGCCGGCTCCCGGCCGTCCGCCTGGACGACGATTTGCCGTACCGCCGCCACGCCCTCGATGTCCATGACCAGGCCGATCACGTCGGACAGGCGGATCACGGACCGCAGTTCGGCCCGGGCCAGCTCGGCATCGTCGATGAAGCCGCAGGCGAGCAGCGGCCCGTCGAAGATTTCATCGACCGGATACGGGCTGCCGTCGTCCCGGTGCCGGGCCAGCATTTCTTCCAGGGAATAAGGCCGCACCGGTGGCGCCAGATAGGCCTGCACCCGGAACAGCAGCTCGGCCTGGACCTCGGCCTGGTCGGCGTCGGGCCGCAGCTCCAGCTCGCAGCACAGCGAAAACGATTGGGTCTCGACCCGGCGGAAGGCAACGAAATCCTCGCACAGGTTGCGGTTGGCCTGCAGCCGCCGGCGCACCTCCCGCTCGACCCGCTGCTGCTCCGCCAACAGATTGGAGTCGTAATCGACCAGCACCTCGTAGAGTCCGGCCAGCTGGATCGGCTCAATCGCCGTTGCCGCCGTCGCCGTCGATTCGGCGGCGGGTTGACTGCGCCGCAGTTCGCCGGTGGCGGTGTCGGCGTAATAGATCGGCCCGGCCGGCCGCAGCCAGGCGTTGCGGACCCCCGCAATGTCGATGAGCAGCTTGCGGTAGTCGAGCAGGGTCAGCGGCCTGCCGGGCAGGATTTGGTTGGCGGTGACGAACTGGCCGGCCATGTTCGCCTGGTTGCCGTGCTCGGTGGCCAGCAGGTCGGGCACCGGCATCTGGGCCCGGTTGCCCAGGTCGGTGAGGGCGTAGCACAGCAGCTCCAGGATGGTGACGCCCGGATCGTGGAGGTTGTAGTCGGTCCATACCCGGCGGGCCAGGCGCTGGACATGGGCCAGGCCGATGGCGAACAGCCGCTGGTGGTCGAGCGCCGGTTCGTTGGTCCTTTTTTTGGGAATGGTCATGGTCGGCATGGACATGGGCATGGCCTGTTGCATTGCTGTCGCGCCGGGGCGCGATGGTGGTTGATGGCAATCACGGCAATCCCGCCTCGCCGATCCGGTGGTTGGCAACGGAAACCAGGACTGCGTCCGGGGTCAGCGGCCGCACCAGGTCGAGGTCGGCGGTGCCGGCCGGGTCCTCGAATCCGGTGTGCAGCCGCATCTCCTCGACCGCGTCCACATAGGGCAGATCCTCGATCCAATCGAGCAGCACCGACTTGTAGATCGTGCCGCCGAAACCGAGGTCGCGGCCCGCCTCCCCCAAGGTCCAGGGCGAGAGCAGGCCGATAATCGCCCGGTTCAATTCCTGGCTGTAGGTATTGAAGGCATGGCCCCGGTGCAGGCGGACCTTGAAGTCGAGCAGAATCCGCTGGTAGCGCGGATTGCGGACCCACACGTGCACCTGGCCGCCGATCCGGGAGCCGACATGGTCGGCGATGCGCGCCAGAGTGTCGGCGTCGACCATGGGTTGCAGCGGGTTGACGCCGTTGCGGTTGCGCAAATCCGGCACCACCACCAGCAGCACGTTGCCCGGCGCCAGCCAGCAGCCGTCGGTGGCGTGGGGGATGCATTTCACCCGATGCACGCCGGGAAAGGCGGCCAGGACGATGCGCTCGTAATCCCACGGGGTGATGCAGCGGTTCTTGTGGCGAAGCCGTTCGGCCGTCCGGGTGCGGAACTGCGCCTCCGACTCAGCCGCCCGGCCACCGAAGACGGCATAGGGCTGGCGGAAGACCTTGATCGCCGCGGGTTGGTCGCGCATCTTGTCGATCGAACCGGCGGGCAGGGCCGCGGCCGCCACCATCGGCTCGATGCCGGGTTGGCGGACCTCGACCGCGTTGGCCGCCACCTCGATCAGTTGGGCCATGGCGGCGGTATTGCGGGCCACGGCGCCCCGCAGCCAGATCAGCCCTTCCGGCAGAATGGTGTTTTCGGTGGTGGCCGCCTGGGGGAAAACGAACGTGATAATGCCGCTGGTGCGCAGATTGTTGGTGGTATCGCGGACCACGCCTTGTTCGCCGAGCGGTTGCCAGTAGTTGTCGCAGAGCACCGACCACAGGACCGGCTGGGCCGCCAGGGTGGGATCGGCGCTGCCCTCGGCCACCTGGAACAGCAGGCTGGCGCTGTCGCCGCCCTGCAGGCGCGCCAAGCCGATCAGCAGTTCTCCTTCGTGGTCGAACGCGGGCAGCAGGCGCACGCGGGTGTCGGTCAAACCCGCCTGGCTGCGCAAAAAGCCGTGTTCCCGCATCCGGCCGAAAGGGGTGAGGTGGAAGAACTGGAGGTCGGGCCGCAGACAGTCGTCCGCCGCCAGGCTTTCCGTGCCGCCCATCTCCAGGGCCACGCTCCCCGAGCTGGCCTCGTAGCCCAGCGAAAGCTCGCGGATGGCCGGGGTGTACGGCTCGGCGATCAGCTTGAGGTCGCCCTTGCCCTGTTTGCTGTAGCTCACCACCTGCTCGATGCACTGCTTACGGTATTCGGCGTGGAGGAAACCGCGTTCCAGAACCAGGACGACGGTTCGCTCCTCCGCCTCCGGGCCGGATCGTCCGGTGGCCAAGGCCGGCTGGAGCATGATGGCGCTGCGCGCCGCCGAAAAAGCCCAGCGGGTCTTGATTTGTTGTAAGGCCTGCAAACGCTCCTGCGGCGATGAGGGCGATGGACGTGATGAGGACGTCGCAACCGTCTGGCTGGCCGGCGGCTTGAAGGTCAGGGTCTGTGGCTGGGTGGCATCCTTGGCAAAGAGCGCCTCTCCGGCCTGGGAGCACTGCCAGCTGCCGCCGTCCTGGAACGCGATTCGGGCGGTAAAGGACTGGTTGCCGATGTTTTCGTCCTGGTAGCCATCGTAGCGGGTGGCGAACCGGCCCGGGGCGTCGTGCCATCGGATGGTGAGGCGCAGCTCGGACAAGTGCTTGTCCAGGGCCTCGGGACAGCCGATCGCCAGGCGCGAGCCCGCCACCGGCTGGTTGCCGAAGGGCAGGAACACCTTGGCCGCATCCAGGGCGCCATGGTCGTTGGCCACGGTGTCAGGTGCCATCCCGGCGACCGCAACCCCTACCTCGGCATGGGTGACGATCAGGCCGCGCAGGGCCTTGTAACCGACGGTCGTGCAACTCTCCCGCACCAGCACCTGCACGATCGGCGCCTGGACGGCATAGCCGCCGCCATGGATGCGCGAATCGTAATCGACGACGGCCTTTTCCCCGGCCGGCAAGACGAGCTTCAGGGTCAGCAGGCCGGTGCCGGCCGCGCCCCTGGCAAGGCCTTGGGCCGGATCTTTGGCAAAGGCCGCCTCGTCCGGATGAAAGGGTCCCAGCCACCGTTTCTCGCCGCTCAAGTAGAGCTCGAAGGCGGTATCGAGGCCAGCGAGATGGGACATGCTGCCCGCCAGGCGCAAGCGCAGGGTGATGGTCCGGTCTCCTTGCCGCAGGCGCAGGACCGGCGCCGCCAGGCCGAAGCCGATCGCGGCCTGGGGGAGTTGCCGGCGGCCGAAGCCGAACCATTTGGGGTCGGCCGGGTCCAGGGCGCCGCCCAAGCCGTCGGCCGAATTGGCCACCGGCGCCATCAGCACCCGGCCATGCTGCTCGGCATCGACGAAGAAACTGCGCAGCTCCACCACCCGGCCATGGTTGAGCACGGTCTCGCCCTCGGGCGCGTACACCCGCTGCTTGCCCACGAAAAACCGGTGTACCGGTCCGACGATCAGCGGCTCGGCGTTCTTTTTCAGTTCGAACAGCAGATGCGCCCGGTCGGTGCGCGGCCCTTGGCCGGCCAGCCGCAACACCTCGCAATAGAAAAAATCCAGGTGCCGACCGGTGATGCGGTTAATCAATTCCTGCGGCAGGTTATAAAGCTCGACAAAGGCGGCAAGCAGGGCCTGGTGCGGCTCGGCCGTGCCCGCGTCGTGGGTAAGCAGGCGCTTAATCGCCTCGTCGTCCCCCGGCAGAAAGGCGGCCCAGTCGCCGTCGGCCCGGTCCGGATCGTGGCCGTAGAACCGGATTTGCGCGGCCAGCCGGTGGAGGAAGCGCAACAGGTCGCCGCCGTTGCGCTCGTCGATGTCGGCATGATGCGCCTCCAGGGCCGTGGGCATGCGTTCGCCCTGGCTCTGGCCGGGGCGGGAGATCATGTTGTCGATGATGGTCTGTTCAGCCATGCCGTGCCTGCCTGTGCCGCGCGGTTACTCGACCGCCACGGTCCGCCGCGCCTCGTTGCCGTCGGACAGGTAAAAGGGGTAGACCAGGTTGTAGCGCGAATTGGTGGCCCGCACTTCGTAGTCGACGACGATGCCGAGACGGCCGTCGAGCTGCCCGGCGGTCTCCAGCTCAAGCCCGAGCAGATCAATCCGCGGTTCGTGGATGAGGATCGCGGTCCGGACCCGGTCCTTGAGGTAGGTCCGCATGGTCGTGCTCAGCGATTCGAACAGCAGCTCGTGCATGTCGATGCCGTAGTCCGGCGCCAGGAAGCGCTCGCCGGCCGCCGTGCCGAGCAGGACGATCAGGCTGGCGCGGATATCCTCCTCGTCTGCGGTCATCCGCACCGAACCGGTGGCTTGGACGAACTCGGGCGGAAAGCTCCAGCCCGTGCCGAGAAACGAGGTCTGCAGTGGTTGGGTCGTGTGGTCGCTCATGTGGTGCTCCTTGCCGATCGTTTAGCCGATGCTGACCGTTGGTTCGCCGACCGCGGCCTTGGCCCCGCAGAGGCAGGTGTCCGAGGTCCGCAGGGCCGGCATGCCGCCGATCAGCACCGTGGCGCTGCCGGCGGGAAACGGGCTGACCGTGGGCTGGTGGCCGCTGGGCGGCAGGGAACAGACGTGCATGTCGCCCGCCACCGCCGCCGGTTTGCCGCCGATCAGCACCGTGGGTGCCCCCGGCCCGACAACGGTGCCGCCATGATCGCTGATATCCCCCACCCGCACCGCCGCCGCCATCGCGTTCGCTCCCTGCCCGATTCAGTTGATCTGCATTTCAGTTGATCTGGACCATCGAGCCCTTGACCTTGGCGATGCCGCCGCTCAACAGTTCGCAGCCGCCGCTGCCTTCCAGCTTGAGCTCGGCGCCGCTCTTGATTGTGCCGGCGGCCGAGGCCTCGATCAGCAATTCCGTTGCAGCCTTGAGGGTCAGGGCCTTGCAGCTTTCGATGGCGATGCCGTCCTGGTTCATGGCCAGGGTGTTGCCGTTCTGGTCCGCGATGGCGATGCCCTGCTCGTCCTCGCTCAAGGTGATCGCGTTGCCGCTCGGGGTTTCCAGCCGGATGACCTTGGTGTCGTCGTTGAAGGAGAGCTTCATGCCGCTGCGGCTTTGGTAGACCTTTTCGTGGTTGTCGTCCGATCCGGCCAGCGGCGCCGGTTTGGCGCTGCTGTGCAGCATGCCCAGGATAACGGCCTGGCGCGGATCGTCGTTGACAAAGCCGAGCACCACCTCGTCGCCGATCTCGGGCCGGAAGAAGAAGCCCCGTTCGTTGCCGGCATCAAGCATCGCCACCCGGCACCAGAGTCCGTCCTCGTCGCCGCTGACCAGGGGCATCCGCACCCGCACCCGGTGTTCGCCGTCCGGGTCTTCGTTGCCGGTGACCACCCCGAGCTGCAGGCCGTTGATACCGGGCACCAGGGCACCCGCCTTGGGTGCCGTCACCTGGTGTTCCCGGCCCAGCCAGCCGTCGAGCCCGCCGAACTGGAGGTGGGTCTTCCAGCCTTGCGCCAGGTCGAAATCGTGGCGGACCCCGCTGACATAGGCATTGCCGTTGAAGCGGCCGCCCACCCCGTCCAGGGTGACGATGTCGCCCGGTTCGACCGTGCCGATGCCCTCGCACTTGATGCGGCCGGTGATCCGGCTCAACTGCGACTTCAGCCACTGGGCATCGGCCCAGGCCTGGGCCTCCTCGGCGGCCACCGCCCCGTGCTGCAGGCGGAAGCCGTCCAGGCCGACCACTTGCGCCAGTTGCCCGGCGTCATGGTTGCCGAGCGCGGCGATGCCGGGGTCGACGGCCTCCTTGGCCACGATTTCCTGGCTGGCCGCATCCCAGGTGACCCCGGTCACCGCCTGGTACTGGCCCCGAGCCTCCATCTGCACATCCATCTCCAGGATGGTGGCCCCGAACAGCAGGGTGCAGACCGGCGAGCCGTCCATGGCCGGCGCCTTGACCTCCACCTCCGCCCGGTTGGTGAACACCAGCAGGCCGTTGGCCTCGGCCCGCATCAGCAGGAAATCCCAATCGGTGCAATCGTACTGGGCCTGCTGCTTGAGGGTAAACGAGGTCGCCTCCACCTTGGCCTCCAGTCCCGCCCCTTCCACCAGGCCGGTGACGATGTCGCTGTCGTTCTGGTCGCGGAAATAGCTGTTTTTCGCCCCCACGGTCAGCTTGACCGCCTTGTGCCGGCACTCCACCACCAGCTGCGGCGTGGCCCGGTCGCGGATTTTCAGGCTCTGCCGGACCACGATGCCGGTGAACAGCAGGACCTGGTCGTTGCTCGGACCGGCCAGGATCTCCACCGCCTTGCCGGGCACGAACAGCTCGCCCTCGCTCAAGGGAAAGGCGCCGGTGGCGGCGGCCCCGTCGGCGTAGACCAGCCGGGCGCTGGCGATGCGGTTGGCCGTCTTGGTCACGCTTACGGCCAAAAGGTGCTGTTCGCCCGCCACCTCGTCTCCCTCGACCTTGACGGTGAAGGCCCGGTGCTCGGCGGCGATGGGCAGGGTGCGTCGGTCGAAAATGGCTATTTCTCCAAGGGCGGAAAGACCAGCTTCTGGCCCGGCCGCAGGTTGCGGAAGTTGTCGATTCGGTTGAACCGGGCCACCTCCAGGTAATACAGGGGATCGTTATAGATGGCCGTGCACAGTCCCGGCAGGGTGTCGCCCGCCTTGACGACGCGGACGTGGGTCAGATCCGGCGACTGGTCCCGCGCCATGGCCACCCGGGTGCGGTCGTCCGAGTTGTCGGTGAAGGTGGCGTTGATCACCGCCCGCAGGGGCACGCCGTTGGGCTTGAACAGTTTGTAGACCACCGAGGCCGACTTGAGGATGCAGCGCCGGACCTGCATGGTGCCCCAAATCACCTTGAGATAGTTGGGCCGGTGGATATTGCCGTTGTAGTCGGTGACCGCCTGGAACCGCTCCACCTCCGCCTGCACGTCGATGGTGCTGCCGTTCGCGCCGGTGCCGTCGAGGAAAAAGCTCAAGCTCAGATCGCCGGGCTTCTGCTTCTTGAACTGCATCCGGCTGTTGCTGGTCCCCGCGCCCTGGGCGCTGTCGTACTCCATCTCGTAGCTGAGGGTGATCTCGCCGGGATTGACAAAGGCGGTGAATTCCGCCACCGGCGTCCCCGCATAGGACGGCGACTCGTAGGCCAGCACCATCAGCTTTTCCAGCTTGCCCATCCCGCTCATCGTTCAGCGCTCCGCCTTCTGTTCGAGGATTTCCAGCACCTGCTCCACGCACTCGGCCACCAGGGCCTGCCGATCCCCGATATCGAGCGTCGACGGGGCGGCCGTGCCGCCGGAAACCCGGTTGTCCACTTCCACGGAAATGATGACCTCGTCGATGATCACCGGCATGCCCTACCCCCTGTCCACGGTGAAATATTGATAAAACAGCTGCATGGTCTCGATGCTCACCGTGTTGCTGGCGGCGTTGAAATCGCTGACCGACCATTTGGTCGGATAGGCGTTGACCAGGTGCCAGGTGATCAGGGGCTGATGTTCGTCGTTGAGCAGCTTGATGTCGACGTTCTTCGGCGCAATCGCCAGGTCCTCGATGCACGCGCGAATCCAGCCGGTCACCTCCGAATCGACCAGCAGCCCGCGCTTGAGCACCAGTTCCTGGTACTTGGCGCGGGTCGGGTATTTCTGGACGAACCGGTTCTCGCCGCCCTCGATGCACTCCTCGGTTTCCAGGTCCACGGCCAGCCCGCTGACCTCGGTGAAGCGGACATCGTGGCGGTTGGCGGTAAAGCCCAGCACCTCGACCAGGAAGTGGAAGCTGACCGGCGGGTAGTAATTGGCCATCAGTCGTTTTGCACTTCGAGGCCTTCGTGGGCGATCTCGATCGACTCGATGGCCACCTCGTTGGCCGAGGCCTTGAGCTGCGGCCCTTCCACCTTGACCGGGAAGGCGTTGTGCACCTTCCAGACCATCACCGGGTTGTGCTCCTCGTTGAGCAGCTTGATCACCAGGTCGCGCCGCTCCACCTTGTTGAGCTTGACGGTGTTCAGCCAGGCGAAGAACTCGTTGTCGCTCTTGACCACCCCGCGCTTGAGGGTGACGTTGCTGAACTTGCGCAGGCCCGGCATCTTGATCGACGAATACTCCGGAAAGGAGCCGTCCCGGTACTCGATGGCCTGGTTTTCCTGGGTCAGGCCGGTGACCTCGGAAAAGCCGATGCGGGTGCCGCCCCACTCGACGGCAAAATGAAAGACCGGAAGAGGATAGTTTTTCTCCATGGTGTCGTCCTTATGGCTTTTTATAGCTTTGGTAGCGAAATAGGTTGCCTGTCCGGAACCGTCAGGTTCAGGAGGTCTGCATCTTGTGCGAGAACTTGAGGATGATGAATTCGGCCGGCCGGACCGCGGCCATGCCGATCTCCACGTGCATCCTGCCTTCCAGGATGTCTTGGGCGGTCATGGTGACCCCCAGGCCGCAGCGGACGAAAAAGGCGTCCTTGGGCGTGGCCCCGGCCAGGGCGCCTTCGCGCCACTTCTGGATCAGGTAGTTCTCGATCATGCCGCGCACCTTGACCCAGGTGTTGGCGTCGTTGGGCTCGAACACCGCCCAGTAGGTCGATTTCTTGATCGACTCCTCCACCATGTTGAAGAACCGGCGGACCGGCACGTAGCGCCATTCGTTGTCGTTGCCGGCCAGGGTGCGCGCCCCCCAAACCAGGGTGCCCTTGCCCATGAAAGCCCGGATGGCGTTGATCGACTTGCCGGAGGTGGCATCGACGTTGAGGCCGTCCTGGCGGGCGTTGTCGAGCTTGATCGCCGGTTCGATCACTCCGGCCAGGCTGATGTTGGCCGGCGCCTTCCATACCCCGCGGTTGGCGTCGGTGGCGGCATAGATGCCGGCCACCGCCCCGCTGGACGGCAGGGTGAGGAAATGCTCCTTCAGCGCCGCCTTGACGAAATTGTACAGGGCGGTGTTGGCGGTCTTGAAGGTGTCGAGGCCGGCGGCCGATCCGCTGCCATAGGTGAGCTGGACGTTGGTTTCCCCCTCGTTGACCCGAAAATTCATGGCGGTCTTGACGAAGGGATAATAGGCGGCCCCGTATTTCAGGTAACTGGTGCCGAAATAGTCCCGGTTGGTTGCCAGGGTGGCGGCGTCGAGCTCGATTGCGCCGCCGTAGAGGTCGAAGATGCCGAAGCGGTCGCCCAGGGTGTTGCACTGGAGCAGTACCGCCTGCACCAGGGTGGCGTAGTCGGCGCTGGTCAGCCGTACCGCCTCGGGGATGACGATGAGGGTGGGTTCGTCCTCGAGCTTGACCGCGTCCAGGCCGTCCCGCAGGCCATACATGCTGGTGGGTTCGGTGGAGGAGTCGCCGGTGAGGCCGATCGTCGGGCTGTCCTGGTAGGTGCCCACCGAGACGATGTAGCACTGACCGCCGCCGTTGTCGAAGAACATCTTGACGCTGTAGGCCAGCAGGTATTGCACCGTCGGCTCGGTGAACGCACTCACCTTCAATCCGCCCTGGCCGTCGTCGACGACGACCAGCTCGATGGTGTCGTCCTCGGGGGCGCCGTAATACTGCTCGTACTCCTTGAACGAGTAGATCTTGGTCGGCTTGAGGATCAGGTCGTCGTCGGTCTTTTTCCGGGCAATCTCGGTGTAGCCGATGAAGGCCGGAATGGCGGTTTCGACCTCGGCCACCGAAGGCGGGAATACCGAAATTTCCTCCACATACACATCGGGCGTCTTGTACGTTGGCATATTGTCCTTCCTCTAAGGTTTAGAAATATGGATCACCACGTCTCCATTGGCATCGGCGGCTCCCACCTGGGGCAGATGCTTGATGAGGACATCTCCGTTCTTGCGCAGCTGGATGTTCCGCCGGGCCCGCTCCTGCCGGGCCACCGGCCCGCGCGACCGAAACAGGACCACCTGTCGGCCATCGTCGGCCAACAGGCCTGGGGACAATTCACCGGTGCCGAAGGCGGCGGCTTCCACCCGGTCGAACAGAATCCGCGGCCGTTGGTCTTCGCCGAAACCGGCATCGTCCACGGTCAGGGAGGCGAATTCGGCCTCGGTGTACTTCCCGACCACCAGGTAATAGCGCAGAAGCTCTTCCCTGGCGGCGAACGAGAGGACCAGGGCCGGCGGCGCGGCATAAAAGCCGGGGGCGACCGTGAGTTCCACGATCCCGAACAGGCCGGCGGCCAGCGCCTCGCCATCCAGGTAATAGTCGGTGGCCAGGGTGGCGGCCGGATAGGTCTCCTCCAGCCGGTACAGGCCCGGCGGCCAGCCGCTCAGATCGAACGACACCTCGGGGCGGTCGTGGCCGGCCTCCACCGTGGTCGATGCCACCGGCAGGCCGTCCGGCCGACGCAGGGTGACGGTCGCCGGCCGCTCCTTTCGGGCCAGCCCGTGACTCAGGAGGCGGCCGGCCCAATGCACCGCCATCGGCGGGTCGAGCGCGGTCGGGATCGCCCGGTTGCGGTACAGGGGCAAGAAAGGCACCTCGGCCGTGACCTGGTCAAACAGCGGGTTGAGCAGCCGCAGGCCGAAGCGGAGGGTGGTCCGGGCCAACGGCCGCAGCGGCGCGCCCGATTCGTCGGCTTCGAACAACAGATGCAGCCCTCCATCCCGGTTCCTGGCCAGCAATCGGCCGTTTTTCAGCAGGCCGGCCGTGTCGGGAAGCGCCGCGAAGCCGAAATCCCGGCACTGGCCTTGGTCGTAGTAGGCGTGGTCCACGCGCAGGCTGCAAAGGGTGCGGAACGAGGCTCTCATCGGCTGTGGAAGGTGGTGGCGATGGAGGTCAAGGGCGGCTTGATACCGCTTGGCTCGCGTTCCTGCAACGTGACCAGACGTACCCGGTACACCACCGAGGGCAGATGCTTGGCCCCGAGATAGGCCCAGACCTGGTTGAGCTGCTCGTAGTTGAACGAGATCAGCTCCGCGACCAATTTGCCGCAGGCCGGCGCCAGGGCCGGATAGCGGTCGGAGGTGAAGACGGGATGCGATTGGAAAAACGTGAGGATCAGGGCCAGATACTTCAGCGCCTGGTCGTAATGGGTGAAATGGGCGGCAAAGAGCAGGTGGAGATTGAGCTTGAGTTCGGGCGAGGTGGCCACCTGCTGGCCGTTGACCGTGGCATAGTCGGGCATCTGGGCCTTGAACACCCGCTCCTCCTCGATATTGATGACCGAGCAGCCGATGTTGTCGATGGCAAAGGCATACTTGCCCGTCTCCTCGGCGATCCGGGTGAGCAGGACCTTGACGGCATCCGAACCGGTGCGAAGCGCCAGGGCGGCGTTTATCTCATCCCGCAGAAACTTCAAGGCGACATCAAGCATGACCGCTCCCGTGTCCAGGGGTGACTGACAAGCCGGCATCTCGATCCAACCCGGCAACCGGCCCATGCCCTGCACGGGCCATCCGCGGGCAATGTTTTTTCTTTATGACCCCGTAACTTATCGAGAATAGGCGGAAAGACAAGAGAGGAAAAATAGGGAGAAATCGGAGATGTTTTCTATCCAAAAAATAGGGATCGAACGCCAATCACCCGATTGCATTTCTCTTTTTCAAGTCGCCCCGAACAGACAGCGTTGGCGCCCGACAACAGCCGCCCGACAACGGCCCTGGTTTTGTCCGCCAGGGCGGTCAATGGCTGTGCGTGCAAAGATGGTCCCAGAGACCGTGAAGGAGAAAAAACTGAACATGCAGGCATGCTGGGCATTCAGCGCCAGCGAGCGCTGTATCACGTCCATATTATGGTATCGTCCTCTCCCGACATCTCGCCATCCACGATCATGAGATGGGTGAAAGGACCTCCCGCAAGATATTTGAAGCATTTCCCCAGATGAAGAAACGCTATTGGGGCAGCATTGTTGGGCTCGCGGCTCTTTTTGGATGAGGGCTGGCGAACTGGTGAAAGAGATGATCGAAGACTGCCTTTCGCACCATTTTGAACCGAGTCCCCATGACGGCTTTGATGTTGAGCCGTGAACCGGCTGTGCAGCCTGCCAGTTTAGCTGGACTTTCAGTCCGCCACTTCAAACCCACCAACTTCAAACCGGTGGCTGTTTAATGCATGGCGGAATGAACCGCACGGGACACGAGTTTCTCCCTCGTTGTAAATGAACAAGAGTTCCGATGAGGATATCAGTTTGTTTGTTTACGTTGTGCCAGCAATGAGCCTTACAGCGTTTTTGTGACAGAGGTGACGGTCACGATGAGAACGCGGTTAGTGAACGGGCATTTTGCCTTCATGAGGTCATACTCGGGACCAGATTTTAGAAATTTTGCAGTTCCCTCAAGCAAAAACCCCCTGCCCATCTTTTTTCCTCCTTCTTCCCTGCTGCCCACGGTCAACTTCACTTTGTCATTGATCTCTGTATTGGCCTGCGTTTTCCGCATTCCGGCTGCGGGGATGAGAATTTTATCGTTCTCTTGAATAATCAGGTAGCTATTCCAAGTATTGACGACATGAGGTTCACCATTTCCCCAAGATACGATGGCAACAATACCTTCCTGGGAAATGACATCGTGGAAATTATGATTCAGCATGGGAGGCTCCTTACGTTTTTGCGTACCTTGCGGATAGATTGCTCGTTTCTGACAAGAATAGTCCTGTCCTTCTCCTCGTCAAGTGCCGGTGAATGCCCTTCCAGGAGGATGTCGAGATTTGCAGAGCCCTCGCCATGCGCGATCTATCGGCGCGCCGATAATGTCAACGAACTATCGAGAAAATTACGGTAAGGCGCTTGTAAAAATGCGGTGAGGCCGTCTCACGCCACCCGCCATGATAGGCATGAAATCGACAATACCGATCGAGGCCGGTAATTCACTGCCGAGGGATTTGTCCGGACGGTCAAGGACCGGGGTTGCCAACTCGGCATGGATGGCCGGGACAAGGTATTTGTGGAGCGGTTATGGAAGACGGTTGACGCCGGAGGAGCGGTGTTCGCTCCTACAGGGCCGTGCCCTTGCTGGGCACGAACAAGTTGGACATGTCGACGCCTTCGAGTTCCAGCAGCTTGATCTTTTTGCCGATGCCCCCGGCATATCCCGTCAAACTGCCGTTTGCCCCCACGACCCGATGGCAGGGGATGATGATCGAAATGGGGTTATGCCCCACCGCGCCGCCCACAGCCTGACTCGACATGGTTTTTTTATGCATCCGGGCGGCCATTTGCTTGGCGATTTCGCCATAGGTGACATACCCGCCGTAGGGAATCTCACACAGAATGCCCCACACGCTCCGGCGAAATTCGCCGCCGGCGGGTGCCAGGGGCAGCGCCGATATGGTCGGTTTTTTTCCGGCAAAGTAGGCATCGAGCCATTTCCTGGCGTCCGCAAGCACCGGCAGGTCGTTTTGGTCGCAAAAATCGCCTTTGACGGTGCCGCCAAAATACTTTTGCCCTTCCATCCACAGTCCAACCAAGCTCTGGCCGTCACTCGCCAGGGTGAGCGGCCCCAAAGGCGATGCATACCGCGTGGAATACACCATGACATTCTCCTTTTTCATTGAGTTTACAAAGAGTTCCATAAATTGATCGTGGCATAGCTGCGCCAGGGCCGCCAAGCTTCCGCCGTTTCCAGGATTTCTTTTCCCGTACGCGGCGCCAGCGCTTTTTTCACGCCGTAATCGGTGTGGGGAAAGGCATCGGGCCAGCCCATCGCCCGCATGGCGATATATTGACCGGTCCAGTCACCGATGCCCCGGATGGCCGTCAATTTTCGTATTTCCCGATGCGGATCGGCGCAGATGCTGAAATCTATTTTTTCTTCCACCACCGCCCTTGCCAGCTCCAGAATGGTGTTGGCCCGCGCCCCGGTAATGCCCAGCGGGCCGAGGTGATCGGCGATCGCGCCCTGCAAGGCAACCACCTCGCCAGCGGCGGGAAACGCATGGGTCAGCCCATCCAGGCCGGTGTTCACCGGGGTGCCGTAGGCTTCGACAAGCCTTGCGGCCAGGGTACCGGCAGCCTTGACGGTGATCTGCTGCCCCAACACGGCCCGCACCGCCATTTCAAAGGGATCGAAACAACCGGGAAGGCGGGTGCCCGGAACGCAGAGCCCCGGGCCGATGGCGTTCATCGCCTCAAGGGTTTCATACACCGCGGCCGGATCGCAATACAGATCGAACAGATGGCGGATCCGCGCCAGAACCTGCGGCAAAACCGGCAGCAGCGCGGAATCCACGGTAACGGCCAGGGCGTTGCGCTCGGGGCGGTGGCCTATCCGCACCCAGCCGTACACGTCTTTTTGCCCGCTACCGATACAATGCACGGTACGCCGATATTCGCCATCGGTGACGGCCTCGACCCCGGATATGGCCCGGTGAGCGAGGAAATCCAGCATTTGCCGCCATCGATACGGCGGGCGGTAGCCCAAGGTCAGGGTGACATCGTTATCGTACCTCGTCGCCGCTGCCCCCTGCTTGCGCAGGGCGGTGGGCGCGAGCCGGTACTGTTTCTTGAAAAGGTCGTTGAAGCGCCGCAAGCTGCCAAATCCGGCGGCCATGGCCACGTCCGTCACCGAAAGATCGGTGTCGGTCAACAGGTTCTTGGCGAGCAGCAACCTGCATGTCTGCAGATACTGCACGGGCGAGACCTTGTATTCCGCCGCGAACGCCCGACGCAGATGGCGGCCCGAATAACCGAGGCGGTGGACAAACGCCTCGAGTTTTTGCCCATTGCCGCAGTTCTCCTCAAGCAATATTGCCGCCCGGCGCGCAAGGGACAGGGTCGCGTCGACGGGGCCGGTGCCGGGCGCCAGTTCCGGCCGGCACAAGAGGCACGGGCGATAGCCGGCTTGCTCCGCCGCCGCTGCCGTGCCATAAAAAGTGCAGTTTTCAGGCTTCGGCAGCTTCGCCCGGCATACCGGACGGCAATAAATATCCGTGGAAGACACCCCGACGAAAAAATGGCCGTCAAACCGCACATCTTTTGCCTTGAAGGCCGCATACCGCGCCCGATCTTCAGTGTTCAGCAAGGTCCACCTCCTTTTGCCGAAACTGTAGCCTTTTTTTCGAGAACTACTCGCCATTTTCGGCCATGCATGCCTTTTTTCCGAAAAAATTTGGAAACAAATCCTTGCGGGCACCATGCGGATAGCTCTCCGAAAAACAGCCCTTATTTTTTACTGGTTACCACTCGCATGCAGCCGATTGCATCCCGGAGGGTATGCCACTGAAATTTCTTGCGATTTCTCCTCACCCCGTTCGTCGAAACGATCAACAAAGGACGTTCGGGACACGGATAACGCTGGCCACATGGTCATCTTAAACGCAGCGAGAGATCTCCGTTTGCTCGACCGGCCTCCGGAGCGTCAAGAACACCACCGATTGCCGGCAAGCGAGCTTGGCTGAGGTTCGATGGTCATCGGATATTTTTTATACGACGCCATGGCACCGCTCTCCGTGGGCGGAGAGCGGCGCTGGCCATGAACCATGAAAATGGCGAGGGCGGACGCGGCCTTCGGCCTTCGGTCCTCCCCTCGCAATCCTCGAAATCTCGTCCGCCCGTTGGGGGTCCGGGTTGGCAAGCACATCTCTCTTGCATATAGTATCCCATCATTGTCAGCGGTTGCATGTACCACTCGACGCGACTTTGGCCTTGGCAGCCGCTCCCTCCGCTTTCGCTCTCGGTCCTCATGGGCTGAAGCGGCCAGGAAACTTCCCCAATCGGGGACAATTATGGTAATGAAGAGAAAGTGTTAGAAGAACAACAGCCAGCAAGAGAGGGCAAAGGGTGAAGAACAGGCAGGCGGATCGTTTTATTTATATTGTCGGCGAACACCAGGACGGCATCATCCCGGAAAATCCGGAAGTGTTCGCCTTTACCAAGAAATCGATGGAGCGGGTCGAAACCGCTGAACTGGCCCTGGTCCTGGCCAATGTTTTTGCCCGGGGCCAGTATTTTCCCGGCCCCTCCGGCGCCCTGGCCTCGGTGATCCACGAATTCGTCGCCCGCTCGGAACGGTACAACCAGAAGGCGGCCAGGCTGAAAAAGGGGCGTTGCACCCTGGTCACTGTCTTCAAACGCCTGGACGGGGAGATATCGGTCAAGGTCACGGCCGTCATGCCGGTGGAACCGGGCAGTCTCGATCCGGAGCGGGCGGAAGGATTCCATCGCTTGCTGCTTAAGGAGCTGCCCGGCTTCCAGAGCGCCCTGGTCGAAGAAGCGTACGCGCCGGAGTCCAAGCTGATCGACATCGTCAAGGAGGCGACCATGCACCACATCCAGGGATCGCTGCAATAACCGATCCGCCTCGCAAGCATGCGGGGACGGCCATCCCCGTCAACCAACGCGGACACCCGCAAGGGCATCACCATGGAAAACAAGCATAAATTCAATGCGTTCTTTGCCATTTTCGCGGTCTTCTGCATCCTGGTCATCCACGATATCTGGGCCGAACAGCAGACCATCAGCGCCGTGCCCTACAGCGAACTGGAACACCTGCTCCAGCAGGGCAAGATTGCGGATCTGTCCATCCGGGAGCAGTATATTGCCGGCACCCTGAAGGAACCGGAGAACGGCAAGAAGATCATCGTGGCCAACCGGGTCGATCCCGGTCTGGCCGCCTATCTGTCCAAGTTCAACGTCCCCTTCACCCAGGTGTACGAAAGCAAGCTCCTGGCCACGGTCCTGTCCTGGGTGGTGCCGGCCCTGGTATTCTTCGGCATCTGGATGCTCATTCTCCGCAAGTTCGCGGATAAGCAGGGGCTGGGCGGCGGCTTCATGAACATCGGCAAGTCCAAGGCCAAGGTCTATGTCGAACGCCAAACCGGAGTCACCTTCGACGATGTGGCCGGGGTGGATGAAAGCAAGGCGGAACTGCAGGAGATTGTCGATTTTCTGAAAGCGCCCGAGGATTACGGCAAACTGGGGGCTCGGATGCCCAAGGGCATCCTCTTGGTCGGTCCCCCCGGCACGGGCAAGACCCTCTTGGCCCGGGCCGTGGCCGGCGAGGCGGAGGTGCCCTTTTTCTCGATCAGCGGCTCGGAATTCGTCGAGATGTTCGTCGGCGTGGGGGCCGCCCGGGTGCGCGACCTGTTCGAGCAGGCCCGGAAATCGGCGCCGGCGATCATCTTCATCGACGAACTCGACGCCCTGGGCCGGGCGCGCACCGCCGCCGGCCTGGGCGGCAACGACGAACGCGAGCAAACCCTCAACCAGTTGCTGGTCGAACTGGACGGCTTCGACCCATCCAGCGGCCTGGTTTTGCTAGCCGCCACCAACCGGCCCGAAATCCTCGACTCGGCCCTGCTCCGCGCCGGCCGCTTCGACCGCCAGGTACTGGTCGACCGGCCCGACAAGCTGGGCCGGATCGCCATCCTCAAGGTCCACATGAAGAAAATCCAGATGGGCGACGATGTCGATCCCGCCCAGGTGGCCGACCTGACCACCGGCTTTTCCGGGGCCGACCTGGCCAACCTGGTCAACGAGGCTGCCCTGCTGGCCACCCGGCGGCAGGCGGACGAGGTCAGCATGAACGACTTCACCCAGGCCATCGAGCGGATCATCGCCGGCCTGGAAAAAAAGAACCGGCTGCTCAACCCCAGGGAGCGGGAGATCGTCGCCTACCACGAGGTCGGACATGCCCTGGCCGCCCTGGCACTGCCGGGCACCGACCCGGTCTTCAAGATCTCGATCATCCCGAGAGGCATCGGCGCCCTGGGCTACACCCTGCAACGGCCGACCGAGGACCGCTTCCTCATGACCAGGGAAGAATTGGAGCATAAAATCGCGGTGCTCCTCGGCGGCCGGGCGGCGGAAAAGCTGGTGTTCAGCCATCTCTCCACCGGTGCCGCCGACGACATCGCCCGCGCCACCGACATTGCCCGCAACATGGTCACCCGCTACGGCATGGATCCTGCGATCGGCTTCGTGGTCTACGAGGACAACCAGCCGAACTTCCTCGGCCCGGGCGGTCACGGGGTCAACGGCTGCCAGATCAGCGACAGCACCGCCCAGCAGATCGACCTTTCGGTGCGCACCATCATCGACGAAACCTTTGCCAAGGTTCTGAACATCCTGGAGACCAACCGAGAGGTCCTGGAGCGATGCGCCAAGACCCTGCTGGAAAAAGAAACCCTGCTAGAGAAGGAACTGGTCGAATTGACTGCGGATTTGAAACGTTGACCCGGAGCGGGTCCGGGGTTGGGCGCACCCTCCCCGCCTGTTGGATGGAGCGGCCGGAAAAAGGCCGGAGGGCATGGAGCCAGGCCGGAGCCTTTGCCCGCCGGGCGGCGGGGATGGTGGCAAGGCCCGACGGTCAGGCCAGGTACCGTTGCAGCTTGTCCATCAGCACGCCCACGGCCAGCGGCTTGCCGATATGGTCGTTCATGCCGGCCGCGCGGCAGTTTTCGATGTCTTCACGGAACACATTGGCGGTCATGGCCACGATGGGAATCTTGGCGGCCCAGGGGATGTCCATGGCGCGGATGCGCCGAACCGCCTCGTAGCCGTCCATTTCCGGCATCTGGATATCCATGAAGATCATGTCGTAGGTTTCCGGCTCGGCGGCAAACATGTCGCAGGCGATACGGCCGTTTTCGGCCACCGCGATTGCTAGGCCTGTATTCCGGAGCAACTCGATCACGATTTCCCGGTTGAGCGGGGCATCCTCGGCCAAAAGAATCCGCTTGCCGCTGTAATTCGCCGGCTTTGCATCCTTGGGCTCGCCCTGCTCCAGGGTGGTCTCCGTGGCCGTGCCGATGCGAGTGCGGATGGTGAAGACGAAGCGGGCGCCCCGGCCCTTGTCCGATTCGATCCAAATCTTGCCGCCCATCATCTCGACGATGCGCTTGGAGATGACCAGACCCAGGCCGGTGCCGCCGTAGCGCCGGGAAATGCTGCCGTCGGCCTGCTCGAAGGCATTGAAGAGCTTTTTCTGCTGCTCCGGGCTGATGCCGATGCCGTTGTCCTCCACCGTGAAGCGAAGCCCGATCCGATCCCCCTCGGCCCCCTGTCCCTTGCCGCCGGCGATGCGCTCCACCCGCAGGAGGATGCGGCCGTTTTCGGGCGTGAATTTGTTGGCGTTGCTCAGCAGGTTGGCGATGACCTGGGCCAGGCGCTGGCGATCGGCGACCAGGGCCTGGGGCACGTCCTCGCCGATCTCGATCTTGAAATTCTGGTTTTTCTGCTCGATCTTGAAGCCGATGATGGTGCTGACCTGCCGGATCAAATCGGCGAGCAGGAAATCGGTCTCGGAAAGTTCCAGCTTGTCGGCCCCGATTTTCGACATGTCCAGCACGTCGTTGATCACGCCCAGCAGGTGGTTGGCGGCCTCGTCGATCCTATCCAGGCAATAGGTCTTTTTTTGTTCATGCTCGGTGGTCCTGGCGATGTTGGTCATGCCGATGATGGCGTTCATCGGGGTGCGCATTTCATGGCTCATCCGGGCCAGGAAGGCGTCCTTGCTCAGGTTTTCCTCGTCCGAGCGGATCTTTTCCGCCCGGTAGCGCACCAGCAGATAGCTCAGCAGCGAGGCCAGCAGCAGGCTCAGGCCGCCCAGCATCAGCCCCAGGGAATACACATCGCGGTAGTAGTACTGCTTGGGAATGATGGCGCCCAGGTGCCAACCGTTGAATATGGTCCGGAAGAACATGACGCAGGGCACGCCGTCGGCATCGCGGAAATTCACCGCCGAAACCGGGGCCTCCTGTTGGAGGATCCGTGCCAGGGAGGGGTAGTCGCCGCCGGCCGCGGCAATGCTTTTGCCGAGCAGGGCCTGATCGCGATGCACGATGAAGTTCATCTCGTTGTCGATCAACACGCCGTAACCGTGGCCGGCAATCTGCTGCCGCTGCACGTAGGAGGTGATCAGGGCCAGTTTCAGGTCCACTGCCAGCACGCCTTGGGGCTTGCCGTTGCGGTCGAACAGTTTCCGGGAAAAACTGACGCAAATGCCGCCGGTTTCCGCATCGATATACGGCTCGGAAAAATAGGTCTCCTGTTCATATTGATTGGCCCCGATATACCAGGGCCGCGTTTCCGGCTGGTAGCCGAGGGGCGGCACCCAGCCGGAACCGTCGAGCCATTCCCCCCGGATATAGCCGTAGATCTTCATGAAATCCGGCAGGGGCGAGCGCTCGGTATTAAAATAAAGGTTCAGCTCCTGGAGATAGTGCAATATCTCCTGATTGCTGCTCCCGGCGCTGAGCATCCCCTGCAGGGTGTGGATGATGTTGGTGAAAAACAGTTCGGTGTTTTTCAGGCTGGCGGAAACGGCCGTTTGGATGGAATCCGTGCTGCCGTCGCCGATGATCTGCATCTGGCGGCTGACGATATTGCTCACATAAAAATAGCTGACCAGCACCATGATCAGAAAGGCCCCGAAGACCAGCAGGACCTGATGGTAAAATCTGCCGAGTACCTTTTTCAGATTGCGCATGGCAACAAATCCTCCTTGCCCGGGCTGAGGAATTCGGCGGCCGGCCGGTTGAACAAACGCTGCATGTCGGTCCGCCGATCCCGGAACCCGATACCGGGGGGCGACTTCGTCAAGTCGGTCCGCACGATTTGCCAGCTTTGCATGAATCCCTCCTCCTTTGGCGGCAAGCCACCCGTGGCGATGGCCGCCCTTTCCCCTTCGTTCCGCCGGACGACCGCGCCGGTCGCCGCAATATCCCAATCACACCAGTGCCCTAGACGTGAAGCCCTTGCGAAAACACTATGCATTCATCGGGAAAAAACAGCCGCCGCCGATGCCTTGTCCGGGATGGCCCGCAGCCGCGGGGCTGAGGTTCCGCGCGGGGGCGGGCCGTTGCCGTTCCGACGGGAATCGGCGGACGCTTTTGCCATGGCTTAATAGAGTTAAATAGCACTAATCACAAAAAAAATCCGCTGATATTCACTGGCGGCAGAAAAAAAAGGGCACCTCCGAAAAGGTGCCCTTTGCCGCCGTGCGGAGCGTATACCACGCGGTATCAGTACCGGCTCAGGTAGTTGTCCAACTCCCAGTCGGTGACCGCCAGGCGGTAGTTGTCCCACTCCTTCTCCTTGCCTTCGATGTATTTCTCGAAGATGTGGCTGCCCAGCGTCTCCTTGGCGATCGGGTTGGCCTTGAGTTCCTGGATGGCCTCGTACAGATTGGCGGGCATGCTGGCGATCCCGGCCGCCACCTTCTCGGCGGCGGTCATCTCGAAGATGTCGACGTCGGTGGAGGACGGCGGGGTGAGATTGTTCCTGATGCCGTCCAGACCGGAGTTGAGCATCATGGCAAAGGCCAGGTACGGGTTGCAGGTGGGATCCGGGCAACGCACCTCGGTCCGGGTGCCCAGTCCGCGGGAGGCCGGGATGCGGATGAGCGCGGAGCGGTTGGAGGCGGACCAGGCCACGTAGACCGGCGCCTCGTACCCGGCGACCAGGCGTTTGTAGGAATTGACCAGCGGGTTGGTGACGGCGGAGAAACCGCGGGCGTTCTTGATGACGCCGGCAATGTATTTGTAGGCGACCTCGCTCAGCTGCAGCGGGGCCTTCTCATCGTAGAACGCGTTGGTGCCGTCGAGGTTGAACAGCGACTGGTTGGTGTGCATGCCCGAGCCGTTGATGCCGAAGATCGGTTTGGGCATGAAGGTGGCGTGGAGGCCGAATTCGGCCGCGATCGAGCGGACGACCCACTTGTAGGTGACGGTGTTGTCGGCCGCGGTGATGGCGTCGGCATACTTGAAGTTGATCTCGTGCTGGCCCTCAGCGACCTCGTGGTGCGAGGCCTCGATCTCGAATCCCATGGCTTCCAGGGTCTGGATGATCTTGCGGCGGCACTCGATGCCGCCGTCGTCCGGCTCGACGTCGAAGTAGCCGGTGACATCGTCGGTGATGGTGGTGGGCCGTCCGTCATGGTCGCGGCGGAACAGGAAGAATTCGCACTCGGTGCCCACGTTCATGGTGTAGCCGAGCTGCCTGGCCTCTTCCAAAACCCGTTTCAGGTTGTTGCGGGGGCAACCGACAAAGGGGGTGCCGTTCGTATTGTACACGTCACAGATGATGCGGGCGGCATTACAGCCGTTCTTCTCGCGCCAGGGCAGGACCACGAAGGTATTGTAATCGGGCTTGAGGTACATGTCCGACTCGTTGATGCGGACGAATCCCTCGATGGAGGAACCGTCGAACATGATCTTGCCGTCCAGCGCCTTTTCGATCTGGCTGCGCGGGATGGCGATATTCTTCATGAAGCCGAAGATATCGACAAACTGGATCCGGAAAAAATTGACGTTTTTCTCTTTGATGATCTCCATGATCTGATCGCGGGTCATAACTGTGCTCCTTCTAGCTGGGGGTTGGTTGAGTAATCCGGTCATATCCGGATAGGATTTATACATGGACTCAAGTTTCTGAGTTGAGTTAACTTACCGTTATTATGTTTGTACTGCGGGCTAACCTCTTCCCTGTTTGCAGGATATCAACGGCAAAGTCCATGACTGCATCAACAAGGGCAAGCACTGCACCTTCGGTGATGAGACCAGCAGCTCTGACTTTATCCAGGGCGAGGCTGAGCAGCCGTTGCATGGCTTCGGCCAGGTTCAAATCCTGCTGCTCTT